>WYBC01000007.1 GCA_011526085.1 Lysobacter sp. | reverse complement strand
TCGATCATGCGCTGCACGGCGTTGCCGCCCGCGCCTCCGACGCCGACGACCTTGATGACGGCGCCCACGGGGCTGGGCTCGCTGAGCTCAAAACCGGGGGTCTTCTCTTCGAGTTCGAACATGGTGTCCTCCTGCGGGGGATAACTGGATGCGAGCTTGGGCTTTAGAAGTAGTCCTTGAACAGGCGCTTGAGCGTGTCGAGCAGGCCGGGGCCGGCGGCGCGGGCGGGGCCGCATGCGCGGGCGGCGACGGCGGCGCGGGAGGAGCGGGCGGCGCGATCGCATCCTGCGGCGAAGGCGGCGCGGGCGGCGCCGGAGGTGCGGGCGGCGGCGGGGGCGGCGTGTCGTCGACGCGCATCGCCAGTTCGATGCCTTCGAAGCGGCCGTCGGCACCTTCTTCGCCGATCTTCACCGCGCCGGGCGCGTCGCGGGCCACGATCAGCCGCGGCTTGCCCACGCTGACGCCGTTGCGCTGCAGGACGAGGGCGACGTCGAATCGGTCGGGGCCCGCGCGGCGCACGTTGCCGTCGACACGGATCTCGTTGCCGCGACCGTCGCGATGCTTGAGGTCGAAGCGCGAACCGAAACGGCCGCCCGCCTCGAAACGTGCCGGCGGCTGGCCGTCGGTCCTGAGGTCGAGAACGATGTGGTAGTGCTCGCCCGTCGCGGCGGGGGCCGCGGCAGAAGCGGCGACAGGCACGGCGGCGCGCGTCACCGCCCGTGCGGGCTGTGCCGACCACACCGCGACGCCGGCGCCGAGCGTCAGCGTCGCCACGGCGGCGACGCCGAGACGGCGCGCCCAGGCGCGCGGCGCAGGGGTTTTCAATTGCATGACTCTCTCCTTCAACGGATGTGAGAACCCCCAGTGGCAGCCCAGCGGCGCCTGCCGTTCGGCCATGAGGGTCTTGAGCATCGCTTCGCCGTACGCGCGTCGCGAATCGGGATGGGCCGCGATCACCGCCTGGTCGCAGGCGAGTTCCTGGTCGTGGCGGAAACGGGCCGCGGCCAGATGGACCAGCGGGTTGAACCAGAACACGCAGCGCACCGCGGCGACCGCGAGGTTGGCGAGATGATCGCGGCGACGCAGATGCTGCCGCTCGTGCGCGAGCATCAGCCCGCGTTCGCGCGCGTCGTAGCGCTGTTCGAAATCGTCGGGCAGCACGATCCGCGGCCGCAGCGCGCCGAGCAGCGCGGGCAGACCATGGCGCGATTCCGCCTGCCACAGATCCTCGCCCCGGGGCCGCACATGGCCCAGCGCCGCTTCGAAACGGCGCTGCTGGTGCCACAGTCGCCACGCCATGCACAGCGCGCCGGCGCACCACAGCAGCAGCCAGGCCAGCGAATGATCCGCTTCGGCCACCGGAACCGCGACGATCGGCTGCACGATGTCGGTCACCGCCACCGCCTGCACCACGGGCGCGGTCTCGACGGTGCGCGCGGGCAACAGACTCGCGATCACCGCCACCGGCAACACCCACCACGCGGCATAGGCGACGCCGGCGCCGAAATGGCGGCGCAACAGGCGCGGCAGCACGAACAGGACACAGATCGCGGCGACGACCGCGAGCGAGGGCAGCCACAGCCGCTGCAACAGTTCAGCGCTGGTCATCGGCGCTCTCCAGATCGTCGATCAAGCGCCGCAGTTCGGCGAGGTCGTCGGGCGTGAGTTTCCGGTGCTGGCTGAAATGCGCGACCAGCGGCGCGACGCGGCCGTCGAACAGCCGCGCCAGCAGCCCCTCGCTTTCGCCCATGACCCAATCCTCGCGCCGCAGCTTCGGCGAATACAGATAGCGGCGACCGTCCTTGCCGGCCTCGATCGCGCCCTTGTTGAGCAGGCGGTTGAGCAACGTCTTCACGGTCGCCTCCTGCCAGTCCTGGCGGTCGGCCAGCGCCGCGACCACGTCTTCCGCCGCCAGCGGACTGCGCTGCCAGAGGACTTCCATCACCACCGATTCGGCTTCACTGATCTGCATGTCCGGACGCGCCCGCCTGATGATTACGACTGTAATTGAATTGCAGATTACATCTGTAAACGATCCTGTCAAGCGCCGCTCGTCGGGCCGCGCGCAGGCGGCTTTTGAGCGGAGGCAGGACGGCGGCGGGGGAAGTCCGCGATGATGTCGGCATGACCGATCCAGCACGCAGCCTGCCCCATCGCCTCGACCGCCTCGACGACGCGGTCGAGACCCTCCTCGCCAGCATCGACGGGCCGCTGCACGTGGCCGCGCCGCTGGGCATCGGCAAGCCGCACCGGCTGCTCAACGCGCTTTACGCGCGGATCGAACGCGAGCCGTCGCGGGCGCTGCACCTGTACACCGCGCTGTCGCTGGATCCGCCCTCGCCGGCCAACGATCTGCAGCGTCGTTTCCTCGCGCCGTTCCTCGCGCGCCACTTCGGCGACGACTTCCCGCGCCTGGCCTACGTGCAGGCGCAGAAGCGCGACGCGCTGCCCGCGCACATCGAGGTGGAAGAGTTCTACATGCAGTCCGGCGCGCTGCTGAAATCGCGCCAGGCGCAGCGCCGCTACGCCAGCCTGAACTACACCCACGTGGCCCGCGCGATCGCGCAGCGCGGCGTCAACTGCCTGGTGCAGAAGGTCGCGGCGAATGCGGATGGCTCGCGGCTGTCGCTGTCGTCGAACACCGACCTGACCTTCGATGCGATCGACGCGATCGTCGCGCGCGGCCTGCCGCGGCCGCTGATGGTCGCGGAAATCGATCCGGAATTGCCGTGGATCGAGAACGGCGCCGCGGTGGACGCCGCGTTCTTCGACATCGTGGTCTCGCCGCCGGGCCCGTATCCGAAACTGTTCGCGCTGCCGCGCCAGCCGGTCGCCGACGCGGAGTTCGCCATCGGCTTCTACGCCAGCGCACTGGTGCGCGACGGCGGCACCCTGCAGATCGGCATCGGTGCGCTGGCCGATGCGCTGTGCCACGCGCTGGTGCTGCGCCACACCGACAACGCCGCGTACCGGCGCGTGCTGCAGGCGCTGGACCCGGAGATCGAGCGCCATCCTGCGGTGATCGCCAGCGGGGGACTCGATCCGTTCGAGCACGGCCTGTACGGCTGCAGCGAAATGATCAACGAAGGCTTCCGCCGACTGGTGCAGACCGGCGTGCTGCGACGCAAGGTCGTCGACGACGAACCGCTGATGCGCCGGATCAACGCCGGGGCCGCCAGCGACGCCGACCGAGAACGGCTGGAGCGCGAGGGCGAATTCCTGCACGGCGCGTTCTATCTGGGCTCGCACGAATTCTACGACTGGCTGCGCAACCTCGACGCCGACGGCCAGCGCGGCATCGGCATGCGCCGGGTCAGCGAAGTCAACGAACTCTACGGCGGCCGCGAATCGCTGGAACGCGTGCAGCGCCACCAGTCGCGCTTCTTCAACACCTGCATGATGGCCACCGCGCTGGGCGCGGCGGTGTCCGACGGTCTGGCCGACGGCCGCGTGGTGTCCGGCGTGGGCGGGCAATACAACTTCGTGGCGATGGCGCACGCGCTGCCCGAGGCGCGTTCGGTGCTGATGCTGCGCGCCACCCGCGAGGAACCCGGACAACCGGCGATCACCAGCATCGTCTGGAACTACGGCCACACCACCATTCCGCGCCACCTGCGCGACATCTATGTCAGCGAATACGGGATCGCCGACGTGCACGGCGCCTGCGACGAAGACTGCATCGCGGCGATGGCCGGCATCGCCGACGCCCGCTTCCAGCACGGCCTGCTGACGACGGCGAACCTCTCCGGCAAGCTCGGCGAGGACCTGCTGCGGCTGCGACTGTCCGGACGCAACACACCGGAACGCCTGCGCGCGACGCTGGCGCCGTTCCGCGCCGACGGCACCCTGACCGACTATCCGCTGGGCAGCGATTTCACGCCGGTCGAACAGCGCCTGGTGAAGGCGCTGACCTGGCTGAAGGCGAACACCGCGACCACGGGCGCGAAGCTGACGACCATCGCGCGCGCGCTGACCGGCGCCCGCGCATCGTCCACGGCCGACATCGAAGCCGTGACCCGGATGGGCTACGCGAATCCTTCGGGATTTTCGGAAACGCTCTACGCGAAGCTGGTGGCGCTGGCGTTGCGGGAAATGGCGGGCTGATCGATTTCACCGGAATCGGCATCGGCAGAAAGCGGCACACCGTGCCGACCGACGCCGGGGCCGGCATGCCGGCCGTACGGATACGGCCGGCATGCACGCGGGCCTGGGTTCGCGTCGCGAACGCGACGCGTCCCGGAGATTACGGCGGGTCGAGCTCGTTGAGGATCGCACCGGCCATGGTCGAAGCGCCGGCACCACCGGGCAAGCCGCCGATGGCCACACCGGCGCCATCCGCCACCACCACGACCAGCACCCGGATCCATTTCGGCCAGCGCGCCGCCGACACCTGCCCCTGGATGCCTGCATGCGCAGACCAGTAGCGCAACGAATGGCGCGACGTGCTCAGCATCGACAGCACGGCACGGCCTGCAGGATCCTCGGCGCGAAGCTTTGCCACGGCCTCCTGCTCCAGCTTCGCGAGCGCGGCGTCGGCTTCCGCCGGATTCCGCGCCGCCGCGAAGATCTCATCGACGCGCACGAAGAACGAGAACTCGTAATCGTCGTACGAATCGCGGTACTCCATCATCCGATCCCGCATCGAAACCCCCGGCTTGATCTCGATGAGCGGCTGATACTTCGCGACGAGTTCATCCGTGGGCATGCCCGGATCGTAACCGCATTCGTCGACGATGCGCCGCAGCGGGGAAATGGTCTGGTCCTTGCTCAGCGCGAGGCACTCCAGATAGAGATTGTGCGCGACGCCGACCGAATCCATCGGATTTTCGGCGGCGGATGCGTGCGCCGGGAACATCGCCGGGAGCGCGAGCGCGGAAAGAAGCAGGAACCTGGTGATGCTGCTGTTGTATTTCACGGTCGTCTTCCTTGTTGAGAGTAATCTGAAAAGGGTCGCTGAACTGCAGATGCGAGGCCCGGAGCAGCGACACTCCGGGACCCGTTTCGTCGTTGCGATCCGCTCAGCGCACCTTCGCGGTGGCGCGCTCGGTGTTGCGGTCGCCCCACATGACGCGGTCGCCGCTGCCGAACCACCAGCCGTTCCAGTTGAGGAAATCCTCGTCGTCCTGGTACACGCGCCCCTTGGCCAGCGCGTAGGGCGCGGGCAGATCGCGCGAAGCGAAAACGCCGTACGGCATGCCCAACACCGGGAACTCGCTCATGTGGCCGAGCAACGAGGATGCCGCGCCGTCGAACACGCAGTAGAAATTGAACGAGGTGTTGTAGATGCGGAAATTCGGGAAGATATCGCCGCTCGAACTGTTGGCGTTGCGCCACAGCTCGTTTTCTTCGACCCGCACCAGCCGGCGCGCACCGGACGGGCACAGAATGCCCATGTTGACGACCGCATAGTCGTGCTCGTCGCCGCCGCGCGACAGCGGACGGAACAGCAGCGACGTGATCGGGTCGAGACGACAGAAGCGATAGGTCGTATTCGCGGTCGAGCTGATCGCGCCGATCCAGCCGCTGCGATTGTTGGCGTTGCGACGATCCTCGTCGTCCATGTGGATCTGGGTCCACGCGTACTGCGCCGGACAGGTATTCACCTCGGGAATCACGCCGATGTTGAACGAGTGGTTCCACAGCCATTCCCACCAGCGCCCCTTGGCTTCCGCGCCGCGCATGGCTACGCCATCGGACAGCGACACCAGCTCCCCGCTCTTCTCGTCCGGCGCACAGGCACCGTCGATGTCATTGGCGGCACAGTAGCGCAAGGCGATGTTCTCGCCTTCGGCCTGCATCAGCGCATCCATGTCGACCCGGGCGCTGTCTGGATAGCGGGCATCCAGTTCCTGGAGATAGGCCACGAACGTCTTGGCGGATTCGGGCAGGTTCTGGTACTTCAACGCCAGGTCCTGTTCCTCGACAGGCGTCTCTTTTTCGGAATCTTCGGCGAATGCCTGCGGGGCGATGGTCAGGGCGATGGCCATCGCGAGCGCAGTCAGGCTCGCTTGCGTGATGGGTTGCATGTCTACGGTCCTTGTGTCGATGTGAATGAGCCCGGAGTCCTTCCGACACACTGGAGCCGATGTCATGCGGTGGAGGAAGGCTTCCGGAAGCGAGGCGCGTCACAGCGCCGGCAAATTCACGGTAGACGACACGGATGCGGGACGACAGGATCGAACCGGGACGTCGCGGGAACGACCCGGGAACGCGAGCGCTCGCACGGGAAACCACGCCCGTCATCCATGACGTCCGCTTCCCCACGCGATGACGCGGAGAAGAAACAAGGACTTATGCGGAATTGATTCCCGCTTTCTTCCCCAATCCACGTTGGACCCACGCCCAGCGCGGTCCTATGCTGGGGTCACCAAACGCGAAAAGGACATCGCATGATCAAGGCCCGCACATTTTTTTCGACGCTCGTCCTGTCCACTGCCGCGATCGTCGCGTGCCCGGCGGATGCCCACGACACGATTCCGAAGGACTGGTGCACGGAACCGGGGACGAGACCGGTCATCGTCAGCAACTTCCAGTTCGGCGGCAAAGACCTGCACGATTTCCTCGCGAAATGCGGCATCGTCGACAAGGACGACTGGTATGCCGCCCATGCAGGCGCCCTCTACTACTGCAACACGCCGCCACCGGAAGGGCGCGGCTCATCGTCTTTCCAGCAATCGCTGATCGTGCCCTACATCAAGGGCCCGAAATCCTTCTACGAAAAAGACCATCACCTCGTCTACAACATCAGCGATGGCCTCGCAGGTTCATGCGTGATGTGCGTCGCGGAAAAATGAGCGCAGCGGGTCGCATGCGTGCGGCCCGCGACGCCCGGTACGCGCCCGCCATCGCGCGGTTCGGCGACCGGCTTGCCCTGGGATCGGTAATCACCGATGCGGTCGGCGCAGGCGCGTCGCCCGGACGCTCACCCACCGCCCATCCCGCTGCCCGCATGGCCGACGCCACTGCCCGCCGCACTACCTCCACCACCCCAGTTGGGATCCGGCTGCATCGGCTTCGGCGTCTTCGACGTGCGATTCGCGTCGTTGGGATCGGTGATCGCCGAGGCGGTCGGCACAGGCTGGCAGGGTTCGATCACCACGGCATCACGATAAGAAGACAGTGCCGCGAGGCAATCCGTTTCGGAATCGGCGACGACGGGGATCATCTGCGGGTCGAGTCCGACGTCGTCGAGCGCGATCAGCGCGGTCCATTGCGGCGTGGCCGCGACCGCCGGCACAGCGGCCGCGACGAATGCGACGATCAGCGCCGATGCGGGAAATCTGCTCATGGTGTTCTCCTGAGTGGCTTGTGGATGTGGATGGGAAGCAGGCCGCTTCCCTGCGGCCATCGTTCATTCGGATGCGATCGGAGCGATCGCCGGGAGGGAAATGCACCAAAGGTGCAGGAACGGTCCGGGCAGCAGGCATCCGATCCTTGCCCGGTCCGGCGTCGACTCACCAACCGCCGCCGCCACCGCCGCCGGCACCACTACCGCTGCTGCCGGAACCGGTGTTTCCGCCGTTGCCGGCGCCACCCGAACCGCCGCCGCTCGCGGGTGAGGGCTGGATGCGCTGGTGAGGTCGGGTCGATTTGTTGGCATCGTTCGGATCGGTGATGGCGGAAGCCGTCGGCTGGCATGGCTCGACGATCAGCGCGCCGCGCTGCGATGCGATCCGTGCGAGGCAGGCCTCCTCGCTGTCGGCGGCGATGCAGACGCTGTAGACCTCGACGCCGTCGTCGAGCGCGATCAGCGCGGCCCATTGCGGCGTGGTCGCGACTGCCGGCAGGGCGGCCGCGGCGAATGCGGCGGCGAGCGCCGATGCGAAGTATCTGTTCATGGCGGGTGTCCCGATGTGGATGTCCCGATGTGGATGCTGCCGTGGATTGCGTGTGCGGACGGGAAGTCGGCCGCGTCCCTGCGGCCATCGCCCATCCGACGGGCGATCAGTACGCGTCGAACCAGCACCAGGTCACCACCGTCACGCCGGGGGAGTTGGCGAGGCTGGCCAGTTGACCGTCGCAGTAGGCCTGCGTATCGGCGGTGATGTCGATGTAGCTGAAGGTGGAGACCGTGCCGTTCGGGTGTTTGATCGGATTGACGTATTTCACTTTCGCGCGCCACACGCCGGGCACGTAGGGCGTCGGACCGACCGGGCCGATCGTGCCGTCGCCGATTCTGGCGGCGGACGCAGGCCCGCAGGCGGCGGCGATCAGCAGGGTCATGGCGAAGGTTGTCATCAGGGATTTCATCGGAACTCCTGGAAATGGAAGGGTCGAGGGTGCGAGGACGCGGCCGGGTTCAACGGTTCCCGGCTTCCGCATCGCGATGCGAAACCGGGAAGTGCCGCGTCCCTGCGGCATGGATCGCTCCTGGAACTCTGGTCGCGGCTCAGCGCGTTTCCTTCTTGCGCAGCGGATCGGTGATCGCCGCCTTGGCGATGGCCTGCAGGGTCGATTCGAACTCGGCGGCGCGGTAGGTCCTGCGGGCGAGCGCGACTTCCTTCAGCAGCAGGCGGGCGACATCCAGCGATTCGCCGGGCGAACCCGCCAGCACGGCCACGGTGAACGGTGCCGCTTCCATTTCCGGCAGACCGCCGTCGTGGAAGCCCCAGCGCGGCATGCACGGATCGACGCTTTCGATCGTGTAGCCCTGGTTGTTCACCGCGTTGTTGATCGCCGCATCCAGGGCGGCCTCGCACTCGCTGGCGTTGGAATAGGGACCGACGGTCAGGCCGGCCGAGCTGCCGGCGAATTCGGCGGAGCCGTAATAGACCAGCACGCCCTGGGGCACCTGTTCGGCGCGGGCGGTTCCGGTGGCGGCGGCGATGGCCAGTGCGAGGCCGAAGGACAGCGTCTGGAGCGTTTTCATGCAGGGCTTCTCCCGAGAAGTCGGATCGTCCCCGCCGGACGACGGGGTGCGATCACGCTAGTCAGCGCCCCTGCGGCCGGCCAGTACGAAACCGGGACGATCCGGGAACGCAGGCCGCGCGATCGGGTCGGCGACCGCCCGGAAAACACCCTCGGCGACACTTCGACGCCCTGATGCATCAATGGCTTGCGGATGTTCCTGCCCGATTTCTTCCCGAAAACGTCATGGCCGATCCGCGACGTCGGCACGTAGACTGTCGGCCGTTCCCGTCACCCGGAGTCGACACCCATGCGGAAAGCTGCCGCGCTGACCATCGGCCTCGGCCTGTGGATCGCTTCGCCGACCTTCGCCCACGACACCCAGCCCGCGAACTGGTGCCCCGCCGGCACCGTCGCGACCGTCGTCTCGCACTTCACCCTGACGCCCCAGTCCCTGGTCGATTACCGCGCGCAGCGTCTCGAGGACGGTACGGTGCTGGGCAGCAGCTGCCAGGACCCCAAGTCCTGCGGCATCGTCGACGACTGGCACTGGGCCAACCAGGCCGCGGTCGAGACCTGCGGCATCGATCAGGCGCGCAAGTTGCGCCCGGGACAGACATCGTCCGAGCAGGCGATGCCCTTCGTGATCGACCCCGACGACTTCAATCTGGATACCGACGCCGACGGCAACGGCATCATCGACCATCACGACAAATACCGGTTCAAGTCGGGGCTGAAGGGCGTCTGCGTCGTCTGCAGGGCGCCGGCCATCCCGGAGAACAGCGACGACGCGGACTCCTGATCCGCCGACCCGCACGCCGCGCGGCAGCCTCGCACCAGGAAGGTCCCGGACCAGCTCGGCCTCACACCAGCGCGGCCCCAGAGCCTGTTCAAAATCTCCGGCGCACATACCGGTAGAGCGGCCTTCAGGCCACCATGCCGGTGATCCCGCGACGATTCAGCGGCTTGGTTTTCAACAGTCGAATGACTGTTCAGGCCGCTCTACCGGCGATGTTGCAGGCTCGCCGACATTCCAGACAGGACTTAGACCAGCGCGTTCCGCCGCGTATAGGCCAGCACCGCGTCCACCCGGCGCTGCAGGTCCTCGCGCGCCTGCGGTTCCATCTCGCATTGCCCCAGCACGTAGTACGCGGAGCGCAGCACATCGCGCCAGCGCGGGTTGTGCGGCAGCTTCGACACCGACAGATAGCGCTCCATCGCGCGCGCGCGCAGGCGCCCGTCATCGATGGTGACCCGCCAGATCCGGCTCTTTTCGGCCAGTTCCAGACGGCTGGTCGCGGTGACGCGCTCCCATGTCTCCACCACCGTGAGCATCAGCTCGACCAGCGTGCGGCGGAACTCCTCGCGCATCTCGGCCTGCCGGCGCGCGTCGACGTCGCCCGGCGATGCCGGTGCCGCAGACGATGCCGCGGCATCGGCGCGCGGCCACAGGCTGAGCACGATCAGGCCGTCGCCGCGTTCCCACTGCGACAGGCGCGCGGTCAACCTCGCGCCGGCGCGGGCGGTGAGATCGATCGACTGCGCGGCGCTGTCCTCCATCCGCTCCAGCGCGGAGGTCAGACGCTCGCCGTCGCCATCGGCGAGATGATCGACCACCGGATGACCCATCGGCGTGTCGACGGCGAGCAGCGCGCAGGCGGCGCGATTCGCGGCCAGCACATGGCCGTCGGCGTCGAGCAGGCAGACCGCGTCCTCGCGACTGTCGAGCAACGCCTGCAGCAGGCTGCGATCCTCGGCCAGCGCATCGGCTTCGCGCCGATAGCGCGCAAGCTCTTCTTCCTGGCGGACGCGACGCGCCTCTTCCTGCAGGCGTTCGCGCTGGAGACGGCGCTGCAGCAGCGCCCAGATCGCCAGCGCCACCACCACCGCCACCGACAACATCAGCGTCAGCAGCAACGTGCGCTGGCGCAGCTCGGCGCGGCGCAGACGGTTCTCGGTCTCCAGCGCGGCGATCGTGCGATCGCGCTCGGCGGTTTCGAAACGCGTGCGCAGCCAGACCAGTTGACGGTCGTTCTGCGCGCGCGCCAGCGCGAGCGCGTCCGCATGCGCGCGGCGCAGCGTATCGAGCGCCGCGGCACGATCGCCCCCGCGCTCCTGGATCGCCGCCAGTTCGTCCAGCAGCGCGGCACGTTCGACATCATCATCGCTCAGGCCGGCGAGGCCATCGCGGACGTGCCGCGTCGCGGTGGCGAGATCGCCGGTGATCCGGGCCGTGCGCGCGATCTGCAACTGCAGCGACGCCGGCAGCGGCAGCTTGTGCTCGGTCGCGACCGCGAGCGCCGCCGCCACATGCGCGCGCGCGCGCGGGAGATCGCCCAGCGCCAGCGCGGCCCGGGTCAATCCCCCGTACACGCGCAGCTCATAGGCGCGGTTGCCGACTTCACGGTAGGTGCGCAAGGCTTCCTCCAGCCAGCGTACCGACTGCGGCACGTCGCCGCTGTCGAGCCCCTGCTCGGCCATGCTCTCCAGCACATGCGCCGCATCGGTTCGCTCGCCCTGGGCCCGATAAGTCGACAGCGCCTCGCGGTAGAAGCGCATCGCCTCTTCGGGCTCGTCCAGATCCCGGTAGACATCGCCGATGTTGTTCAGCACCGCGCCGCCGACCTTGCCGTCGGCGCGCTGCAGCTCCAGGCTCAGCATGTGCGAACGGAGCGCGCCGTGAAAATCGCCGAGACGGCGCAGTGCGCTGCCGATGTTTTTCAGATCTCGGGCGATGGCGACGCGGTCCTCGCGCGCGCGGGCCAGGCTCAACGCGCATTCGAACCGCGACAGCGCCTGCGGAATGCGCTCGCGCTTGTAGTCCAGGATGCCGCGACGACGCATGAGCTCATAGCGGGACAGCGAATCACCGTTCGTTCCGAGCACCGCATCCGCGCAATCGAGCGAGCGGGCGGCATCGTCGAAACGGCCTGCGGCGATGCGGCCCTCGGCGTGCACGAACAGCGCGTTCGCCGCGCGCACGGGAGACGACGCCGGTACCGCGATGCCGGCGCGACGGAGGCAGACTGTGGCATCGGGCAACGCGCGATGCGCGTCGATCGCGGCGCAGCTCGGCGTTTGTGCACGACCGGTGACGGCCGTGCACAACGCCACGGCGAAGACCGCCGCGGCCAGGCATGGAACGCGAAGCCCCGATGCGCGCATCGCGCGTCTGCGCCCCAGTGGCACGGACTCAGTCGTGTCCGCGCGCCGCCGCGACCGCGGCTTCGACGGTGATGCCGAAGTGCGGGTAGAGCTTCTCCGCGGGAGCGGATGCGCCGTAGCTGTCGATGCCGATCACCTCGCCATCCAGACCGACGTACTTGCGCCAGAAATCGCGCACGCCGGCTTCGATCGCCACGCGTCGACGGCAGGCCCTCGGCAGCACCGATTCGCGGTAAGCCGCGTCCTGGCGGTCGAAGACATCGGTCGACGGCATCGACACCACGCGGGCGCCGTCGCCGAACCGTTCCGCCGCCTGCATCGCGAGGCCCACTTCGGAGCCGGTGGCGATGAAGATGACCTCCGGTGCGCCGACGCTGTCCTTCAACACGTAACCGCCGCGGCGGATATCGGCGACCTGCGCCTCGGAACGCGCCTGGTGCGGCAGGTTCTGGCGCGAGAAGACCAGACACGACGGGCCGTCGCGGCGCTCGATCGCGGCGCGCCAGGACACCGCGGATTCCACCGCGTCGCAGGGACGCCACACATCGTTGTCGGGGATGTAGCGCAGCGACGCGAGGTGTTCGACCGGCTGATGGGTCGGGCCATCCTCGCCGAGGCCGATCGAGTCGTGGGTGTAGACGTGGATGGCCTGCGCGCCCATCAGCGCGCTCATCCGCACCGCATTGCGGGCGTAGTCGCTGAACACCAGGAAGGTCGCGTCGTACGGCAGGAAACCACCGTGCAGCGCGAGGCCGTTGCTGATCGCGGTCATCGCGAATTCGCGCACGCCGTAATACACGTAGTTCGCGTCCGGATCGCTGCCGGCGACCGACTTGCTGCCCTTCCACAGCGTGAGATTGGAATGGGCGAGATCGGCGGAACCGCCGATCAGTTCCGGCAGATGCGGGGCGAACGCTTCGATCGCCATCTGCGATGCCTTGCGCGACGCGACCACCGGGCCTTCGGCCTGCAGCTTCGCGATGTAGGCGTCGGCGATGCCGGCGAAATCAGCCGGCAGCTCGCCGCGGATGCGGCGATCGAGCTCCGCGGCCTCCGCCGGATACTGCCCGGCGTAGGCTTCGTAGACGTGGCCCCAGCGGGTTTCGCGATTGTGGCCGGCGCTGCGCGCGTTCCAGGCCTCGGCGACCGCCTCCGGCACTTCGAACGGACCATGCTCCCAACCCAGCGCGGCGCGGGTCGCGGCCACTTCGTCCTTGCCCAGCGGCGCACCGTGCGAGGACTCCTTGCCCGCCTTCGCCGGCGAACCGAAACCGATCGTGGTGCGGCAGCAGATCAGCACCGGCCGGTCGGACGATTTCATCGCGGTGTCGATCGCGGTGCGGATCTCGTCGGGATCGTGGCCATTGACGCCGCGGATCACCTGCCAGCCGTAGGCCTCGAAGCGCGCCGGCGTGTCGTCGGTGAACCAGCCCTGCACCTGGCCGTCGATCGAAATGTTGTTGTCGTCCCAGAACGCGACCAGCTTGTGCAGGCCCCAGGTGCCGGCCAGCGACGCGGCCTCGTGCGAGATGCCTTCCATCAGGCAACCATCGCCCATGAACACCCAGGTGCGGTGATCGACCACCGCCAGCTCCGGGCGATTGAAGCGCTGCGCCAGCAGCTTCTCGGCCAGCGCGAAGCCGACGGCGTTGGCGAAGCCCTGCCCCAGCGGACCGGTGGTGGTCTCCACGCCCGGGGTCATGTGGTTCTCGGGATGGCCGGCGGTCTTCGAGCCGAGCTGGCGGAACTGCTTGAGCTCCTCGATCGGCAGGTCGTAGCCGGACAGGTGCAGCAGCGCGTACTGCAGCATCGAGCCGTGGCCGTTCGAGAGGATGAACCGGTCGCGGTTGAACCACTTCGGATTGCCCGGGTTGTGGCTCAGATAGTCGTTCCAGAGCACCTCGGCGATGTCGGCCATGCCCATGGGCATGCCCGGATGGCCGGAATTGGCGGCCTGGACGGCGTCGATGGCGAGGAAACGGATGGCGTTGGCGAGATCGCGGCGGCTGGGCGTCGGCATGGGGGGTTGGGAGTCGGCGGCACCCGGCGGACTGCGGGCCGCCCATTGTCCCATCCCGGGGGGGCGGCTGTCCCGGGTGAAGTTTCCGCCCGATTGCCGGGCGGGACGTTCAGGGATGGAGGCATGGGGCCAGGAAACGGGCCTACCGAGGCTGGCGCGGTGTCGGGTAATTACCCAACTTGTACACGCCACGCAGTACCACCAGCAACGACGAAAATCAGCCCCATCGCAACGGGTGACGAAAGTAAATGACCGCTTCTCTCGACTGAAAAACGAAAATCAGGGCCTGCGCGGATGCAGACCGTGAAACTCTACACTGACCCTCGATTTCCTCTTACAGGCTTCAGCAAGCTATCAGGCTTATCTAAAAGGCAGGGCGTGTCGACTGGAAGTGCAAATGAGTACTGAGGATCATCATATAAATCTGGAAGTAACAAAAATTCCCACCACGCCATTAAGACCCACTTGAATTCAGCAAAGGTAAAACTCCCTAGCCCCTCACCATTAAGGTCTTCATAGTCTTCGCTTTCAAAGACAACTCCATGCTGATCGACATGAACAACCCACCCACAAGCGCCGAACTCATACTTTGGCAGATGACCTCGCTCAACCTTCAAGATCGCAGCCACTATCTCTTCAGCATTTTCTTTAGAAATCGACATCGCCAACGCATGAAAATACGTGGCATATCGACCGCCAGGACCGTCAGAGACACCAATCCCCCGTCGAATCCGTACCGGATGGCCGAAAGAATTTGGCAATTCGTAAAAATAGAAATTAAAGACAATCATTCAAGCCTCATTGAAATTACGAAAAGGAGGACACCCACAAATCAGACTTTCCTGACGACCCTACAAGCATCCCCCTGACACCGCGCGGGTCCGGCGTCCAAGACAATAGCCCATGACCCGGCCTCGCTCGCACATCGCACCGCCCGATACGCCCGGCGCATTCCATTGCGTCCAGCGATGCGTGCGGCGAGCGTTCCTCTGCGGTATCGACCGCTACACCGGGCAATCCTTCGAACACCGAAAGGCGTGGGTCGAAACCCGTATCCATCTCGTGGCCGAATGCTTCGCTGTCGCCATCGACGCCTACGCGGTCATGAGCAATCATCTGCATCTGGTATTGCGCATCGACCCGCACGAAGCGACAACATGGCACGATGAGGAAGTCGCAGCGCGCTGGGTTCGACTGTTCCCACCTCGCGAGGATAACGACCACGCGATCGAAAGCAAACGCCAGCGCCTGCTCGCTGACTCGGACAGAATCCGCATCCTGCGCCAACGTCTGGGCAGCCTTTCCTGGTTCATGCGCTGTCTGGTCGAACCGATCGCGCGACGGGCGAATCGCGAAGACGGCTGCAAGGGACGATTCTGGGAAGGCCGCTACAAATGCCAAGCCCTCTGCGACGACCGTGCGATTCTCGCCGCCATGGCCTACGTCGACCTGAATCCGATCCGGGCAGGCATGACGGATCGGCTCGACAGATCCGCACACACCAGCGTCGCGAAACGCATTGTCGAGGCGAGGTCGAACCCTTTGATGCTGACCTCGCGACTCAAACCGGCGGCCGGCCGATTGCGACCCGCTGTCGACCTCACGACCACCGACTACCTGCAACTTCTCGATTGGACCGGCCGTCAGCTGGCCCCGGGAAAGCGCGGTCACATTCCGATGCACGCACCCGCGATCCTGGCGACCATCGATCACGACCCGAAACGCTGGACCACCCGCGTCGCCGCGTTCGACAGCGGCTGGCATCGCGCTGTCGGATCGGCACAGGATCTCATCGGATTGGCCGAGCAGATGGGGCAGCGATGGCTGAAAGGAATTCGGCTTGCGTTGAAGCTGGCGTGAGCAATCACTGGGAAAATCGTGGCCCGTCGGGGAGGATTACGCGCGGGCGATGATGTGCCGATGCCTTGTCTGAAGCCTGAAGGATTGGGGGACAACGGATCAGACGGCACACACCAACGGAAAATTCTACAAAAGTGGGTGTCCTGGTTTTGTCCTGGTACGAACAAAACAAGGCGCAAGCGACCGGACAGGCACTGTCCGCAAACCTTGACGCCTCGACTCCAAACACACGCCGATTCTTGGCGAAAATTTCGCCGGAATCGACGCTGAAAAGCCTCTCACAGACGCAGATACGATCAAAACCGGTCACTCAAAAGCCGAAATCCGATTGCCGCGAGGGTCAGGCGCGAGCTTCGCGGACGGTGGACGCCACACCTAGTACCCGAATCCAGTCTTCCAACCAAGCTTAGTGGTGGGGTCAGACCTCATCTTCTCAAGGAAATCCTGGCAGGCTTGGGCCTCATCCGAGAAGCAAATGCTTCCCGTCTCCAATCCACGCTCGCTGTAAAAAACACACCAATCTTGGCCACGATTGCGCAAGCACAGCGCCTCGTCCTTGTGCTCCTCCTTCAGAGAGAAGCACTTGGGATTGAAACCTTCCTGCAGCAGCATGCGTTCGAGCTCTAGCGTATTCATCGATTTAATCTCGCCTTCCTTATCTAGTGACTCGCTCAAGGTACTTGCCGTCAATCAAAGCTTTTATTGATCGATCGAATTCATACTGCGTGCCGTAACCTGGCATGTCAAATGCTGGCGCTGCCGGCCCAATGCGCGTGTTAGGTATTTCTCGAATAACTCGATAAACGTTTTCGGTACTGAGATCCGTTCCTGGGCGCAATGCCCGGAGTTCAGGAGCAGTCCCCAGTGGACTGGCAAAAGTTCCGCTCTCGTTGCCGAAGCGTCCAATCAATTCACCAGGCTTGATTGATCCAACAGAGTCTGCGCCATAGACAAAACCATTGTTCTTAGGCCAATCCCAGAAGACATTGCCTTCGCCGTACTTAATTGATAGGGCTTCGTTCCATTGCGTTCCAGCAACTCTTGTTGTGTTTGGAACAATCCCCCCAGCCGCCACCCTCCCACTGTTCCTGAAACTGTCCACAAGCGCTTGCGTCATCCGCCAGTCGCTTCTGACCGGCCCGGACCACTGGGTTCCGACCGGCAGCGTCGTGGCGGTAGTCTGGCTGCTATACCTCACCGATTCAACCGAATACCCGCCCGAGTTCAGCCGATAAGGCTGCGCGCCCTGCGCCGCCGGGCCACTGTAGATCGTCCGCGGACCGCCGCCGATATCGATCAGCGTCGCCGGCCCCGGCTTCGGCCGCGTCGTGGCATACACGCCCACCCCAGCCATCACCGCATCTGTCGTGACGCCCGCAATCTGTGCGGCCTGCATCGACTCCGCATGCGTCGCGCCCAGTTCGCTCGCGACCCAGTACGTGCCGCCCGCAAACGAATTCGCCCTCAGCGCGTCGATATCACGCGCGACCCGCTGGATCGCATACTGCGGCGCCGTCGCCGGATCGGCGTCGCTCATCCGCCGACCACCCACCAACTGCTGCATGTACGCCTGATTCCGCGTGGACGGTGGCGGTTGGTTGATCACGATTTGCGGCTTGGCGAAGCGGCTCTCATATGGACGGTCCAGACCGGCACTTCGCAGCAAATCCTGGAGAGTCACCGGCTTCCGCGTCGCCAGCGATTCGGTATCGAACTGCAGACGTTCGGTCGGATCTGCTTCCGTTCGATCCATGCGTGCTCCGATCACCGCGATCGTGTCGAGTTCGGTTTGCTGCACATCGCCGGCCCTGCCCAGATTCGCGCCGATCAACAACGGATCGGAGGTCGACGCGCCATCGGACCACTCGACAGCCGTTTCGATATGCCCCGGTCTGAAGTTCTCAAGCGCGCGTTGTGCCGCCGCGTCGCCCGCGCGCGCACGCGCTTCCAGATAGGCGCGGCTGTCTTCGTCGGTCCATCCGGTGCGCCCGGCGCTTTCGTTCCAGTCGCCCGTCGACTGATAACCGGACGTCGTTGCCATCAATAGCGCTCCGGCATCGACACCAAAACCGAGGCCGAATCCAATGGGGCCAACCCCACCCCTAGCATCACCTCCGTAGGTCAACTCGCCGATCGACTTCGAATAGTCGGTTTTCTCAAAGGAATCGCCCGACTTTTTGTTTTCTCCTCGATTGCTCTTGGCCGCACCCCCACTCATCACACTATCCAGCGCACTGATCAACACGGCCGTCGGATCGAGGTCTTCATCGAAGCCGAACGCCTTGCGCACGTAGTGCGTCAGCACCCCGTCCGCTGCGCCAGCCAGCAGGCGACCGCCGACCGTGTCCGCGCCTCCCGCTGGCGTGATGAATCCCATCGCCACACTGGCGACCGTACTGGCAGCAATGCCCTTCCAGCTGAATTGCGTGTCCGGCACGCCCGCCAACTTCTGGCCCGCATAGGCAGCGCCTGCATTGAGAACCGCAAGGCCCGCCGCTTTCGCGAAGTTGCCGATCGCTGCACCCACCTCCGCCGCTTTCGCGGCGTTCAAACCGTCTTTCACCGCTTCGCCTGCGGTGCCCCACTGCGCGGCGATTCCGCCCGTGATCGCGCCCGTGATCGCGCCAGCGGCGATACTCCGCCAACTGAAACTGCTGATCCCGGTTGCGCTTCCCAGTACGGCCGAGGTCGCGGCGCCGGCAGCGCCGGCCACTGCGCCCACGTAGACGCCGTAGAGGAAACCCATGCTTTCTTTGGCCAATTGCCCCCAGCTCGCGACCGCCACGGCGATCGCGATCACCGCAACCATGATGACCAGGAACGCATCGCACTTCGTCGGCGGAATGTACGGCAGCCCCGGCGCCGTCCCCCCAATCGCCTCATTCGGGTCATAAGGCCGGAACGCCCCCGCGTCGTTGCGGTTCACGTTCACGCCCGGGGCCTTCAGCTGGTGGCCGGCGGTCAATGCGGTGTCCGCATCGCTCAGCCCGTTCGCGTCCGCCAGCACGTACCACAGCGTGCTGGTGCCGTACACGCGCTGCGCCAGGTCGCGCAGCGTCTCGCCCGCCAGCACCGTCACCGTGCCGCCGCCCGCCGCGTACGCGCCCGCGCCGTTCACGCCCACGATGCTGCCCACCGCCTGCCCGCTGCGCGTCTTGCCGCCCGACTTCAGCTCCGCCACCTGCTGGCCGCCGCTGTACACGAACCCGTAGTTCGTCTTCTGGCCCAGGCTGTCCGCGTCGTTCTCCACGAACTGGTACACGCCGTTCACCTGCTTGCGCGTGCCTTCGCGGCGCGTCTGCACCTGGCCTTCGGCCGTGTTGGCGTACACCCGCACCCGGTCGTCGATCAGGTCGTCCTGGTATTCCGTGTGTTCCTGCTGCTTCAGCAGCCGCCCGTAGTCGTCGTACGTCAGCGTGTTCGTCGTCGGCTTGTAGGCGGTGTTGCTGCTGGTGCCGGCGACCGTCTTCTCCTGGTAACCCTCCCAGCCTTCGTACACGCTGCCGAACGTGTGCGTGTACCAGCTCTCGTCCGCCGCCTGCGCCGTATAGCGATAGCTCGTCAGACGGCCGGCCGCGTCGTACGCCGTCGCGTTGTCGTCGAGGTTCGACGGCGTGGCGTCCGCCAGCGTGTACTCCTCGCGGCTGCGCAGCTCCAGCACCGACAGGTCGCCGTACTGCTGCGCCAGATTTTCCGGCGACAGGTAATACGGCACCGTCTCGTCCCGGCCCAGCGTCTCCTGCCAGCGCACGCGGCCGTCGTTGTCGTAGCTGATCCGCTGCGCGCCACTCAGCCAGCCGCTCACGTCGCGGGTCTGCACCTCGCCCTCGATCGTCACCGGCGTCGGCATCATCGTGCCGTTCGCGTAGTAGCTCCGCACCTCGGTCACCCGACCCGCCGCGTCGTAGGAATACCGCGTCGAGATCCCCGGGTCCGGCGAGTAGCCACCGCCGATGATCTGCTGGTGGAACGCATACAGCCGCTGCCCGCGCGCGTCGTAGCTGGTGCGCTCGGCGATCGTCGCCTCCGACTGCGTCGCCGGGTTGTACACCCGACGATAGGTCAGCACCAGACGGCCCACCGCGTCGTAACCCCGCTCCCAGGCATCGCTGTTCTGGCTGAGTTGCGACAACTGGATCGTCGTGCCCTGCGCGCCCGCCGCGCCCGACAGCGCACCGCCGCTGAGCTTGATCCGGTTCTCGCTGTCGTACAGGTACCACTCGTCCTTCACCTGCACGGGGATGGGACCGGAGCTCGAACTCGACGCCTGCGACGCGCCCTGCATCAGCGTCTCCTCGCTCAGCCCCATCTCGAAGCTGTACGTCTCGCCGCCGCCGGCCATCATTCCTTCGCCGGTGTCCACCGACAGCTCGAAGTCGTCGTACACGCTCGCGCCCGACGGATCGGTCGCCGTCACCCGCACCGTCCACGGCCCGGCCAGCAGCGCCGGCGCCGTCCCCGAGAACGTCCGCGTCGAGGCGTTGAAGTTCAGCCAGCTCGCGGCGTTCGGACCCGCGATCACCGCCTTCGTGTAGGTCAGCGTCTGCCCTTCCGGGTCGGCGAAGGCGTTCGCCGGGAACGTGAAGCTGAAGCCCGCGCCGCCCATCAACAGCTGGTCCGCCAGCGGGTTGGTCACCACCGGTGGCTGGTTGCCGGCCGGCTCGGCGACGGTGAAGACGAACGTGGTGCCGGTGACGCCACCGCGGCCGTCGTCCGCGGTGTAGCTCACCGTCCAGCTGCCCGCGGTCGTCGGCGTGCCGGTGATCGTGCGTGTCGACGCGTTGAAGCTCAGCCCCGGCGGCAGATTGCTCACGCCGTGGGTCAACGCATCGCCGTTCGGATCGGTGAACGCCGGCAGCACCAGATACACCGGCGTGTTGCGGGTCCCGGTCTGCGCGCCCACCGTCGGCGCCACCGGCGCATTGTTCGCCTCCACGAACAGCGTGAAGTCGGTCGTCGTCGACACCCGACCATCGCTGCCGCTGTAGGCCACCACCCAGCCGCCCGCCGCCGTCGGCGTGCCGCCGATCGTGCGCGTCGACGCGTTGAAGCTCAGCCCCGGCGGCAGGTTCGTCACGCCATAGGTCAGCGCATCGCCGTTCTCGTCGAAGAACTCCGGCAACACCACGCTGTACGCAAGATTCTGCTTCGCGGTCTTGTTCGCCACCTGCGGCGGCTGCGGCGGAACGTTGTTCGTCACCCGCACCTGCAGCGTCGCGCTCACGCTCGCGCCGCTGGTGTCGGTCGCGGTCAGCACGACGTTGTGGCTCTGGCCGTCCACCGCATCCGGCGGCACCTGGCCGCTGATCCGCAACTGCGGCGGCGACTGCGTGCCGATGTGCTGGAAGCTCAGCCACGCTGGCAGCCCGCTCGCGGTCACCTGCAGCGCATCGCCGTTGCCGTCGGCGAACACCTGCGACAGCGGCATCGTCCAGGCGAAGCTGCGGTTGATCGTCGCATCCTGCGCCGCCGGCGCGGCCACCAGCGTCGGCGGCAGATTGGCGGCCGACACGATCGTGATCGTCTTGTCGACGGTCGCACCGTTCGCATCGGTCGCGCGCAGCGTGAAGCTGGCGCTGCCCGCCGTCGTCGGCACGCCGCTGAGGCGCACCAGCCCCGGCGCGCTGGTGTTCACCGACAACCATGCCGGCAGCGTGCCGACCACGCTCAGGACCAGCGCATCGCCGACGTCGATATCGCGGAAGTGATCGCCCGCCGCCAGATCGCGACCGAAGGATTCGTTGAGCTTGGCGTTGAACGTCACCGCCCCGCCCACCGTCTCGGGCGCGTTGTTCGCGCGCACCTTCATCAGGAAGGTCGTGCTCACGCTGTTGGCCGGCGTCGCGGTCTCGTGTGCGGTCAGCCGCACGACCACGTCGGTATCGGCGGCGTTCGCGGCCGGCGCGGCGACGAACACGATCTCGCCGGTCTGCGCGTCGCGGTACGCGGTGAGCCACGCCGGCAACGCCGAACCGTCGCCCTGGGCGATGGTCAACGTCAGCGCATCGCCTTCCGCGTCGCGGAACACATCGCTGAACAGCAGCCGGAACTCGGAGGTCTGGCCCTTCTTCGCGCCGCGGTCCGCGGGCGGCGACACCACCGCGGGCGCGGCGTTGACGACGACGATCCCTTCGACATTGTCGCCATAGCCCGATTGCGTGAGCACCCGGCGGCGGTTGCCGTTGGCGTCGTAGTCGTAGCGCAGGTCGAACACCCGCTTGTTGGCCAGCACGTCGTCCTGGACCACCCGCTGCACGCGGTTGTTGCTGTCCCAGGTGGTGCGGGTAATCGTGTGGATGGCCTTGTTGTCGCCATCGACCGTGGTCGTCTCTTCCAGCGTGCGATTGCCCGCGGCATCGTACTCGTAACGATAGATCTTGCCGCCGGTCTCGGTGATCTGCTGGATGCGGCCGTTCGGGTAATAGCGGATGTCCTTGACCGCATCGGCGTAGCCGGAATTGCTGCCGCCGGAGGCGGACTCGCCGGTCAGCGCACCGGACGACGCGTCGTAGACGTAGTCGCTGTCGCGGCCGCTGAGGTTGTTGTGATCGGTCAGGCGACCGAAGGCATCGTACTTCCAGCTCAATTCGTTGAGGTTGACGACCTGCTGCTCGCGGTCGGTGTAGGTCGGCCCCGCCTGCCCCCCGGTATTCACCAGCCCGTTGGTTTCGAGGATCTTGCGCCCCTGCACGTCGTAGCGGTACTGCATGACCACGCCGGCCGCGGTCTCGCTGCGGAGCGTCCGCTGGAAACTGTCGTAGTCGTAGCGCACGGTCTGGTTCAGCGCGTTCGCGACCTGCACGCGATCGCCGGCCTGGTTCAGCACATAGCTCTGCTGCACGTTGCGCGTGCGCGCAGTACCGCCGGCGAGGAAATCGCCGATCGCGACGACGCGGCCGTTGCGGTCGTAATCCTTCCAGGCGATGTAGCCCAGCGCGTCCTGGGTCAGGCGCTGCTGGCCGAGCACATCGTAGGCGTGATGGGTCTCGTTGCCGAACGAATCGACGGTCTTGATGTGATGGCCCACCGCATCGTAGGCCATCGTGCGCAGATTGCCGTTGGCGTCGCGCGTCGCCAGCAGACGGCCGTAGGCGCCGTAGTACCACTGATTCACCGGACGCTGCCAGCTGCCGCCGCCGTTCTCGCCGACCACCCACACCAGCGGCCGGGTCTCGCGCACCAGCTGGTTGTGGTCGTTGTACTGGTAGTCGGTCTGGTAGCCGCGACCGTCGATCACCTGCAGCCGGTTGCCCCATCGATCGTACTTCTGGCGCACGACCGAAGTGACGCCGGCATCGTCCGCATGCGACGGCAGGATCGTCGTGACCGCACGACCGAGCCTGTCGGTCTGGATGCGGGTCACCGCATCGATGGCCGCCGAGGTCGCATCGCGCTTGACCTTGTGCGACTCGCGGACCTGATGTCCGGCGAGGTTGTATCCGAACTCGCGGGCCGCACCGGTGCTGTTGTCGGCGATCATGCGACCCGCCGCATCGTAGGTGTAGAGCAGCTCACCTGCGATGGCGGTCGCGCCCCAGCCGAACGTCTTGCGGACGATCTCGCCGAAGGCGTTGTACTCGGCCGCCTCCGCCTGATCGGTCGACAGAACATTGTCGGGGAGCCGCGTGCGCACGACTTCGACGCCGGTCTGGCGACCGGCCTTGTCGTAGGCATACCAGCGATCGGTCATGACATCGCGGGCATCTTCCGATCCTTCCAGCCGCGACCAGCTCCGGGTCAGATTTCCGGCGGCGTCGTACTGCGAATACACCGCGTTGCCGAGCGCATCCCGGCTCATGCCGGGCTTGCCGGACTTCAGATAGCGGGTCACGGCCAACTGGTCGCGCGCGGCATCGGCGACCACCGGATCGCTACCCACGCGTCCGTTCGCATAGCGACGCACGCCGATCAGCCAGCCGAAGGCGTTGTACATCATGGCGCTGTACGGCGAGCGCTGTTCGTACAGCGCGGCGGACTCCAGATCGGTCGTGGCGCTCGTCTGCAATTGCGCGTCCGCCGAAGCGACCAGCACGCTGCGCGCCTGTTCCTGCACGGCGATCGACTGTCCCAGCGCGTTGTAGGTGGTGGTGATCGTACCGGTGGCGTCCGCGACCGTGGTGGCGCGATCCTCGTTGTCGTAGCCGTAGGTCGTCACCGCGTCCAGGCGACCGGTACTGCCGTCGCTGCGCTGGTAGTTGCGCACGATGGTCTGCGTGGCCTTGCGGCCGAGCGCATCGTAGGTGAAGCACGTTTCCCGATCGAAGCCGATCGCGGCATCGCCCGCCGCCGGCAGCGATGGCGCGGTCTGCGCGCTCAGACCCACGGTCGCGATGGCGCGCGCATGTTCGACGGTCTTCGTCAGATCGCCGGTGGCGTTGTACGTCATCGTGGTGACGTAACCTTCGGCATCCACGGTCAGGATGTTGCGCCCGGCGGCATCGTGGTATCGCCACGTCTGCGCCCACACCGCATCGCCCTGCGCTTCCGATCCTTCGAGCAGAACCGACTCCGCGACCATCTCGCCGTACGCGTTGTAGGCGAAGGTCGTGGTGGGTGCGCCGCTGGCCAGCGCGCCGTTGGCGCGAACGTAGTTGATGGTCGATTGCACCACCCGGGTCTTGCGGCCGAGGGCATCGTAGCCGGTCGCGATCGTGCGGTCCGCCGCGGCATCGGGCAACAGGCTGCCCGTCGCCTGCATCTGCGCGAGCGAGATCGCCTGCCCCGTCTGCCAGTTGGCGGAGACGAACGCCGATGCGCCGGTCTGCAGCTTCGCCGCGTACCGCGTCAATGCGGTCTGCTCGCCGTAGGCGTTGTAGCCGTAGGCGGTGACGTACGACTCCTGATCGATCTCGTAGGCGACGCGGCCCAGCGCGTCGTGGACGACATAGCGATGATGGCCGCGCTCGTCCTTTTCGACGACCGCCCGGCCGAGCGTGTCGTACACGACTTCCCGCGTCGGCCTCACGCCTGTGAACACGATATCGCCAGTCGCGGGATCGATTTGCCCCGGGTCGGCGAAAATCGTGCGGATGAGATTGCCGCGGGTGTCGTAGACGTAATCGGTCGTCAGCGTGTTGCCGGTGTCGGCATTCTCGGTCCTGCTCAGCAGCCTGCCGAGCGCATCGTAGGCGTAGCGGGTGGTCAGCGAACGCACGCTCGACGACAGATTGCCTGCCGCATCGATCGAGAAGATCTCCGCCTGCGGACTGATCTCCGCGATCCTGCGACCGGCGGCATCGTACTGATACGTCCAGACCGCGCCCATGCGATCGGTGCGGGTGAGCATCCGCCCGGCGCCGTCGTAGGCGAAGGTTTCGGCGTTGCCCAACGCATCGGTGCGCGCGGTCAGCTGGCCGGCGGCGTCGTAGCTGTTCGCCATGCGACGCACGTCCGCGAGGCTTTGGCCCTGTGCCCACGCCGCGACCGATGCGGTGTCGATCGCCGTGCCGTTCGCCAGCAGGTTGCCGTAGCTGCGCGTCTCCAGCACCCGGCCGATGGCGTCGTAACGCTGTTCGCTCACCGCCGACGTCGCGTCCAGCACGAAGCGCTGACGATTCGCCGCGTCGTACAGATAACGCGTGGTCCGCGTCTGCGTCGCGCGCACCGCCGGATCGCTGCTCAGCGCGCCATTAAGCGCCGCGATCACCTGCGACTCGCCGTCGCCCGGCACGTGCGCAATCGTCACGCCGTAGCGGATGTCGGCCGAGACCCGGCCGATGCCGTCGTACTGGCGTTCGCCCACCGTCCACGTGCCGAAGTTGCGCGCGAGCGTATAGCGCGCGCGGCCGGCGGCGTCGTAGACCGTCGACTGGACCCGCGCGCTGCTCTCGTTCGCCGCCGCGAAGGTCGCGAAATCCGCCACCGTCGCGGTGCCCGCGAAGAACTTGTCGGTCAGCGTCGCGCCGGGGAAATACGCGACCGAATGACCGCGGCTGACCGTGGCGCGACCGGCGCCGTCGTAATCGGTCTGCGTGACCAGGCCGAGGCTGTCGTAGGCGATGCGCACGCGCCCGGCGGCGTCGTAGGCGCGGTATTCGGTCGGATCGGCCGCGGTCCACGTCAGTTGCGCGTCCAGCGCCGCGACCGTGGTCGCATCGCCGAGCGTCGCCGGGTTCACTGGCGTCGCGAACCGGCGCACCACCGTCGCACGGCCCGCAGCGTCGTACCACGTGCGCACGAACGCACCGATCGCATCGATCGTGTAGACCTCGCGACCGGCGGCGTCGTAGACATGGCGCTGCGACTGCGCCGTGCCGGCGTTCGCGGCGATGAAGCCCGCGAAATCGGCATCGGTCGCGGTGCCCGCCGACATTTTCTGCACCGTCGCTTCATCGACGATGAAATGGCTCGCAAAGCTCCGCGTCTCCAGCACCCGCCCCGTCGCGTCGTAACGCATCTCTGTCAGCTGCGCCGCGTACGGCCTGACCATCATCGAATCCGTCGCCATCACCGTGTAACGCAAGCGACCGGCCGCGTCGTACACGTGATTCGTGTACGCATCCGCAGGATTGGCCGACACCATGGATTCCAGCTGCAGCGCCGTCGTCGCGTCCGTCAACATCGCCGGATTCAACCGCGTGGCGCCGTGACGGACCACCACCACCCGATCCGCCGCATCGTACCGATAGCGGACGTAGCCGCCGGTGCCGTCGATGCTGTACTGCCGGCGACCCGCTGCGTCGTATACGCTGCGCTCGCTCTGCACGTTGCCGGCGTTCGCGGACACGAAGGCGGCGAAATCAGACGCTTCCGCCGTGCCCGCGCCCAATTTCGCGATCAGCGCCGATTCCAGCGTCATCGGCGACGCGAAGCGACGCGTGCTCAGCGTGCGGTTCGCGCCGTCGTAGGTCCGCTCGGTCACCGCGGCGGTGAACGGGAACACCGTCGGATCGCCCACCGTCTGCAGTTCGTAACGCAGGCGACCGGCGCCGTCGTACACGAACATGTCCAGATCGTCGGTCGCGCCCCAGAGATTCATCGCGTCGATCTGCACCACGGTCATGCCGTCGGCGATGTTCGCCATGTCCAGCCGCTGCGTCATCGCGCGCGTCACCGCCACCCGGCCCGCCGCGTCGTACCACACCCCGCGATAGCCACCGGTCGCATCGATGCTGTAGCGCAACTGGCCGGCCGCGTCGTATACGTGACGCACGCTCTCGTCCGCAGCGCTCGCGTTCACCCCCACACCGGCCACCGTCGCCGTGCCGTCGCGCAGCGCCGTGCGCAGCGTCGGCGTCAGCGCCACCGCCTGCGCGTAGCGCGTCGTGCGGATCGTCCGGCCCGCCGTGTCGTACACCGTTTCGCTGACGCCACCGGTGCCGTCGATGCGCAGGCGCACCCGCCCGTCGCGGTCGTACAGCCGGTAAATCGTCTCGTCGAGCGCATCGTTCGCCAGCGCCTGATTCGTCACCCGCGTCGACAGTTCCGCCTCCGTCGGCGCCAGCGACAGGCCCGTCAGGTCCAGCGGCTTCGCGTACGTCCGCACCAGCGTCGCGCGGCCCGCCGCGTCGTACACCGACTCGGTCACCCCGCCCATGCCGTCGACCACGTACCGCAACCGGTTCGCCGCGTCGTACGCGTAGCGCGTCACCCGACCGCTCGCGTCGGTCTTCGTCGTCACGTTGTCGTTCGCGTCGTAGGCGTACGTCGTCGTCAGGTTCAGCGTCCCCGGCGCCGACGTCTCCGTCGTCCGACGGCCCAGCGCGTCGTAACCGTAGGCCACCGTCGTCGCGTTCGCCGTGCCGGCGCCCTCGGTCACCGTCAGCTGCCGACCGTCGCGGTCCCACGTGTATGTCGTCTTCAGCGCCAGACCCACCCCATTCACCTGCGGGTCGCGCACCGTCTCCGTCAGCTGGCCGCGACGGTCGTAGGCCATCGTCGTCGTCCGCCCGCTGGCGTCCGTCACCCGCACCTGCCGGCCCTGGCCATCGTAGGTGTAGGTCGTCGTCAGGTTCAGGCCGCTGGGATCTTCCCGGCGCTTCAGCACCCGGCCCACCGCGTCGTATTCGTACGCGACCGTCCGGCCGCTGGCGTCGGTGCTGCTGGTCAGCAGCCCGCGCGCGTCGTAGGCGTTCGTCGACACCCGGCCCAGCGCATCGGTCGTGCTCAGCACGTCGCCGTTGCGGTCGTACGCCGTCACCGTCGTCGCCGTCGTCCCGTCCGGCAGCGGCTGGCGCACTTCGACCGTCTGACCGAAGCGGTCGTGCACGGTCGTGATCGCCACGCCCTCCGGCGTGGTCATCGTCATCGAACGGTTGCTGTCGCTGTAGGCGTAGGTGGTGACGCGGCCCAGC
>WYBC01000006.1 GCA_011526085.1 Lysobacter sp. | reverse complement strand
GCAGCGGGTATCGCTGCCTCGTGCCGGCCGGCACCCTGCACCAGCCGCAGCCGCTCGAACTGTACGAGATGCAATTCGGCGCCTACGACAACGATGCACGCGCCTATCCCAGCAGCGGCAATCTCTACGGTGTGCTCGACGGCGTGAGCATGGTCTCCGGCTACAACAACGCCTCCGAGAACGTGCTGCAGCTCGAAGGCAGCGCGGTCATCGATCAAACGGGAATGAGCGTTCGCCAGGCGGTCGATGCGATCCGCGCGGTCAACGGTCGTGCGTTCGTGGTGCTGCAGGACGGTGCGCGCACGACCTGGCGCGACTACGTCGCGGTGGAGATGGTCTGATGGCGACGTTCACGGGACAGGTCGCGAGTTTCGCGGCCCTGAAGGCCGCCATAGAGACGACGCTGACCGCGCGCGGCTGGACGCTGGCGAGCGGCATCCTGAGCAAGGGCGTTGCGTTCGTGCAGCTCACCGCGAGCGCGACCGATCTGCGCCTGCAGGCGGGGACCGGCCAGGCCGGCGCGGCACTCACCGGCGCCTGTCCGCAAGCGGTGAAGCTGCTGTCCTTCAGCAACGCACCGATCCAGTGGCCGGCGGAGGCTGTGTTGCACGTCTTCGACGCACCCGACGAAATCTACGTGGTCCTGCGCTATAACGTCGATCGTCACCAGCACCTCAACGTCGGCGTGTCGTCGATGCCGCAGATCGGCGGCACGGGGCTATGGTGCAGCGGATCGTTCCGTGGTGATGTCGTCGGGGCGTCCGCGACCTGTCGCGTGTTCATCGCCGCCAACAGCGGCACGGATCTCGGTGCGCTGCCTTACGATGGGCTCGGGCTCGGCTTCTTCTTCGCAAGCGCGGCCGGCAGCAATCACTCCTCGTTCATCCACTGTGGGCTGGAAGGCGCGCCCGCGTGGCGCACCACCTATGGCGGCAGTCCGGGCGAGTTGCTCGGCGTCTCGCACAAGGCGGGCCTGCTCCACGCCTTGCCCTCGCAGTTCAATCAGGCGACTGTCCTGCTGCCCATCGACGTGCTGATGGCGCGTCAGGCGCAAGGGCAGACCATCGTCGCCACGTTCGCGCATGCGCGTTACTGCCGGCTCGATCACCTCGACCTGAGCCAACCGCTGCTCTACGGCCCCGAACGCTGGCGGGCCTACCCGCTGCACGCCGTCCACCCGGTGCAGCGCAACGGCGCCGGCTGGCCGATCGGCGCGCAGCATTCCGGCACCTTCGGCGTCGCTCTGCGGGACGTGCCCTGATGGTGGCCTTGATCGGCATCGCGCCGACGCCGCGGCTGTTCGGCGCGACCAATCCCATGCTCTCGATCGAACTGAACGCGCTCGGCGAGGGGGCGTTCGTCCCGGCCGCCTATCGCCGCGACAGCCTCGTCGCGGGGGCGGGGGCGTTTCGTCATGCCGACGCGCTGCGCTGGCCCGCGACCGGACGCCTGGCACACCGCTTCGCCGGGGATTATTTCGATCGCATCCACCTCACGCCGATCGCGATGTCGCTCGGCAACGTCGTCTCCGAACTCACCCGCGAGGTCGCGGTGTGGAACGCCTGGCGGACCCTCCCGCAGACGCTGACCGCGCTGCGCTTGGACGGCGATGCCGGCAGCACGCTCGTAGCGTCCGCGCCGCTGCCGCTGTTGCTGCGGCCGTTGCAGGAGCGAGTGTTGAGCTTGACGGTCGGCCTCGACGGCCCGCCGGTGATCGACGCGGTGGCGGTGCTGACCTTCGCCGATGGCGCGACGTGGTCGATCCGCATCGACGGCCTGCGCCTCAACGCCTGGACGCTGCCGCCCAACTGGACCGAACCGCTGATCGAGACGCTCGCCTGGCTCACCGATGTGCAGATCGCCGTCGCCGGCACCGTCACCCGCACACCGCTGCGCGAAGCACCGCATCGGTCGTGGGAGTTCGCGGTGCTCGCCGATCGCGTCGAACGCCGCTGGGTGGAACACGCGCTGTTCGACTGGACGGCACGGGTGTGGGCGCTGCCGGTGTTCGTCGATACGACGCGGCTCGGTGCGCCGCTGGTAGCGGGCGCGGTCGAGGTCCCGGTCGACGCCACGGGCCTGGACTTCGCGGTCGGCAGCCTCGCCATGCTCTGGCGTGATGTCGCGACCTACGAACTGGTCGAAGTCGCGCAGGTCGCGAACGGTCGGATCGCGCTACGCGCGCCGACGCGCCGCGCGTGGCCGGTGGGTACGCGCCTGATGCCCTGCCGGACCGCGCGCCTGACCGACGCGCCGGAACTGCGGCGCCACACCGACCGGCTGATGTCCACGCAACTGCGCTTCGAGGCGACCGAGCCCTGCGACTGGCCGGCGGCGCTGCCGGCGACGCGCTATCGCGGGTTCCCGGTGCTGCAGCACCGCGGCGATGAAACCACCGATCCGGTCGCGAGCTTCGCGCGACGCTTCGAGTTGCTCGACGGCGAGGTGGGGCGCACCCACGCGGACGATCTCTCCGGCTTCGCGTGGACGATGCAGTCGCACGCGTGGCGGCTGTTCGGTCGCACCGAACGCGCCGCGCACCGCAGCCTGCTGTACGGGCTGCAGGGCCGGGCCGAGGCGCTGTGGCTGCCGACCGGGATGGACGATCTGGAGGTGCTCGAGACGATCGGCGAGACCGCGCTCACGCTCACCGTTGTCGCCTGCGGCGTCACCCGCAGTCTGCGCCAGCAGGCGGGTCGTCGCCATGTCCGGATCGAACTCGTCGATGGCGCCGTGTTCCATCGCGCCATCGAAGCGTCGAACGAACTCACGCTCGCCAACGGCGATCTCGCCGAACGCCTGCGACTGGATGCGGCATTGGGTCGAACGATCACACCCGAACGGGTGCGCCTGGTGTGCTGGATGGCGCTGGTGACGCTGGCGGGCGACACGGTCGAGTTGCGTCACCACGCCGACAGCGACGGTCTGCTCGATTGCGCCGTGTCCTTCGCCGGGGTTCCGGCGGAAGAACCCTGAGTCCGCACGCATGGGTCTGCTTTCACGCGAGATCGAGTTGTACGGCTTCTCGATCGGACTACACCACTGGCGCTACACCGACGCCAAACGCGAAGCGATCGTCGAAGGCCAGCGTTACGCCCCGATCACGATCACGCGCGAGAAGATCGTGCAGTCGGCGGAGGATGCGAAAAATGCGCTGCAGATCACCGCGCCGCTCGACCTGCCGCTGCTGAATCTGTTTCGTCCGTTTCCGCCGGGGCTGCGCCTGCGCCTGGACCTCAAGCGGGTGCGGGTGCGCGACGGCCAGGTGCGCCTGGGCTGGACCGGGCACGTCGCCAATCTCGACGAAACCCACAGCGTCGCCAAGCTGCGCTGCGAGTCGCTCGCCGCCGCGGTCGAGACCCTCGGCCTGCGCCGCAGTTGGCAGTCGAACTGTCCGCTGGTGCTCTACAGTCAGGGCCTCGGGCTGTGCAACGCCGATCCCGACGCGCACGCGGTGCCGGCGGTGCTGAGCGACGCGACCGGGTATTCCGTCGCGTCCGCAGCGTTCGACGCGTTCGACGACGGCCACTTCGACGGCGGCGTGCTGCAGTGGACGGCGACGCTCGGCGTCGAACGCCGTTTCGTGGTCAGCCACGTCGGCGCCACCCTGCGCCTGCTCACCCCGGCCGCGCTCGCGCCGGATGCGCGCGTCGTCGCGTTCCCCGGCTGCGATCGCACGCTCGGGCCGAACGGCTGCCCCAAATTCCGCAACGAACTGAACTACGGCGGCCAGCCGACCCTGAAGGGCATGCGCAATCCCTTCGGCAGCGATCCGGTCTTCTGAATTTCCCTTCACACGTACCGCCCGGCGCCACCGCGCCGGACGGCGGCTGCGCGCGTCCCGCACCTCGCACCTCGTACCTCGCGCCTCGCACTCCAGGAACCCGTCCACGATGTGGGTCTACGTCTTCGTGCTGATTCTCTCCATCGCCATCAGCATCGCGATGCGGCCCAAGCCGCAATCGACCAAGCCGCCGTCGCTCGCCGACTTCTCGGTGCCGACCGCCGAAGAGGGCCGCGAGGTCATGGTGATCTTCGGCGAGGTGTGGGTGGACGATCCCAACGTCCTCGCCTACGGCGACCTGCGCACCACGCCGATCAAGGCCAGCGGCGGGAAGTGACCATGCCATCGAACGGCATGCCCTCCAATCGCGGCCTGCGCATTCACCTTCGGCACGTGCGCGCGATCGATCCGGCCGGTGGGCCACTCTGTACGCCTGGCATTCGGGCATGGTGCCGCCAGCACGGCATCGATCTTCGTCTCTTATGCGAGGACGGGATCGTTGTCGTCGACCACCCCCACCTGCACGACGATCCCTTCGTCGTCCGCGTGATCGAGATCGCGCGAGCAGAGCGAGCCGATGGCAACGCGGAAGTGCGCGATGCGACGTGAGTCGATCTATCGCGGCTGGGTCGTGTGCGCCTGCGTGGTCTCGATCCTCTCCGGGGTCTGGCTGTGGGTGACGGGCGAACGCCCGTTCGGCGCCTTCGGCATCGCGGCGGGCGTCTTCCACGCGCTGTGGGGCCTGGATCTGCGCGCGCTCGTGCGCGGGCGCTGGCGGCGACGTCCGATCGTGATCCCGACGCTGCGCCCGATCGTCGTCTCGCCGCCGCATCGAAGCCTCGCGCAGCGCCTGCGCGCGTGGAGCCGCCGCCATGGGTAAATCGAGCAAGCCGACGATCGGCTATCGCCATTTCATGTACCTCTACATGGGCGAGTCGATCGGCCCGAACGATTACCTCGCAGGCGTGAAAGTCGGCGGCCAGACCGTGTTCGAGGGCGAACGCGCCGGCAGCGGCACCCTGGCGATCAACCTGCCGCAACTGTTCGGCGGCGACAAGAAGGAAGGCGGGCTCGTCGGCACGCTGCAGATCCGCATGGGCGAGCCGGACCAG
>WYBC01000048.1 GCA_011526085.1 Lysobacter sp. | reverse complement strand
CTGGTCCGGCTCGCCCATGCGGATCTGCAGCGTGCCGACGAGCCCGCCTTCCTTCTTGTCGCCGCCGAACAGTTGCGGCAGGTTGATCGCCAGGGTGCCGCTGCCGGCGCGTTCGCCCTCGAACACGCTCTGGCCACCGACCTTCACGCCTGCGAGGTAATCGTTCGGGCCGATTGACTCGCCCATGTACAGGTACATGAAGTGCCGATAGCCGATCGTCGGCTTGCTCGACTTACCCATGCTTCACCGCCGCATGCTTCACCGCGTCACGTCGCGCTCTCCACGCGCGCAGGCGCTGCGCGAGGCTTCGATGCGGCGGCAAGACGACGATCGGGCGCAGCGTCGGGATCACGATCGGACGTCGCCGCCAGCGCCCGCGCACGAGGGCGCGCAGATCCAGGCCCCACAGCGCGTGGAAGACGCCCGCCGCGATGCCGAAGGCGCCGAACGGGCGTTCGCCCGCCATCCAAAGCGCCGCGCCGGAGACGATCGATGCGACGCAGGCGCACACGATCCAGCCGCGATACATCGCCTCACGTCGCATCGTGCGCCGTCTCTTCGCGCGCGATGGCGATCACGCGGACGACGAAGGGATCGTCGTGCAGGTGGGGGTGGTCGTCGACGACGATCCCGTCCTCGCACAGCGCGCGCAGATCGATGCCGTGCTGGCGGCACCACGCGCGAATGCCCGGTGTGCAGAGCGGCCCGCCGGCCGGATCGATCGCGCGCACGTGCCGAAGGTGAATGCGCAGGCCGCGATTCGAAGGCATGCCGTTCGATGGCATGTTCACTTCCCACCACTGGCCTTGATCGGCGTGGTGCGCAGATCGCCGTAGGCGAGGACGTTGGGATCGTCCACCCACACCTCGCCGAAGATCACCATGACCTCGCGACCTTCTTCGGCGGTCGGCACGGAAAAATCGGCCAATGCCGGCGGCTTGGTCGATTGCGGCTTGGGCCGCATCGCGACGCTGAGCGCGATGGCGAGAATCAGCACGAAGACGTAGACCCACATCGTGGACGGGCTCCTGGGGTGCGAAGTACGCGGTGCGGGACGCGCGGTGGCGCCGGGCGGTGCTTGGGAAGGGGAATTCAGAAGACCGGATCGCTGCCGAAGGGATTGCGCATGCCCTTCAAGGTCGGCTGGCCGCCGTAGTTCAGTTCGTTGCGGAATTTGGGGCAGCCGTTCGGCCCCAACGTGCGATCGCAGCCGGGGAACGCGACGACGCGCGCATCCGGCGCGAGTGCGGCTGGGGTGAGCAGGCGCAGGGTGGCGCCCACGTGGCTGACCACAAAACGGCGTTCGACGCCGAGCGTCGCCGTCCACTGCAGCACACCGCCGTCGAAGTGGCCGTCGTCGAAGGCATCGAAGGCGGCGGACGCGACGGTGTAGCCGGTCGCATCGCTGAGCATCGCAGGCACCGCGTGCGCGTCCGGATCGGCATTGCACAACCCCAACCCCTGGCTGTAGAGCACCAGCGGACAGTTCGACTGCCAGCTGCGGCGCAGGCCGAGCGTCTCGACGGCGGCGGCGAGCGACTCGCAGCGCAGCTTGGCGACGCTGTGGGTCTCGTCCAGGTTGGCGACGTGCCCGGTCCAGCCCAGACGTACCTGGCCGTCGCGCACCCGCACCCGTTTGAGATCCAGCCGCAGGCGCAGCCCCGGCGGCACGGGCCGGAACAGGTTCAGCAGCGGCAGATCCAGCGGCGCGGTGATCTGCAGCGCGTTTTTCGCATCCTCCGCCGACTGCACGATCTTCTCGCGCGTCAGCGTGATCGGGGCGTAACGCTGGCCTTCGACGATCGCGTCGCGTTTGGCGTCGGTGTAGCGCCAGTGGTGCAGTCCGATCGAGAAGTCGTACAGCTCGATCTCGCGCGAGAGCAGGCCCATGCGTGCAGACTCAGGGTTCTTCCGCCGGAATCCCGGCGAAGGACACGGCGCAATCGAGCAGACCCTCGCTGTCGGCGTGGTGGCGCAGCTCGACCGTGTCGCCCGCCAGCGTGACCAGCGCCAGCCAGCTCACCAGACGGACCCGCTCCGGCGCGATCGTGCGTCCCAGCGCGGCGTCGATCCGCAGGCGTTCGCCTGATTCGCCATTGGCGAGCGGAATCTCGGACGAGGCCTCGATGGCGCGGTAGAACACGACGCCATCGACGAGTTCGATGCGGACATGGCGACGGCCCGCCTGCTGGCGCAGACTGCGACTGACGCCGCAGGCCGCGACGGTGAGCGTGAGCGCGGTCTCGCTGATCGTCTCGATCACGTCGAGATCGTCGGTCCAGGTCGGCAGCCACAGCGCCTCTGCCCGGCCCTGCAGGCCATAGAGCAGGCCGCGGTGTGCGGCGCGTTCGGCGCGGCCGAACAACCGCCAGGCGTGCGACTGCGTCGTCCACGCCAGCCCCGAAGCATCGTCGACCTGCGTGCGGCCGACGTCGCCATCGAGGAGGTCGAAGCGACGGGCCAGGATCGCGCTCGGGTCACGGGTTTCGTCCGGGCGGTGTTCGAGCACGGGGAACCCGCGATAGCGCGTCGCCGGCAATGCCGGCGGCCAGTCGCAGGGTTCGGTCGCCTCGAAGCGCAGTTGCGTGGACATCAGCCGATCGGTGTGGCGCCGCAGCTCCGGCGCATCGGTCAGGCGCGCGGTGCGACAGGGCATCAGGCGCGTACCCACCGGCCACGCGCGCCGCGTCGGTGCGCGTAGCGCGATCCGAGCGTTCGCGATCTGCGCGACTTCGACCAGTTCGTAGGTCGCCACGTCGCGCCAGAGCATGGCGAGGCTGCCGACCGCGAAATCCAGACCCGTGGCGTCGACCGGGATCTCGACCGCACCCGCGGCCAGCGGCGCACCGAGCCGCCGCGTATCGACGAACACCGGCAGCGCCCACACGCGCGCTGTCCAATCGAACAGTGCGTTCTCGACCCAGCGCCGCTCGCGCCGATCGGCGAGCACCGCGAACTCCCACGACCGATGCGGCGCCTCGCGCAGCGGCGTGCGGGTGACGGTGCCGGCGATGGCGATCTGGACATCGGTGAGCCAGGCGAGCGTTTCGGTCAGCGGCTCGG
>WYBC01000047.1 GCA_011526085.1 Lysobacter sp. | reverse complement strand
GCATCAGCAGCACCAGCGAGAACGCCATGCCCACCGACTGGACCCAGTCGGGCAGCGCGGTGTACATGAGGTGATGCGATCCGGCCCACATGTAGATCGAGATCAGGGCCCAGAAGTTGACGATCGAGAAGCGATAACTCCACAGCGGCTGCTGCGCCTGGCGCGGAACGAAGTAATACATCATTCCGAGGAAACCGGCGGTGAGGAAGAACGCCACCGCGTTGTGGCCGTACCACCACTGCACCATCGCGTCGACGACGCCGGAGTAGATCGGGTAGGACTTGGTCAGGCTCACCGGCACCGCGAGATTGTTGACGATGTGAAGCAGGCCGACCGCGATGATGAAGGCGCCGTAGTACCAGTTGGCCACGTAGATGTGGTGGATGCGCCGGCGCGCCAGCGTGGCGAAGAAGACCGCACCGAACGAAACCCAGACGATCGCGATCAGGATGTCGACGAACCACTCCGGTTCGGCGTATTCCTTGCTCTGCGTGATGCCGAACGGCATGGTGGCCATTGCGAGCACGCAGACCAGCTGCCAGCCCCAGAACGTGAATCGGGCCAACCCGTTCCATGCGAGACGCGTGTGCCCGGTGCGCTGCACCACGTAATAACAGGTGCCCATCAGCGCCGAGCCGCCGAAAGCGAAGATGACGCCGAAAGTGTGGTCCGGGCGCAGGCGGCTGAAGGTCATCCACGGAAGGCCGAGATTCAGCCCCGGCCAGGCCAGTTCGGCCGCTGCGTACATGCCGAGCAGCATGCCGACGATGCCCCACACCGCCGAGGCCAGCAGGAACAGGCGCACGACGTGATCGTCGTAGTACTCCGTGTTCGTCTTCATGGGCCGCATTCTAGCGGCTGGTCGGTGGATTTCGCGAGCGCGAACCCGCCCGCGCGGGCCTTCTGCGCGGGCAGGCGCGTGATCAGTGCAGGAATCGCCCTGCGGCGCTGTTGCGTCGAGGCGGCGGTTCCCACGTTATCGGTGTGGCCTTGCAGGCTTCGCGAGCGCCTCTTCTTCTACCCCGACTCGACGACGTATGCGCGACCGGAGCAGTACGGTTTGCGCTACGAGGACGTGTCGATCGACGCCGTCGACGGCTCGCGCATGCACGGCTGGTGGCTGCCTGCCACGCGCCCGGCGCTCGGCAGCGTGCTGCACCTGCACGGCAATGCGGCCAACGTGAGCAACCATCTGCCGCTGGTGGCGTGGCTGCCCGATGCGGGCTTCGACGTACTGATGCTCGACTACCGCGGATTCGGTCGTTCGCAGGGCGCGCCGACGCTCGACGGCGTGGTCGACGATGCGGCGGCGGCGCTGCAGTACCTGCGCTCGCGGCCCGACGTGGACGGCGAGCGGTTGGCCGTGCTCGGCCAGAGCATCGGCGGCGCCGCGGCGCTGCGCCTGCTGGCGCGCGACAGCGCCGGCGTGCGGCTGGCGGTCATCGAGGCCGCCTTCGCCAGCTACCGCGGCATCGCCCGCGACGCGGCGATGCAGTCGGTAGTGCTGGCGCCATTGCTGCCGCTGGCGCTGCCGGCACTGCCGCCGAGCCGCGATGATCCGGTGAACGCGATTGCCTCGCTGCGGGTGCCGCTGCTCATCGTGCACGGCACCGACGACGAGGTGATTCCGTTCGCGCACGGCGAAAAGCTTGCGGCCGCCGCGCCGCCCGGAACCGTGTTCCTGCGGGTCGCGGGCGCGCACCACATGGAGCCGCTGACGAGGGCCGAGGTGCGCCAGCGCGTGGTGCAGGCATTGACTGCGGCACTGCGATGAGCTTCGCACTGGTGGCGATGATATCGTGGCGATCCCAGCGATCACGAGCAGCCACCCGTGTCCTTGACACCCGATGCGCCGAGCGATGCGGAAAAGGCGCAATTCGATCGCGCGATGATGCGCCTGGCGATCGACCAGGCGCGCAATGCATGGGCGGTCGGGGAGGTGCCGGTGGGCGCAGTGGTGGTGCGCGAGGGCAGGGTGCTCGCCACGGGCTACAACCAGCCGATCGGCGCCCACGACCCGACCGCGCACGCGGAGATCTGCGCGCTGCGTGCGGCCAGCGCGCTGCTGGCCAACTACCGGCTGGTCGACTGCGATCTCTACGTGACGCTGGAGCCCTGCGTGATGTGCGCCGGGGCGATCATGCACGCGCGTGTGCGGCGCGTGGTCTACGGTGCGCGCGATCCGAAGACGGGTGCCGCGGGCAGCGTCGTCGACCTGTTCGCCGACACGCGGCTGAACCACCACACCGAAGTGAGCGGCGGCGTGCTGGCCGACGAGTGCGGTGCGCTGCTGTCGTCGTTCTTCGCCGAGCGGCGGTCCGCACGCTGAGCAGCGGCGAACCGGCCGCCGGTCGTCGCGGTTACTGGATCTTCGCCTTCGCGCGCAGGCTCTGCTGAAGCGCCTGGACGCGCTGGCGCTCGATCTCCTGCTGGATCTGCGGGCGCACTTCCTCGAGCGGCGGAGCCTTGGCTTCGCGGGTGTCGTCGAGCCGGATCACGTGGTAGCCGAACTGGGTCTTGACCGGCGTTTCGGTGAACTTACCCTTGTCGAGCTTGACCATCGCGTCGGAGAACTCCTTCACGAAGGTTTGCGGGGTATTCCAGTCGAGGTCGCCGCCCGACTGTGCCGAACCGGTGTCCTTGGACTTCTTCGCGAGCTCCTCGAACTTCGCGCCCTTCTTCAGCTGGTCGATGATCTGCTTCGCGTCGTCCTCGCTCTCGACCAGGATGTGGCGCGCGCGGTATTCCTTGTCGCCGGCCTGCTTGCGCACCTTCTCGTACTCGGCCTTGATCTCCTCGTCCTTGACCGGGTTGG
>WYBC01000046.1 GCA_011526085.1 Lysobacter sp. | reverse complement strand
GCTTCATCACCCGGCCATTGCCATAAACCCACTCGGCGACCGGGCCGAAGGGGTAATACGTTGCATTGGCGAGCACGACCTGCCGGGTTCCGCCCGCGGGCGTCGCGCCGACTTCGCTCACGCGGCCCAGCGCATCGTGAACGTAGTCCACCACGGCGCCATCGGGATAGACCATGCCGGTCATCTGCCCGGCGACGTTGAACAGGTAACGCAGCGTGAAGGTCTGGCCATTGGTGACCTGCACCTTGCGCACGAGGTTGCCGAACCGGTCGTAGCAGTAGCTCGTGCTGCCGCTGCCATCGACGATCTTCGTCAGCCGGCCGACGCTGAAGCCTTCGCCGCTCTGGCAGACCGCCTGCGTCGTGTCGTAGACGTAGCCGGTGTTGAGCGACGCGGTCGGATATGCGATCGAGGTCAATCGATTCAACGCATCGTAGCCGTAGGTCGTGGTCACGCCGCGCGCATCGGTCTGCGAGGCCCGGTTGCCGGCGCTGTCGTAGGTGTAGGTCGTGATGCCGGTGTCCGGGCTCTGCAACTGGGTCAGATCGCCGAAGCCGTTGTAGGTGTAGTTGGTATCGAGACCCTTCGGGTCGTTGACCTGGGTCAGATTGTCCAGCACGTCGTAGCTGAACTTGGTTTCGGCCGCGATGCCGTTCATGTCCTGCAGGGTGCGGCTGAGACGATTCAACGGGTCGACGTTGTTGTCCGCGACATGCGACAACGCATCGGTCGTGGTGTCGGGATTGTCGCCGGCGTCGTAAGTGAAGGTGGTGCTGCGGCCGTAGGCATCGGTGTACGCCTGCAACTGCCCCAGGCTGTTGTAGGTGCGCGAGAGCGTGCGCAACAGCAGGCCCTGATCGTCGCGGGTCTGTTCCGCAACGCGATCGCCCGCCGAATTGAGCGTGTAGGCGATGCTGTTGCCCTCGCCATCCTCGATACCAACAAGTCGATAAGCGCCATTATAGGAATAAGTAGTGAAAGATCCATCGGGCTGAGTGATCTTCTTGACCTGCCCCGTGGGCCAATACTCCAGCCGAGTGATCTGATCGTCAGATTCGTTACCGTTGTCCGTACCACGCGCCTTGCGTGCGGTCATTCTGCCGCGGGCGTCATATTCCACATCGATGACGATGCCATTAGGCTCGATAATCGTCAGCGGCTTGCCGTACATGTTGTAGGCCGCCGTCTCTGTGACCTGACCGAGCGCGTTAGTCGTTTTCCATATTTGTCCCTTTCGATAGGGGCAGGCAATTGGCGCGGACGCGCAGCTCGGATGATCCGTCATGCGATAGGTGTAGGCGATCGTATCCGCCACGTCGGTACGCGACCCATCAACGGACTTGATATAGCCGACGAATGGACACGTGCCCGCCGTGACATCCGCCTGTTCGCAGTAGCTCGTCGTGACTGTTCGCGACTGCGACGTTGCCGGATCGATGGTCGTGCGGGTCAACACTTGGCTGCGGCTGTTGTAGGTGAACGTCTGCTGCTGTTTGGTGACGTAGCTGGCACCCGACTTCGACTGAGTCAAGATCGAAGAGACCCTGAAATTGGCGTCGCGGGCGGTGACCGTCTTCCGCTCGACCGTGGTGCCGTAGGCATCATAGCGCGCGTTGGAATAGGCTTTGTCGGTCGTGTATTCGTAACGGGTGATGTGGTTGCGCTTGTCGCGACTCTCGAATACCAGCGCGCCATTGAAGGTATTGCTCACCGAACCATCGGACGCCGTCAATCCAACGACACGGCGGAAGCCGCTGCTGCTGGACAAGGCATAGCCAAGCGACTCTCCGCGCGTGCCGACAACCGTCACCTGCGTGTCGCTGGCATAGTTCAGCTCCGTCTTTTCGACGACAGCACCTTCCGTATGCACCTGACTCAGACGTGCACGATTTTTGTCGTCGTAGGCAAAGCTCAGATAGCGTCGCCCGTTGTCGCTGATTCCAGTCAACGCATGCGGATCGTGCGCATCCGAGAGACCAGCTTCATCGTAGTGATAAGTGCGCGTGGTGCCGTCTGCGTACTCCACGCCCAGCAGATTTCGATTCGCATCATAGGCGTAGTGGACCCGATTGCCATCAGGCAACAACAGCGACGTCAAACGCGCATCGATGTACTCGAAAACAAGTTTTAAGCCGGTCTGCTCGGTCGCGGAAACCAGTCGGTCACCATCGTAGGCGAATGTCAGTTTCCATGCGGATGTCAAACTTCCGATGCGCAGCAGTCTTCCCGCGTCGTTGTAGTAGCGTACCGTATCGCCTTGGTCGCTCAGCTTGAACACATACTTCCCGCCTTCAACCACAAGGTCGATGACGCTCTTCGCATCTTCGGGTGAAATGAATCGGGTGGTTTTCCCTATCCGATTGAAAACCGAGATGTAGCCGCGATCCGAAACCAGCGTCAAACGCGTGCTGCTGGGCGGTTCGATGATGCGATCGGAATACGTATGCACCCAACCGGGCGCCAATTCCGGATACTGCCCGGCTTGACGCAGAGAGTGATAGCTGCGCATGAACGGACGTCCTGCGAACTCGAAGTCGGTCTCGAACCTCGCCTTGTCACCAGTCGCGGGAAAACAGGGATACAACCCGGCGACCAGAGGGGTATTAGGCTGCACTTTGCATTGTTGGAGCAGCTTGGTCTTGATCGAAGCTTCGAACGAGGACGCACACAACTCGGGCCATCGCACCGGGCTTCCTGTTGCCGGATTGTATTCTGGATTTTGACCCGTTTTTGCGATAAACCCCACGGGGCACTGATATGAACTGTTTTTGTAGAGGACGATATCGACGCCGTAAATCGGGGTGCCGCCCTGATCTTTGACTTGAATCTCGAGCACTCTGCGCAGAGCAGGGTTGTTTTCGATGCTGTACTGCAGGCTCCCAAGGCCGTTGCCATGATTCGACGACTGCGTGAACGGGTCGAAATAGCCGCCATCATCGTTTCCGTTCACTGTGGATGTCGGGCCATACGCAGCCTGATAACTGGCAATGATGCCCTCAATCATCTCCCCTTCATCCGCGCATGCATTTGGGAATACGGGGTCACTGCTGGCGCTGCAGAAGGAAGGCGCCGGATTGCTCGTTCCTCCAAAGGTATATCTAGGCGGGTTGACTACAGCCTTCTGGTCGGGCACGTAGTAGGTGATGGTGTTGTCGTGCAGTGCCCCTGCGACTGGGGTCGCTGAAGGCTTTTTCGGCCGCAGATAATCCGCATAGTTCGGATTCAACTCGCGCATCCTCTTCTCCGCGTCGATGAGAAGGGCGTAGCAATCGTTTCCGTAGCAGTATCGCAACTCGCCGACTGGAGATGACTGCGCGTACACCTGCGCGCCGGCGCACAATATCGTGACGCCCATCAAGACTTCCACCCATCGCACACAACGTGCATGCAGATCCATATGCGTCCTGAATGAATTTGAGCGTCGCCATACATCGCGACTTCGCCGAGACGTCAACCGTCCCAGCCGCGGGAAGCACTCAGGCTACCCTGCAGCTGCGTTGGAGAGAAGTCGCAAGGCCACCGCTCGTCGGCACATCGATCATCGTTCAGCCTTCACCACCACCCCACCCTTCATCACGAACGGCACCGATTCCAGCAGGGTCACGTCCTGCGCGGGATTGCCCGGCACGGCGATGATGTCCGCATGGCGACCGGCTTCGACGATGCCGACATCGCTGCGGCCGAGCGCTTCGGCGGCGTTGATGGTGGCGGACTGGATGGCCTGGGTCGGGGTCATGCCGTAACGCACCATCACCGCGAACTGCTTCGCGTTGTCGCCGTGCGGGTAGATCCCGGCGTCGGTGCCGAAGACCATCTTCACGCCGGCCGCGTGCGCGCGGCGGAAATTCTCGCGCTGCACGTCGGCAAGCTCGCGGTCCTTGCGCAGGTTGTCTTCGAGCACGCCGTTCTTCGCGCCTTCCGACTGGGTGTAGTCGGTGTTGTAGATATCCATCGACAGATACGCGCCGTACTGCTTCGCGAGGCGGATGCCTTCGTCGTCGAGCAGGCTGGCGTGCTCGATGGTGTCGACACCGGCGCGGATCGCGTCGCGGATGCCGGAGGCGCCGTGCGCGTGCGCGGCGACCTTCACGCCCCACATGTGCGCCTCGTCCGCGGTCGCCTTCATCTCGGCATAGGTCATCTGCTGCTGGCCGGACTCGGTATTGCGCGAGAACACGCCACCCGTGGCGCAGATCTTGATCACCTGCGCGCCGTACTTGCGCACTTCGCGCACCGACTTGCGCGCTTCGTCGGGATTGTCGGCGTTGTAAACATTGCGATCGTTCATCGACGGCGGGAAATAGGTCGAATCGCAATGCCCGCCGGTGGCGCCGAACGCGTAGCCCGCGGGCACGATGCGCGGCCCCTGCACGCGACCTTCGTCGATCGCCTGCTGCAGGCCGACATCGTTCCAGTCGTCGGAGCCGAGGTTGCGGATGGTGGTGAAACCGGCCATCAGCGTCTTCTGCGCATGCGTCACCGACACCGCCGACCAGAAGCGATCGTTGAACTGCAGGTAGCTGTAGCCGCTGTAGGTGGGATCGCTGTCGATATGCACGTGCATGTCGATCAGGCCGGGCAGCAGGGTGACATCGCCGAGGTTGTAGCGGCGCACGTCGGGCGCGACGATGGCGGCGCCGGGGCCGTGCGCGACCTGCTTGATGCGCCCGCCTTCGACCAGCACCTGCACGTTCTCCAGCACGCGGCCGCTGCGGACATCGAGCATGCGCGCGGCGGTGACGACGGATGCCGGCGGCGGCGCTTCGCGCCCCTGCGCGGAAAACGCGGCGGTGACGAGCGCAAGACCGCACGCCAGGGTGTTGAAAAACGGCCTGCCAGGACGCGGATGACGCATGATCGAACCCTCATCGACGGATGAGGCAAGCGTACGCGCTGGGCGTGCCGCGGTCGAGCCGGCCAACGTCCGAGCCGGCCGCCCGGCTCAGACCGCGGGCTGGAATTCGATCGCCGCCACCGGGGCCAGCCAGGGCAGCAGCCAGTGGTCCACCAGCAGGAACGCGAACAGCGCCATCAGATAGACGATCGAGTAATTGAAGGTGCGCATCGCGAAGAATTCGTCCGGCGGATCCAACAGCTTCCACGCGTACCACAGGAACACCGCACCCAGCACCAGCGCGCCGCCGAGGTAGAAATACCCGCTCATCCCGACCGCCCAGGGCAGCACGGTGATCACCAGCAGCAGCACCGTGTACAGCAGGATCTGCCAGCGGGTGTATTCGACGCCATGCGTGACCGGCAGCATCGGCACCAGCGCGCGGGCGTAATCCTCGCGGCGGAAGATCGCGAGCGCCCAGAAATGCGGCGGGGTCCACACGAAGATGATCAGCACCAGCAGCAGGGCGTGCGCCCAGTCCCATTCGTTCTGCATGCCGGTGACCGCGGCCCAGCCCAGCAGCGGCGGCGCGGCGCCGGCGATGCCGCCGATCACGATGTTCTGCGGCGTGGCGCGCTTGAGCCATGCGGTGTAGACGATCGCGTAACCGATCAGCGACGCGAACGTCAGCAGCGCGGTGATGCGGTTGACCATCGAGATCAGCATCGCCATCGACAGCGCGCCGAGGAACACCGCGAACGCCAGCACCTGCGCCGGCTTCAGCGCGCCGGTGGCCAGCGGGCGGTGCGCGGTGCGCGCCATCACCCGGTCGATGCGCTGGTCGATCAGGTGATTGATCGCCGCGGCGCTGGACGCGGCCAGCCAGATGCCGATGAAGCCGAACACGCTTTCGCGCAGCGGCGGCAGGCCCGGCACCGCGAGGAACATGCCCACCAGCGCGGTGAACACGATCAGCGCCACCACCCGCGGTTTGGTCAACGCCCAGTATTCGCGCATCGGGAACGTCATGTCAGTCCATCGGCGGGCGCAGGCGCGCGAGCAGCCCGACCAGCAGGAACAGCAGCAGCGCGGCACCGGCGTTGTGCAGCGTCGCCACCCACAGCGGCAGCCCCATCACGACGTTGCCGATGCCGAGACCGACCTGGGCCAGCGTCAGCAGGCCGAGGACCACGCCCGCAAGCCACAGCCCAGGCGTGCGGATCAATTTGAAGGCCAGCGTCAGCAGGTAGAGGAAAACCACCACCGCCATGCCGCGATGCGCGATCTGGATCGCGATGCGCGACGCGCCGTCGAGCACGCCGCCCTCGTAATCCACGCCGACACCGCGCCACAGCACGAAACCTTCGCGGAAATCGGTCGGGGGCAACCATTGGCCGACGCAGGTCGGGAAATCGTTGCCGCAGGCCAGCGCGGCATAGTTGGCGCTGACCCAACCGCCGAGCGCGATCTGCACGCCGACGACGGCGACCGCGCCGATCAACCAGCGGCGCATGACCGGAACGCCGGCGATGCGCACCGGACTGCCTGTGGCGCGCCAAGCCATCCAGGTCAGCATCGCGAACGTGGTCATGCCGCCCAGCAGGTGGCCCATCACCACTACCGGTTTCAGCAGCAGCGTGACCGTCCACATGCCCAGCAGCGCCTGGAACACGATCAGCATCAGCGTGAGCGTGGACACGCGGGAAAGATCGTCGTTGCTCCATCGCAGGGCGGCGAGCAGCAGGATCGATTCGCCGAGCACCGCGCACGCGATCGCGGCCTCATGCATGCCGCGCATGTACAGCGGGATGCCCACCGCGATCAGCGCGGCCGCGGCCAGGACCTGGGCGACACCGAAACGGCGCCGGCGCGCGGCCAGCAGCGCGAGGATCAGGACCAGCGTCCCGAGCACGGCCGCGGCGTGGCGATGCACCTGTTCGCGCCAGGCCTTGTGGGTCTCGAACGGACGGATCGCGCTCGCCGCGTGATCGGCGGCGTCCACCGCGGCCTTCGGCCAGGTCGCGCGACCGTAACAGGTCGGCCAGTCCGGGCAGCTCAGGCCTGCGTGCGAAAGCCGCACGAACGCCCCGAACACGATCACGCAGAAGGCCAATGCCACGGCCAACCAAGCGATGCGATGGAAGTGGCGATAGATCGGCGCCTTGGGCGCGGCCGGGGGACTGGGCTCGTTCATTGCATCTTCAACAGTTTTGCGAGGTCCTTGCGCATCAGCGAGACGTCGAATCCCGGGGCGTAGCGCAGTATGACAAATCCGTACGGATCGATGACGTAGACCGGCGCGCCCTTGGCATCGCTGGCGCGCGGCAGCTTGGCACGCAGGGCCGGATCGTCAGCCAGCAGCCGCAGAGACGACGGACGCGGCGCGCCTTCGGGATACGGCCCCATCCACAGCAGCTCGAGGTGCTCCGCGTCCTTGCCGAAGATCGCGCGCAGCTTGTCCAGGTCGGCGGCTTGGCGCGCGCAGGGTGCACCGCAGGCCGGCGGCGCGATCACCAGCATGCGCCGCATGCGCTGGGCCGGTGCCCACGCATAGCGGCTGCCATCGGCCAGGCGGACCTCGGTCGTGCGCAGGTCGACTATCGGCTGCAGCCGCTCGCCTGCGGTCTTCGCGCCGGGGATCAGGTGGTTGGCGTTGAGCACCCACGCGAGCAGGATCGGGCCGAAGAAGATCGCGAAGATCGCGATCAGCATGATCCGGTTGCGATTGCGGACACCGCCGGGAGCGGCAGGCGGGGAGTTGGTGGTCGGGTTCATCAGGATGCACTCCGGTGTCGTCGTGCGGCGCGACGGGCGCGCCAGGTCAGCAGCAGCGCGGTGATCAGCACGGCGCAGGCCAGCGCGAACCATTGCACCGCATAGCCCAGATGCCGTTCGGGCGGCAGCGTGTTGGGCAGGATGTCGAAATCGCGCTGGAAACCGAAACCGGCGTCCGGCGCCGGGCGCAACACCCGCGGCGCGAGCGTCGGCGCCTGCAGCGGAACACGCAGCGCCTGCAGGTCGATCGTCGTCGTCAGCAGCGTGCCGTCCGCCAGCGTCGCGGGCGCGCCCATGCCCAGGCCCGCACCGGGCGGGGGCAGCAGCAGGCCCGACAGCGCGGTCCGCGAGACATCGCGCGGGACCGGCGGCATGAGGCGGTCCAGCGGCAGCGCGACCCAGCCCAGATCGACCAGCAGCGGCGGCCCGCCACGCACGTCGAACCGCCGGTACGCGCGCACGCCCACCTTGCCGGCGTGCTGCTGGTTGTCGAGCAGCACCGCCGGCGCGTCCGCGAAGCGGCCCTCGATCTCGACCCAGTCGTAGCGCTGCCGCCGCGAGGCGTCGCCGACGACCGACAGCGGCTGCGGCACGCGCGAAGCCAGCGCCTGGGACGCCGCCTCCAGCATCGCGCGCTTCTCGTGGGAACGATCGAGTTGCCAGAAGCCCAGGCGCGCGAACAGCGCGATCGTCAACAGAGCGATCGCCCACAGGAACAGCGGATGGCGGCGCGGATTCACCCCGGTGCCCTCAGCGCCTGCGATAATCGCACCCGCAAACCGCGCCGATCCGCGCGCCGTCGGAGTGCCTCATGAACGATTCGTTGAAGACCCTGCTCATCGTCGGGGTTCTGATCCTGATCGTGTGGAACCTGGGAGCCGGCCTGTACTACATGCTGGTCGACAAGGGGCAGACCAAGCGCACCGTGAACGCCCTGACCCGGCGCATCGCGTTGTCCGTGGGGCTGATCCTGCTGCTGATCCTGGCGATCTTCATGGGCTGGATCGAACCGCACGGTATCGGTCGCAATCCCGCCGGCTGATCGCTCGAATCCATACGGGCGACGGCGCCGGGCGGATTCGACGCCAGGCCGCCTGACAGGCACGCTCGCGGACACGTCCGCGAGCGCATTCAAAGACACGAAGGCCGGCGCAATGCCGGCCTTCGCTCGCGTGCCGCAGCGATGCGCGTTACAGCACGTAGACGAACAGGAACAGGCCCAGCCACACCACGTCGACGAAGTGCCAGTACCAGGCCACCGCTTCGAACGCGAAGTGCTGGTCCTTGCTGAAATGACCCTTCGCGCAGCGCAGCCACATGATCGCCAGCATCAGCGTGCCGAGGGTGACGTGCGCGCCGTGGAAGCCGGTGAGCATGAAGAAGGTGGAACCGTAGATGCCCGAACCCAAGGTGAGGTTCAGTTCCTTGTAGGCGTGGATGTATTCCTCGGCCTGGTAGAACAGGAACAGGCAGCCGAGGGCGACGGTGGCGCCGAGCCACACCAGCAGCGCCTTGCGGTGCGCGGCCTTGAGCGCGTGATGCGCCAGGGTCACGGTCACGCCGGAGGTCAGCAGGATCAGGGTGTTGATCAGCGGCAGGCCCCAGGCCGGGATGGTCTGGAAGTGGCCGCCGACGTTGCCGGGGCCGCTGCTCGGCCAGGCCGCGGTGAAGTCCGACCACAGCGTGGCGTTGGTCATCGCGCCGTCGCCCTCGCCGCCCAGCCACGGCAGCGCGAACTGGCGGGCGTAGAACAGCGCGCCGAAGAACGCGGCGAAGAACATCACTTCGGAGAAGATGAACCACACCATGCCCATGCGGAAGGACACGTCGACCTGCTTGTTGTAGAAGCCGCTGACCGACTCGATGATCACGTCGGCGAACCACTTGAACAGGATGAACAGCAGGCCGAGCAGGCCGGCGAAGAACATCGATTTGCCCCAGCCGATGTGGTTCAGCCAGCTGGCGAGACCGAGCATGGTGGCGAAGAGGAAGACCGAAGCGAACACCGGCCACCTGCTGCCGTGAGGCACGAAGTAGACATTCGGGTCGTGGTGATCGGCGTGCGCTTGAGCCATGGCGGTCGTCTCGCGTGAAGTATTCGAATGGAAGATCGGGAAAAGGTCAGGGCGCGCTGCGCTGCGCATCGGCCGACGCGCCGGACTTCGATCCGGAAAGCCTGGCCGTCAGCACATCGTTCTTGAAGAAGGTATAGGACAGCGTGAGCGTGCGCACATCCTCCGGCAGATCCGGATCGACGATGAAGCGCACCGGCATCTCGCGCGACTCGCCGGCGGCGAGCGTCTGCGCGGTGAAGCAGAAGCACTCGGTCTTGTTGAAGTATTTCGAACCCATCGCCGGCGCGACCGACGGCGTGGCGCTGCCGACGATGTCGCGGTCGCTGGTGTTGCGCGCGACGTAGGCGGTTTCATAGATCTCGCCGGGCCGCACCTGCATGCTCAACTGCTTCGGGGCGAAGGCCCAAGGCAGCTTCGAATTGACGTCGCCGTCGAACCGGACCGTGACCATGCGGTCGCGGCCGGTGGCAGCGGAGGCGGTCTCGGCGGGTCCGCGTTCGAGGCGGATGCCGAACACCTTCTCGCAGGCGATGCGGTACAGCGGCACCAGCGCGAAGCTGAAGCCGAAGGCCAGCAGCGAAACCGCGACCATGCCGCCGACGCCGAACCGGCGCGCACGCGCGGTGGACGCCTCGGTGCTCATTTCGCCACCACGTTGAGCAGCATGAAGCCGACGTAGACCGCGACCGCGATGCCCGCGAACACCAGCGCCGTGCGCCGCGCGGAGGCGCGGCGTTCGGCCATCGGGTCCCGGGTGGGTGTCAGTTGTCCGGTCATGGCGTCGCGGGTGCTCGCAGGGTCGATCCGCAGTGCGTCAGTGGGTGATGTCGCCGTGGGCGAGATCGCCTTCACGGATCACCGGCGGCGTGGTGAAGGTGTGGTGCGGGGCCGGCGACGGCACCGTCCACTCCAGGCCCTTCGCGCCTTCCCAGGCGCGCGCTTCGGCCTTGGCGCCGTGCTTCAACGAATGCCACAGCACGAACGCCATGATGAACGGGGTCGCGAACATGCCGAAGGCGCCGATCGAGCTGACGAGGTTCCAGTCGGCGAACACGACGTTGTAGTCGGGGATGCGGCGCGGCATGCCGGCCAGGCCGAGGAAGTGCTGCGGGAAGAACAGCAGGTTCACGAACACCACTGACCACCAGAAATGGAACTTGGCCAGCGTCTCGCTGTACATGCGGCCGGTCCACTTCGGCCACCAGTAGTACACCGCCGCGATGATCGCGAACAGCGCGCCGGTGACCAGCACGTAATGGAAGTGGGCGACGACGAAATAGGTGTCGTGGTACTGGAAGTCGGCCGGGACGATGGCGAGCATCAGGCCCGAGAAGCCGCCGATGGTGAACAGGATCACGAACGCGATCGCCCACAGCATCGGCGATTCGAACGAGATCGAGCCGCGCCACATCGTGGTGACCCAGTTGAACACCTTCACGCCGGTCGGCACCGCGATCAGCATGGTCGCGAACATGAAGTAGATCTCGCCACCGAGCGGCATGCCGACGGTGAACATGTGGTGCGCCCACACGATGAACGAGAGGAAGGCGATCGAGGCGGTGGCGTACACCATCGCCTGGTAACCGAACAGCGGCTTGCGGCTGAAGGTCGGGATGATCTCCGACACCACGCCGAAGGCCGGCAGGATCATGATGTAGACCTCGGGGTGGCCGAAGAACCAGAAGATGTGCTGGAACATCACCGGGTCGCCGCCGCCCTTCGCGCTGAAGAAGCTGGTCAGGAAGAACTTGTCGGTGAGCAGCATGGTCACGGCGCCGGCGAGCACCGGCATCACCGCGATCAGCAGGAAGGCGGTGATCAGCCAGGTCCAGCAGAAGATCGGCATCTTCAGCAGATCGACGCCCGGGGCGCGCATGTTGAGGATGGTGGCGATGATGTTGATCGCGCCCATGATCGAGCTGATGCCCATCATGTGGATGGCGAAGATCGCGAACGACAGGTTGTAGCCGCCCTGCAGCGACAGCGGCGGATACAGGGTCCAGCCGCCGGCGGGCGCGCCGCCCGGCAGGAAGAACGTGACCAGCAGCAGCGCGAAGGCGAACGGCATGATCCAGAAGGACCAGTTGTTCATGCGCGGCAGCGCCATGTCCGGCGCGCCGATCTGCAGCGGCACCATCCAGTTGGCCAAGCCGACGAAGGCCGGCATCACGCCGCCGAAGATCATGACCAGCGCGTGCACGGTGGTCATCGAGTTGAAGAACTCGGGGCTGACGTGCTGCAGGCCCGGCGTCATCAGTTCGGTGCGGATCACCACCGACATGCCGGCGCCGATGATGAACATCACGAAGCTGAACACCAGATACAGCGTGCCGATGTCCTTGTGGTTGGTCGAGAAGAACCAACGCTCCACGAAGCCCTGCTTGTGGTCGTGCGCGTCGTGATGATCTGCGGCGTGGGTGGTGGTGGCCATGACTTACCTCGAAAGTGGAGCGATCAACCGGCCTTGGCGGCGGTTGCGGCGGCGTTCTGGTCGGAAGCGGTGGCGGTCGCCGGCGCGGCGGCTTCGGCGGCGGGCGCCACTTCGGTCGGCGCGGCATCGGCGGGCGCCGCTTCCGCGGGCACGGCCGGCGCCGGAGGCGCGTTCTTCGCGCGCTGCTCGGCCAGCCACTGCTCGAATTCGGCCTTCGACACGGCCTTCACCACGATCGGCATGAAGCCGTGGTCCTTGCCGCACAGCTCCGCGCACTGGCCGCGGTACACGCCCGGGGTTTTGATCTCGGTCCAGGCGTCGTTGACGATGCCCGGGATGGCGTCCTGCTTCCAGCCCAGCGCCGGCACCCACCATGCGTGGATCACGTCGTCGGCCTTGATCAGGAAATGGATCTTGGTGTCGACCGGCACGACCAGGGGATTGTCGACGTCGAGCAGATAGCTCGGATGGTTGGCGCCGCGCGCATCGACGCCGCTCTGGCGGATCTGGTCGCTCTTGCGGTCGAGTCGGCTGGTGAAGCTGACGGTGTCGCCCGGCTTGTCGCCCGGATATTCGTAGTGCCACAGCCACTGGTAGCCGGTGACCTTGATGGTCATCGCGGCATCGCGCGTGTCGTACATCGCGATCAGCTTGCTGGTGGCCGGGAACGCCATCATGACCAGCAGCGCCACCGGCACCACGGTCCAGATGATTTCCAGCTTGGTGCTGTGGGTGAAGTCCACGTCGGGCTTGGCGCCCTTGGACTTGCGGAACTTGAACATGGCGAAGGCCATGGCGCCGAAGACGATCAGGCCGATGACGACGCAGATCCACAGCGCGAGCATGTGCGCGTCGTAGGCATGCTTCGAAGACTCGGTGACCCCCTGCCCCATGTTCAACTGCCAGGGCTTCGGATCGGCGGACTGGGCCATCGTCACCATCGGGACCAGGAGCGCGACCAGCGGCAATGCCGCCAGCATCCGACCCCATCCCGCCACACACGCACGCGTTCGCACCATGGTCCAACACCCCGAAGTCGCGACTCGACCGAGTCGATGCAGATGAAAGAGTTACGTAGGAAGCCGGGCGGCAGAGGCAGGCGGAAAACCTGTCCGGCCCGAAGCGATTCCCGGGAAACCTGAGAATGGTAGCCGTTCGCCGCAGACAGGGGCAAGGGAAGCCGGTCGCGCATACGCGGGCGAAGGGGTACAAATGCAGGCTTCGGCACTGCTAGTATCCGCGCCTCGCCGCCCTTCGGACCGCCGTGAACGCCCTTCTGACCCCCGAATTGCCGGCCACGCCCGACCCGCGCCGGGCCGCCATCACCGCGGCCTGGGTCCGCGACGAAGCCGAGCACGTCCGCGAACTGCTGGCCGCCGCCCGGCAGCCGGACGCCGACCGCGCCGCCGTCCAGGCCACCGCTGCCGACCTGGTGCGCCGGGTCCGGGCCCGGGCGCAGGACCAGGGCGCCATCGAGGCCTTCATGCGCCAGTACGACCTGGGCAGCGAGGAAGGCGTGCTGCTGATGTGCGTGGCCGAGGCCCTGCTGCGCATTCCCGACCAGGACACAGCCGACAAACTGATCCGCGACAAGCTCGGCGACGCCGACTGGAAGCGGCACATGGGCCAGTCGGACTCGGTGCTGGTCAACGCCTCGACCTGGGGCCTGATGCTGACCGGCAAGCTGGTCGATCTGGCCGACGACACCAAGCGCGACGTCCACAACGCCTTCAAGCGCCTGATCGGCCGCGTCGGCGAGCCGGTGATCCGCCTCGCCGTGCGCCAGGCCATGCGGATCATGGGCCACCAGTTCGTGATGGGCCGCACCATCGACGAAGCCCTGTCGCGCAGCCGCAAGGGCGACAGCGCGAACTACCGCTATTCGTTCGACATGCTGGGCGAAGGCGCGCTGACCACGAAGGATGCGCTGCGCTATCTCGACGCCTACCGCATGGCGATCCATGCCATCGGCAGGAGCGGCCCGGGCGGCGATTTCGTTTCCGCGGATGTCTTCGCCGCGCCGAGCATCTCGGTCAAGCTCTCCGCCCTGCATCCGCGCTACGAACACGCGAAGCGCGCCCGGGTGTTCGCCGAACTCGGTCCGCGCCTGCTGGAGCTGTCGCAGCTCGCGAAGCGCTACGGCATCGGCCTGACCATCGACGCCGAGGAAACCGACCGCCTCGAAATGTCGCTCGACCTGATCTTCCAGGTGCTGTCCGACCCTTCGCTGGCGGGCTGGAACGGCTTCGGCATCGTCGTGCAGGCGTATCAGAAGCGCGCGCCGTTCGTGATCGACTTCATCGCCGACCGCGCCCGCGCGCTGGGCCGGACGATCCCGGTACGACTGGTGAAGGGCGCGTACTGGGACAGCGAGGTCAAGCGCGCGCAGGTCGACGGCCAGGCCGGCTATCCGGTGTTCACGCGCAAACCCAATACCGACGTGTCCTATCAGGCCTGCGCGCGCAGGTTGCTCGACGCGACCGACGCGATCTATCCGATGTTCGCGACCCACAACGCGCAGACGATCGCCGCGATCCACCGGATGGCGCGGGACAGCGCCTACGAATTCCAGAAACTGCACGGCATGGGCGACGACCTCTATGCCGAAGTCATTCCGGCGGATCGCCTGAACGTGCCCTGCCGCGTCTACGCGCCGGTGGGTTCGCACGAAGATCTGCTGCCGTATCTGGTGCGCCGCCTGCTCGAGAACGGCGCCAATTCCAGCTTCGTCAATCGCATCACCGACGAGAGCGTCGCCATCGACGACCTCATCCGCGACCCGGTCGAAACCGTGTCGGCGTTCGACAGCATCCCGCATCCGCGCATCCCGCTGCCGGTCGATCTGTACCGCAGTTTCGGGCACGAGAGAGACAACTCCATGGGCATCAACCTCGCCAACGATTCGCAGCTGCAGGCCCTCGCCGAGCAGATCAACGCCGCGGGCGCCGGCAGTTGGCGCGCCATGCCGCTGGTGCCGGGCGCCAACCTCGCCGCCGACGCCGAATCGCGCGGCATGCTCGCGGTGACCAATCCGGCCGATCGCCGCGAAACCGTCGGCCGCTGGCAGCCCGCCGACAGCGCGACCGTCGAAAAGGCCCTGCAGAACGCGGTCGCCGCGCAGCCCGGCTGGGACGCCACCCCGGCCGCCAGCCGCGCCGCGATCCTCGAACATGCCGCGACCCTGCTGGAAGCGCGCATGCCGCAGTACATGGCGATGTGCACCAAGGAAGCCGGCAAGACACTGTCCGACGGCGTCGCCGAAGTGCGCGAGGCCGTGGATTTCCTGCGCTATTACGCCGCACAGGCCCGCAAGCACTTCGCGGTCGAAGCCCTGCCCGGCCCGACCGGCGAGTCGAACACGCTGCAGCTCGCCGGCCGCGGGGTGTTCGTGTGCATCTCGCCGTGGAATTTCCCGCTGGCGATCTTCATGGGCCAGGTGGCCGCGGCGCTGGCCGCCGGCAACAGCGTGATCGCCAAGCCCGCCGAACAGACCAATCTCATCGGCCATGCCGCGGTGAAACTGCTGCACGAAGCCGGCATCCCCGAAGCCGTGCTGCAGTTCCTGCCCGGCGATGGCGCCACCGTCGGCGCGGCGCTGACCCGCGATCCGCGCGTCGCCGGCGTCGCCTTCACCGGCTCCACCGAGACCGCCCGCGCGATCAACCGCGCGCTGGCCGGGCGCGAATCCGGCGCCATCGCCGTCCTGATCGCGGAGACCGGCGGCCAGAACGCGCTGATCGCCGACTCGTCCGCCCTGCCGGAACAACTGGTCAAGGACGCGCTGTCGTCCGCCTTCACCTCCGCCGGCCAGCGCTGCTCGGCCGCGCGCGTGCTGTTCGTGCAGGAAGACATCGCCGACAAGGTCGTGCACATGCTCGCCGGCGCGATGGCGGAACTGAAGGTCGGCGATCCCGGCCTGCTGTCCACCGACATCGGCCCGGTGATCGACGCCGACGCCCTCGCGCTGCTGGAAGACCACGCCGCGAAGATGGCGAAGGACGCGACGCTGATCGCGGTGGCTACCACCGACGAGAGCGTCGAACACGGCACCTTCTTCGCGCCGCGCGCGTGGGAGCTGAAGTCGCTGTCGCAGCTGACCCGCGAGAACTTCGGCCCGGCGCTGCACGTGATCCGCTGGAAGGCCGAGGATCTCGACCAGGTCGTCGACACCATCAACGCCACCGGCTTCGGCCTGACCCTCGGCATCCATTCGCGCATCGACGAGAGCATCGACCGCATCGTCCAGCGCGCGAAGGTCGGCAACATCTACGTCAACCGCAACCAGATCGGCGCGGTCGTCGGCGTGCAGCCCTTCGGCGGCCAGAACCTGTCCGGCACCGGCCCCAAGGCCGGCGGCCCGCACTACCTGCCGCGCTTCGCGACCGAGAAGACGGTCACCGTGAACACGACCGCCGCGGGCGGCAATGCGTCGCTGCTGACGCTGGGCGATTGAGCGGCGCTCCCGCATCGCCATGCCGAAAAGCCCCGCATACCGCGGGGCTTTTCGCTTCAGCCATCAACGCGGGCTGCCGCCGGGATCGCAGCCCACCGCATTGCGGGCGGTCCGGGTCGCGCTTTGCCCATCCGCGGTGGACACCGTCAAGGTCGCGGTCGCGCCGCTGGCGATCTCGGCCGAGCGGCCATCGGCGGACTGCCACAGCACGTTGCTCCAGGTGAAGCTGTAAGGCGGCACGCCGCCGCTCACCTGCGCGGTCACGATGATCGTCGCGCCGCAGCCGCGCGTCAGCACCGGCAGGATCACCGTGAACGGCTGTACCGGTTCGTAGGCGACGCGATCGTCGTAGAGCTGTGCCCAGCGACCGTCGTAGCCGCCGTTCTGAGACAGATGCCAACCGTTGAGCAGCCACAGTCCGGCCTCGTAATGGTCGCGCGTGTCGATGCCCCCGGAATGGACCAGGAAATCGTGCTGGCGCCAGTACGCGCCGAGCGACGCGTAATCGCCGCTGGCGTCGGCGCGGTTGCGGTTGTAGCTGTCGCGGCCGGCACCGCCGTAACCGTCGAGCTTGTCGGAACCGGAGATGGTGTCGGCGTTGGTTTCGGCCGAGTAACCGCCCCAGAACCAGTCCTTTCCGAGAACACCATCTCGACCATCGGTCTGGCTGGCGCTGGATGTGTCCCGCGAAAGCACATAGAACCGCTGCAGCCCGGCCGGCACTTCCACCTGACCGAGCTCGTTCACGATCGGGCTGTCGAGCAGGATGTCGGCATGCTGGCCCGAGGTCCAGTTGAGCGACCAGTTCGCGCCCGACCACTGGCCGCCGAAGACGTCGGCCAGATCCTGCAGTTCGTAGGTGATGCGCTTGACCAGCGGCCACGACACCGTGTCATCGCGCCCTGCCGCCAGATTGGCGGCGTTGGCGTAACTGATCGACTGCGCGTTCCAGGCGGACACCGCCGCGACCGAGGTTTCCGGCACCCAGACGTAGTGCACCGACTTGTCGTCGTCGTTGGTGACCTCGACCTCGGCCGAATTCCCCGCCGCCACGCGCGCGCTGATCGTGCCGTACGCGTCCTGCACGAAATGCAGTTCATGGCCATGGGTGCCGAGCTCGGTGTTGTCTTCGTCGGCCTGCCAGATCATCACGTGCCTGCCGCCGGCGACCTGCATGAAATTGAGATCGGGGCTGCCGTAGCTGCGCATCACGTGGTCCTTGTGACTGGTGATGGTGACATGGCCCACGTATTCGCCGATTTCGCCCGGCACGCCGGTCGCACCGCGCACCACGATCTCGATCCGCTCCCAGTCGTGGATCTCGGTGGCCTTCTTGTCCACCGGATGATAGACGTGATACAGCAACGCCAGCGCCTTGTTGCCGCCGTCCATGAATTCGATCGCGGATGCGTACAGCGTGGGCCGGATGCGCCAGTGCTGGTAAGCGCCGGAGCCGGCCGCGGAGGCGGCGATGTACTGCGGCAGCAGATTCGGCCACGTGTAGCGGTTGTTGGCGAAATTGCCGTCGCGGTCGAAATCGTAGTTCGAAATCCAGTCGCGTCCCTTCTTGCTGCTGCTCTCTTCGGCGCGCTGCATGATCACCGGCGCGTAATATTGCAGATACGCCTTGCGCTCGGCCTGGGTCAACAACCAGGGCTGGGCGTGGGCGTTGCGCACCGGCAGCGCGGCGGCCAACAGCACCAGCGCCGCCAACAACAAGCGCAGCGCAACGGCGGGAACGGTGAGGCCGTGCGATCGCGCCTGCGACCCCGGGCGAATGATTGCATTCATGTTCGTCTCCTCCTTGAAAGTGCCTATGGGCAAACATCATCCACGACATCACGCACGACGCGACGTCGCGGCCATGTCTCCCACACCGACTGGACACTGTCAACCGACGCGGCGTCGAAGCCCGGCGGCACGCGCGCTGCCGCAAAACACACTCTCCGGACATGAACATGAATCCGGGCGCATGCGCGCAGAATGTGCCGGGCACGCAGGTCGGCCCGCGCTTCGACACGCGATCGCGCGGCATCCATCGCGCCCGTCAACGTCCAACGCAGAGCATATCCCGCACGTCGGCGCCAGCCTGTACGGTCCTCGCGCGGCCGGTGACAATCGCGGTCCGTTGTCCGCCGCATGAAGTCCCGATGTCCAACACCGCAGCACCCTCATCCGAGACGCCCGCAGGGCTCCCCGCCCCCACCCGCTCCGCCACCGGCATCGCGAGCGTCATCGCCGAGACCATCGCCGCAGAAATCGCTGCGAAACCTGCGCAGGTGCGCGCCGCGGTCGAACTGCTGGACGAAGGCGCGACCGTGCCGTTCATCGCGCGCTATCGCAAGGAAGTCACCGGCGGACTCGACGACACCCAGTTGCGCGATCTCGAATCGCGGCTGGTGTATCTCCGCGAGATGGAAGAACGCCGCGACGCGATCCTCGCGTCCATCGCCGAGCAGGGCAAGCTGACGAAGCCGCTGCTGGACGATCTGCTCGCCGCCGACAGCAAGGCGCGACTCGAAGATCTGTATCTGCCGTACAAGCCGAAGCGGCGGACGAAGGCGCAGATCGCGCGCGAGGCGGGGCTGGAGCCGCTTGCCGATGCGATCCTCGCCGATCCCTCGGTCGCGCCCGACGAACGCGCGAAGCATTTCATCGATGCCGACAAGGGCGTGGCCGATGTCGCCGCCGCGCTCGACGGCGCCCGCGCGATCCTGATCGAACGCTTCGGCGAGAACGCGGCGCTGGTCGGCGAACTGCGGCAGTGGCTGCGGGACAAGGGCGTGCTGCGCGCGAAGGTCGCCGCAGGCAAGGAACAGGAAGGCGCGAAATACCGCGATTATTTCGATCATTCCGAAGCGTTGGCGACGATCCCTTCGCATCGCATGCTCGCGCTGCTGCGCGGCCGGCGCGAAGACGTGCTGACGATGGATCTCGAACCCACCGCCGACATCGAACAGGGCCACGCCTATGCCGAAGGCCGCGTCGCGCTGGCCGCAGGCATCGCCGCACAGGGCCGTCCCGCCGACAAGTGGCTGACCGACACCTGTCGTCTGGCCTGGCGCGCGCGCCTGCTGCTGAACCTGTCGCTGGAACTCGTCACCGCCGCGCGCGAGAAGGCCGAGGCCGAGGCCATCGCGGTGTTCGGCGACAATCTCAAGGATCTGCTGCTGGCCGCGCCCGCGGGCCCGCGCGTCGTGCTCGGGCTCGATCCCGGACTGCGCACCGGCGTGAAGGTCGCGGTGGTCGACCGCACCGGCAAACTCGTCGCCACCGACACGATCTATCCGCACGAACCCAAACGCCAGTGGGACGCTTCGATCGCCGCGTTGAAGCGCCTCTGCGCCGAACACGGGGTCGAACTGATCGCCATCGGCAACGGCACCGCGTCGCGCGAGACCGACAAGCTCGCCGGCGAACTGATCGCGAAGCATCCGGAGCTGAAACTCACCAAGGTCATGGTCAGCGAAGCCGGCGCATCGGTGTATTCGGCCTCGGAACTGGCGGCGCGCGAATTCCCGAACCTCGACGTCAGCCTGCGCGGCGCGGTCTCGATCGCGCGCCGGCTGCAGGACCCGCTGGCGGAACTGGTGAAGATCGAGCCCAAGGCGATCGGTGTCGGCCAGTACCAGCACGACGTGAATCCCTACGCGCTGGCGCGTTCGCTCGACGCGAAGGTGGAGGACTGCGTGAACGCGGTCGGCGTGTTCGTGAACACCGCATCGGCGCCGCTGCTGACCCGCGTCTCGGGCCTGTCGTCGTCGGTGGCGGACAACATCGTCGCGTTCCGCGACCAGCACGGCGCGTTCAGATCCCGCCGCGACCTGCTGAAGGTGCCGCGTCTCGGCGAGAAGACCTTCGAACAGTGCGCCGGCTTCCTGCGTATCGCCGATGGCGACCAGCCGCTGGACGCCTCATCGGTGCATCCGGAAGCCTATCCGGTGGTCGAACGCATCGTGCAGGCCACCGGCAAACCCATCGCCCAGTTGATCGGTGATGCCGCGACGCTGCGCAGCCTGCCGCTCGACCGCTTCACGGACGAGCGCTTCGGCCTGCCGACCGTGCGCGACATCGTGAAGGAACTGGAAAAACCGGGCCGCGACCCGCGTCCGGAATTCAAGGCCGCGCGCTTCGCCGACGGCATCGAGACCATCGGCGACCTGCAGCCGGGCATGGTGCTGGAAGGCGTAGTCACCAACGTCGCCGCGTTCGGCGCCTTCGTCGATATCGGTGTCCACCAGGACGGACTGGTCCACATCTCCGCGCTGTCCGACAAGTTCGTGAAGGACCCGCGCAGCGTGGTGAAGGTGGGCGACGTGGTGAAGGTGAAGGTCATGGAAGTGGACGTGCCGCGCAAGCGCATCGCGCTCACCTGCCGGCTCGACGACGTGCCGGGCGAGTCCCGCGGCGGCGGTCGCGACGACGCGCGCCAACCCAACACACGCCAGACCAGCCCGCGCCCGGGCGGCCAGGGCCCGAAAGGCGGCGCCCCCGCGAAACCGCGCCCCGGCCAGTCCGCACCGCCCGCCAACACCGCGATGGCCGACGCCCTGCGCGCGCTGAAGCGCTGACGCCGACGTCCCGGACGCATCGATCCGGGACGTTACAATGCCCCGATGCCTCCCAGCGCCGCCATTCCCGCAGAGCGACTCCGCCTGTCCGTCGCCCCGATGATGGACTGGACCGACACGCACTGCCGCAATTTCCACCGGCTGCTGGCGCCGCATGCGCGGCTGTATACCGAAATGGTGCATGCGAACGCCGTGATCCACGGCGACCGCATGCGCCTGCTGGCGAAGGACGACGGCCAGCATCCGGTCGCGCTGCAACTCGGCGGCAGCGAGCCGGCATTGCTGGCGCAGGCCGCACGCATCGGCGCGGAGCACGGCTTCGACGAGATCAACCTCAACTGCGGCTGCCCGTCCGACCGGGTGCAGGCCGGGCGTTTCGGCGCCTGCCTGATGCGCGAGCCGTCGCTGGTCGCCGCCTGCGTCGCCGGAATGATTTCGGCGGCACCGGACACCCCGATCACCGTGAAATGCCGGCTCGGCGTCGACGACGATCACGAGTGGGAGCGCTTCCTCGCCTTCATCGACACCATCGCCGCCGCGGGTTGCCGGATGTTCGTGGTCCATGCGCGCAACGCCTGGCTGCAGGGGCTGTCGCCGAAGGAGAACCGCGAAGTGCCGCCGCTGCGGTACGACTGGGCCTATCGGTTGAAGCATGAACGGCCGACGCTGCAGGTGATCGTCAACGGCGGCATCGCCGATCTCGACGAAGCCACGGCGCACCTGGGCCACACCGACGGCGCGATGCTGGGCCGCGCCGCGTATCACGATCCTTATCTGCTGCATCGACTCGACGCCGCATGGTTCGACGGCGAGACGCGCACGCGCGGCGCACTGTTGCGCGCGTGGCAACCGTACGTGCAGGCGCAGCTGGAGCGCGGCACGTTCCTGAAGCACATGACCCGCCACATCCTCGGCCTGTTCCACGGCGAACGCGGCGGTCGCGCGTTCCGCCAGATCCTCAGCGAAGGCGCGCATCGGCCCGGCGCCGACTGGTCTCTGGTCGAACAGGCACTGGCCGTCACCGAAACATCGCAAGACCTGCCGTTCGACGAACGCGCCGCCTGATCGCACCGAGACGCCGACGCCCATGCTGACCCGCGACACCGCCGCCTTCATCGAGTTCGCGCGCAGGAGCGCGCCCGATTTCGGCCCCGCTACCGCCAGGGCCGCGTTCCTGGTCGCGCCGGACGGTTTCGGGCTCGCGGCCGAATCCGCCACCGACAACCGCTACATGGCCGAAGCCGCCGCCTTCGATGCGGCGCGCGCCTCGGCCCAGCACCGGGCGTTGCAGCGCGCGCTGTCCTCGGAACTGCCGGTGGTGTGCTTCGCCGGCGATCCGTCGACGCCCGACGCGGTGTTCCCGAACAACGTGTTCGCGACCGCCCGCGGCGACGCGTGCAGCGGCGCGCAGGGTTCGGCCAGCCTGATCGTGGGCCGCATGCGCCATCCGGTGCGCCAGCGCGAAGCGATGCGGACCGACATCCGCCGGTTCTTCCACGAAACACTGGGGTACGCCGAGATCGACCTGTCGACCCAGACCCACGCCTGCGAATTGACCGGCGCGCTGGCGATCGACCGCGCCCGCGGGCTCGGCTTCTGCGGCATGTCCGAGCGCTGCGACGAAGCCGGTGCGCGCTGGATGCACGATGCGTTCGGGCTGCGGGCGACGCTGATGTTCGACCTCGCCCCGGGCGAGTACCACACGAACGTGGTGCTGGCGGTACTGGCCGGACGCGCTGCCCTGCTCTGCCCCGACGGCTTCGCGGACGCGGCCGCGGTCGAAGCGATCGCGACGATCTACGCGCCGCATGCGATCCGGCTGTCGTCGGCGGAACGGTCGGCGTTCGCCGGCAATGCGATCTCGCTGCACCCGGACACGGTCTGGATGAGCGCGACCGCGGACCGGGCACTGTCCGAAGCGTCGCGCGAGGCCTTGGCGACGGCGGGCTTCACCGTCCGCAGCGTCGAGCTGGACGCCATCGAAGCCGCAGGCGGCTCGCTGCGCTGCTGTATCGGTGAGGTGTTCTGAGCGTGCAGGACGATTTCCGGACTGAATCCCGGCCGCCCGTCAGCCCGGCGTAAGAAAAAGTTAAGGACGGATTCACTGCCCGGTTTCGAGAATGCCTATCCCAAGCGCGATGATCCGTTCCAGAATCGTCGCCGCCACGACCAGAGTGATTGCCCATGTCGCTGTCCCGCCACCCGCTGAAGCTGTCCGTTCTGGCCGTCGCCCTCGCGGGCGCCACGCTGCCGGCGGCCGCCCAGCAGGGACGGCGCCCCCAGCCGCCGCCGGAACCGCCGCGCAACGGCCAGGACGACTCGGTCTCCGACGCCGTGCGCCGGATCGAACGTGCCAACCGTGGCCAGGTGCTGAGCGCCGAGCGCATGCAATACGACGGTCGCGACGTCACCCGCATCAAGGTCGTCGACGACGAAGGTCGCGTCCGCATCTACATGGACGACCCGCAGCCGGCCAACGATGGCCGCCGCAAGCCGCAGCGCGACGACAACCCGCCGCGCCGCCGTCGCGGCGACGACTGATCGCAACGCGCGATCGCGCCGCGATCGTGCGATTTGCGGCATCCGCTTAAGCGAAATCTGAACAGGCCGCCCCGTCGGCACCCGGCAGTCGCGATGCGCGGCTATGCTCCGATCCTGAACGAAACGCCGGTCCCCCGCCGGCCTGGAGCGACCGATGCGCATTCTCCTCGTCGAAGACGAAGCCCCTCTCCGCGAAACCCTGGCCGCCCGGCTGAAACGCGAAGGATTCGCGGTGGACACCGCCCAGGATGGCGAAGAAGGCCTCTACATGGGACGCGAAGTGCCCTTCGACATCGCGATCATCGACCTCGGGCTGCCGAAGATGTCGGGCATGGAGCTGATCCAGGCGCTGCGCGCCGAGGGCAAGCAGTTCCCGGTGCTGATCCTCACCGCCCGGTCGAGCTGGCAGGACAAGGTCGAGGGCCTCAAGCAGGGCGCCGACGACTATCTGGTCAAACCCTTCCACGTCGAGGAACTGCTGGCGCGCATCAACGCGCTGGTGCGCCGCGCCGCCGGCTGGAGCAAACCCTCGCTGGAATGCGGGCCGGTCACGCTGGACCTCGCCGCGCAGACGGTCAGCGTCAACGGCGGCAACGTCGACCTGACCAGCTACGAGTACAAGGTGCTGGAGTATCTGATGATGCATGCCGGCGAGCTGGTCTCGAAGGCCGACCTGACCGAGCACATCTATCAGCAGGATTTCGACCGCGATTCGAACGTGCTCGAAGTCTTCATCGGCCGCCTGCGCAAGAAACTCGATCCGGACGGCGCCCTCAAGCCGATCGAGACCGTGCGCGGCCGCGGCTATCGTTTCGCGATCGCGCGCACCGGCGACGCTTGAGCCGCCCGGCGCTGACCGTCTCCCGCCGCTGCGCATCGCCGCGCAGCGGCGCTGCGTCCGGTCTGTCGACACGCTCCCATCGGCGGCGCCATGCACACCCGTGAACGTCTCTATCACTGGCGCCCGCGTTCGTTGCAGACGCGGCAGTTGCTGGCGGCCAGCCTCGGCCTGATCGCGTTCCTCGCGTTGGCCGGCTATGCGCTCGACCGCGCGTTCCTCAATACCGCCGAAAACATCATGCGCGAGCGCCTGCGCGACTATGCGCTCGACTTCGCCGGCAAGACCGAATTCAGCCGCGGCGGCGACCTCGTGCCACCGATGGAAGGCCAGTTGCCCGATCCGCGCCTGAAACGGCCGGGCAGCGGGCTGTACGCGCAGATCGTGCTGCCGTTCGCGGTGTGGGAGTCCGACTCGGCGCAGGGCCCGGAACTGCCGGACGTGAAGATGCTCGCGCCCAAGCAGCAGAAGTTCGAAGGTCCGCTGGACATCGTGCGTTCCAACGGCACGCGCGCGCGCGCCTATCGCTATGGTTTCGGCCTGGCGTGGCCGGGCGACGACCTGTCCGACGAAGTGCCCTACACCATCTACGTCATCGAGGACACCGCGCGACTGCAGAATCAGCTGGTGGTGTTCCGGCGTGCGCTGTGGGGCTATCTCGGCGGGGTCGGCGTGCTGCTCATGCTGTTGCAGGTCCTGGTGCTGCGCTGGAGCCTGCTGCCGCTGCGCCGGGTGATCGACGAACTCAAGCGCGTGCAGCGCGGCATCGCCACGCGGATGAGCGAGCGCCATCCGCGCGAGCTGGAGCCGCTGACCGAAAGCATCAACGCCTTCATCGAGAGCGAGCGCGAAAATCTCGACCGCCAGCGCAACATCCTCGCCGATCTGGCGCACAGCCTGAAAACGCCGCTGGCGGTGCTGCGCAGCCGCATGGACAGCGGGACCGACGGTCCGGAGCTGCGCGCGGAACTGGACGAACAACTCAAGCGCATGAACGATCTGGTCGGTTACCAGCTCAGCCGCGCCGCGTCGGGCGGACACAAGCTGTTCGCGGCGCCGCTCGCGGTCGAGGCGAACGCCGAAGAGCTGGTGCGCGGGCTGGAGAAGGTCTACGCCGCGAAGGGCGTGTTCTGCGAATTCGAGATCGACGCGAACGCGCGCTTCTACGGCGAGAAGGGCGATCTGCAGGAACTGCTCGGCAACCTGCTGGAGAACGCGTTCAAGTGGGCGAAGTCGCGGGTGCTGCTCACCGCGAAGGCCGGCGCCACCGCACCCAACCGGCGTCCCGGCCTGCTGCTGGTGGTGGAAGACGACGGCCCCGGCATTCCGGAAGAGAAGATCGCGCTGGTGTTGCAGCGCGGCGTGCGCGGCGACGAGCGCGTGCAGGGCCACGGCATCGGATTGGCGATCGTGCAGGACATTGTCCGCAGCTATCGGGGCGAATTGAAGGTCGCCGCTTCCCAGGAACTCGGAGGCGCCCGCTTCGAGGTCGTGCTGCCGCCGGGGCTGTGACCACGGCGCGGGGCGATCAGACGCCCCGCGCCGCGAACGGCGAGGCCCCGTAGAACCGGTCGAGATGCGCCGCCACCGTCGGCAGATGCGCACGCAGCAGCGTCGGCGCGCTGAAGTGGTATTCGGTGCAGACCGCGAAGAATTCCTCCGGCGCTTCCGCGGCGTAGGGATCGATCCCGGTATCGCGCCCCGCATCGACCATCTCCACGAACGCATCGTAGGCGGCCTGGAAATCGCGGGCCCATGCCCGCTGCCAGTCGCGCGGCAGCGGCGGCGTGCCGTCGAGCGCGCCATCCAGCGCATCGAGCTTGTGCGCCATCTCGTGCACCGCCACGCAGCAGCCGGCGTCGGGTTCGGCGAGGTCCGCCGCCACATCGGCCCAGGACAGGATCAGCGGACCGCTCTCCCAGGCCTCGCCGATCAGTTCATCGTCCCAGGCATGCATGACGCCTGCGGCATCGGTGTGTTCGCGCGCGACGCGGAAGGCATCGGGATAGACGATCAGCTGCGACCAGCCGTGCAGACCTTCGGCACCGAATTCGAGCAGCGGCAGACAGCACAGCGCGGCGAGCATGCCGCGCCGATCGTCGTCCAGGACGAGGCCGCCGAGCGGCGTGATGGTCTTGTCGTGCAGGAACCGCGCGCTCAGTGCGGCGAGCCGGGCGTCGCGTCCGGCATCGAGCGCGCCGACCCACGGCACGGCCGCGCGCACGCGGCGCCACTGCTCGGGATCGATGGTCGGTACGGAGCGGGCGATCAGCCCGCGGAGCCAGCGCAGACTCAGGCGACGCTCAGCGGATCATGCCGGGCAGGAAACGATGCCAGCGGGTGCCGCGCACCGGGGCTTGGGCATCGCCACGACCCGCAGGACGGGGTTTGCCGGCGGCGGGCGCATTGCCGCGCTTCGCGGCGGCGGGCTTCGGCGTGGGCGACGCAGCGGTGATGTCGTCGTCCGCGGCGGCGAGGTCCGGGCATTCCGCGGCATCGCCATCGGCCCCCATCAACGGGGACGTACGGGCCAGCGCCGGCAGACTGAAGGCCAGGCCGAACAGAGCGAACACGAGCAGCGTCAGCGGTGCGGAGCGGTTGCGGCGCATGGCGGTGTCCAGAGGGTGAATCCCCACAAGACGTCGACTATAGCGCGGATGTGACGACCGCTGTGCGACCGGAGGATGAATGGCAGCTTGCTGCATCGCAACATCCAGCGCCCTCGCGTTGCGGCAGACTCGCGCCGTGAACACCTCAGCCCAAGGCCGGCAACCGGACGCTGCCGACCGCCCCGCTCCCGCGCCGGACGCCACCTTGACCGCCGCAACCCTGCGGCGCGCCCTGATCGCCGGCGCGCGAAGGGTGATCGCCGCGCGCGACGGCCTGAACCGGATCAACGTCTTCCCGGTCGCCGATGGCGACACCGGCAACAACCTCGCCTTCACCCTCGGCAGCGTGCTCAACGGCGCGCTGAGCCGGCGCAGCCGCCACATCGGTGAGCTGCTGCGGCGGATCGGCGACGACGCCATCGACGGCGCCCGCGGCAATTCCGGGGCGATCCTCGCCCAGTTCCTGCACGGCGTGGCCGAACACGCCCGCGCCCAGCCCTCGCTGGACGCCCGGACCCTGGCCGCCGCGGTGCGTCATGGCGCGAACAGCGCCCGCGGTGCGCTGGCGCAACCGGTCGAAGGCACGATCCTCAGCGTGATCGACAGCTTCGCCGACGCGATGGAAGACGCGGCGACGCAGCTTCGCGACGACCCGCGCGGCGGCTTCACCCGTGCGCTGGCGCAGGCGCGCAGCGCGCTGGCGCGGACCCCGCAGCAGATGGTGCTGCTGCAGAAGGCCGGGGTGGTCGATGCCGGCGCCCAGGGCTTCGTCGATCTGCTCGAAGGCATCGCCGAATTCGTCGAAGGCGGCCCGCGCGCACTGCGGGTACGCGCGCACGTGGCCGCCGCGAACGATCTCGATGTCCACGATCACGATGCGCATCCGGCGCACGACGCGGTCGACCCCGAACGTCGCTGGTGCACCGAATGCCTGTTGATCGTGGATGGCGCCAGCGGACGGACGATCGAACGCGAGCCGCTGCGCGCGGCGCTCGAAGCGATCGGCGCCGATTCGATGGTGCTCGCGGGCGGCGGCACGCGCATGCGCGTGCATGCGCACGTCGGCGCACCGCAACAGCTGTTCGACGCCTGCGCCGGGTTCGCCACGGTCGAAGGCATGAAGGCCGACGACATGCTGCTGCAGTCGCGCAGCCCGGACCGCGCGGACCGCGTCGCGGTGATCACCGACAGCGCCGTCGACCTGCCAGTGGCCATCGCCGAGCGCCACGGCGTGCACGTGGTGCCGGTGCGGGTGAACCTCGACGGCCGCGACTATCTCGACAAGATCGGCCTGGCCACCGGCGAGTTCTACCGGCGCATGGCCGCGTCGCGGCAACTGCCGCGGACCAGCCAGCCGCCGCCGGGCGACTTCCGCCGCTATTTCGATTTCCTCGCCGCGCATCATCCGGATGTGGTCTACGTGGGGCTGTCGCGCGCGATCTCGGGCACGCTGCAATCGGCCGAACACGCGGCGACGCGCGGGGACGCCGCGAAGATCAGGGTCTTCGACACCGTTAACGTCGCCGGTGGCCAGGGGTTGTTGACCTGGCGCGCGGCCGAACTGGCCGATGACGGCGCGGATGCGGAAGCGATCCTGCGCGAACTGGAACGCCTGCGCCCGCTCACGCTGACCTGGGCGATGGCCCGCGACATCAGCCACGCCGTGCGCGGCGGCCGTATTCCGGCCTGGGCCGAACCGGCGGTGCGGTTCACCGGGCTGACGCCCGTGGCGAAAGTGAACACCGACGGCAAGCTGGGCGTCGCCGGCGGGCTGTTCGCGAAAGCGAAGGCGCCCGAAGCGTTCGCCGCATACGTGGCCAGGCGCGCGCGCAAGTCGCTCGGCAGCGCGAGCCGCCTGCGCGCCATCGTCGGTCACTGCGATGCGGCCGCGGATGGCGAGCGCCTGCTCGCTGCGCTGCGCGCGCGGCTCGATCTGGCCGAGGCGCATCTGGTCGAAACCGGTCCCGCGATCGGCGCGCATGCCGGACGCGGGACGCTGGTGGCATCGCTGCAACCCGCGCCCGCGTGAGCGCGGCATGAGAGCATGGCTCGTTTTCCTCGCCGGCATCGTCCTCGGTGCCGCAAGCTGGGCGATCCCCGGCGCGATCACCGGCAAATTCGAGCCCTTCGACGACACGACCGGTTTCTTCCTGTGCCAGACGGTGCTGGCGGCGTCCGCGCTGATCGTCGGCCTGCGCGCGGGACTCCTGCGCGCCCTGCTCTGTCTGGTGGGCGCATGGGTCGGCATGAACGTCTACGCCTACACCTTCGGCAGCAGCGAAACGCGCGCCTGGATCCTGTTGCTGCTGTTCTCCTCGCTGGCGCTGCTGATGTTCCCGCTGGCCGCGGCGATCATGGGCGGGGTCGTGCGGAGGGTGCGTGCGCGCCGATCGACCGCACCGCCGACGCAAGGGCGATAATCGGCCCGGCAGACACCGCGGACATCGACGAACGGCGCATGGGTTGGGCGACAGGACACATCGAAAGACTCCGTCGGGGCGAGACCGTCTCGTTCCGTCCGCGCGGCGGTTCGATGACCGGCCGCATCGAATCCGGCCAGTTGTGCACGGTGGCGCCGGTCGTCGACTGCAGGACGCTGGCGGTGGACGACATCGTGCTGTGCAGGGTCAAAAGCGCGGAGTACCTGCACCTGATCAAAGCCATCGATGGCCAGCGCTTCCAGATCGGCAACAATCGCGGCTACGACAACGGCTGGATCGGACCGAATTCGATCTTCGGCAGATGTGTGAAGATCGAACCATGAACAGCATCGTCCTGTCTTCGGGCCTCATCCTCGCCGCCTACCTGCTCGGTTCGCTGTCGGGCAGCCTGCTGCTCGGCAGGCTGCGCGGCGTCGACATCCGCACCCAGGGCAGCGGCAATGCCGGCGGCACCAATGCCTTCCGCACCCAGGGCGCGAAGTTCGCGCTGGGCGTGGTCATCATCGACATCGGCAAGGGTGCGCTGGCGGCATGGCTGGGGCTGCGCTTCGCGGACGCGTCGAATGCGGCCTGGCTGGCGTACGCGACCGCATTCGCGGCGGCGTTGGGCCATGTCTGGCCGCTCTGGCACGGCTTCCGCGGCGGCAAGGGCGCGGCGACAGTGGTCGGCGGCATCGCGGTGCTGTGGCCGATGGCGATCCCGGTGCTGCTGGCGGTATGGCTGGCGACGCTGATCCTCACCGGCTATGTCGGCTTGAGCACGATCCTCACCGGCCTGACGGTCACGATCCTCGCGCTGGCGACGCAGGCCGACGCGCCGCGACTCGTGTTCGCGGTGGCGGTCGCGCTGCTGCTGCTGTTCACCCACCGCGCCAATGTCGCGCGGCTGCGCGCCGGCACCGAATCGCGCTTCGAGAAGGCGCGGCTGCTGCACCGGATGACGCGGCGCGCATGACCACGGCCTTCGACGATCGGCTCGAAGATCGGCTCGAAGATCCGCTCGACGCGGCGACGCTGCATGCGCGGCTGCCGTCATCGGCCGCCGGCGCCTATGCCGCGATCGAGGTCGTCGACGCCATCGATTCGACCAACAGCGAACTGTTGCGACGGACGACCCCGAAAGCCGGCATCGTCGCGCTGTTCGCCGAGCGCCAGAGCGGCGGACGCGGCCGAATGGGGCGGGTCTGGGCCTCCCCGCCCGACGCGAACATCTATCTCTCGCTCGCGCGACGCTTCGACGGCGACCTGGCCCGGCTCGGCGGATTGAGCCTCGCGGTCGGCGTCGCCGTCGCCGAATCGCTGCAGGCCCTGGGCGCGACCGGCGCGCGGGTGAAATGGCCGAACGACCTGGTCGTCGACGACGGCGCGGCATTGCGCAAGCTCGGGGGCGTGCTGATCGAAGGCGGGCTGCAGGACGGCCGCGCGCGCGCGGTGATCGGACTCGGACTCAACGTGCGCATGCCGGCCGCGGCCGCCGACACCATCGATCAACCGTGGGCCGACCTGCACGCGCTGCTCGGCGACGCGCTGCCGTCGCGGAACGCGGTGGCGGTCGCGATCCTCGCCGCGTTGGCCGATGCGCTCGAACGCTTCGACGGCGAAGGCCTGTCGCCCTTCCTGCCGCGTTTCGCCGCACTGGACGCACTGTCCGGCGCCGACATCGCCGCGACCGTCGGCGGGCGACTCGTCGAGGGCATCGCCTGCGGCCTGACCGAAGACGGCGCATTGCGCCTGCGCAGCGGCAACGAAGAAACGCCGCTGCGCGCGGGCGAGATCAGTGTCCGCAGGCGCGCCTCCGCGCTGGCATCATGAGCGCACGATGACGACCTGGCTCTTCGATCTCGGCAACACCCGGCTGAAATACGCGCCGCTGCGCGTCGACGGCGCGCCGGGCGAGGCGTTCGCGATCGCGCACGACGGCGCGACGCTGCCCGACGGCTGGGACACCGCGCTGCCCACGCGTTTCGAAGCGACCGCACTCACCAGCGTCGGCGCACCCGCACTGCGGGTCGCGCTGCTCGATGCGCTGACCGCACGCTGCGGACGGATCTCGATCGCGCGCACGGTGTCGCGCTTCGAGGGGCTGCGCATCGCTTATCCGCAGCCCGAAACGCTGGGCGCGGACCGCTTCCTGGCGATGCTCGGCGCGCGCGCGCGCCGGCCGCGCGAGGCGTTGCTGGTGGTCGGGGTCGGCACCGCGATCACCCTGGATCTGGTCGATGCAGACGGCACCCATCGCGGCGGCCGTATCGCGCCCTCGCCGGCGCTGATGCGCGAAGCGCTGCATGCGCGCGCGGCGCAGTTGCCGGAACACGGCGGCGCGTTCGTCGCATTCGCCGACAACACCGCCGACGCGTTGCGCAGCGGCTGCGACGGCGCCGCCCTGGCGCTGATCGAACAGGCCCTGCGCGATGCGGAGATCCTGCTCGGCGCGCGGCCGGCGACGATCCTGCACGGCGGCGGCGCCGGCGCGCTGCCGGACGCGGCGGCCGGCGATCGCGACCACGTCCCCGGGCTCGTGTTGGAAGGCCTGGGCGTCTGGGCGACAATGCCGGCATGACGATGCGCGCATTGATCGTGTTGCTGGCGGTGCTGAATCTCGGCGTGACCGCATGGTGGCTGTTCCGTCCCGATGCCGCTCCGGTGGCGACGGTCGACGACGCGCCTTCGGGCATCGCGCGACTGCAACTGGTCAGCGAACGCCCCGACCTGCAGCCGCCCGCGAACACCCCACCGCCCCCACCGGCCGTGGCTGCCGGGATTGCGGCGCCCGCCGCAACGCCGGTCGAGCGCTGCTACAGCATCGGGCCTTTCAGCGATCCGGCCGCGATGGCCGCGGCACAGAATGCGCTGCGCCCCGTCGCCCTGCGCCTGCGCACGCGCACCGCCCAGCGCGACAGCGGCCGCGGCTGGCGCGTGTTCCTGCCGGCGGCGCCCGACCGCGCCACTGCCGATGCCGCCGCGGGGCGCCTGCGGGCCGCCGGCTTCACCGACCTGCTGATCGTCGCCGACGGCGCCGAAGCCAACAGCGTCGCGCTGGGGCGGTTCAGTACCGAGGCCCGCGCCCGCCAGCACGCACAGGCGCTGGTCGCGGCCGGATTCGCGGCCCGCGCCGAACCGCTGGGCGAAGCGCGCAGCAGCGGCTGGATCGATGTCGCCGCCGCCGCGGACTTCGATGCCGCGGCCGCCCGTCGATCCAGCGGCGCCGCGGAAGCCCGCAGCATCGACTGCGCCAGCGTCCGCTGACCGTCTCCGTCCCCCTGCTAGAATCCCGTTCCCGCCGGGCCGCCTCCTCGCCCGGTCGCTGCGCGCCGGCATAGCTCAGTTGGTAGAGCAACCGCCTTGTAAGCGGTAGGTCGTCCGTTCGAATCGGACTGTCGGCACCACCCCGGCGTTTCCCCCGTCGCCCATCCGGATGTCCGTCATGTCGCGCAGTTTTCCGCCCGTGTCCCTGATCGGCGCCCCCACCGACATCGGTGCCGGCCACCGCGGCGCGCGCATGGGGCCCGACGCCCTGCGCATCGCCGGGCTGGGCGAAGCGCTCTCCGCCCGCGGCATCGACGTGATCGACCGCGGCGATCTGTCCGGCCCCGGGAATCCCTGGCTGCCGCCGATCGACGGCTACCGCCACCTAGACGAAGTTGTGGCCTGGAACCGGGCGCTGATGGACGCCGTCGGCGCCGAACTGCGCGCCGGCCGCCTGCCGATCGTGCTCGGCGGCGATCATTGCCTCGGCGTCGGTTCGATCACCGCGGTCGCCCGCCACTGTCGCGACACCGGCAAGAAGCTGCGCGTGCTCTGGCTCGACGCCCACGCCGACTTCAACACCAGCGACGTGACGCCTTCGGGCAACGTCCACGGCATGCCGGTCGCCTGCCTCTGCGGCCTCGGGCCCGACGCCCTCGTCCACCTCGGCGGCAGCGCCCCGGCGATGCGCCCGGACGAGATCCGCCAGATCGGCATCCGCTCGGTCGATCCGGAAGAGAAGCGGCTGGTGAAGGACTACGGCCTCGACATCTACGACATGCGCTACATCGACGAAGTCGGGATGAAGCGCGCGATGGAAGAAGCGCTGGAAGACCTCGACGACGCCACCCACCTGCACGTCAGTTTCGACGTGGATTTCCTCGACCCCAGCATCGCCCCCGGCGTCGGCACCACGGTGCCCGGCGGCCCGAACTACCGCGAAGCGCAGCTGGTGATGGAGATGATCGCCGACACCGGCCGCATGGGCTCGCTGGACATCGTCGAACTCAACCCCGCGCTCGACAACCACAACGGCACCGCCGAACTCGCGGTGGACCTGGTGGAAAGCCTGTTCGGCAAATCGACGCTGATGCGCGATTGAAGCCCGAAACCACTGCGCATGTTCCGATTCGAAACGCCGTCGAAGCGAGACATCGGACGTACCACATGAACCGGAGCGCGGCATGACTGTGAGGAATCCAGCGATGGACGAAACCGGCTTCGTCGTCTGCGCCGATGTCGAAACCGGCGGATTGCGACCGACCGTCGAACACGCGCGTCTGCTGCGCGACGCCCTGCGCCGGCCGATCGAAGCGATGTGGACGCCTGCCCGCCCGCTGATCGCCTGCAAGGAAGACCACGCACTACTCTGGGCGATGCGAATGGCGTTCCATGAACATTTGCCGCTGCGGCTCTCACCGGACGCAATCTGGCTGACGCTGGCCCGCGGTTTCGCTCTGCACGTGAACCTGCATGCCGAGGCGTTGCGTCACCACTTCGTCAAACATACGGGAAAACAGCAACTTGTCGTCGAGCGCCGGGACTTCCTGCTCGGCGCGGACAATCCTTGGCACGAACTTTTTCCCGCCTTCTCCGCACTCATCGGGGAGCAGACCGGTGGCGCATCGTCGCTGCTGGAAGCCGACTTCAGCAGCAACGGTCCGCTCGAACATGCGATCTCGCACCTGATGGCGATGGAGACGTTTCAGGCCTACTTCGAATACGTGCTAGCGCGCGGCGGCGGCATTCCGCGCCCGATGCTGAGCGGCTGCGGCATTCCGCGCGTGATCCTGAGCGGCACCGAAGACGACTGGCGACGGCTGCGCGAAAAGGCTTCGAAATTCGCCGACTACGGGCTGGAAGACTGGATCACTGCGCTGGACCCGGTATTGGCGGAATTCGAACGCGCCAAACGCGGCGAGGTCGATATCGAATTCTGGCGCTCGATGTTCCGCTACCGCAGCGGCTCCGGACCCGCGGTGATGACCGGCTGGGCGAACGTGCTGTTTCCATATATCAAAGACCCAAGCGGAAAGGATTTCCGAGACCGCGACGTGCCCCTGATTCCGAATCCCTTTCTCGGCGATTGGCGCCTTCGGTTCGATGTCGACACCAGCCAGAACGACCGGGAGCCATGGACCGACCCGCAGGGTGTCGGTATCGGCGCCTTTCCCGCCTGCTCGACCTCGGTTCCGCTGACAGTCGTCTTTGACCATCCACCCATCAACATGCTGCTGGTCGGCGGGCTGCTCGGCGTGTCGCAGCGCCCGGAAGACCATGCGGTATCCGCCGAATGCGGCTGGATCGTCGCCTACGCGAAGCCGATCGACCCACGCCACGATGGGCTCACCGGCGCACCGATCGACTGAGCGCCGACAAGGATCAGCGCTTCCGCGCGCCGTCCAGTTCGTGCGGCAACAGCGGATACACGCGGCTGATCGCGCAACCGAACCCTGCCGCAAGCCCGCCTTCGCTGAGCGGGCGCAGGATCGCGGCGCTGCCGAAGGACAGGTTTTCGTTGCGCGAGAAGAACGCGCGATCGCCCGGGGTGCCGCAGATCGCGCTGCCACCGGTCGGCGATTCCAATCGCAGCGTCTGCATCGTGATCATCTCGTTGCATTGCCCGGACAGTTCGACGCGGTAATAGCGATTGCCGCCGCTGCGCAGCGGCGAGACTTCGACCACGATGTCGTCGCCATCCTCGCGCCAGCCGCGCATGTGGCGCGCGTCCAGGCAGTACGCGGTGGTGCCGCCGAACACCCGGCGGCGTTCGCCGCGCACGGCGATGGTGTCGAGCGTCTCCACCGCGCCGCCGCGGCGGCGACCGCGCAGCGCGTGGTCCGCGTATTCGCTGGCATCGATCTTCGCCAGCCCGGCCACCGCGCATCGGCGGTCGCCCAGGTCGACGTATTCCTCGTTGCTGCCGCAGACCCAACCGTCGCGGCTCACCAGCGTCGGCCGATCGCCGGCCAGCGCATCGGGACAGGCATCGGCCAGTTCGAGCCGATAGCGCGATTCGTCGTTGAGCCGCAGCGCGAGCGTGTGCGCATCGCTCTGATGGGCCTCGCGCACTTCGCGTGCGTTGAGGCAATAGGGTGCGGGCGGCGGCGGCTGGGCCGCCAGCGCGTGACCGCCGCAGAGCGCAAGCAGCGCGGCGAACGGAACGCGACGATGCCACGCCTTCAGGGGCCATGCCTTCGGATGCCATGTTTTCATGCGAACCTCACTGTGCCATCGATCACCACGACCGGCACCGCGCGCAGCGACTGCCCGCGGCAGGGGCCGGCGACACATTCGCCGGCATTGAGTTCGAAGGTCGCGCCATGCGCGGCGCAGACCAGTTGGCCGGCCTTGGAGAGCAGGAAACGCCCCGGCGCCCAATCCAGGCGACGACCGGCATGGGGGCAGATGTTGAGCCATGCGCGCACGCGGTCGCCACTGCGATGCAGGATCAGCGATTCGGCCACGCCGTCCACCTCCGCGTCGAGCGCGAACGGCACGCCGTCGGGCAGCGCCTCCAGCGCGACCAGCGGCGCGGCGCCGGGCTCGGGGTTTAACGAAGTTCTCACACCTTCCGTCATCGGGCGTCCGATACTGCGGCGACCGGCCGCAGGCCATTCCTAGTGTGTCACGACACGCCGCATGTTCGCTTCCTCCCTGTTCCATCGTCACCGCCACCGCGTCCGCGATTTCTTCGCGCCGCGCAAGCCTCGCCATCGTCTGCTGCGGATCGTGCTCGCCCTGTTCGGGGTGGCCGTGCTGGCGCTGCTGCTGGTGATCGGGCTGGCCGTCGGCGCGGCGATGCTGACGGTGGGGTTGTTGTCGCGGGCATGGCGCCGTCGCGGCCAGCCGGTCGCGGCCGATCCGAAGACGCTCGAAGGCGAATACCGCGTCCTGCGCAAGCCGGTGCTCACCGCCGGCCGCTGAGCCGCGATCGATCGCCAGCCGTCGCACGCCGACCGGCGCACGACCCTCGACGCGCCCCCCGTGCCCGCGCGATCATGCGGGCATGAACCACGACCTCCTTCCCGCCGCCGTCGCCGCACGCGTTCCCGTGCGCGGACGCGACACCTCCGGCATGTTCCCGGTCCGCCGCATCTACTGCGTGGGCCGCAATTTCGCCGATCACGCCCGCGAAATGGGCGCCGCCGCCCCGGCCTCGAAGGCCGAACGCGGCACGCCGGTGTTCTTCCTCAAGCCCGCCGACGCGCTGGTGACCGACGGCGTCGCCGCCTATCCGCCGGGCACGCAGGATCTCCACCACGAAATCGAACTGGTGGTCGCGCTGGGCGCGGACGCCCCGCCCGGCGTGATCGATCCGGCAGATGCCCATGCCCTGATCTTCGGCTACGCCATCGGCCTGGACCTCACCCGTCGCGACCTGCAGGCCGCCGCCAAGGCCAAGGGCCTGCCGTGGGACATCGCCAAGGCGTTCGACGAATCCGCACCGATCAGCGTCCTGGTGCCGGCGGCCGAGGTCGGCGCGCTGGCCCCGCGCACGCTGTCGCTGCGGGTTAACGGCGTACTGCGCCAGCAGTCCACGCTCGACCAGTTGATCTGGGACGTGCCCGACATTCTGCACGAGCTGTCGAAGCTGTACGCCCTGCGCGCCGGCGACCTGATCTTCATGGGCACGCCCGCCGGCGTGGCTGCGCTGCAGCCGGGCGACGTTTGCGAAGGCGCGCTGGACGACCTGATCCGCCTCGATTGCCGGATCGCCCCGCCGCGCTGAAAAAAGCCGCGCACGCCTGCACAGCGCCGCGGCCGCGCACTAGACTCGTTCACACAATCCACCTCGGGGAGCGCGGTTCATGGGCATGATCTCGGAATTCAAAGAGTTCGCGATGAAGGGCAACGTCGTCGATCTGGCGGTCGGCGTGGTCATCGGCGCGGCCTTCGGCAAGATCGTCGGCGCGCTGGTCGACGGTGTGATCATGCCGGTCATCGGCAATCTCACCGGCGGCGTCGATTTCAGCAAGGCGGCCTACGTGCTGCAGGACGCGGTGATCGGCCCCGACGGCAAGGAGACCGCGGCCGCGGTCGCGATCAAGTACGGCGCCTTCATCCAGACCGTCATCGACTTCACCATCATCGCGTTCGTGCTGTTCATGGTGATCAAGGTCATGAACCGGATGAAGAAGGCCGAAGCCGCTGCGCCCGCCGAACCGGCGGAAGACGTGCTGCTGCTGCGCGAAATCCGCGACATGATGAAAAAGCAGGCCCCGTAATACCCGGCCGCACCGGTCGCGCCCGGCGTGACCGACGGCAGGGCCACGGGAAGCCGCGGGCTGTTACGCTCGCGGCTTCGTCTTTTCAGGCCGGAGACACCCGGGATGCGTTCCAGTCCGATGCTTGCCGCCATGCTCGCCGCGACCATCGCGGCGTCCGCCGCGCTGGCCGCGCCGCCGCGCGAAACCCGCATTCCCGATCCGGCCTTCGCCACCGCCGCGCAGCTGCGCGAACGGGCGCTGCAGGACCGCACCTCGTTGCAGGTGGTGGAATCGCTGACCACGGAAATCGGCCCGCGGCTGGCCGGCAGCGAGGCCGACGCGCGCGCCGTGCGCTGGGCCGAAGCGAAGTTCAAATCGCTGGGTTACGACAAGGTGTGGCTGCAGCCGGTGAGTTTTCCGAAATGGGTGCGGCGCAGCGAGCACGGCGCGGTGCTGGGCGACAACGCGCAGCCGCTGCACCTGACCGCGCTGGGCGGCAGCCCCGGCGGCACGGTCGAAGGCGAAGTCGTGCGCTTCCAGGACCTCGCCGCGCTGGAAGCCGCGCCCGCCGGATCGCTGGCGGGCAAGATCGCCTTCGTCGACTACACCATGCAGCGCGCCCGCGACGGCAACGGCTACGGACCCGCCAGCCGGATCCGCAGCCGCGGGCCGAGCGCGGCGATCCGCGCCGGCGCGGTCGGTTACGTGATGCGCTCCGCGGGCACCGAACAGCACCGCTACCCGCACACCGGCGTCACCCGCTTCGACGACGGGCTCACGCCGATCCCCTCCGCCGCGCTGGCGCTGCCCGACGCCGAGCAGTTGACGCGTCTGCTCGCGCTCGGCAAGCCGCTGCGCATCCGCATCGCGCTGGACTGCGGCTGGGACGGCACCGCGTCGTCGTTCAACGTGATCGGCGAGATCACCGGTAGCGATCGCACGCTGCGCGAAGAGGTCGTCGTAATCGGCGGCCACCTGGATTCCTGGGACCTCGGCACCGGCGCGGTGGACGACGGCGCCGGCGTCGCCATCACCATGGGCGCGGGCCATCTCATCGCGCAATTGCCGAAGGCGCAGCGTCCGCCGCGCACGATCCGCGTGATCGCGTTCGCGAACGAGGAACAGGGCCTTTACGGCGGCAAGGCCTACGCCGAGCAGCACAAGGCCGCGGTCGAGCGGCATCAGCTGGTCGCCGAAAGCGATTTCGGCGCCGGCCGCATCTACGGTTTCAACACCAATGCCGCACCGCATGCGCAGGCCGCCGCCGCGCGCATCGCCGACGCGCTGAAACCGCTGGGCATCGAGGCGATGGCCAAGGGCGGCCCCGGCCCGGACGTGGGCCCGATCGCCGCCGAAGGCGCGGCCTGGGCCTGGCTGGGCCAGGACGGCAGCGATTATTTCGATCTGCACCACACGCCCGACGACACCCTCGACAAGATCGATCCCGCGGCGCTGGCGCAGAACACCGCCGCCTATGCCGTGTTCGCGTATCTCGCCGCATCGGCCGACGGCGGTTTCGGCAGCGCGCCGAAGCCCGCGGCCGCCACACCCTGAGCGGCGACGCCGCACGCCCGCACCCCACAGCACCCAACCCCGGATCAAGGAGAGACCCATGGCATTCCCGACCGCCGTCAACGACCAGATCACCGATTCCATCACCCAGAGCAACGTCAAGGTGGTCGCCGAATCTCCCGCGTTCGCGATGAGTTCGATCTACCAGACGCTCGCGCATTCGACCGGCATCCTGTTCGAGAACGCGGTCGCGGCGCAGCAACAGCAGAACGTGCTGGCGCAGGCGGCCGCGAATCAGGGCGTGATGCAGATCTATTCGCTCGACACCACCGCCGCGGCCGGCGCGACCGACAAGGTCGCGCAGACCGGCGTCGCCGACAATCTCACCAGCCTGCTGACCGTGCTGAACGCGTTCCGCAATCAGCCGATGTCGCTGAAAGCGGCGCCGATGGCCGACGCATCGCCGTCCGCCGAAGCCGACGCCACGAGCGCCGACACGACAGGGCACGGGATCGTCGATCAGATCCGCGCCGCGGTGACGTTCTCCAACGAGACCGTACTGGGCCATTCGCAGGCCTTCCTGTCCGGCCTGCACGGCAGCGTCGACGCGATGGCGCACGCGCTCGACACCATGAACCGCGTCACCCACGACAACATGGTGCACATCCTGCAGGAAGCGGCGCTCGCGGCCACCCTGGCGGCGATGCTCCGCGAGCCGGAAAAGTCGACGGAATACGAAGCGGTGCTGCAGGCGATCAAGCGGATGGCGTGAAGGCATGGGGTGGCGATGCGCTCACCGCTCATCGCACCTCCGCTGTTCGGTAGAGCGGCCTTGAGGCCGCTGCACTTGCTTCACGAACGGTGAAGCGGGCTGGTTTTCAACAGCCGGAGGCTGGTCAGCCCGCGCTACCGGAGCCGCGTTACCGGCGCTGCGCGCGCGACCACTCCGCCAGCAGCACCGCTGTCGCCGCGGCGACGTTGAGGCTTTCGACCGCGCCGCTGCCGGGAATCGACAAGCGCAGGTCGCAGGCTTTCGCGAGTTCCGCGTCCATGCCCTCGCCTTCGGCACCGAGCACGTAGACCAGACGCTGCGGGAGTTTCGTCGCGAACAGATCGCCGCCGCCGCGGACCACGGTGGCGGCGAGCGCGAAGCCGGCGCCGCGCAACTGCGCGATGGCGTTGTCCTCGCGTCCCAGGCGCACGAACGGCACCGCTTCGGCGCCGCCTTCGGCCACGCGCGCCGCGGCGCCGGACAGCGCCAGCGGCGAATGCTTGGGCAGCAGCGCGGCGGCGATGCCGAAATGCGCGGCCGAGCGCAGGATCGCGCCGAGGTTGTGCGGATTGCCCACGCCGTCGAGCCACAGCGCGCAGCACGGGCCGGGCGGCAGTTCGCGCAGCCAGACCGTCAGCGACTGCGGCTCTTCGCGCAGCACCTCGGCGACCACGCCTTCGTGATGCGCGCTGGCGGCGAGTTTCTGCAGATCGGCCGGATCGACCACGCGATAGCCCACGCGGTTGGCCACGCACCATTTCAGCAGCGGCTGCAGTTGCGGGATGCGTGCTTCGGCCAGATAGAGCTTGCGGATGGCGTGCGGGCGATGCGCGAACACCGCGCGCACCGCGTTCAGGCCATGGATGCGGAGTTCGGCATCGCGGCGCTGGCGCGTGGCGTCGCCGGAAGGCGGGACGGCGCGGCCGTAGGGAGAGTGTTCGGACATGAGGGCATTCTACGCCCGACGACGCGATGCCCCGACCCGCGTCATCCGCGACCGAAGAAGAACCAGCCCGCGGCCAGCACGATCAGCAGCCACCAGACCAATCCGCGGCCGCCCTTGTCGCCCGGCATCACCGTCGGCACGCGCCGGCCGGCCATGATTTCCTGCGTGTGTTCGCGGTTCTGTCGCTGGCCCGCGGTTTCGGGGGTGGTGTGCGGGCCGGAATGGTCCTTGCCCTGCGCCTGCAGTTGCGTCGCGACCTGCTGCACCATCTGCATCGCCGCCTTGAGATCGTCGCCGGTCAATTCGCGGACCAGCTTGATCGCGGTCATCTTGTCGCCGCGCCGCAGGGCATCGATGACCGCCTGCGGGACCTGGTTCGGAGCGTTCATGCGGTTTCCATCCTGTTCCCCCGGAATCGGCGCAGGCTCAGCATAGCGCGGCACGGGCTATGCTGCCCGGATGCGACTGGAAGCCCTGCAGACCGACATCACCACCCTGGCGGTGGACGCCATCGTCAACGCCGCCAACCAGGCCTTGGCCGGCGGCGGGGGCGTGGACGGCGCGATCCATCGCGCGGCCGGACCGGAACTGCCGCAGGCCTGCAAACGCATTCCGATGGTGCAGCCCTTCGTGCGTTGCCCCACCGGCGAGGCGCGGATCACGCCCGGCTTCGACCTGCCGGCGCGCTGGATCATCCACACCGTCGGACCGGTCTGGTCCGGTGGTCGCGCGGGGGAACCCGAACAACTGGCGAGCTGTTATCGCGAAAGCCTGCGGCTGGCGGCGGAACACGGCATCGTGTCGATCGCATTCCCGGCGATCGGCTGCGGCGTGTTCGGCTATCCGCCGGACCAGGCGGTCGAGATCGCGGTGCGCAGCGTGCGCGCGCATGCGGGCGACGGCATGCACGTGTTGTTCTGCGCATTCGATGCGGCGATGGCCGAGCGCTACCGCAACGCACTGACGACATAGGGTGCGCCTCCGCGCACCCCATGCTCAATGCCCGCCCACCTGCGGCGTTTCCGCCTCCAGTTTCTCCAGCCGGTGCTTCACCGCTTCCGGCGAGCGCGTGTACGGCGCCAGCAAGCGGTAGAACACCGGCACCACGAACAGCGACAGCAGGGTCGAGAACGCGACGCCGAAAATCACCACGATACCGATCGTCGAACGACTGGCCGAACCGGGACCGCCGGCGACGACCAGCGGGATCGCGCCCATGATCGTGGCTACCGAAGTCATCAGGATCGGGCGCAGGCGTACCGCGCAGGCTTCGAGGATCGCGTCGCGCACGTCGCGGCCTTCGTCGCGCAACTGGTTCGCGAATTCGACGATCAGGATGCCGTTCTTCGCCGCGAGTCCGACCAGCATCACGATGCCGATCTGGCTGAACAGGTTGAGCGTGCTGCCCGCCATCCACAGCCCGAGCAACGCGCCGAGCACGCCCAACGGCACGGTGAGCATGATCACCAGCGGATGGATGAAGCTCTCGAACTGCGCCGCCAGCACCAGGTACACCACCAGCAGCGCCATCGCGAAGGTCAGCAGCACCGCGCCGCCGGCCTTCCGGAATTCGCGCGACTCGCCCTTCCAGTCGATCTGCGCGGTGTCCGGCAGTTCCTCGCGCACCACCTGCTCGGCCCAGGCGATGGCGTCGCCCATGCGATAGCCCGGCGCGAGACCTGCGGAAATGGTGATCGCGCGCAGACGGTTGAAGCGGTTGAGGCTGCCGGCTTCGGCCAGTTCGCTGATGGTGACGAGATTCGACAGCGGCACCAGCTCGCCGTTGTTGCCGCGCACCTGGATCGCGGACAGATCCGACGGCGTCGCGCGCGCGGCGCTGGCGGCCTGCAGGATCACGTCGTACTCCTCGCCGTTGTCGACGAAGGTGGTGACACGACGGCTGCCCATCATCGTTTCCAGCGTGCGTCCGATCTCGGTCACCGACACGCCGAGATCGGCGGCGCGCGCGCGGTCGATCAGCACCCGCATCTGCGGCCGGGTTTCCTTGTAATCGGAATCGGCGGCAAAGAAATTCGGGTTCTTCTCCAGGCGCGCCAGCACGCGGTCGCGCCATTGCGCGAGTTCCGCGTATTCGGGACCGCCGAGCACGATCTGGAACGGCTGGCCGCCGCCGCGGGTGAGACCGGTACGCACCTGCGGATTCACCCGCACGCCGGCCAGCGAACCGAGGTCCTTGCGCACCTGCGAGACCACGTCGTCGGTGGTGACGTCGCGCTTGTCCCAATCCTGCAGGAACACGATCGCCTGGCCGGTGTGCATTTCCTCGCTGGCGCCGAACCCGCCGGGCACGCGCGTGTTCACGCGCTGCATCGGCTTGCCCTCGCCCACCTGCTTGAGCAGGACGTTCTCGACCTGCCGGATCTGGCCGACGGTGTAATCGAAGCCTGCGCCCTCGGGCCCGACCACCGACGCGAAGAACACGCCGCGATCCTCCGGCGGCGCCAGTTCGCTCGGCACCAGCTTGAACAGGAATCCGCTGGCCACCAGCGCACCGACCATCAGCGCGCCGAACAGCCACACCCGCTGGATGCTGCGTTCGAGCAGACGGCGATAGCCGCGCGAGACCGCATCGAGCCCGCGGGCGATGCCGGCGTGCATGCGGTTCGGTTTCTCGGTGTCGTGCGGGCGCACCAGCTTCGACGACATCATCGGCGTCAGCGTCAGCGCGACCAGCGCCGAGATGGCGACCGCCGCCGCCAGCGCCACCGACAGTTCGCGGAACAGGCGACCGGTATTGCCTTCGAGAAAACCGATCGGCAGGAACACCGCGACCAGCACCGCGGTGGTCGAGATCACCGCGAACGCGACCTGTTTGGTGCCGCGCTTGGCCGCGACCAGCGCCGGTTCGCCGAGATCGGCGCGGCGCTGGATGTTCTCCAGCACCACGATGGCGTCGTCCACCACCAGGCCGATGCACAGCACCAGCGCCAGCAGCGTGAGCAGGTTGATCGAGAACCCGAACGCGTACAGCGCGATGAACGCGGCGACCAGGCACACCGGCACCGTCACCGCCGGAATCAGCGCCGCGCGCATGCTGCCGAGGAACAGCCAGATGACCAGCAGCACCAGCGCGATCGCCTCGAACAGCGTCGCCCACACCCGCTCCACCGCGGCCTCGATGAAAATGGTGCTGTCGAACGCGACGAAGATGCGGGTGCCTTCGGGCAGGCTCTTCTGGATCTGCTCGGCCTCGGCGCGCGCCGCCAGCGCGACGTCCAGGCTGTTCGCGGTCGAGGTCTTCACGATGCCCAGACCGACGTTCGGCACGCCGTTGCTGCGGAAATACGCGCGGCGCTCGGACGACGCCAGCTCGGTGCGCGCCACGTCGCCCAGGCGCACGACGTAGCCGTCGTTTCCCTTGCCGAGCGGGATCTGCGCGAAATCTTCGGGCTTGAGATAACTGCGCTCGACGCGCAGGGTGAAATCGCGGGCCTCGGATTCGACCCGGCCCGCCGGCAGTTCGACGTTCTCGGCGCGCAGCGCGCTTTCGACATCGCCCGCGGTCAGCCCGCGCGCGGCGAGCGCGTCGCGATCCAGCCAGATCCGCATCGCATAGCGCTGCTGGCCGCCGACCCGCACCTGCGACACGCCGTTGAGCGCGGACAGGCGATCGACCACGTAACGGTCGGCGTAATCGGTCAGCTGCAGGGTGTCCATGCCGGTCGAACTCATGTTCAACCAGAGAATGACTTCGGAATCGCTGTCCGCCTTCTGCACTTCCGGCGGATCGGCTTCCTCGGGCAGGCGCCCGGCGACGCGGCTGACCGCGTCGCGCACGTCGTTGGCCGCGGCCTCGATGTCGCGATCCAGGGTGAACTCGATGGTGACCGACGACCGTCCGTTGACGCTGCGCGACTGCAGGCTCTCGATGCCTTCGATGCCGGCCAGCGCATCCTCCAGCACCTGGGTGATGCGGGTCTCGACCACGCCGGCCGACGCGCCGGGATAGGTCACGTCCACCGACACCACCGGCGGATCGATCGCCGGCAGTTCGCGCAGGGTCAGTCGGGTGTACGACATCAGCCCGAGCACGATGAGCAGCAGGCTCATGACGGTCGCGAAGACCGGCCGTTCGATGGAGATGTCGGACAGGCGCATGGATCAGCCTCCCGGTGCCGGCGCGGGTGCCTGCGGTTTCGCGTCGCCGCCGGCGGCGGCCGCGGGCGCCGCCGCTTCGACGATCTTCGCGCCCGGACGCAGTTTGCCGGTGCCGTCGACGACGATGCGGTCGCCGGCCTTCGCGCCTTCCACCACTTCGGCCTTGCCGCCGCTGCGCGCGCCGATGACGACGTCGATCTGTTCGACGCTGCCGTCGTCCTTCACGCGATAGAGGAAACTCTCGCGGCCGACCTGCACCACCGCGATCTCCGGCACCAGCAGCGCTTCGCGGGTGGCGCCGGGCAACTCGACGTTGACCAGCATGCCCGGCCGCAGCAGGCGTTCGGGATTCGGCAGATCGGCGCGCACCATGACCGCGCGCGTCGCGGGATCGATGCGCGCATCGATGATCGCGATCGCACCGGTGAATTCGCGCTGCGGCCAGGCCGCCGCGGTGCCGCGGATGGCGCGGCCCGGTGCGGCCATCGACAGCTGCGCCTCGGGCAGCGGGAAGTCGACATGGACACGGGCGAGATCGTCGAGCGTGGCGATGGCGACGCCGGGCGTCACCAGCGCACCGGTGCTCACCTGGCGCAGGCCGAGCACGCCGGAGAACGGCGCGCGGATCACGCGATCGGCGAGCTGCGCGCGGATCTGGGCGACGCGCGCCTTCGCGGCATCGCGGGTCGCGCGCTGGTTGTCGAGCTGCGAACGTGCGATCAGCTGCTGCGCCGCGAGTTCGCTCTGTCGGCGATACAGGCGCTCGGCTTCGTCGGCGGACGCCTGCGCTTCGGCGAGCGCGGCCTGCTGCTGGCGGTCGGACAGCGTGATCAGCGGCGCGCCCGCGCGCACTTCGTCGCCGCTGTCGAAATGCACCTGCTGCACCAGCTCGCTGACCTTCGCGGTGATGGTGACGGATTCGCGGGCCTTGACAGTGCCGATGGCCGAAATGCGCTCGGCGAAGGATTCCGGCTGCAGCCGCACCGTGGTCACCGGCACCGGCCGATCCGCGCCGCCCTGACCGCCGCCGGGGCCACCGCCCGGACCGCCGGACGACGCCTTGTCGCCACCGCACGCGGCGAGCGCGAGCATCGACGCGAGCAGGACCGGCGCGCGGAGGGGAATGCGGAACGCCATGAGATTGGAACAGCGCCAGGACATCGGACAGTCCGTCGTGGGATCGGTCCGCGATTGTAGCGGCTGTGGCTTACGCCACCCTTGCGCGCGACGCCGTGCAGGATGCATCGGGGCCGCACGGGAAAGCCTTCCGGCGCGCAAAACGCACGAAAACATGACCTTCGGCCTACACCGCAGCGTGACCTTCGGCCTAGCCGGCGCGCATGGCCGGCAACAGAGCGTTTCGCCCGCGCGCGCGATGGCGGCGATGCGTTCGGCCGCCGGACACGAAAACGCCGGCACGGGGCCGGCGTTCGTCGACGTCGAAAGTCGTGCCGCGCGATTGGATCGCACCGCCATCCATGGCGACACTTGACGGGCTTCGGATCGCCCGGCCCGCACATCCATGTGCGGGCGCTCGCTGACGCGCGCGGCAGTGCCGCGCGGACAAGGCTTCGATTGCATCGCAACGCCATCCATGGCGACGCCTGACGGGCTTCGGATCGCCCGGCCCGCACATCCATGTGCGGGCGCTCGCTGACGCGCGCGGCAGTGCCGCGCTAGCGCGTCAGCTCTCCCATTCGCCCAGGGCGGCGAGGCCGTTGTCGCGGGCGCGGGCGAACACCGTTTCCTGCGCCTTGGCGAGATTGCCGACGAGATCCTGCGACCAGATCTTCAGCGCCGCCGACTGCATCGCGCGGCCGTAGGAGAACGACAGCGGCCACGGCGTCTCGTACTGGTTCATCGCGTTGAGGTGCGCGGTGGCGTCGTGGTCGTTCTGGCCGCCCGACAGGAACACGATGCCCGGCAGGATCGCGGGCACCGCGGACTTGAGGCAGGTCAGCGTGGCTTCGGCGACTTCCTCGACCGACGCCTGCTCCGGGCAGTCCTTGCCGGACACGACCATCGACGCCTTCAGGATCGTGCCGGTGAGGTCCACGTCGAACAGGTGCAGCGCCGAGAACAGCGCGCGCAGGGTGGCTTCGGTGACGTTGTAGCACTCGTCGATGTCGTGAGAGCCGTCCATCAGCACTTCCGGCTCCACCATCGGCACCAGGCCGCATTCCTGGCACAGCGCGGCGTAGCGCGCGAGCGCGTGGGCGTTGGCTTCGATGCAGGTGTTGGTCGGCAGGCCGTCGTCGACGTTGATGGTGATGACCGCGCGCCATTTGGCGAAACGCGCGCCGAGCGTGGCGTATTCCTTCAGGCGCTCGCGCAGGCCGTCGAGGCCTTCGGTGATCAGTTCGCCCGGGCAGCCGGCCAGCGGGTGCGTGCCCTTGTCGACCTTGATGCCCGGGATGATGCCGTTGTCCATCATCACCTTGGTGAACGGCACGCCGTCCCGGGTGGACTGGCGGATGGTTTCGTCGAACAGGATCGCGCCGGAGATGTGCTCGTTGAGGTTCGGCGTGGTCAGCAGCAGCTCGCGGTAGGCACGGCGGTTCTCTTCGCTGTTCGGAATGCCCACGGCCTCGAAACGCTTGGCGATGGTGGCGTTGGATTCGTCGATGGCGATGATGCCCTTGCCCGGCGCGACCATGGCGAGGGCGATATCGGCAAGCTGTTCGATGCTCATGAGGGAGGTCCTGGTTGGGCGGAAGGGCGGACGGGAAAGTCCGCCATTATACCCGCAGCCCGGACCCCGCAGCGCACCGAAAGACCATTTCGGATCAATGACATAGACCGTACGAACGCCACCGAAGGCGCCACGTCTGCATACGAATTCACCGGCCACCGCCGGCGGCCGGCGCGGCGGTCAGGCACTCTGCCGGATCTGCTGCACGAGTTTGGTCAGCACGTTGCCCGGGCCCATCTCGCGGAACTCGTCGACGCCGTCCGCCACCAGCCTGCGCACGCTCTGCGTCCACTGCACCGAATGGCTGATCTGGCGCACCAGCAGCGACTTCACCGCCGCGGACGCATCGTCGGTCGGATACGGTTCGGCGGTCACGTTGGCCACCACCGGCAACGCCGGCGCCGCGAAGGTCATCGGCGCGAGGAAGTCGGCGAATTCGTTCGCCGCATCCACCATGTAACGCGAATGGAACGCCGCGCTCACCGGCAGCGGCATGTACATGCGCGCGCCCGCGGCCTGCAGCAGCGGGCCGACCTGCCCCAACTCGTCGACCGGCCCGGAAATCACGGTCTGCGTCGGCGAGTTGAAATTGGCGACATCGATGCCGGCGAGACCGTTGTCGCGCAGCACCGCGGCGATCGCGTCGGGGCCGAGGCCGATGACCGCGCCCATGCCGCCACCGGTCGCCTGCGCCATCAGCGCGCCACGCTTCTGCACGAGCCGCAGACCGGTCAGGAAATCGAACACGCCCGCGGCGTGCAGTGCGTTGTATTCGCCGAGACTGTGGCCGGCGAGCCGGTCCGGGCGCGCGCCTTCGGCCATGGCCTTGTAGCCGTGCAGCGCATTGACGACATACAGCGCCGGCTGGGTATAGCGCGTGTCCTTCAGCCGGTTGTCCGGATCTTCCAGGCACAGCTCGCGCATCGAATACCCGAGGATGGCATCGACCTCGCCCTCGACTTCCACGTATTCGCGCACCTCGTCGAACAATCCCTGTCCCATGCCTTTTTTCTGCGAGCCCTGACCGGGAAAGACGAATGCGAGCATGGAAACCTCCGGAATGGCGTGAGGCGCGCATTCTGGACGCGGCGGCGGCGCGGGGGCAAGCGTATGGAACCAGACGCGGGCATGCGCACCGCCCCTCATCCGGCGCTTCGCGCCACCTTCTCCCCGCATGCGGGGAGAAGGCCTGCCGGTCACGCCGTGGCCGAGTGTTTCTGTCGTTGTGCGGGGATGGTGATGGGCTCGACCGGCATGCGGAATGGCGCAGCCGCGTCAGTCGACGATGAACAAGCTCGCGCCGATCTCGGTGGACGAACGATGCGCCTCGGCGCCGTCGGCGACCTGATAACTCATGCCGGGCATCAGCGTGAACACGCGGCCATCGGCAAGTTCGGTCCGCAGCTCGCCCGCCAGGCACAGCAGCACATGCCCTTTCTCGCACCAGTGATCGGCGAGATACCCCGGCGAATACTCGACCATGCGCACGCGGATCTCGCCGAAGCGCTGCGTGCGCCAATGCGCCACGCCGGTGACGCCCGGATGTTCGGTGCGCTCGATCGCGGACCAGTCGGTGACGCAGAAGGGGATGTCGCTGATCTTCATCGGGCGATCTTCATCGGGCAATCTTCATTGGGCGATCTTCATGACGGCATGCTACGCATCATTGCGCGGTGCTCTGCGCGATCGCGCTCTGCACGATGTCCACGATCTTGTCCACCGGAATATCGAAAACACCGGCCTGTCCCGCATCGAAGGCTTCGCGCCACTGCGTATATCCCGGAAGGTAATCCGGATCGGGCTCGCGCACTCCCCGCAATTCCAGGCAACTCTTGTCGAGCGTTTCGCGCGACACCGGAAAATGCGGCAGTTCCGTGGTCACACCACCTGGCGCACGCGGGTTGTCGAGGCGCACACCGAACACGCTGATGTGATGGATCGCGCCGAACCGTGGATCCTGTTCGATCCTGTTGATCAGAAGCGTCGCGCCTTCTTCGCCCGCACGCGCACGGAACGTCCACACCTGACCTTCCGCGTACTGTCTTTCCATGGGTTCTTCCGCCATCGCGACCTCCACATTCGTCATCGGGATCAAAAACGCGAGCAGCATCGCGATCCATGCGTATCTGCGATGGACGCATCGCAACCGGATCATGCCCGCAACCCCAGCCACACCAGCACCGCCACGCCGAGCAGCCCGATCCATCCCGGATGGTGGCCGCGCGTGCCGGCCAGCACCAGCAGCGAGCCACCGAGCATCGACACCGCGATGGCCTGGGCGATGAAGTCGTGCTCCGCGGTGCGCGCGGACGACGCCAGGCGCAGCAGGATCGCCGCCATGCCCAGACCGAACACCGTCAACACGTGCCAACTCGCCCACAGAATGCGGACGTTCGATCCACGCAAGCGATCGCCGCCATCGGTCGGAATCGCCCGACCCGGCTTGCGCAGTCGCCGGAAGATCATGATTTCGCCGAGAATCGAATGCACCAGCGCGACGACGATGGCGAGGATCGCGGCGGCGGTGAAGGCAGAAGTAAAGCTCATCGGCGATGATCTCCGGCGTCAATCGATGGCCCGCGGAATGCTGCGCGAGAATTCGGACAGCAGATCCGCGCATTTCAACCCGGCAGGCACCCTGACATCCACGCTGTAGCCATCGAAGTCTTTGCCGGGCGAGAAATCATCTTCCAGCATCGCGTGGATCTGACGAATGAAGACCTCGATGTCGCCATTCGAGCACAAGTAGCTGGTGGCATAAGCCCGCCGAGCGTTGATCATGCTGCCACCGCTCAGCAGCTCCATGTTCTGCGGGTGAAATCCGAACCCCAGAAACACCAATGTTTCGGCCCCAGAGACGCTTTGACGGATTGCCTCCAGAAACTCAAAATCTTCGATCTGCTCGGTGAACGTACGAATCCTGCCGGCCGCCTCGATCAGCGCAGCTTCGTCCAGCCTGGCCCCATAAGGCACGACTGACGAGCCGCCTTCGAAAGGCAAGCGACCGATTGAACCATAAGGATGAATGATCTCCAGCTTCGAGATCAGATTCGCTGCTCGCCCGGAGTCGATTCCGTAGTACTTCTGCAAGGCCACATGCAGGAACCGCTGGATGCAGCGGTCATAGTTGAAGGTGATGAACGATACGTTGTCGAAAACGGACTCGATCTCATCCAGATCCACCCGTTCCACCAGAATTTTCATAAACAACGTGTACCAGCTGCCGTTCAAGCGACTCAGATCGTCGTGCCCACCATTGACCTCATCGACGAAAAGTTTGCTCTTTCTTTCAGCCTCCAGGATTGACGCCACGATGCCGAGCTTTCCGCAGAACTGGAGGTGCTCGTCCTTCTTATGAGCATCCAAGAAATTGTCGATAGACGGAGCAATCGGAACGGCCCCGTCGATCATTCTGGCCTTCTGGTAGTAGAGGTTCTGATTCTCATTGCGTCTACGCGCATATAAACGAATCACCTCGGCAATATCGGGATCGCCTGAAGTCTGACGAAAGCCGCCTTGAAAAGAAATTTTCAACTTTTCAGCAATAGCCTCCAGAAGCGCAGCCCCGACCGGCAAACCGATCTCCGCGCTCGCTCCCGCACCAACGACGAACAACGTATCCGATTCGAACATCCCACCCCGCCTTGCCGTCTTCACTACGCCTGACGATGGATTTTACAGGGCGTCCAGCAGATCAACCATACCGGCCCAAGCCCTTTGCACCAGTGGAAAATCTAAGTCGCGGACTGGCGTGATCGTCCCAACGACGGCACCGGCAAGACGACCTCGACTCACAACCCTAGACCCGGAGGGCGGCGGACAGGAGGTCCGCCGTTTTTCGACAAGGCATGGACGCCTTGTCGAAAAATCCCGGCCATGTTGCAGAAGGCAGATTTGAATTGGACCTGAGTGTTTCTTTGGTGACTTTCTTTTCGCCAAAGAAAGTCACTCGCGCTCCAGCGCGAAAAAGATTCCGGGCTTTACCCGCACACCGAGCACGACCCGCATCGGCAGCAGGAAGAACTGGGTCCCGGCCTGCGCCGGGACGACGGCAGGAGCACCGTCGAGATCGGCGCCGCGGGTATACCATGCGGACACCGAAGAATGTCCGCGTTACAACTCCCCCAACCCCTCCGCCGTCCCGTCCTCGCCCACCTGCAACAGGCGCAGCGTGTTGGTGGCGCCGTGGGTTTCCATGTGCTCGCCGCTGGTGAACACCACGCGATCGCCGGGGCCGAGCAGGTTGGCGTCGACGAGCTTGCGGATGCTGCCGCGCGCGGCCTGGCGCGGGGTTTCGCCGCGGCTGTCGTAATCCATCGGGAACACGTCGCGCATCATCGCCATGCGCCGGCGCGAGCCGCCGAGGCGGGCGAAGGCGAAGATCGGCGCCTTGCCGCGGAAGCGCGACAGGAAGCGCGCGGTGCCGCCGGATTCGGTCATGGCCACTATAGCGCCGACGCCAATGTGCTCGGTGAGGAACATCGCGGCCATCGCGATGGCCTGATCGGCGCGTTCGAGATTGCGCGGCGCATCCTCGAAATCGGTATCGTGTTCGAACTGGCGTTCGGCGCCGAGGCAGATGCGCACCATCGCTTCGACCGCCTTGACCGGATACATGCCGGCCGCGCTTTCCTGCGACAGCATCACCGCGTCGGTGCCGTCGATCACCGCGTTCGCCACGTCCAGTACTTCGGCGCGGGTCGGGATCGGGCTGCTCACCATCGACTGCAGCATCTGGGTCGCGGTGATCACGATCTTGTTGCGTTCCAGCGAGGTGCGGATGATCTTCTTCTGCAGGCCCGGCAGTTCGGCGTCGCCGATCTCCACGCCGAGATCGCCGCGGGCGACCATCACCACGTCGCTGGCGTCGACGATCTCGACCAGGTTCTCGATCGCCTCGGCACGTTCGACCTTGGCCACCAGCCAGGCGTCGCTGCCGGCGGCGCGGGCGACGCGGCGGGCTTCGTTCATGTCTTCGGCGTTGCGGCAGAAACTCACCGCGATGAAATCGGCGCCGAGCTGGGCGGCGATCGTGATCAGCTCGCGGTCGCGTTCGGTCAGCGCGCCCAGCGACAGGCCGCCACCGAGTTTGTTCAGGCCCTTGCGATTCGACAGCTCGCTGTCGTTGAGCACGGTGGTGACAATTCGTTCGCCTTCGACCGCGGTCACCTGCAACTGCACCACGCCGTCGTCGAGCAGCAGTACATCGCCGGGGGTCACGTCGCCGGGCAGGCCGAGATAGCTCACGCCGACCTGGGTTTCGTCGCCGGGCGGCGCGTCGTCGCTGGCGATCAGGGTGAAGGTGTCGCCGGCCAGCAGTTTCACCTTGCCGTTCGCGAAGGTCTCGATCCGGATCTTCGGGCCCGGCAGGTCGACGAGAATGCCGACTTCGGTCCCGACCCGCGCCGCGGCCGCGCGCACGGCGTCGGCGCGCGCGATCTGTCCGGAGGGATCGCCGTGCGAGAAATTCAGGCGGACCACGTCCACGCCCGCGCGCAGCAACGCATCGAGCACGCCCGGGGCGTCGGTGGCGGGGCCAAGCGTGGCGAGGATTTTCGTGCGGCGGCGTTGTTCGGTCATCGGCGTGTGGCGTCCAGGCGGTGGATCGTCGGAGCCGACAACGCTATCACGCCGATGCCCGCGCATCCGCGACAGGCCCGGACTGCAAACGATCACAGCCCGCCGGACCGCCGCGGAATCGACCGCCGCGGCAGTGGTTACGGCGTCGCCGGTTCCCGATAGGCCTTGCGCGCCCTGTACAGCGCCAGCCGCTGGGGAATGCCCGGACTGCCCTGCGGCCTGCCGTTGGCGTCGCGCGGCAGGGCGTCGAGGGCGCGCTGCTGCAGACGCAGCGCGGTCGCGAAATCGCCGCTGGCGGCGTAGCAGGCGGCGACGGTGTCGACGACGCCCCAGCCGATGCCGTCCCGGCCTTCGACGGTTTTCGCCACGGCGAGGCCGGCGCCGGGATCGTGCACATCCGCATGCGCGGACACGCACAGCAGCCAGGCGAGATTGTTGGCGACCTCGACGTAATCGTCGCCCTTCGGATCGGCCCTGCGCATGATCTCGATGCCGTTGCGGCGGCGCTCCGGCGAGCGCGGATCGCTGGCGTACAGCCACATGCCGTACTCGCTGCGCGCGCGGTTGGAACCGGCGGCCACCGCTTTCTGCAGCCAGCGCTCGCCGGCGTCCACGTCCATCGGGCCGCCGTCGCTGTCGGTACGCAGCAGCAGCGCGCCGAGCAGCGTCTGCGATTCGACATCGCCGCGGTCCGCATCGGTCTGCAGCCAGGCGCGGGCGCGCTGGCGGTTGCGCTTCATGCCGCGGCCATCCACCGCCAGCCTGGCGAGATTCCGGCGCGCCTTGGCGGACGCCTCGTCGTCGCCCGCCGCGAGGGTTTCGAACATCGAGACCGCATCGGCGAGATCGCCGCTGAGCCCGTCGGCGCCGCTGGCGTACACCGTCGCCAGTTCCTGGCTGGCATCGCGATCGCCGGTTTCCACCGCGGCCAGCAGCCAGCCGTCGGCACGTTTCCATTGCCCGAGCTGCATCGCTTCCAGGGCGAGGATGCGCATGGCGAAGTTGTCGCCGGCCTGCGCCGCAGATTCGAGCATCACCCGCCAGCGCAGCGCCGGCTGTCCGTCGCGCACCGCCTCCATCGCCTGCGCTCGCTGGGCGCCGGCATGGCCGAGCTCGGCCGCCTTGCGGAAGGCCTCCTCGCTGCGCTGGCGCAGGCCGCGCTTGTCGAAATACTCGCCCAGCAGCGCCTGCCCCAGGCCCTGGCCGTTGTTGGACGGCCGTTGCAGCACCGCGATGTCGGCGTCGCTCAACGTCGGGACGGCGTCCGTCGCCAGCTTCCCCGCGACCAGCAGCATCTCCGCATCCGCGCTGCCCGCGGCGACCGCCTTGCGCAGGCGCGCCAGCGCGAACGCGGTGTTGCGGTTGTCGTGCAGCAGGCTGTCGGCCGCGGCGAAACGCACGCTGGCGCCCTGGCCGTACCAGATCCTGTCGGCGGCATCGAGCAGCGTGGCCGCGGCCTTGAGATCCTGTTTCACGCCGATGCCGTTGGCGTAGGCCGTCGCCAGCAAGGTCATCGGCAGCGCATGCTTTTTTTCGGCCAGCGGCAGCAGCGCGTCGATCAGACCGTCACTGCAGTCGCGGTTGTCCCAACTGCTGCACAGCGACAACCAGCCGCTGAGCGAGAGCATGCCGCCGCGATTGGCGCCCTCGCGCAGCGCATCGCGTCGCGCCGCCGGATCGTCGGTGGAGAAGGCATTGCGCATCGCCTGGAGGTCGATGCCGAGGGTCTCGCCGGCCTTCACCTGCGCCTGCATGAAGGCGGCGGCCATCACGTGGCGCTGGAACGGATATTCCGCGTAGTCGTCGCTGCGGGAAATGCCGGCGGTGGCGTCGACGTAATCGAACGACAGATGACGTTCGACCTTCGCCTCCGGGTCCCATGCGGCCACGACCAGCGGGAAATGGCGCCCCGGATGGACGTCGCGGTAATACTCGTAGCGGAATTCGTAGCCCAGCAGCGCGAGCAGCTGGTACACGTCGCGCGGCGACAGCACCCGGATCGGCGCCTGCCAGGCGTTGCCGCCCGCGCCGGCCAGCGCGTGCTTCGACAGCGCCGCCAGCGCCGCGGTTTCGCGCTCCGCGGTGGCGCCGTCGCCGGTCGCCTCGGCGCAGCGCAGCGCTTCGCGGTGCACCGCGATGCTGACCGGCGCCACCTTCACCGCATCGCGCAGGGCCGCGGCCTGGTCGCGACAGAGGGCGGCATCGACGCCATCGGCGGTGGCGCCGATCGCGTCGAGCACATCGAAGGCGTCGAATGCGGTCTCGATGTCGGCCTCTTTCATGAATCGCGCCCACACCCCGGCCGGATCGGCCGCGACCTCCTCGGACGTGGCGATGGCCGGCGCCGGCTTGCGCGCGGCGCTCTTGCCCTTGTCGACGGGGTCGACCGCGGCGACGGTGGCGGGCGCGAGGCACAGCAGCGCGAAGATCGACGCGAGCAGCGACACGGACACCGGCACCAGCGATCGGGTGCGCCGCATCACTTGCCGTCCCCCTGCATCACGTCGCGCAGCAGGTCGCGCAGGCGGTCTTCGCGCTGGCGCGCGTCCAGCGTGGCCGGAATCGCGAAGCGCAGGTTCGCGGACAGTTCGTCCTGCACCTTGCGCAGTTCCTGCAGATGCGCGGCGACCCGCTCGGGCGGGAGTTCATTGCGCTCGACGTTCATTTCGTAGACCAGCCGCACCGAACGCTCGCCCAGCTCGACCTTGCGCTGGAATCCGAAGGCGTGCGAGGTGCGGTCGATGCGCTCCTCGACGAAGGTCGGTTTCCAGCGTTCCGGCAACTGCACCGTGACTTCATGGCGGTAACGCCCGCGCGGCGCGTAGCCCAGCGGGCCCTTGCGATCCAGCGCCGTCGGCAGGGTGCTGGCGGTCTGCAGCGCCTCGGCATAGACCTCGAGCGCGCGCACGCCGCCGGTTTCGTTCGCGAACGGCGATTTCAGCCGATAGCGTTCGCGGATGCGCAGCCGGTTGCGCTCGGGATCGTCCTCGATCACCGGTTCGCCCAGCGCTTCCACCTCGCCATAGCGCTTGCGGTAGTACTCGGAATAACGGCGCGCGAGTTCCTCGCCGCGCTCGCTGAGGGTGTTGCGGCGCTGGTAGTCGGCCGATGCGCCGGTGTACAGCGTCTCGACCTCGAACGCGACCTCGCGGCCGTCGGGGTTCGGCGCGAACCGCTCCTTCACCTCGACGCCGGAATTGGCTTCGCGCGGGCGCTCGATGGTCTGCAGCGCGGCCACGCCTTCGGCCACCGGCAGCGCCATGCCGTAGTCGCCGAGATCGAAACGCCGCGGATCGCCGCCCTGCTGGGCGATGGTGGGATCGACCCACACCGTTTCGCCGCCGATGCGCGCGCGCACGATCACGTGATTGAAACTCGACGCGCTGGGCACGAACTCCCCGATCGCCCGGCCGCGGTCGGTGGCGACCAGCGCCGGCACCGCTTCGATGCCCATCCGGTTCAGCAGCGTGGCCAGCAGATAGGTCTTGTCCTTGCAGTCGCCGTAGCGACGGCGCCAGACCAGGTCCGGCGGATTCGGGCGATGGCTGTTGTCGCCGATCTCGATGCCGAAATAGCGCACGTCGTTCTGCACCGCGCGCAGCGCCGCGGTGAGCCGCGCCTGCGGATCGGGCAACGCCTTCCATTGCGCCAGCCTGCGCTCGAGATCGTCGTCGAACGGCGCGGTATGCCGCGGGTACAGTGGCAGCGCCCACGTCACCACGTCGGCCCAGTCGCGCTCCGGCGCGATCTGCACCACCGGATAGGGTTGGTACCACGCCGGATAACTGTCCTCGAACACCGTCGCCGGCAGCGCCCGCGCCTGGACCTGCACTTCGACCGCGTCGGCGCCGCGCCGGACCTGCGGCTCGATCGCGGTGTTCTCGCGATGCACGCGGAACTTCGTGCCCGGGTCGTACAGCACGCGCAGGCCGCTGCGCAGGGTCGGGTTGCGCCACGACAGCGTGATCCAGTCGGCGATCTGGCCGGTGAGGATCGGATTGCTGCCGATGGTGCTGTAGCTGATGCGCACCACGTCGTCCACGCGCACGTCGTCCAGCACGATGAGCGCGGTCACGCTGCCGTCGGTGAGGTCCTGCTCGAATTCGCTTTCGCGGCGCGCCAGCGAGATGCGTTCCGGCGACAGGCGGTTCTGCCACTTGCCGTCGCGCAGCAGCTCGACGCGGTGGATCGCCATGGTCTGAAATTCGGGGTTGAAATTGATCTGGAAGCGTCCTGCCTCGCCGATCAGCGACGGCGACTTCGGCTCGAACACGTGTTCGATGTAGGTCTGGTCGCGACCGCCCCGGCGGTCGGACTGCACGTCGTACAGCCAGTAGCGCCAGCGGCGGTCGTCGGCGCCGGGCGCATCCGCGTCCCAGCGCGCCGGCAGTTCGCGCCGGACCACGAACGCCGGGGCGTCGCCCGTCGAGAACCGCAGATCGCCGCGGACGTGTTCCAGCGTCGCCGCTTCGGACACCGACGCCGCGAGCAGCAGCACCGCACACCACAGATGTTTCATCGCCGACTCTCGTTTCCCCTGACCGGGGAAAGGCTACACCGAAAAACGCGAATTCCGTCACGTCCCGGGCCTGATCGGGCGTCGGCCCAGCCCTGGTCGCGGCCCGCCTCAGCCCTGCGCGAACAGCGTCGTGAGGTCGGCGGGGGTGCGCGCCAGGGCATGCGCGCCGGCGTCTCGCAGTTCGGCCTCGTCGCCGAAGCCCCAGAGCACGCCGATCCCGCGCATGCGGTGATGCACGGCGCCCTCGATGTCCATGTGGCGATCGCCGATCATGGTGCACGACGCGGCGGCGCGGTCAGCATCGATGCCGAACCGCGCCAGCGCCTCGGCGATGAGTTCCGGCTTGTGGCTCAGCCGGCCGTCCGGGGTCGCGCCCACGACATCGCGGAAGCGCCCGCCGAACGGCAGGGTGTCGACGATCTTGCGGGCGTGCGGCTCGTTCTTGGCGGTGACCACCGCCAGCCGCCAGCCGGCGGCATGCGCGGCTTCGACGACCTCGCCGATGCCGTCGTAGATCGTGTGTTCGCGCCAGCCTTCGATCTCGAAGCGTTCGCGATACAGCTCGACCGCGCGCTCGATGTCGGCCGGCGCGTCGAACAGTTGGCCGTAACTGACCCGCAGCGCCGGGCCGATCCAGCGCCGCAGTTCCGCATCGCCCAGTCCCGGGTGCCCCATGCGTTCCAGCGAATGGGCCACGCAGCGGGTGATGCCGACGGCGGAGTCGATCAGGGTGCCGTCGAGGTCGAAAAACAGTGTCTTCATGCGGGCATCGGGCGCGGCGTGCGGAGGGGACCGAACATCGGAGGAAAGCGCATCGGGCGCCGCGGCATCGTATCGCGTGAAGGCCCGGACTGCGCCGGGCCTTCACGCGAGCTGCCGCACGATCGGGATCAGAAGCTGCTGGCGCAGCCCTGGGTGAAGGTCTTGCTGGCGGTCGCACTGCCCCAACTGCCGTCGAGTTCGCCGCAGCCGACGGTCTGCTCGCCGACCAGGCGTCCGCCGGCATCGAAGTAATGCCAGGTGCCCTGCAGGCAGCCGCCATTGGCGCCCACGGCGCCGGACAACAACAGGGAGATCGCCAGGGCGGACCACACCATTGCACGACGGGATTTCATGTCTGCACTCCTTCGCTTGCGCGGCGACATCGCCGCACCGCGAGCGTACCGGCTCCGGCCATCGAATTCCGTGATGCGTGGCGATGCCGCGATGCCGCAAAAAAGAAAGGCCCCCGCGACACGCGGGGGCCTGGTCTCGGCCGAAGCATCGGCCGAAGGATCCGCCGCGGGTCGCGATCGCGACCGCGGCGATCGCGCTACGGCGTCAAAGCCCCGCCTGCGCGACGATGAAACTGCGGATCGAGGCGTTGGAGACGCGGCTGTACACGCCGAACTTGTTGCGGCGGGCGCAACCATTGCCCCAGCTGACGATGCCGGTGAGCACGCTGCCCTGGGTCAAGGGGCCGCCGGAGTCGCCCTGGCAGCTGTCGACGCCGCCGTTGTCGAAACCGGCGCAGATCATGCGCGCCGTGATCGCGCCGCGGTAAGAGTTGCGGTCGTTGCAGTTGGTGGCGCTCACCAGCGGCACGGTCGCCTTGCGCAGATCGATCGGGAAGCTGCCGCCCTCGGTCAGCGCGCCCCAGCCGGTCACCAGCAGGTTGGTGCCGACCGCCGGATCGGCGCTGGCCAGCGAGGCGAACGGAATGCCGCTGGTGGAGGACGACAGGGTCCACACCGCCACGTCGTAGTCGAAGGTGTTCGGATTCCAGTTCGGGTGGATCGCGATGCTGACCACGTCGCGGCGGGTGCCGGTACCGTCGAGGTTGCGGGTACCGGTGAGCACCTGCACCTGACCGGCGGTGACGAAATCGCTGCAGTGCGCCGCGGTGACGATCACGTTCGCCTTGACCAGGGTGCCGCCGCAGAACTGGGCGTCGAAGTTGTTGGCGACGCTCTTGCTCAGCAGACCGACCTGGAAGGGATTGTCGTTGGCGCCGGCGACGGTGCCGCCGACGATCTTCGGCGTGATCGTCTGCTGCATCTCGTACTCGGTCATCGGCCCGATGGCGTACCTCAGGTTCTGCGCGGCCAGGCGCAACTGCACGTATTCGTGCATCCAGTTGCCGCGGGCTTCGACCGGCGGCCGCGCCTGGGACAGGCTGCCGCGCTCTTCGAACGCGGGCTTCGGGCCCTGGCGGGCGGCGGCGGGCAGGCTGACGGCGGCGATCGCGGAAAGCAGGACGAAGGCGAGCGCGGCGCGCTTGCGGGAACGCCGGGCGGAGGATTTCTCGATATTCATGCATTTCTCCATGGATGGAATCGACAGGGCGGATGGAATCACCGGACCGTGAATGCGGCGCACGCTGCACGACGTGCGCCGGAGAATGCCCCGCGGGCCCGATCGGACGATCGCATCCGGACAGGACGCGATCAGGGGTTGCGGTCGGATCCCGCTCGACCGAACCGTCCGTCGATGAACGCACGCGGCGGCCGCGGGACGCGGCCGGCCCGTGGCGTCGCGAAACGCGCGGGGCGCGCAGGGATATAGCACGCCCGCCGGCGTCCCGCATCCTGCAGCGCACAGCGCCGCGGTACGCCGCCGTCTTCGGCGCGGTCAGCCGCCGCGCGCCTGCAGCGCGGCCACCGCCGGCAGGGTCTTGCCTTCCAGGAATTCGAGGAAGGCGCCGCCGCCGGTGGAGATGTAGGAGACCTCCGCCTCGATGCCGTACTTGTCGACCGCCGCGAGCGTGTCGCCGCCGCCGGCGATGGAGAACGCGGCGCTGTCGGCGATGGCGCGGGCCAGGGTTTCGGTGCCCTTGCCGAAAGCGTCGAACTCGAACACGCCGACCGGGCCGTTCCAGACCACGGTGCCGGCGGCCTTGATCAGTTCGGCATAGCGCGCGGCGGTCTGCGGGCCGATGTCGAGGATCATGTCGTCGGCGGTGACCGCATCGACGGCCTTGATCGTGGCGGGCGCATCGGCCGCGAACGCCGGCGCGACCACGACATCGGTCGGAATCGGGATGTCGGCGCCACGCGCCTTCGCATCGGCGATGATCTGCCGGGCGGTCTCGAGCAGGTCGTTCTCGACCAGCGATTTGCCGACGCCGTACCCCATCGCCGCGATGAAGGTGTTGGCGATGCCGCCGCCGACGATCAACTGGTCGACCTTCGACACCAGCGACGACAGCAGTTCGAGCTTGGTGCTGACCTTGCTGCCGGCGACGATCGCCAGCAGCGGCCGCGCCGGGTGTTCCAGCGCCTTCGCCAG
>WYBC01000045.1 GCA_011526085.1 Lysobacter sp. | reverse complement strand
GTTGGGGGTTGTTGTGGGCTTTTTTGGTTCCTCCCATAGCGGCCCTTTGTGTCGGCTCTGTCCTCCCCGACAGGCCGCCGCCGACACCGCATGCTTCAAGGCAGATCACCAGCGCCAGCCGACCAGATCGACCCCCAGTAAGGATATTCGTCGATCTCTTTCGCCAAGCCGACGCGGATTGGATTCTCGATGATGTATCGAGCGACGCAGACCATCTCGTCTTCCGCACGCAGAGCCCGATCATGGAATCCCGGCATCCAGACACTGCCCGAGCGGCCTGCCGCCTGATTGGCGCTGCGCGCCGTAACGCACTTGACCCGTTGGATCAGTGCGGAAAGCGATCTGCATGCCCCCAGCTCGATCAGCATGTGAAGATGATCGGGCATCAGGACCCAGCAGAGCAGCCGTGATCCTTCCCACAGACTGTGTTCCTGAAGCTTCGATGTCACGGCAGATGCTGTCGAACCGTCGAGGAAACGCCGATCACGCTGATGACATACGGTCGTGATGAGATAGTGCTGCGCCGGCAAGGAAATCCTTCCAGCGCGAAGGGCGCGGTAGCCCGGTTTCTGGCGATACCCGTTCATCGCCACAGTCTGTGTTGCGGGCCGTGAAGACGACATCAGGGAAACCGGAATCCGCTGTCAGGGTTCGCCGCAACAGCGTCGCGACTTGCGTCGCTCCCACAAAAGCGGATGCCGCCGCTCCCGGGAACGGCATGAGCCGTGAAAGACAGGTCGTCAATCCTCGGCCACAGGCGGGCCAAGAATCGCGACACACCACCGCTGCGCCAACCGTCAGCCGCTGTGGGAGCGACGCAAGTCGCGACGAATGGCGGCGGAGCTTGCCGCAGCCCGTCTCGTGATCAGCCGTTCCCGACGAGCCTGTCGGAAATTCGGCCGTCGCTGCAACGGGCCTTCAACAACCGAATGGCTGGTCAAGTCGCGACGAACGGCGGACGCCCTCGCCGGAGCCGTCGACAGCCTGCCGTCGTGCTACCTCAACCCGCGAATCTGCGCGTCCACCGCGGCGATGGCGGTCATGTTGACCACGCGGCGGGGGCTGGAGGCGGGGGTGAGGATGTGGGCGGGCTGGTCGAGGCCCATGAGGATCGGGCCGATGGCGACGCCGTCGGTCATCACCCGGACCATGTTGTAGGTGATGTTGGCGGCATCGAGGTTCGGCAGCACGAACAGGTTGGGGCGGCCGTGCAGGGTGGTGTTGGGGAACATGCGCTTGCGCAGCACTTCGTCCCAGGCGGTGTCGCCCTGCATTTCGCCGTCGACTTCGAGCCGCGGCGCGCGCTTGCGGATCAGGCGGTAGGCCTGGCGCATCTTCGCCGCGCTGGGATTCTCGTGGCTGCCGTAGTTGGAATGCGACAGCAGCGCGACCTTCGGCTCGAAGCCGAACAGCTTCAGGCGATAGCTCGCCATCAGCGTCGCTTCGGCGATCTGTTCGGCGCTGGGGTCCACCTGCACGTGGGTGTCGAGGAAGAACCACACGCCGTGATCGTTGATCACGCCGGTCATCGCCGCGGTGCCGGTGACGCCGCGGTCGAAGTTGAAGACGCTGAGCAGGTAGCCGAGCTTCTTGTGGAAGCGGCCGACCAGGCCGCAGATCATCGCGTCGGCTTCGCCGCGCTCCACCATCAGCGCGGCGATCAGCGACGGGCGCGAGCGCAGCAGGTTCTTGGCCGCGGCCGGGGTGACGCCGCGGCGTTCGGTCATGGCGTGGTACTGCTGCCAGTACTCGTTGAAGCGCGGGTCGTCGTTGATGTTGGTGAGATCGAAATCGACGCCGGCGCGCATGCGCAGGCCGAGGCGTTCGATGCGGGTGTCGATGACGTCGGGACGGCCGATCAGGATCGGCCGCGCCAGGCCTTCGTCGATCACGGTCTGCACCGCGCGCAGCACGGTTTCCTCTTCGCCTTCGGCGTAGACCACCCGTTTGCGGTCGCTGCGCGCGCGGTCGTAGATGGGCTTCATCAGCAGGCCGGTGCGGTAGATGAACTGCGCCAGCTTCTCGATGTACGCGGGCATGTCGAGGATCGGCCGCAGGGCGATGCCGGAGTCCATCGCCGCGCGCGCCACCGCCGGCGCCAGCACCGTGAGCAGGCGCGGGTCGAACGGGCGCGGAATGATGTAGTCGGGGCCGAAGCACGGCACGTCGCCGCCGTAGGCGCTGCCGAGGTCGGAGGCTTCCATGCGCGCCAGCTGCGCGATCGCGCGCACGCAGGCGAGCTTCATCGCTTCGTTGATCTCGGTGGCGCCCACGTCCAGCGCGCCGCGGAAGATGTACGGGAAGCACAGCGCGTTGTTGACCTGGTTCGGATAATCGCTGCGGCCGGTGGCGATGATGCAGTCCGGACGCACCGCCTTGGCCTCCATCGGCAGGATTTCCGGGTTCGGATTGGCCAGCGCGAGGATGATCGGCCGTTCCGCCATCGTCGCGACCATGTCCGGCTTGAGGATGCCGGCGGCGGAGAGGCCGAGGAACACGTCGGCGCCGACCACGATGTCGGCCAGCGTGCGCTTGTCGGTGTCGCGCGCGTAGCGGGCCTTGTCGGGGTCGAGATGCGGGCGGCCGGTGTAGATCACGCCGTCGCGATCCACCGCGAGGATGTTCTCCGGCTTCATGCCCAGCGCGACCAGCATGTCGAGGCAGGCGATGCCGGCGGCGCCGGCGCCTGACGTCGCGAGTTTCACGTCGCCGATCTTCTTGCCGACGATCTCCAGCGCGTTGAGCACCGCCGCGCCGACGATGATCGCGGTGCCGTGCTGGTCGTCGTGGAACACCGGGATGTTCATGCGTTCGCGCAGCTTGCGCTCGACGATGAAGCATTCCGGCGCCTTGATGTCTTCGAGGTTGATGCCGCCGAAGGTCGGTTCGAGCGAGGCGATGATGTCGACCAGCTTGTCGGGGTCGCGTTCGTTCACTTCGATGTCGAACACGTCGATGCCGGCGAACTTCTGGAACAGCACGCCCTTGCCTTCCATCACCGGCTTGCCGGCGAGCGGGCCGATGTCGCCGAGGCCGAGCACCGCGGTGCCGTTGGTGATCACCGCGACCAGGTTGCCGCGCGCGGTCATCTCGCTGGCGGCGTTGGGATCTTCGACGATGGCTTCGCAGGCGTAGGCCACGCCCGGGGAGTAGGCGAGGGCGAGGTCGCGCTGGGTGACGAGGGGCTTGGTCGGCGAGACCTTGATCTTGCCCGGCGGGTCCTGGCGGTGATAGTCGAGGGCGGACTGCTTCAGGTCGGACTGATTCGGATCGTTGTGGTCGGACATCGTGATGCGGCGCCGCGCCGGGAGTCGGGTCAGGGCCATCGATTCTAGCCGCAACGGGTGGCCTCTGCCGTGCGGTGGCGGATGGTCGACGTGCGATGTGCGCGCGATTCGCGCGGCGGCGTCCGGATCGCGCAGAATCGGGCTCCCGACAGGAGCCCCGCATGCCGGTCCGCCATTCGCACCTCGTCCGCTTGTCGTCGTCGCCGAACGCGCTGATGTGGATGGTGCTGTTGCTGGCGCTGCTGGGCCAAACGCCGCTGCTGCTCAATCCCGGTTATTTCAGCCACGACGAACTGCAGTGGGCGGCCGCTGCGGATGTGGCGGCGGGCGCGCCGCTGCCGTGGTTTCCGTGGACGGCCGTCGATGCGTATCAGTACCGGCCGCTGACCTTCAATCTGTGGTTGTGGCTGTCGCATCACCTGTTCGACGACCCGCTAGCGTTCCACGCGGTCTGCGTGCTGTGGGGCAGCGTCAACGCGATGCTGTTGGCCGTGCTCGGCCGGCGCCTGGGCGTGGCGCCGCTGCCGGCCGCGGCGGCGGCGCTGGTGTTCGCGCTGGGCCCCTTCGCCGCATTGGTGCATGGCTGGATCGGGACGCTCGGCGATCTGATCTGGAGCAGTTGCGCGCTGGGCATCGGGCTGCTGGCGACCGCGCGCGTCCGCACCGGGTGGGTGGTGGCCGGTACGGCCGTGCTGACGGCGTCGGCGCTGCTGGCCAAGGAGGCGGCGATGGCCATTCCGGCGATGCTCGCGGTGGCCTGGTGGTTCGATCGGCGCAGGCGCGTCTGGCGGTTGGCGACGGTGTCGTCGTCGGTCGTTGCGGCGGTCTATCTGCTGCTGCGCCTGGAGGCGCTGCTGCAACCCGTGGCGCAGGGCCCGCAGTACGCGCTGAGCCTGGCGCATCCGCCGCTGCGCTGGCTCGAATACCAGCTGTTCGTGCCCCTGCTGCACGTGCCGGAGACCTTTGCGACGTTCCCGCAAGGCGGGCGCATCGGGCTGGCGATCGCGGCAGCGCTGTGGCTCGGCGGTCTGTTCGCGTTGTCGCGCGGCGGATGGCGCCTGTTGGCGCTGGCGCTGGTCGGTGGCATCGCCGCGCTGTTGCCGGTACTGCCGCTGGGCGCGAGCTGGAACCACTACGGCTATGCCTGGGCGGCCTGGACCGCGATGTGCTTCGCGGCGGGCTGGCCGGCGATGCCGCGATCGTCGCGCGCGCTGGTGTTGCTCACCGCGGTGCTGACGCTGGCCCACGGTGCGATGGTGATGCGGCTGATGCATCGCGTCGGCACGATCCAGTCGGTGTTTTCGCCGGCGCTGGCCGCCGTGGTGGCCGCCGCGCCGGTCCATCCGGTCAGACTGCGGGTCGCGCCGGACGCGGGCGCGTGGATTTTCCAGCGTTTGACCCACGAGATTCCGCGTTATCGCGGGGTGCCGATCGGCGCGCGGGTGGTGCTGGTCGCGGCGGATGCGCCGGCGGATGCGTCGGCAGATTACAGGGTCGAAGCGGACGGGCGACTCACGCCGTTGCGCTGAGCGGCCCGGCCACCGCCCGGACAGCTGCGTTCCTCACACGCCCAATCCGAGCACCAGATCGTCGGCGTCGACGCGGTCGAGGCGGATCTTGTTCGCGAACAGCGAGAACGCGAGCATCCCGGCGAGACCGTTCGCGCGCTGCATCCACGGCGGCAGATAGTGCGGCATGGCGATCGCGCCGGCGTCGAACATCGATTGCAGCGCGAACACGTCCTCCAGCGCGAGCTTGCCGGCGAACAGCTGCCGCGCGACGGCGAGTCTGCGATGGCGCAGGCACCAGCGGAAAAAGGTGTGCACGCTGAGCAGGCCGTGCAGGTACACGGTGTCCTTGGTGAACGCCGCACCGCCGCCGAGCGGGGCGCCGCGGAACACGCGCTGGGTCGATGCGAAGCTGTCTTCCTGCGTTTGCCCGGCATCGAGGAAAAAGCGGAACACCTGCACGAAGTCGGCGCCGTTGATCGCCATGTCGATGGCGACGATGCGCAGGCTGATGCGCTTCATCCGTTCGATGTCCATCGAGCCGGAAATCAGTTCGGCGAAGGTCGCCAGCCCTTCCTGTGTCGCGGTCGTGCGCGGCGCGCCGCGGGCCATCGATTTCAGCAGCGGCTGTTCGCGCCCGTTGATGCCGGTGAGCGTGTGCACGAAGGCTTCGTGCACCAGCAACTGGTGGCGATCGTATTCGCTGAAGCCGGTGTTGGTGCGGACCCGGATCCGGGTCGGGCTGGCGGCGGCCTTGGCGATCAGCCCAGGGTCGAGTTCGACCGTGACCGTGTGGTCGACGAAGAAGGCGTCGACGTCGCGCTGCAGCTCGTCGCGCACGGTTTCGGCGGCCATCACGGCGTCGGGTTCGATCGCGCGCAGCTCCTGGTCCATGTCGTCGGCCAGCGCGACGAAGTGCTCGGCGGCCTCGAAGTTGGTCGGGCCGTCGCCGGGCAGCATTTCCACCGGGCGCCCGTAGAGTCGCGTCGAATACGCGGTGACGCGATGGCTGCCGGCGGCATCGAGCAGGCGCGTGGCGATGCGCCAGCTTTCGGCGGTGCGCTGCAGGTATTGTCCGAGCGGGTGGTCGGGATCGGCGCCGGCCGCGACCGCGTCGAGTTCGGCGCGCACCGCGGCGTAGTCGTCCTTCGGATAGTCGATCTTCGGCAGATGGATGCGGCCGATCTTCCACGCGGCGAGGAAGGTCTCCTGCGCGCTCGCCGGCCAGCTCAGGGTTTCCAGCAGGCGGATGCCGCGCACCGCCGCGGTCATCCGCGCATCGAGCGCGGCGTGGTGGGCGAGGGCGGTGTCGGGGATCACGAGCAGGTCACCAGCGCCTTTGTAGGAGCGACGCAAGTCGCGACGGACCAACACAGGACTTTCCGGAGCCCGTCGCGACTTGCGTCGCTCCCACGAAAAGCGGGTGTTCGAAACGGGGCGTCAATGCTTCCCATATTTTTCGTCCAGCCGCTTGTTCAGCGCCTTGCCCTGCACGCGGGCGTCGGACTTCTGCGCCAGCCGGGTCGCGAGCTGATGGGCGGCGCCGGCGACTTCGTCGCGCAGCTTCAGGTAATTGGCGAACCGCGCCGCATCGAGCGTGCCGGCCTGGAGTGCCGCACGCACCGCGCAGCCGGGTTCCTTCGCGTGATGGCAGTCGCGGAATTTGCACTCGGCGGCCAGCGCTTCGATGTCGGCGAAGCCGCCGTCGGCCAAGTCTTCCTCGCCGGTCGGCTTCAGCTCGCGCATGCCGGGCGTGTCGATGAGGCAGGCCCCGGACGGCAGCGGAATCAGTGTGCGGTAGGTCGTGGTATGGCGGCCGCGGGCGTCGCTCTCGCGCACTTCGCTGGTCTTCATCTTCTCGATGCCGAGCAGGGTGTTGGTGAGCGTCGATTTGCCGGCGCCGGACGAGCCCACCAGCACCGCGGTGCGGCCGGGGCCCAGCCAGCGATCGAGGGCGGCGACGCTGTCGCGGTCCTTGGCGTTCACCGCCACCGCGACGATGCCCTGGGCCGCCAGCTCGGCCAGCGCCGCCAGCGAGGCGTCCGCGTCGCTGCCGTCCTTGTCGGCCTTGGTCAGCACCACCACCGCCTCGGGCGCGTCGGGCCCGGTGCCGCCGCCGCCGCGGATCAGCAGCAGATAGCGCTCGATCCGGCGCGGGTTGAAGTCGGCGTCCAGGCCGCAGACCACGAACACGGTGTCGATGTTCGCGGCGATCAGCTGTTGCTGGTAGTGCTCGCCGGCGGCGGCGCGCTTGATCGTGCTGCGCCGGGGCAGCAGGGCCACGATCCGCGGCCGCGGGGTCGCGTCCTCGATCAGCACCCAGTCGCCGACCGCGGCGCGGTCCTGCGGCGGGAACCGGCGGCGCATCCACTCCGGCGGCGATTCCACGGTCAGCGCGTGCCCGGGGGCCTCGGCGACCACGTAGCCGGAGCGGTGCTGTTCGATGACCCGGGCCGGGCGGGCCTGCGGATGGGCGGCCATGGCGCCGGCGCGGTCGGCGGCGGGCGTCGCGTCCCCGGCATCGGGCCAGCCGATGGCGCGGAGGTCGGGGGCGGGGGTGTTCAAGCGGGGCGGCGGGCGGCGTTCATGCCCGGATTCTATGCCGCGGCAGCGGACCCGGGCGATTTCCGCTAGTCTTTCGCGACTTTTTCCGCCTTTCCGACACGATGTCATCCTCCAGCGCGAAACCCAGCCTCAAGACCCGCGAACGCCTCTCCGAAGTCCGCTACGAAATCCGCGGCGAACTGGCCCGCCGGGCCCGGGAGCTGGAAGCCCAGGGCCGGAAGCAGATCAAGTTGAACATCGGCAACCCCGGCGCCTTCGGGTTCCGCGCGCCGGAGCACCTGCAGCGCGCCATCGCCGACCGCATCGCCGACACTGATCCCTATACCCACCAGCAGGGCCTGCCGGCCGCGCGCGAAGCCATCGCCGCGTTCCACAGGCAGCGCGGCACGCCGAACGCGTCGCCCGAGCGCGTGTTCGTCGGCAACGGCGTCAGCGAACTGATCGACCTCAGCCTGCGCGCGCTGCTCAACCCGGGCGATGAAGTGCTGCTGCCGTCGCCGGACTATCCGCTGTGGTCCGCCGCGACCATCCTCAACGACGGCCGCCCGGTGTACTACCGCTGCCGCGCCGAGAACGGTTTCCTGCCCGATCCCGACGAGATCGCGCAGCTGGTCTCGTCGCGCACCCGCGCGATCGTGCTGATCAACCCGAACAATCCGACCGGCGCGACCTATTCGCGCGAGATCCTCGAACGCATCGTCGCGATCGCCGCGAAGCACAACCTGCTGCTGATGGCGGACGAGATCTACGACCACATCCTCTACGACGACGCGACGTTCGAGCCCCTGGCGCCGCTGGCCGGCGACATTCCCTGCCTCTCGTTCGGCGGGCTGTCGAAAGTGCATCGCGCCTGCGGCTGGCGCGTGGGCTGGGCGGTGCTGAGCGGCGATCCGCTGCGCAGCGGCGATTTCCACCACGCGATGGATCTGCTCGGCGCGCTGCGCCTGTGCGCGAACGTGCCGGGCCAGTTCGCGATCGACGCCGCGCTGCACGGCACCGACACCATCAGCGCGCTCACCGCGCCCGGCGGCCGCCTCTACGAAACCCGCCGTGCGCTGATCGACTGCTGCGACGCCAGCGAACACCTGCAGCTGGTCGCGCCGGCCGGCGCGCTGTACGGCTTCCCGGCGGTGGTCGGCGACGCCGCGAAGGGCTTCGACGATCACGCCTTCGCGCTGGAGATGCTGGAAACCGAAGACGTGCTGATCGTGCCGGGCTCCAGCTTCAACGTGCCCGAGCGCAATCATTTCCGCGTGACCCTGCTGCCGGAAGCGCCGGTACTGCGCGAGGTGTTCGCGCGGATCGAGCGCGTGCTGCAGCGTCGCGCCGACGCGGCCGCGTCCACGCGCGTCGCGGTGGCCTGAACGCATGCTCGCCGGCGCCGTTCCGGCGATGCTGGCCGCGATGCTCGGCGGTCCCTCGGCCACCGAGGCGCCGTTCGCTTATCTCGCGCTCGGCGACAGCTACACCATCGGCGAAAGCGTCGCCGAGGACGGTCGCTGGCCGATGCAGCTGGCCGCGATGCTGCGCGCGGAAGGGTTCGCGATCGAGGGTCGCGCATCCTCCGATCCGCGGATCATCGCCACCACCGGCTGGACCACCGACGAACTGTCCGCGGCCATCGACGCGGCCGAACCGCTCGGCCGCGACTGGGGCCTGGTCAGCCTGCTGATCGGCGTGAACAACCAGTACCGCGGCCGCGGGGTCGACGAGTACGCGCGCGAATTCTCGGCACTGCTCGAACGCGCCATCGGTTTCGCCGGCGGCCGTGCCGACCGCGTGTTCGTGCTGGCGATTCCCGACTGGGGCGTGACCCCGTACGCCGCGCGCAGCGGCCGCGACACCGCGGCCATCGCGCGCGAACTCGATGCCTACAACGCCGCGGCCGCGCGGATCTGCGCGGCGCGCGGCGTCGCCTTCGTCGACATCGCCGCGGTGAGCCGCGCCCGCGGCGCCGAGCCCGCGATGCTGGCCGACGACGGTCTGCATCCGTCCGCGGCGATGTACGCCGAATGGGCGCGCCTCGCGCTGCCGGTGGTGCGCGACCTGCTGCGCCGGACATCGTCGCCGTGAGCGGCACCACGGCGCCCTTCGCACGCAGCGACGCGCGCCGGATCGCCGAAGCGTTCCTGCCGCCGCATCCGTTCGGCAATCGTTTCGATTACTACTACGTCCGCGGCAAGGTCGGCAGCGATCCGCTGTATCCCGGCGTACTCGCCGCGCTGCGCGGCTGCGATGCGCCGCTGCTGGATCTCGGCTGCGGCCTCGGCCTGCTCGCGCACGCGCTGCGCCACGACGCGCATCCGCTGGACTACGTCGGCGTCGACAACGATCCGGCGAAGATCGCCCGCGCCCGCCGCGCGGCGGAAAAGCGCGGCTTCGAGGGCGTGCGCTTCGAGGTGATGGATCTCGCCCGCGGCCTGCCCGTGCATCGCGGCAGCGTCGCCATTCTCGATGTGCTGCAGTATCTCGACAGCGATGCCCAGCGCGCGCTGCTGGCGAACGCCGCGGCGATGCTGACGCCGGGCGCGCGGCTGGTGATCCGCAGCGCGATCGACGACGACAGCGGCCGCGCGCGCACCTCGCGCACCACCGACCGGATGGCGCAGTGGATCGGCTGGATGCAGTTCCGCCCGCGCAGCTGGCCCACGCTCGATCGCCTGCGCGCGCCGCTCGAAGCCGCCGGCCTGCAGGTGGAATCCGCGCCGCTGTACGGCAACACGCCGTTCAACAACTGGCTGATCGTGGCGCAGCGCGCCGACGCACCTGCGCCCTTGTAGGAGCGACG
>WYBC01000044.1 GCA_011526085.1 Lysobacter sp. | reverse complement strand
GCGCGCGCAACCGCCAGGCGCAGGACAAGCCGCGCGTGGTGTTCGTCGGCGGTTTCTGCGAGCAGCCGCCGCTCGAGATGCTCGAGGCGATCGACGACAACTGCTACGTGGTCGACGACGACCTGCTCATCGGCCTGCGCTGGATCACCGGGGACGTGCCCGAGACCGGCGACCCGGTCTGGGCGCTCGCCGAGAGCTTCGTCGAGCGTTCGGCCGCCAGCCCGGTCCAGCACGACGAGCGCAAGACCAAGGAGGGCTACCTGATGGAGATGCTCGGCACCTCCAGGGCCGACGCGGCGATCGTCACCGCCGCCAAGTTCTGCGAGCCCGGACTGGACGAGCAGGTCGCCTGGTCGAAGCACCTCGACCAGGTGGGCGTGCAGTACCTGGTGCTCGAGTTCGAAGAAAAGATGACTTCCTTCGAGCAGATGGCGATGCAGCTCGAAACCTTCGCCGAGTCGCTGCTGTTCGCCACCGCCTGACCGGAGACACGAGATGACCACAGCCACCGCAGAAAAACCCGCCTCGGCCGCCGCGGCCGCGCCGGCCAGCGCCGAATTCAATCCGCACCTCGAAGGCCAGCAGATGATGAAGGCCTGGTACGCGAACCTCGCGCTGGCGCGCGAGCGCGGCCAGAACGTCGCCAACGTCTTCGTGATGGGCAACGCGGTCGAGATCCTGCGCACCTTCGACTTCCAGCTGGTGTTCCCGGAGATCAATTCGCTGCAGACCGGCGTGCGCAAGGTCTCCGAGGAGTACCTGCGCGAGTCGGAAGACTACGGCTACTCGCCCGACGTCTGCTCGTACGTGAAGGCCGACGTCGGCCTGATCCTGCGCGAGCAGCAGCATCCCGCCGGCACGATCCCGAAGGCCGACATCGCGATCGCGTCGAACATGTGCAGCACCTTCATCAAGTGGGGCGAGATCTGGGAGCGCATGCTCAAGACCCCCACCTTCGTGCTCGACCTGCCGGGCCAGCGCGCGGGCAACTGGCAGGTGCGCCGCGGCGACGCGCAGCACATGGCCGACGCACAGTGGGTCGAGGCGCAGTTCCGCCACCTGATCGAGCGCTGCGAGAAGATCACCGGGCGGCGCTTCGACTTCGACCGGCTGGCCGAGGTGCAGGATCGCGTCAACCGAATGGTGTTCCACTGGAACAACGTGATGGCGCTCAACCGCCAGTGCCCCGCGCCGTACAACGCGATGCTCGACGGCCTCACCTACATCGGCATCATGAACGTCTACCGCGGCACCGAGGAGGGCGTCGAGTACATGCGCCGCCTCGAGGAGCAGCTGCGCGCGAAGGTGGCACGTGGCGAAGGCCGGGTCGCCGAGGAACGCTTCCGCCTGCTGTTCTCGGGCACGCCCTGCTACGTGTCGATGCGCCGGCTGGTCGAGTTGTTCGAGAGCTGGGGCGGCGTGTTCGCGTACTCCGACTACCTGACGTTCGCAGCCGGCGGCATGGACGCAGGCGAGATGGTCTACGACACCTCGCGTCCGCTCGAGAGCCTGGCCGAGATCACCGCGCTGGCCGCTCAGCGCGGACTGTCGAACCAGTTCTTCGCGCACGAACGGCTGGCCCAGCAGATCCGCGACTACGACGTCGACGGCATCGTGTTCCACGGCATCAAGAGCTGCCGCTTCGTGTCCTCGGGCATGGCCGACACGCGCAACTACCTGAACAAGCGGCTGAACATGCCGAGCCTGTACATCGAGTCGGACCTGATCGACCCGCGCTACTGGTCGGACGCGCAGATCAAGAACCGCGTCGACGCATTCTTCGAGTCGCTGCAGCAGCGCGGCGGCGCAGCGCCCGGGGGCGGCAAGCATGCGTCCACCACGAAGGAGAGCCAATCATGAGGTATGTCGGCGGAGTCGACGTCGGATCCACGCAGACCAAGGCGGTGATCCTCGACGAGAACGGCAAGGTGGTCGGGCGCGCGCTGCTCGACATGGAAACCAGCATGGTCACGATCGCGCAGGACGCGTTCAAGGCGGCACTGGCCGACGCCGGCATCGAGGAGGCACAGGTCGAGCGGGTCGCCAGCACCGGCTATGGACGCTACAACGTGTCGTTCGGCCACGAGCAGGTGACCGAGATCAGCTGCCACGCGCGCGGCGCGGTGGCGCTGTTTCCGAACACGCGCACGGTGATCGACATCGGTGGGCAGGACACCAAGGCGATCGCGGTCAAGCCCGACGGACAGGTGGCCGACTTCACGATGAACGACAAGTGCGCCGCCGGCACCGGGCGCTTCCTCGGCGCAGCCTCGTACGCGCTCGAGATGTCGCTCGGCGAGCTCGGTCCGCTCGCGCTGCAGTCGCAGAACCCGGTGCGCATCACCACCACCTGCACGGTGTTCGCGGAGTCCGAGATCATCAGCCACCTCTCCAAGGGAATCCTTCCCGAGGACGTGCTGATGGGCGTGCACCAGGCGATCACCAGCCGCTGCGTGTCGCTCGCGCGGCGCGTCGGCGTGCATTCGGAGGTCACCTTCACCGGTGGCGTGAGCCGCAACGTGGCGATGGTGAAGCTGATCGAGGAGGCGGTGGGCATGAAGATCAACGTGAGTCCCGACGCGCACTTCTGCGGCGCGCTCGGCGCGGCGCTGGTCGCCCGCGAGCACGCCTTCGGAACCACGCCCCTGCCGGCCGAAGCGCTGGCGTAGGAGGATGAAAATGCTCTATGTTGCTGGACTCGACATCGGATCGACCTACACCAAGGCGATCGCGCTCGACAGCGAGCGCAAGGTGGTGGGCACCGCGGTGCGCCGCACCGGCTTCAAGCTGGCTCAGGCCTCCGAGGCGGTCTTCGACGACCTGATGAAGAACTGCGGGCTCGAGCGCTCGCAGGTCGTCTACGTCGGAGCCACCGGCTACGGCCGCTACACGGTGCCGTTTCGCCACGCGCAGATCACCGAGCTGACCGCGCACGCGCAGGCGGCGGTGCACCTGTTTCCCGACACGCGCACGATCCTCGACATCGGCGGCCAGGACATCAAGGCGATCAAGGTCGACGCCGAAGGCCGCGTGAAGGCGTTCCGCCTGAACGACAAGTGCGCCGCCGGCACCGGCGCGTTCCTCGAGAAGACCGCCCGCTATCTCGGCCTGACCACCGAGGACATCGGCCCCTACGCGATGCGCGCGAAGTCGCCCAAGGCGATCAGCAGTGTCTGCGCGGTGTTCGCGGAGTCCGAGGTGATCAACCACCTGTCCAACGGCATCGCCGCCGAGGACATCATGATGGGCGCGATGATCTCGCTCGGCGGGCGCGCGATCCAGCTGATGCGCCGCGTGGGCCTGGAGCCGGGCTACATGCTCACCGGCGGAATGACGCGCAACGAGGCGATGGTCG
>WYBC01000043.1 GCA_011526085.1 Lysobacter sp. | reverse complement strand
ACGTGGTGTTCCGGCTGGGCGGGATGGTGGCGGCGGATTCGTTCGAGCGCGCCGAAGGTTCGATGGAAGCGCGGTTCCGGGTGACCGACGGCGATGCCGAACTGCCGGTGAGCTACACCGGGATTCTCCCGGATCTGTTCCGCGAGAAGCAGGCGGTGGTGGCGACGGGCCGGATGCGCGACGGCGTGTTCATGGCCGAGCAGGTGCTGGCGAAGCACGACGAGACCTACGTGCCGAAAGAAGTCGCGGACAAGATGGGTCTGGCGCACAGGAAGCACAACGTGCAGGCGACGAGCCTGCCTGCTGCGGATATGCCTGCCGCGGGCGTGCCGGCTCCAGGCGATGAGGCCGCGACGGCCGCACCGGTGCCGGGGCGCTGATCCGCATGCATCTGCTTCCGGAGTTCGGCCAGATCGCCCTGATCCTCGCGCTGCTGGTGGCGTGCCTGCAGTCGACGCTGCCGCTGATCGGTGCGCATCGCGGCCTCGCGCCGTGGATGGCGGTGGCGCGGCCCGCGGCATGGGCGCAGCTGGCGCTGGTCGGCGTGGCGTTCGCCATCCTCACCTGGGCGTTCGTGGCCCAGGATTTCTCGCTGCGCTACGTCGCGCAGAATTCCAATTCGCTGCTGCCGATGGTGTACCGCTACTCGGCGGTGTGGGGCGCGCACGAAGGCTCGCTGCTGCTGTGGGCGCTGATCCTCGCGGTGTGGACCGCGGCGGTGGCGGCGTTCTCGCGCGGCCTGCCGGACGCGGTGGTCGCGCGCGTGCTCGGCACGATGGGCGTGGTCAGCCTCGGCTTCCTCGCCTTCCTGATCTTCACCAGCAATCCGTTCGAACGCGTGCTGCCGGCCGCCGCAGAAGGCCGCGACCTCAATCCGCTGCTGCAGGATTTCGGCCTGATCGTGCATCCGCCGATGCTCTACATGGGCTACGTCGGTTTCGCGGTGCCGTTCGCCTTCGCGATCGCCGCGCTGCTGGACCGCGGATCGTCGTCGCAGGTGATGGTCGCCAGCTGGCTGCGCTGGACGCGGCCGTGGACGAATGTCGCCTGGGCCTTCCTGACCCTCGGCATCGCGCTCGGCAGTTGGTGGGCGTACTACGAACTCGGCTGGGGCGGCTGGTGGTTCTGGGATCCGGTCGAAAACGCATCCTTCATGCCGTGGCTGGCCGGTGCGGCGCTGCTGCACTCGCAGGCGATCACCGAGAAGCGCGGCAGCTTCCGCAGCTGGACCCTGCTGCTGGCGATCGCCGCGTTCTCGCTGTCGTTGCTCGGCACCTTCCTGGTGCGTTCGGGCGTGCTCACCAGCGTGCACGCGTTCGCGGCCGATCCCGGCCGCGGCCTGTTCATCCTGATCTTCCTCGGCATCGTCATCGGCGCGTCGCTGGTGCTGTACGCGCTGCGCGTCACCGACGAGGACGGCGGCAAGCCTTTCGCCGGCGCGTCGCGCGAAGCGCTGCTGCTGATCAACAACGTGTTCCTCACCGCGGCCTGCACCGCGGTGCTGTTCGGCACGCTGTTCCCGCTGCTGCTGGACGCCGTCGGCAGCGAGCACAAGATCTCGGTGGGCCCGCCGTACTTCTCGCTGCTGTTCACCGTGCTGATGGCGCCGATCGTGCTGCTGCTGCCGCTGGGGCCGCTGATCCGCTGGCAGCGCGATCAACTCGGCCGCCCGCTGCGCCTGTTGCTGCCCTGGGCGGTATTGGCGCTGGTCGCCGGCGCCATCGCGTATTTCATGGCACCGCAGGGCCCGCTGAAGACCGCGGCCGGCGTGGCCGGCGCGGTGTGGATCGCATTCGGCACCGCGCGCTTCGTCTGGCAGCGCGTGCGCACGCTCGGCAGTCCGCTCACCGCGGAAATGTTCGGCATGGTGCTCGCGCACGGCGGCATCGCGGTGTTCCTCATCGGCGCCCTGCTGGTCGAAGCGCAGGTGCAGCAGCGCGAGATCGCGATGAAGCCCGGCGAAACGCTGACGCTCGGCCGCGACAGCGTCCGCTTCGACGGCGTGCAGCGCCTGCAGGGCCCGAACTACGTCGCCAGCCGCGGCACCGTGCACGTCTACCGCGACGACCGCCTCGTCACCGTGCTGCACCCGGAAAAGCGCGAATACGCCAGCGGCGGTCAGGTGATGACCGAAGCCGGCATCCGTCCCGGCGTGACCCGCGATGTCTTCGTCGCCCTGGGCGAACCGCTCGGCGGCGGCGCCTGGGCGGTGCGCGTGCACATCAAGCCCTTCATCCGCTGGGTCTGGCTGGGCGCGGTGCTGATGGCGCTGGGCGGGTTCGTGACCGCGCTGGATCGGCGGTTCCGCAGGACGGCTGCGGCTCTCAATCCCCGTCATCCCGAATCCGGCGCAGCCGGCGAGGAACCTGCTTCCGATGTTCGCATCGCGGCCACGGATCCCTCGCCCGAGGTTCGGGATGACCCCAGCCCGGGAGTCGCCTGATGTCCGCCAAACGCTGGCTTCCCTTCCTCGTCTTCCTGCTGATCGCCACGCTGATGGCCGTCGGCGTGTGGATGAGCCGCCGCCCGGATCGCGACGCCCTGCCCTCGCCGCTGATCGGCAAACCGGCGCCCGAATTCGCGCTGCCGGTGCTGCACGAGCCGAACCGCATCGTGTCCTCGAAGGACCTGCGCGGCCAACCCTATCTGCTCAACGTCTGGGGCAGCTGGTGCCCCGAATGCCAGGTCGAACATCCGGTCATCACCCGCTTCGCCGAGACCAAGCGGGTACGCGTGATCGGCTACAACTGGAAGGACGAACGCGCCGACGCGCTGGCGTGGCTGGAACGCTTCAACAATCCGTACTGGCTGGTGCTGGCGGACGAGGAAGGCGGCACCGCGATCGATTTCGGCATCTACGGCGCGCCCGAGACCTTCCTGGTCGACGCGAACGGCGTCGTGCGCTGGAAACACGTCGGCGCGATGACCGACGACATCGTCCGCGACGAACTGCTGCCGCTGCTCGACGCGCTGGAGCGCAAGCGATGACCGCGACGCGCCTCCGGATCGCGCTGTGCGCGCTGCTGCTGGCGCTGTGCTGCGGCGCCGCCGTCGCGCAGAAGGCCACCGACACGACGCCGCTGCAGTTCCGCGATGTGGCCGAAGAGCAGCGCTTCCACGACCTCGTCGCCGAACTGCGCTGCGTGATGTGCCAGAACCAGTCGCTGGCCGATTCCAACGCCCAGATCGCGGTCGATCTGCGCCGCGAAGTGCTCGCGCTCATGCGCGAAGGCCGCAGCGACCAGGAAGTGCGCGATTTCCTGGTCGCGCGCTACGGCGAGTTCGTGCTGTACCGGCCGATGGTGACCGCGAAAACGTGGCTGCTGTGGTTCGGTCCGCTGCTGTTCGCGCTGGGCGGCGGCATCGTGGTCTGGCGTCTGCTGCGCCGCAATCGCAGCGCACTGCCGCCGCCAGCCGGCGTCGACGGCGACGATTCCCAGGAGTGGTGATGCAAGGTTCCGCTGCGCTCGTCTTCGCCCTGCTTGCGGCCACCGCCACCCTGGTCGCCCTCGGCTTCGTGCTGCGCCCGCTGTGGCGCGCGCGACCGCGTTCCGCCGCCGCCCTGCTCGGCGGATTCAGCATCCTCGCGGCCGTGCTGTATCACCTCGTGGGCACGCCGGTCGCGCTCGACGCCGCCATGGTCGAGCGGCCGGACACGCTCGAGGAAGCGGTCGCGCAGCTCGAACGCAAGCGCGACGAGTTTCCCGATCACGAAGGCTGGGTGATGCTGGCCACCGCCTACGGCCGCCTCGGCAAGGCCGCGCAGGCCAGCGAAGCGTGGCGGGAAGCGCTGAAGCGCGCGCCCGACAACGCCGACGTGCTCGCCGCCGCCGCGGAAGCGCGCGCGCAGGCCGACGCGCAGCGAATGTTCGACGCGCAAGCCGTCGCCTACCTGCAGCGCGCACTGAAGGCCGACCCGCGCCACCAGCGCGCGCGCTTCTTCCTCGGCATCGCGCTGCGCCAGCAGGGCAAGCCCGCCGAAGCCGCGCGGACGTGGGAATCGCTGCTGGCCGATATCGACGCCGGAAACGCCGTCACCCTGCGCGCGGAAATCGACGCCGCGCGCCTCGACGCCGGCCTGCCGCCGCTGCCCGAAGCGGCGGCACCGTCCGCCGCCGATGCCGCCGGTGCGCTGACGGTGAGCGTCGCGCTCGATCCCGACTTCGCCGCGCGCGTACGCCTGCGCGGCGACGCCACCGTGTTCGTGATCGCACGCGCCCCCGACGGCCCGCCGATGCCGGTCGCGGTGGAGAAGCACACCGTGGCCGATCTGCCGTTGCGCATCACGCTCGACGACGCCGACGGCCCGATGCCGACCGCGAAGCTGTCCGCACTGCGCGAAGTCGAAGTGATCGCGCGCATCTCCGCAAGCGGCAATCCGATGCGCCAGGACGGCGATCTGGAATCGAAGCCGGTGCGCGTCGCATTGCCGGCGAAAGCCCCGATCGAACTCACGCTCGGCGCGCAATGACCGCAGGCCGGGCACCGCGCGCGGCCCGGCGCATCGCCGCGATCGCGCGCTGGCTGCTGTGGCCGTGCGCATCTGGTCTGGCGCTGCCCCTGCTCAACCGGCTGCAACCGGCATCCCCGGGCACGCTCGGCTGGCTGCTCGATCTCGCCGCGCACTGGCAGTGGTGGTACGCCGCCGTGTGGTTCGCGCTGTGCCTGCTCTGCGCGCTGGACAGCCGGCGCTGGCTCTTGCTCGCACCGCTCGCCGCGCTACCGCTGTTCACCGCGTCGCGCATGCTGCCGGCCTTTGCCGGCGAAGGGCCGTCGCTGGCGGTCGTCGCGGCCAACGTCAATCTCGCGAATCGCGATCCCGCGCCGCTGGCGGCCTGGCTGCGCGCGCAGCCGGCCGACGTGGTGATGCTGACCGAGCTGACGCCGGCGTACGCCGACGCCCTCGCGAACGCGCTCGCCGATGTCTATCCGCACCGCGCGTTCGCGCCGGACGCATCGGCGTTCGGCATCGGCCTGCTGTCGCGCCGCCCGCTGGCCCGCATCGAGCGCCGCGACAGCGTCGACGGCATTCCTTCGCTGGGCGCGGACATCGCGCTGGACGGCACCGTGGTGCGCGTCGTCGCCGTGCATCCGATGCCGCCGATGGCGCCGCACTGGCACGAGGAACGCGATCGCCTGCTGCGGATGCTGGCGGGCGGCGCGGCCGCAACACCCATGGTGGTCGCAGGCGATCTCAACGCCACGCCGTGGTCGACCGCACTGGCCGGCGCAGCGCGCGGCGGCCTGTTCCGCGCCACCGGCAGCGCGCCGACCTGGCCCGGGCGGCATATCGGCATTCCGATCGATCATGTGCTGGCCAGCGCGCACTGGCGGCGCGGCGAAACCGCGCGCGGGCCCGATATCGGCTCGGATCACCTGCCGGTGAAGGCGACGCTGCGGCGCGCCGGGCGCTTCGTGGAACGCTGATCCGACGGCGGCGTCCTCGGAAAACCGCAGTCCATCGCGTACGATCCGCGCTTCCGCCCCAGATGAACGACCGGATCGCAAGGATGACCGAATTCATTCCGCCAGGCAGCCGCTTCATCGACCTGCCCTCACCGTTCCCGATGAAGCGCGGCGGCGCCCTGCATGGCGCGCGCATGGCCTACGAAACCTGGGGCGCACTGGATGCCGACGGCGGCAACGCCATCCTGATCCTCACCGGGCTCTCGCCCGATGCGCATGCCGCCAGCCATGCCGGCAATCCCGAACCGGGCTGGTGGGAATCGATGCTCGGGCCCGGCAAATACATCGACACCCGTCGCTGGTTCGTGATCTGCGTGAATTCGCTCGGCAGTTGCAAGGGCTCGACCGGTCCCGCGTCGATCGACCCCGACACCGGCCGCAGCTATCGGCTCGATTTCCCCGAGCTGTCGGTCGAGGACGGCGCCGACGCCGCCGCGCACGTGGTCCGCGCGCTCGGCGTCGAACGTCTGGCCTGCGTCATCGGCAATTCGATGGGCGGCATGGTCGCGCTGGCGCTGCTGCAGCGCTTTCCCGGCATCGCGCACGGCCACATCAACATCTCCGGCGCCGCGCGCGCGCTGCCGTTCTCGATCGCGATCCGCTCGCTGCAGCGGGAGGCGATCCGCCTCGATCCGCAGTGGAACCTGGGCGAGTACGACGACGACGCCTACCCCGAAGCCGGCATGCGCATGGCGCGCAAGCTCGGCGTGATCACCTACCGCTCGGCGCTGGAGTGGGACGGCCGCTTCGGTCGCGTGCGCCTGGACGCCGACCGCCGCGTCGGCGACGACCCGTTCGGCCTGGAATTCGAGGTCGAAAGCTATCTCGAAGGCCATGCGCGCCGTTTCGTGCGCCGCTTCGATCCGAACTGCTATCTCTACCTCAGCCGCTCGATGGACTGGTTCGATCTCGGCGAATCCTGCCACGGCACCTGTGAAGAAGGCCTGTCGAAAGTGCGCGTGAACCGCGCGCTGGCGATCGGCGTCTATACCGACATCCTGTTCCCGATCCAGCAGCAGCAGGAAATCGCCGACGGCCTGCTGGCCGGCGGCACCGATGCCCAATGCCTGGCCCTGCCCTCGCCGCAGGGCCACGATGCGTTCCTGGTCGACATCGCCCGCTTCGGACCGGCGGTGCAGGGCTTCCTCGATTCGCTGTAGGGCGGGCCCTCGGCCCGCCATTGCAGTCTCGCGCCGCGATCGCGCGAAAACGCCCCCGCAAGGCCCTTCGTGTGCGCGGTCGTCCCGCGGGCGCTTCCGGCGGTTGACATACTGTGTTTCGCACAGTACTGTGCGGCCCATGGTCGATACGGATGCCTTCGGAAAACTCGAACTCGAGCTGCGGCGCGGGGTGCTGGTGCTGGCCACGCTGTCGCAGCTGCGGGCCCCGCGCTACGGCTACGAACTGCGCCAGGCGCTGGCGGACAGGGGCATGGTCATCGAGGAAGGCACGCTGTATCCCCTGCTGCGTCGACTGGAAACCCAGGGCTTCCTGACCAGCGAATGGAAGATCCAGGACGGTCCACCGCGGCGTTACTACGCCGTCAACGCGGATGGACTCGCACTGCTGAAGAAACTCACCGAGTCGTGGCAGGGCATGAACACCACGATGCATCGACTCCTCAAGGAGGACTGACATGAAGGGCACCGACATGAACAGCCATCGAAACACGCCCCCGGGCACTCAGTCCGGCGCGGACGATCTCATCGAAGCCTACGTCGCCGATGTCGCCGTGCGCTTGCCGCGGGCGCAGCGCAACGACGTGGCGTTCGAACTGCGCGCCCTGCTGCAGGAAGAACTGCAGGCGAAGGCGGATGCCGCCGGGCGGCCGCTCGACGACGCCACGACGCTGGCCTTCCTGCGCGGCTTCGGCAGGCCCGCGGACGTGGCCGCACGCTATCGCCCGACGTTGACCATCGTCGATCCGGTCGACGGCCGCACCTTTCTGGTCTGGAGCGTCGTCGGGATGGCGGTGATCTGGAGCCTCGGGCTGCTGGAATTGCTGCAGCGCAGCGCCGAAGACGGCTGGGACCTGGGACATGCGCTGACCCTGCTCGGCCAGTGGCTGGGCGGCACCGTGGTCTCGTCGCTGTGGTGGCCGGGCGTGCTGGTCACGGGCTTCGCCATGGCGGCGGCGTCGCGGCGACGCCGTCCGCGCGAATCGACATGGACGCCTCGTTCGGCCGATCACATCACCGGCGGCCGCACGGCGTTGGCACTGGGGCTGGTCGGCATGCTCTGCGGCATCGCCCTGCTGATCGAACCGCGCTGGATCCTCGACATCGTCTGGCGCGGCAACGCCGCACCGGCGGCGTACACGGCGCTGACCTACACCGATTCGTTCCTGCGCGGCCCGGCCTTCGTGCTGCTCGCGCTGGTCGCGGTGAACGTGCCGCTCGGCCTCGCCGCGATGGTGCAGGGCCGGTGGACGCCGACGCTGCGGCGCATCGAAACGGTGCTGGTCCTGATCACCTGCGCAGCGATGCTGTGGGCGGTCGTGGACGGCCCGATCTTCCTCTCGGCGCACAGCGACGGCACCGCGAAGGTCCTGATGGCGCTGATCGCCGCGTTCAGCCTGATCCACTGCGCGATCAGGGCGTATCGCCGGGTCAGGCCAGCACCCAGCGCGAAGACGCACGCCCTGCGATGATCGCCGCGGCCCCGGGCAACATGCCCGGGGCCGGCATCGCGTCGCGCATCGATGCAGGCGCCTCGATCGAATCGTTTCAATCCAGCCGCTTGCGGAACCGCGCGATCGCCAGCGTCATCATCACCGCGGTGAAGGCGATCAGCGCCAGCGCATCGGGCCACAGCGCCGACAGATCCGCGCCGCGCAGCATCACCCCGCGGATCAGGCGCACGAAATGGGTCAGCGGCAGCACTTCCGCGATCCACTGCGCCGCGACCGGCATGCCGTCGAACGGGAACATGAAACCCGACAGCAGGATCGACGGCAGGAACAGGAAGAACGCCATCTGCATCGCCTGGAACTGGGTCTGCGCGCGGGTGGACACCATCAGGCCGAGCGAGAGGTTGGCCACGATCAGCAGCATCGCCGCGCCGTAGACGTCGATCAGGCTGCCGCGCACCGGGACGTCGAACACGGTCATCCCCAGCAGCAGGACCACGCTGGTCTGCACCAGGCCGACGCCGACGTAGGGCAGCACCTTGCCGATCATCAGCTCCGCGCTGGACACCGGGGTGGTGATCAGCAATTCCAGATTGCCGCGCTCGCGTTCGCGCACGATCGCCATCGCGGTGAACATCACCATGGTCATGGTGAGGATCACGCCGATCAGGCTGGGCACGATGTTCACCGCCGAACGCCGCTCCGGGTTGTACAGCGGCAACACCGAAATGGACGCGGTCTTCAGCCCGCTACCGCCGTCCAGCGGCATCGCCGCGAGCTGGCGCGCGGTCGCCTGCACCGAGGTGTCGCTGCCGTCGACGACCACCTGCACCGCTTCGCGGCCGTCGAGCCGACGGCGTTCGTAATCGCGCGGAATCACCACGCCGATCTTGATCCGGCCGCGATCGAGCAGCGCGTCGATGTCCTGCGGCGTGCGCGCCGGCGCGACCTGACGGATCACGCCGGTGGCCAGCATGTCCTGCGCCAGCGCGCGCGAACCCGCGGTGCCGGCCATGTCGGCGACGGCGGCGGGCAGATTGCGCACGTCGGGATTGATCGCGAATCCGAACAGCATCAGCTGCAGGGTCGGAATGCCGATCATCATCCCGAGCGTGAGCCGGTCGCGACGCATCTGCCGCAGCTCCTTCACCATCACCGCGAAGATCTGCGCGAATTTCATGCCGTCCTCGCCCCATGTACGCCGCGGCCGTCGCGGTGGCTGGTCGCGGAGACGAACACGTCTTCCAGGTTCGGCTCGATGTCCATGACCTCGCCGTGGATGCCCGCCTGCCGCAGCCAAGCCTGCAACTGCGCCGCGTCGCCGCCGGCGACGGTCAACACCCGCAGTTCGTTGCCGATCTGGGCGACGCTGAGCACGCCGGGCGCGCCATGCAGCGCGCTCTGCGCGCGTCGCGGTTCGGGCGCGCGCACGCCGAGCGTGCGTCCGGCAAGCGCGCGGGTCAGCTCGGCCGGGGTGCCGTCGGCGACCAGACGCCCGGTGTCCAGGATCGCGATGCGATGGCAGCGTTCGGCCTCGTCCATGTAATGCGTGGACACGAGGATGGTGGTGCCGGCGTCGGCGAGGTCGAAGAGTTTTTCCCAGAAATCGCGACGCGATTCGGGATCGACCGCGCTGGTGGGTTCATCGAGGAACAGCAGCTCCGGCGCATGCACGATCGCACCGGCGAGAGCGAGGCGCTGCTTCTGCCCGCCGCTCATCGTGCCCGCGAGCTGTTTCTGGCGATCGGCGAAATCGTAGGCCTCGATCAACGCGTCGATCCGCACCTTGCGCTGCGGCCGTTTCAGGCCCTGCACCTCGGCGAGGAATTCGAGGTTCTCGCGCACCGTCAGATCCTCGTACAGCGAGAACTTCTGGGTCATGTAGCCGATCCGGCGCCGCAGCGCCTCCGACTCCTCGGGAATGCGGAAGCCGAGCACTTCGATCTCGCCCGCGGTCGGCGTGAGCAGGCCGCAGAGCATGCGGATGGTGGTCGACTTGCCGGAACCGTTCGGCCCGAGGAAACCGTAGACATTGGCGCGCGGCACGCACAGATCGACGCCATCGACGGCCTTCAGCGCGCCGAAGTGCTTGCCGAGGCCGCGGGCGAGGATCGCAGGACGATCTTCGGGGCGATCGGCGGACAGCATGCCGGTCCGTTCGACGGCGTTCACGGACTCACCGCTTCGCCGTCGCGAATTCGACCCGCACCGGCAGCCCGGCCGGCAGATCCCCGCCGCCGTCGATGACGATCTCGGCGAGATAGCTCAGCCGCGCCGCGTCCTTGCCGCTCAGCGCGTAGTACGGCGTGAAACTCGGTTCGCTGCGGATCGCGCGCACGCGCCCGCGCAGCGCGGCATCGCGGCCGTCGACGCGCACGGTGGCGGCATCGCCGATCTTCACGTTCGCACGCATCGGCTCGGGCACGTAGACGCGCGCATACGGCGCGTCGCCCACCAGCAGGATCGCCAGCGGCGCGCCCACCGGCGCCTGGTCGCCGAGTTCGTAAGGCAGGCTGTCGATACGTCCCGCGCGCGGGGCGACGATGGTCAATTTGTCGAGCGTCACCGCCTGCGCCGCGGTCTGCGCCGCGGATGCGCGCACCGCGGCCTGCGCCTGCGCGATGCGCTCGCGCCGCGCGCCGTGTTCCAGTTCGTCGAGCGCGGCCTGCGCCGTCCGCACGTTCGCGTCCGCGCTTTCGGCCGCGGCGCGGGCGCGATCGACCTCGGCCGCGGCGACCAGCCGGCGTTGCCCCAGCGGCTGCACGCGCGCGAGATAGGCGCGCGCGTCGCGGGCCACGGCCTGCGCGTTCGCCACCCGAGCGCGCGCCTGATCGATCTGTTCGCCGCGGGTACCCGCCTCCAGTTCGGCCAGCACCTCGCGCTGCTGATCGGTCTGCGCGCGCAGCGCGTCGGTCTGCGCGGCGATGCGCGTGGGCTCCAGGGTCATCAGCGTGGCGCCGGCCTTCACGCGGTCGCCTTCGCGCACGTCGACCGAGACGATCCGCTCCGCCGAAGGGGCCGGCAACGCGATGCGGTCGTACTCCAGCGTGCCCAGCGCCTGCGGCGCGTCGTCGGCGCAGCCGGCGAGCAGCAGTGCCGCCAGCAGCGCGAGGGAAAACGAATGTCTACGCATCGCGCAGCTCCAGGCCATGTTCGAGAAGGGTGAGGACGTGATCGCCGATCGCTTCGGCATCGATGTCGCCGGCGTCGAAAAGGCCGCGCCAGATCGGCGCGCTCGCGGCCATGAACATCGTCTGGCCGATCAACGAAGGCACCAGCAGGCGCGGGTCGATCCGCGGATTCAGCCGGCCCTGCGCCTGCGCCTGCGCGAAGCGCTCGGCCAGGGCGCGCGCCACCGCCGGGCCGATGCGCTCCTGCATGAGCCGGCGCAGACCACCGCCTTCGTGCAGCACTTCGCGCACCCACAGCTGCGGCAGCCACGGGTGCGCCATCGCGATGGCCAGCACCGCGCGCACGAAGCTGCGGATCAGCGCGCGCGGGTCGTCGCCGGCGTCCAGCAGCGGCGCGCGCAGATGCTGCGTGACCGGCATCAATCGTTCCTCGATCACCGCGTCCAGCAGCGCATCGCGGTTGCCGAAGTAGTAATGCAGCAGCGCCGGCGTGGCCCCGGCCGCGGTGGCGATGTCGCGCAGCGAACTGCCGGCGATGCCCTGGCGTGCGAAACAGGCGACGGCGGCATCGAGCAGCCGTTCGCGCAGATCCGCACCGTCCGCGGCGGGACGACCGGGCGACCGGCCGCGGGGCCGCGAGGCGGCGGGGGGTGCATTGCCCGGGGATTTGGCGGAGGCCATGCCGGTAAATTAATTGTTCGATTAATTAATGTCCAGCCTGAATCCCTGCCCGACCGACGAACGGTCGGCGGCATGGCCTCCGCCCGCATCGCGCGCTACCCTTTCCGGCCTATGCAGACCCATGCGCTCCGCCCCTACAGCCGCGACTTCGCGCTCGACCCCGCCGATCCCGAACGCCTCGCCAACCTCGCCGGCCCCTTCGACGCCCATCTGCGCCAGATCGAACTGCGGCGCGGCGTGGAGATCGCCGGCCGCGGCAACCTCTTCCGCGTCAGCGGCGACGACGAGGCCAGCGTGGCCGCGACCGAGAAGCTGCTCCGCGCGCTCTACGAGGAAGCGGCCGAAACCACGTTCGACGCGCAGGCGATCCATCTGCGGCTCGGCGGCGACGAGCCCACCGCCCCCGTGAACGCTGCCGGCTACCAGCCGCAGGACGTCGCGGTGAAGGTCAAGCGCGGCACCGTGCGCGGCCGCGGCGCGAACCAGCAGAAATATCTGCACGCGATCGCCACCCACGACATCAACTTCGGCATCGGCCCCGCCGGCACCGGCAAGACCTTCCTCGCCGTGGCGATGGCGGTGGAAGCGCTGAACACCGCGCGCATCCAGCGCATCGTCCTGGTGCGCCCGGCGGTGGAAGCTGGCGAAAAGCTCGGCTTCCTCCCGGGCGATCTCTCGCAGAAGGTCGATCCCTACCTGCGCCCGCTCTACGACGCGCTGTACGAAATGCTCGGCGTCGAAAAGGTCGCGAAACTGCTGGAGAAGAACGTCATCGAGATCGCGCCGCTGGCCTACATGCGCGGACGCACGCTCAACGACGCCTACGTGATCCTCGACGAGGCCCAGAACACCACCATCGAACAGATGAAGATGTTCCTCACCCGCCTCGGCTTCGGCAGCACCGCCGTGGTCACCGGCGACCTGACCCAGATCGATCTGCCGAAGCACGTGAAATCCGGCCTGCGCGACGCCATCGACGTGCTGCGCGAGGTCGACGGCGTCAGCTTCACCTTCTTCGAGGCCCGCGACGTGGTCCGCCATCCGCTGGTGGCGAAGATCGTGCGCGCCTACGAGCGCCAGACCGCGAACGCGGCAGGCACGACATCCACGGGCATGACGCCGACGGAGACGCCATGACCCGCGGCCCGATCCGCCTCGATGTCGCCGTCGGCTACGCCGCGCCGCGCGCGGGCGTGCCGGCGGCGACCAGTTTCCGGCGCTGGGTCGCGACCGCGCTGGAAGGACGCATCCGCGAGGCCGACATCGCGATCCGCCTGGTCGGCGAGGACGAAGGCCGCTCGCTCAACCGCCATTACCGCGGCAAGGACTACGCGACCAACGTGCTGAGTTTCCCCGGCGAATTGCCGGAAGGCGTGAAGCTGCCCAAGGGCGTGACCCTGCCGCTGATGGGCGACATCGTGCTGTGCGTGCCGGTGGTCGCCCGCGAAGCCGCCGAGCAGGACAAGCCGGTCGCGCATCACTACGCCCACCTCACCGTGCACGGCGTGCTGCATCTGCTGGGCATGGATCATCAGGACGAACGCGAAGCCGAATGCATGGAGCAGCTGGAGCGCGACATCCTCGCGGAACTGGGCATCGCCGATCCCTATCGCATCCGCGATTGATCGATCCCACCTGCGATCGATCGGTAGAGCGGGCTTCAGCCCGCTGACAACTCTCCGCGCCAGAGAGCAGCGGCCTGAAGCCGCTCTACCAGGCGCGAGGCAGCGGGCTGAAGCCCGCTCTACCACCCGCTCTACCCGGCAGGCGTTTATTCCACCTGCACCCGCACCACCTCGCCGAAACCGAGTTCGCGCACGCCGGCTTCGATCGTCTTCAGATCGCCGATGACGATCCACACCAGCTGATCGGGTTTCACCACGCGGCCAGCCTCGGCCAGCGCGGCCGGATCCAACGCGCGCAGGTTGTCGGCGTAATCGTAGTAGTACTCCGGCGCGCGGCCGGTGTTGACGTGATCGACCGCGGCCGAGATCAGCGCGTCGAGCGTTTCGAAACGACCCGGCAGGCGCGCGACCTGGCTGCGCATGATGCTGTCGTATTCCTCGCCGACCAGCGGACGCGCGCCGGCGACGCCGCGGATTTCCTTCAGCACTTCGATCATCGATTCCTTCGTCTTGTCGGTCTGCACCGGCGCGGTGACCACGAAGCTGCGGGTACCGCGCGCACCGGACAGCGCGCCGGACGTGCCGTACGACCAGTGCTTTTCCAGGCGCAGGTTGCGGTTCAAGCGCGACGTCGCCATGCCGCCGAAATTGCGCATCACCGTTTCCAGTGCGAGATCGCCCGGGGTGGCGCCGTCCGGACCGAGATGCGCGGCCACGATCACCGACTGCGGCGCATCGGGCTTGTCGACCAGATACACCTTGCCGCGGCCGGGAGAATGCGCCGCGGCCAGCGCCTTGGCCGGCGCCTGCCCGCCGCGCCACGCACCGAAACTGCGTTCCAGTTCGGGCATCAGCGTGGACAGATCGATATCGCCGGCGACCACCAGCGTCGTGTTCGACGGCACGAACCAGCGCCGGTGCCAGTCGAGCAGCGCGTCGCGCTGCAGCGCCGACACCGAAGCGACCGTGCCGAGACTGCCGCCGGGACGGCCGTAGGGATGTTCGGCGCCGTACAGCAGCGGCGGCAGCAGCCGCTGCACCGCGCCGCCCGGATTCGCGCGCTGCTGTTCGATCGCGGCGAGCTGCTGCTTGCGCTGCAGGTCGACCATGTCCTGCGGGAACGCAGGATTGCGCGCGACATCCGCGAGCAGATCCAGCGAGCCGCCGAGGTTGGCGCGCAGCGCGGTCATGTACACGAACGACTGGTCCAGCGAATTGCCGGTGCCCAGGGTCGCGCCGAGCGCATCGCGTTCGTCGGCGATGCGGAAGGCATCGCGCGTCGTCGTGCCCTTGAGGAACAGATCGAGCGCGAAACGCGAGGTGCCCGGGGCCGTCGCCGGATCGGCGCTGGCGCCGGCATCGACCGCCAGCGCCATGCTCACCAGCGGCGCCGAGTGGCGTTCCAGCAGCACCACCTTCATCCCGTTCGACAGCGTCGCGCGCTGCATCCGCGGGAACGCGACCTTCGGTGGCGCGCCCAGCGCGGGCAGCGCGGTGCGGTCGAACGTGTCGCGACCAGCGGCGAGTTTCGGGAAGGGCTCCACCACCAGGGTCGCGTGATGGCCACGCAGCCACGTCTGCGCCGTGGCCTGCACCTGGCCCGGGCTCAGCCCCGCCAGATCGCGCAGGCGCTGCAGATAGGCTTCGGAATCGCCGTGATAAGTCTGGCTTTCCGCGAGCACGTCGGAACGCCCGCCGAAACCGCCGAGACGCTCGATGCCGCGGGCGAAGCCGGCGAGGAACCGCGTGCGCGCGCGCTGCAGATCGGCCGGCGCCGGCCCCTGCTTCAACAGCGCGGCGAGGGTGGCGTCGAGTTCGCGTTCGGCGGCGACCGGATCGGCGCCGGGCTTGACGTTGACGGTGACGATGAAGGTGCTGGCCAGTTCGCCATCGTTGACGAAGGCGCCGACGCTGGTCGCGAGCTGGGTCTCGAACACCAGCCGGCGATCCAGCGGCGCGCTGTCGCTGCCCGCGAGCACGCTGGCGAACAGTTCCATCGCATGCACGTCGCGCGCGCCGCCCGGCGGCAGCGGCCACGCGCGGTAGATGCGGTGCTGCGGCACGCGGTCCTGCATCGTGTCGCGGATGTCGCCATCGAGCCGCGGCACCCAGGCTTCCAGCCGCGGCAGCGGCGGGCCCGGCGGAATCGCGCCGAAATACTTCGTGGTCAGGGCCTTGGCCTGTTCGACGGTGATGTCGCCGGCCAGCGCCAGCACCGCGTTGTTCGGGCCGTAGTACGTGGCGTACCACGCCTTCACGTCCTCGAGCTTCGCCGCCTGCAGATCGTCCATGCTGCCGATCGTCGACCAGCTGTAGGGATGCGAATACGGATACATCACCTGCAGCAGACGCTCGAAACTGCGGCCGTAGGGCTGGTTCTCGCCCTGCCGCTTCTCGTTCTGGACCACGCCGCGTTCGCGCTCCAGCATTTCCTGGTTGATGTTAGCGGCGAGGAAACCCATGCGATCCGCTTCGAGATACAGCGTGCGCTCCAGCGCCGAGACCGGCACGTCCTCGAAGAAATTGGTGCGATCGGTATTGGTCGTGCCGTTGCGGTTGTTCGCGCCGAGATCGTCCATCGCCTCGCGGAAGCCGTGCGGATAGTTCTGGCTGCCGTTGAAGAAGAAATGCTCGAACAGATGCGCGAAGCCGGTGCGCCCGCGGCGCTCGTCGCGCGAGCCGACGTGATACCAGACGTTCACCGCCACGATCGGCACGCTGTGGTCTTCGTGCACCAGCACGGTCAGGCCGTTGGGCAGCACGAAGCGTTCGTGCTTGATGCGCAGCTGCTCGACATCGGGCACGACCGGCGTGGCGGCGAAGGCCGCGGCGACGGGCGCCGCGAGCGCGCAGAGAAGGACGAGGGCGGAAGCGAATCTGCGCATGGCGAAGGCTCGATCGGTGCGGAAGAGAGGACGGATCGGGGACGCGCGGCGAACGCGTGCGGCCCCATGGCCGCGGACCGTACCACCGTCGCCGACGCGCACGACAGGGCCGGATGGCAGGGGGCGGCCCCCGACACGGCGGGCACCTGTCCACGCAACCGATTGATTCGAAAGCCGATCGCCCCTGCAACGTGGCGCGATCCCGCCTGCCCCGGCATGCGCACCCCGCCCCGGTCCGCTAAACTGGCCCACTCCGCCCGCACGGGCGATGCCATGACGACAATGTCCGAGGACGACAGTACCCGCGCGCCGGACGGCGCCGCGAAGCCCGCCGACAAGCCGGCTTCCGACAAACCCAACGGCCGCAAGGCCGACAAGGGCCGCTCCTGGCTCTCCCGCCTGAGCGCCGCCATTTCCGGCGAGCCCGACAATCAGGAAGATCTGGTCGAGCTGCTGCGCGACGTGCAGGCCGACGGCGTGATCGATGCCGACACCCTGCGGATCATGGAAGGCGCGGTCGCCATTTCCGACATGAGCGTCGGCGACATCATGGTGCCGCGGGCGCAGATGGTGGTCCTGCCGGTCGACGGCAAATTCCTCGCGCTGATGAAAGAGGTGGTCGAATCCGGCCATTCGCGCTTCCCGGTGCACGGCGAAGACAAGGACGAAATCCTCGGCATCCTGCTCGCGAAGGATCTGCTGCGCGGCGTGGTGACCGACAACGGCCCGAGCACCGTGCGCGAACTGCTGCGCCCCGCCGTGCTCGTCCCCGAATCCAAGCGCCTCGACATCCTGCTGCGCGAGTTCCGCCAGTCGCGCAACCACATGGCGATCGTGATCGACGAATACGGCGGCGTCGCCGGCCTCGTCACCATCGAGGACGTGCTGGAACAGATCGTCGGCGAGATCGACGACGAACACGACGACGCCGAAGACCCGAACGCGCTGATCGCGGCCCAGGCCGACGGCCAGTATCTGGTCGACGCGCTGACCCCGATCGCCGACTTCAACGCCCGTTTCGGCGCGGATTTCGCCGACGACGAATACGACACCATCGGCGGGCTGGTCACCTCGGCCATCGGCCACCTGCCCGAAGCCGGCGAAGAGCTGACGCTGGGCCGCTTCGGTTTCCGCATCGCGCACGCCGACGCGCGTCGCCTGCACACCCTGCACGTGAGCGTGCATGCCGCGTAAGCCGATGCAACGCGCGCGGCGCCTGTTGATCGGGCTCTGCGCGCTGTTCTTCGCCCTGGCGGCACAGGCCGCACCGCGGATCGGCGTGGCGACGATGCAGCCGGGAGAGATCTTCTTCGAACGCTTCGGCCACAACGCCATCGTGGTCAAAGACGCATCGCCCGACGGGCGCGGCGAAACGCTGTCCTACAACTTCGGCTTCTTCGACATGGAAGAAGCCGGCTTCATGGGTCGCTTCATCAAGGGCGACATGCGCTATTACCTCGCGCGCCTGCCGTGGCGCGACGACCTGCAGTACTACCTCGACAGCGGCCGCGGCGTGCGCATCCAGTGGCTCGACCTCACGCCGGCGCAGGCCGAGGCGATGGCCGCCGCGCTGGCGGAGAACGCGAAGCCCGAGAACGCGCGCTACCGCTACGACTACTTCACCGACAACTGCGCCACCCGCGTCCGCGACGCCGTCGACCGCGCGCTCGGCGGCGCGCTGAAACCGCAGCTCGTTTCGCGCTCGCAGGGGAACACCTACCGCAGCGAAGCGGTGCGCCTGGCCAGTCCGGCGTCGTGGATGTGGCTGGGCTTCGACATCGGTCTCGGCCCGGCCTCCGATGCGCCGCTGTCGCGCTGGGAAGACGCCTACGTGCCGATGCGCCTCGCCGACAGCCTGCGCGAAGCGCGCCTGCCCGACGGCCGCCCGCTGGTGCGCGCGGAAGAAGAGGTCGCACCGCACCGCATCGCGCCCGAACCCGCCGAATTCGCGCACGTCTGGTGGCGCTGGCTGCTCGCGGGACTCGCGATCGCCGCGCTGTGGAGCCTCTGGCGTTCGCGCGCACCGCGCACGGCCGCCGCCGCCGCGACGCTGTTCTGGCTCGCCTCCGCCACGCTCGGCACGGTGATGCTGCTGGTGTGGCTCGGCACCGAACACCGCTTCGGCTGGGCCAACCGCAACCTGCTGCTGCTCAGCCCGCTGTGCTGGCTGCTGCTGCCGGGCGGCTGGCGCCTGCTGCGCGGCCGCGCACCGGGACGCCTGTTCCGCATCACGCTCGCGGCGATCGCGATCGGCGCCGTCCTCGCCCCCTTCGCGCACTGGGTCGCCGCCGTGCCGCAGGCCAACGGCCACTGGATCGCCCTGCTGCTGCCGATCCACGCCGCCTTCGCGCTGGTCTGGCTTCGTCGCCCATCCGCACCCAGGTAGAGCGGCCTTCAGGCCGCTGCTTCATCGAAACCACCGCAGCGGCCTGAAGGCCGCTCTACCGCGACATGGCCATGCCGACGCGCCCCTGCCGCCACACCCGCCCACGCTTGCCCCACCCGCCCGATCCCGGCACGATGCCGCGCATGAGCACGCCCAATCCCGCCGTCCCGACGCTGCCGCAATGCGTCGTGAACTGCGCCGTCTACCGCGACGGCGCCCGCACCGACATCGGCCTCGACCAGATCAGCGACGTGCTCGCCGCGGACGACGGCAGCTTCGTCTGGGTCGGCCTGTACGAACCGGAAGAAACCCTGCTCGACAAGCTGCAGGAGGAATTCTGCCTGCACGACCTCGCGATCGAGGACGCGCAGCACGCGCATCAGCGCCCGAAGATCGAGGCCTACGGCAATTCGCTGTTCCTCGCCGTGCACACCGCGCAACTGGTCGAGGGCCACGTGCGCTTCGGCGAAACCCACGCCTTCGTCGGCCCGCGTTTCCTGGTGACCGTGCGCCACGGCGCCTCGCTGTCGTACCGCCACGTCCGCGCCCGCTTCGAACGCGAACCCGAACTGCTGTCGCAGGGCCCGGCGTTCGCGCTGTACGGCATCCTCGATTTCATCGTCGACAACTACCAGCCTATCGTCAACGAATTCCGCGACGAACTGAACGCGCTGGAGCACGAAATCCTCGCGTCCTCGTGGCGCCGCGACACCATCGTCAAGCTCTACGAACTGAAGAAGGAACTCACCCAGCTGCGGCTCGCGATCGCGCCGCTGCAGGACATCCTCGCCCAGCTCACCCGCACCCAGATGACCCAGGTGACCGAGGAAGCCAAGCTCTACTTCCGCGACGTGCTCGATCACGTCGTGCGCCTCAACGACGCCATCGACACCCTGCGCGAAATGCTCAGCGCCGCGATGAGCGTCAACCTCTCGCTGGTCACCATCCAGCAGGGCGAAACCGTCAAGAAACTCGCCGGCTGGGCCGCCCTGCTCGCCGCACCCACGCTGATCGCCAGCTGGTACGGCATGAACTTCGAACACATGCCCGAACTGCACGGCAAGTATAGCTACTGGATCCTCATCGGCACCGTCGTCGTCGTGTGCGTGGTGCTGTACCGCTATCTCAAGAAGGTCCGCTGGCTGTAGGGCGGGCTCAAGCCCGCCGTCCTGCCCCTGTGGGAGCGACGCAAGTCGCGACGGATTGCGGGAAGCCTCGCCGAAGCCCGTCATGCCGCTGTAGGAGCGCGGGCTTTCAACAGCCGAATGGCTGGTCAAGGCGCGACCGCCTGCGGAAGACCTATCCGCAGCCCGTCGCCTTAGACGCTGTGGGAGCGACGCAAGTCGTGACGGATTACGGGGAACATGACGATATAGCAAGCAGCCCGGGCAAGGCCACAGGCCGCACCCGGGGCTTTCGATCTCGATCAATCTCCTATACCCAACCGCTTACGCTCGTCGCGGATGCGCCCTGTGCGCTTACGCCGTGCACGACATGCCAGCAGCAGATATGCGGCAGCGAAGGCGATGGTCGCGTCGACGATGCCGCGAAAGACGATCACCGGCCATCCGCTGCCCGGGCCGAGCTTGAGGATGGCCGAGGCGAATCCGATGGCCGCACACAACAGCAGCACCAGTACGAGCGGGATGAGGTCGCGCAGTGCGCGCCACTGCAGGCACGACGCCATGCCCACGGTTCGCGCCAGCCAGCGGCCGTACGCAATACCGATCACCACGATGCCGAAGAGCGTCCCGACATGCTGCAGGATGTTGTAGGTGGCGAACGTGCGGCCGGAAACCTCGAACAACACATGGCGCAGAGGCGCGATCACCGACACCATCGCACCGCTGGCATGCGTGAAGGAGTCCCAGGCCAGATGCGTCATCGCCCCGATCCACAGAGCGGCGAGCATCCAGGCGATGTTCGCCGTCGACACGAGCGACGGCGACGGCAGGCATTCGATCGCCCGGCGATGCGGCTGCGGCACAGGCGCGACAAGAAACCCGCGCAGGCGCAGCAGGATCAGCAGCAGCACGAATGCGCTCGGCACACAGACCTCCAGCGTCCCGCGCAGCGTGTGCGCATGCGTGGCCACGCCGAACGCACCAACGTAATAGCCGAAGTCCGGCGACACACTGCCCATCGCCAGCCCCGACAGCGGCAGCGATGCCCCACCGAAGCGCCGAACCAACACCGCCGCAGCCGGATGCGCGAACGTCCAGGGCATGCCGTCGAACTCCTCCATTGAAGTCGCGCAGCGTGGCGACGTGCCTCCAGGCTTACGACACCTGCCGACCTGGACTCCGGGCGCCCAGTCCTGTGCACCTTGCTGTCGATCGAGGGCAGGCCCGGACAACCGGATCGTCACCCGTTTGCATGAGCTGCATACGAAGCCGGCGTGAAGTGCGGTCGTCATTCCGGACCACGACTCACCCGGGCATCTTCAAGAGCAGACCTCACCGGTCAGGGGGTGCCTGGCAATCGCGGGCAGGTCACGACACCACGGTCGCGCATTCGCCCGGCAGCTTTGTCCTTGGCTGTTGTCCACTGAGCCGAAAAATGGGCGTCCTTGTCTTCGTTTGCCGCTGTCTGTAGGAGCGGCTTCAGCCGCGAGCCCTCCTGCCAGCACCAGCCGCACCCACAGACAGTCATATCGCCTTTTCTCCAAGGCGGCGCCCCCCCGTGGATGGCCGACAGGGATGGACCTCGCGCAAGGCACCATCAAAAAAGTGGGTGCCCCGGTTTCTTCCCGCCTTAATCAGTCCTTTGATATCAGCGAATTCAAATGTAAAGACTCACTTCGGCAATCATGATTGCCTTCGCGACACCGACCATGTCGACGACAATGCTTCTGCCTGCCGCAAGACGGTCTGCACTGCCGAATCCTGGAGATCAGGCGGATAGCCGTACTTCCGCAGAATACGTTTGACAAGCACTCGCATCCTGGCTCGTGCGGACTCCCTGTGCGCCCAATCCACCGAAACGTTCTCGCGCAGACTGACCAACAGTTCGTGAGCGATCAATCTCAGATTCTGATCACCCATCACTTCGACAGCGCTGTTGTTCTCGGCCAAGGCATCATAGAAGGCAATTTCCTCTTCGGACAATCCGGATTCCTCGCCGCGCTCACGGGCGGATCGAATGTCCTTAGCCAACTGGATCAATTCCTGCAGCACCTCGACCGTCGTGATGGCATTCGCGTGATAACGTGCCACGGCATCCTCAAGACGCTCCGAGAAGGCCTTGCTCTGAACCACATTGGCCTTGCTGCGCGAGCGAATTCCGTCATTGATCAGTTTCCGCAGGGCTTCCAGCGCAAGGTTCTTCTTCTCCATCTGCTGGACTTCGACAAGGAATTCGTCCGACAGAATGGAGATATCCGGGCTCTTGATGCCCGCAGCGGCAAGAATGTCCACGATCTCGGCCGAGACCACTGCACGACTGACGATCTGCTGGATCGCCAATTCGCGCTCCTGTTTTGTCACACCCGACCCCGTGGCGCTCTTGACCAGTGCGGCGCGGATTGCCTGAAAGAAGCCGACGTCCTCGCGAATTTCCCGGGCCTCATCGGATGCCGATGCCAATGCGAACGCCTTCGACAGCGCCAGCACCGCATCCTGGTAGCGACGATGCGCATTCCTCTTTCCCTCTTTCGTCTTCTCTTTCGACGCCCACTGCTGCTGCAGGTCGAGAATCCATTCGATGGCGCCCGCCATCATCGCAAGCCGCTCCTGCGGCGTACCGCTCATGGCCGAGGCGTAGTCGAAACCATGGTACATGTCGCGAACGACTTCGTACTTCTCCAGCATCACCGCGATAGCCTGCGCTTCGTCGACGCCCGTATTGTCCTGATCGCTCTTCGAGTACTGCTGCAGCGCGGACTTCAGATTCTGCGCAATGCCGATGTAATCCACGATCAACCCTGCCGGCTTGTCGCGGAACACGCGATTCACACGCGCGATGGCCTGCATCAGCCCGTGCCCTTGCATTGGCTTGTCCACGTACATCGTATGCATGCACGGCGCGTCGAAGCCGGTCAGCCACATGTCCCGGACGATCACCAGCCTGAGCGGATCCTTTGGATCACGGGCGCGCTTGGCGAGCAGATCACGACGCGCCTTGGGCTTGTTGCCGATGTGCTGCTGCCAAGCCGGCGGATCGCTCGGCACACCTGTCATCACGATCTTGACCGCGCCTGCGTTGTCATCGGTGCTGTGCCAATCCGGGCGCAGCTTGACGATCTCGTCGTAGAGCTTGACGCAGATGCGGCGGCTCATGCACACCACCATGGCCTTGCCATCGAGCGCGGCAACGCGATCCTCGAAATGGGCCACCATGTCCTTGGCGACCAGCGCCAGACGCTTGTCGCTGCCGACCAGCGCCTCGACCGTCGACCATCGCTTCTTGAAGCGTTCCTGCTCGGCCTCGGATTCTTCCTCGGTCAGCGCATCCACTTCTGCATCGATCTTCGGCTTCTCATCCTCGTCCAGCTCGATGCGCGCCAGCCGCGACTCGTAATAGATCGGCACAGTCGCGCCGTCTTCCACTGCTCGACTGATGTCGTAGACATCGATGTAGTGGCCGAAGATCGCCGGGGTGTTGACGTCGTCCGCCTCGATCGGCGTGCCGGTGAAGCCGATGAAGGAGGCATTCGGCAAGGCATCGCGCATGTACTTGGCGAAGCCATAGGAGATTTCGCCGGTCTTCGCATCGACCTTCGCCTTGAAACCATACTGGCTGCGGTGCGCCTCGTCGGCGATGACCACCACATTCCGCCGCGTGGTCAGCGGCTCGGCAATGCCTTTGTCAGAAGCGGGGCCGAATTTCTGCAGCGTCGTAAAGATCACACCGCCGGATGCCCGGCTCAGCAGTTTCTGCAGATCTTCCCGACTCTCGGCCTGCACCGGCGTCTGCCGGACCAGATCGCGGCACATCGAGAAGGTCGAGAAGAGCTGGTCGTCCAGGTCATTGCGGTCGGTCAGCACCACCAGGGTCGGATTGGCCATGGTCGGGTGCTTGACCAGTTGCCCGGCGTAGAACGCCATCAACAGGCTCTTGCCGGAGCCCTGTGTGTGCCAGATCACGCCAGCACGCTTGTCGCCCTTCTTCTGCTCGGCAACGGAAGGCAGGTTGTAGTCAGCAGGATCTTCCCCGACACGGTTGTCCGCTGTTGCGCGCACGGTGGAGGCGACGGCGCGTTGCACCGCGTGGAACTGGTGATAGCCAGCGATGATTTTGATCAGGCCGGACCCGGTGTCGCCGAACACCGTGAAATCGCGCAGCAGCAGCAACAGGCGTCGCGGCTCGAACACACCTTCGACCAACGTCGCCAACTCCGGTGCGCCCTTGGGCGCGATCTGGGCGCCATCGGTCGTGCGCCAGGGCATGAAACGCTCCAGATCTGCCGAGAGCGAACCCACCCGGGCCGCAATACCGTCCGAGGTGATCAGCAGCGCATTGGTATTGAACAGCGCTGGGATCTGCTGCTTGTACGTCTGCAGTTGGTTGAACGCAGCCAGCAGATGCGCGCCCGCGCTGCCCGGCGCCTTCAGTTCGATCACGCCCAGCGGCAGGCCATTCACGAACAGCACCACGTCGGGCCGCCGGTGGCTCTGGCCGTGGATCACCACGAACTGGCTCACCGCCAGCCAATCGTTCCGCTCCTGATCTTCGAAGTCGACCAATGCGACCTTGCCTGCCGTCAGCGTACCGTCGTCGGCGTAGTACTCGACATCCACGCCTTCGGTGAGCAATCGGTGGATACGACGGTTCTCTTCCAGCAGCGAGGGCAGTTCGGACTGCGTCACCTTCCGCACCGCATCCAGACGCGCCTCCAACGGCACGCCAGGGTTCAATCGTGCGACGGCAGCCTCGAACCGCTTCCTGAGCACCACCTCGTCATGGCTTTCGCGTTCCGGTCGGCGCCCATCCGGGCCGATCTCGTCCTCGCGTTCGATGCAGTAGCCCAAGGCCCGCAGTTGATCGAGCAGCGCATGTTCGACTTCAGCCTCAGACAGAAACGCCATCATGACTCTCCTTGTTCTTCATCCTCGAGCAGCAGATCGCCGGCGAACTCGGCTTCGATCTGCTCGATGCTGGGCAGTGCCCGTCCCAGCGTCTCCGGCAGATCGCGCAGCAACTGGTATTCCGCCACACCGATAGGCTTCTCCATGCCGGAAAGCGCGTACTCGGCCACCAGCCGCCTGTTCTGCTTGCATAGCAACAGGCCGATGGTCGGCTTGTCGTCGGGTGACTTCACTTGGGCATCCACGGCCGCCAGATAGAAATTGAGCTGTCCTGCATGCTCCGGCTGGAACGCCGTGGCCTTCAGTTCCACCACCACGTAACACTTCAGGCGGGTGTGGTAGAACAGCAGGTCGATGAAGAACTCGTCGCCGCCCACTTCCAGCCGGTACTGTCGGCCGACAAAGGCAAACCCTGCGCCCAGCTCAAGCAGGAACTGGGTGATGTGCTTGACCAGCCCGGTTTCGATGTCGCGTTCGTGTGCCTCGTTGCCCAGCCCCAGAAAGTCGAACAGGTAAGGATCTTTCAGGGTTTCCTGCGCCAGCATCGACTGCGGCGCAGGCAGCCGGGCCTCGAAATTGGTCAGCGCCGCCCCCTGGCGCTGCCACAGGCGGTCGCGGATGTTCACTTCCAGCGTGGCGCGCGACCAGCCCTGCTGCGCGGCCTGGCCGGCGTACCAGGCACGGGCCTGCGGCTCCTCCAGCTTGGTCAGCAAGGTCACCACATGGAACCAGGGCAATTGGGCAGCAGGCTGCTGCCCGAAGTGGCCATCCGGGCAGTGCTCGGCAAAAAAGGCCATGTACTTGAGGTTGCGGCTGGAAAATCCGCGGATGTCGGGAAAGGCCGCCTTGAGGTCGCGGGCGAGGCGATCGATCACCTTGGCGCCCCAGCCCAGCCGCTGCTGCCGGTCGAGAATGTCCCGCCCGATGCGGGCGTACAGCCCGATCAGTTCGGCGTTGACCGCCAGGGCGGCACGCTGCCGGCGCTGGACGATCTCGGTTTTCAGCAGGGCCAGCCAGTCGGCGTAGCCTTCAGGCGGGGTGGGCAAGCTCGACTTCACAGGTCGTTCTCCTGCAAAAGGGTTAGGGATTGGGCATATGCATTAAAGAACTAACCCCCCGGATGGCCCAGGCAATACTTTGCGGGAGAAATCAATTTCAAATCCATCCGGCACCGGCTTGAAGGGTTGGGTCGGTGAGCGGTGGCTGCTCTGGAACGCACGTAGCGCCTGTACATCAATTTCGCCAATCACGCAGTAATCGGTGATTCCGCCCTTGACCCGCAACAGATCGCGCATCCAGCTGTCTTTGAACGGCGCGCGGATGCGGCTGTCGCCGTATTGGCGGTCGTTGCATTGGACAATGTAGGCGTGTATGTCCAACGCGGCAGATTCGACGAGTGCGTTGAACGTCTCGGTGTCCTGGTTCCATTCAGGCACGAACAGCGCATCCACCTTGCCGCGCAGTGCGGCGCGATGGCTGATGTTGGTCAGCTCGCTGCAGACCAGCAAAGCAAAGCGCAGGCCGCCGTGATGCAGAATCGGGGGCGTCTTCCAAGGCTTGTCGGGCTTGAGTTTCAGCCCGGCCAGGCGCTCCAGCTCGTGCTCTTCATGAAAGGCCGGGCGTTGCTTGTCCTGTCGGTAGATCATCAAAGAAGGAAAGCCTAAGCCGTCGTGCGAAAGCGCGGCCCAGACCTGATGACGCACCCGCCCTTTGCTGGCGTGCAGATACTCGATGCCGGTGATCAGAGAGATGCCGCGCCCCTGCAGCTTGCGGGCGATGCGGATGAACCAGTGCGCGGGCAAGGCCAGCTCTGGCAGCACCAGGTAGCGGCTGTGCTGTGGCTGGGCAATCACACTATCAAGCAGACGGCAAAGACGGGCGTAGCGCTCGGCGTCGGGGTCCGGCATGCGCATGACCGAAGCCGTCCAGCTGGCCATCTGCGTCTTCCAACTGGAGACGGCAATGCCAACCTTGCGGCGTGGCTCGCCATCAGGGACTTGCAACACGCCATGCTTGTCAAAGCCCGGGGCCATATCGCCGAGCTTGAAACCCCGCACGGCGAGCACGACGGTCCGCATTGCGGCACGCTCTGCCGCGTCGTAGGCGACCTTATTCAGGATGAACAGCTCCGGCAAGTTGTATGGACGTGTGGCGAACAGCAGGCCATGGGGGAAGCCTGCACAACGTATCCATTGACACAAATGCCGCATGCCATCGAGAACCGTGTAGGGCAGTAGTTCTGCTGAACGGGGGCAGGACACTACCGTCTTCTTGGCCGGGATGCCACGCTGCGCGACCATCTCCTTGGGCAGACCAATGAAGCGGAAGGGCATGTGCGCCAGATCGAAGGCGAACAGACGCGCTTGCCGAGCTTGAAAATCCTTGACAGATGCATGCCAGTCCAGAAGGCATTCGACATCATCCAGAGCGGGCATGTAGTCCGCCATGTGCGCTTGCCAAGCGGCTTTGCCATCTTTCGACAGTCGTGGCGGGAAGGCCGCACTGATGCTCTCGCGCACGGATGTGTAGATCTGTCGCTGCCAGACTCTCATCAACTCGGGGGGAGGCGGCAGGTTGCCTTCAGGGCAGGCCTTGATGCCCAGTTCGCACTGCACTTCCAGCTGCGTGCTGATTTTCTCAAGTGCCCGCAGGATCTTGCGCAAGGCCTCGAAGTCTTCGCACGCGGTCGCTAGCCGGATGACACGTGGCAAATACACTGCCAGATCGAAAAACTGCGGCAATACCAGCACATGCTGCACAAAGGCGCGGAAGAAAGCTTGCCTGTGCGCCCGCCAGGCCTCTGGCAGGAGGTCTCGCTCGTAGGCTTCGAAGTCGCGCAGCTTGATTGCGAATCCGGCGCGGCGCATGGTCAGCGCATCGGCCTTGCGCAGGTTATCTGCGGCCTCGCCATCGCTTTGCGTAGCGGCCAGCAGATCGGTGCCTACATGATTGGCAGAACGCGGCAAGCGCGGCATGGAACGCCATTCGCTGGCCCGTTGGTGAATCTGGTGTGCAATGGCGTCCACCAAGGTCTTGCCCGGCTCGCCTGTCAGCAAGAACACCTTGTTCTTCTGATTGGCAAAGCGGATCGTGCTGTCGCTCAGGTAGTCGGGCTGGAAACCGATCTGTTTGTGCTCTTGGCCGGGCGCCCACGCCAGCTTGCCGCCGGATCGCGCGAACACCCAATCCCACACTTCGACCGTGGAACGGAAGTTGGCGCCGTTCTCCATCACCAGCATGATGTCGTCCACATAGCGGCCGTAGTACAGCGGCGCCAGTTGCTGCTCGATGATGCGGTCCAATTCAGCCAGCGCCACATTGGCCACCACGGCCGAGGCTGGCAGACCGACAGGCAGCCCCTTCTTGAGCGGGGTGGCTGCGGCCCATGCAAGCAATGCCTGAATGAACAGACGATGGAGCTTGGCTTGGGGAGCCGACAACTCCAGCACCATCACTCCGGTCACGAAGGCAGGGACAAGCATGAAACCGGGATTCAGCTCGTGATAGAACGAGCTGACATCCGCCGTGAGCGCCACGATCTTCTTGTCGGCCTCGAGCGCAGTGCGCATGGCCTCGATTCCCTTGTCGCGCCAGTCACGAAAGGGTTTCAGGTAGGGCTGGAATGAGCCGAGTGAGAACGGGTTGATCCCCTTGCCATCCTGCGTTCGGCGCAAGCGGTTTCCGTAGGCGCACGGTAACAACTTGGCATCGAACAGATGCCCGACCTCCAGCATCCACAAGGCAGACAGTACGTGAAAGTCCAGGCTGCACTGGGCCATCACCCGGAACTCGGCCTTGGGCTTCTGCGGCTTTTCGCCTTCGCCCAATAGGCTGCAAACGTGCGCCCATTCTTCAGTCGGGGAGGAAAATATCAGGCCATTGCCATGCTTCTCGCGGTACTCCTTCCAGCACGTCATATCCACCGACTTCGCTGCAAGCGTCCAGCCGCCGGTGAACTCGGGCTGCATCACCCAGGACTCATCGTCGCCCTGTAGCTTGATCAGCAGAGAACTCAGATTGGCGTGGAGGTTTTCCTCGTAGTCAGCAATTGCGTCTATCGACGCATGAGACGAGTAATACAGGTCTACCTTGGCTTTGCGGTAGGCCAGACCAAGATCATGCAGAGAAGTCATGACATACCTCTAACGATGCGCTCGGCATCTGGTACGCGCAGTTCTCCGGAGACGAGCTTGGGGAGCAAGGTGTCGCGGAGTTGGGCGAGAGTGCGAGATTCCTGTCTGTTTTGTAAAACCGGCTCAATCAATGCCGTGAGCAACCTCGAACATTCAACGATTGCCGGCCTACTGGCGGAAAATACACGAATGTCACCCAGCTGACCCGGCTTGACTCGCTGGTGACTATTGGACGTTCCCGTCACCAGCTGTCGCATTGCGCTGTTGAATTCAGCTGAAGAAGCCAAGCAATACAAGAATGCGCTATTCGCTGGCACTGTTGGCACCCACACGATGAACTCTGTTGAGCACACTGCATTTACACCAGCGTAGCCAACTTGCCATATGCGCGGAATATGAGGATTTAGCTTCGAAACAAGCACAGCACCATCAGGCACAGGAGTTTTGTTACTTTTAATCTCCACCCCCATCTCTATGACAGGCATTTGTGCCGCGTCGAAGGCAGGCAAACTGTAGTGAGCGAATATATCTTGAGGCGAATCAAACGGATTAACAGCACCCTTTTCTTGTTGTGCCACGTCACTTAAAGCGAAGGCGAGCCACCCATCTGGAATCTCTCCCGACTCCGATTGAATCATTCGATCCGGGAAGAGGTCGTAAAGATTTTCGGGCAGGCCTGGCAGCGATTGACCTCGCTGCCAGCGACCTTCCATCTTGGCGCGCACAGGCTCGAAGTCCACGAACCATGCCTTGAACAAGGCACGGGCTATTTCCTCAAGCGTTTCGTTTTGCTTGCGGTTGAGCTCAATCTTGTCGTCCAGCGTGCCGAGGATGTGGGCGATGGCGCGTTGCTCGGAAAGGGAGGGAACAGGCACCCTAATAGAGCGCAGCGATGCCAGCGGCTGGCCTATTCCCGGCGTCCCGACTGTCGACGCATGTTCCAAAAGCGCGTTCCTGCCAGCCGCAGACCGAAAAAAGTAGAAAACAAACAGTGGTTCAACCAATTCACTGCGGCAGGTCAGCTTCATCAGGCTCGTAGAGAGCATAAAGCGAGGATGCTCGCTTTCCGTAACGATACCAACTTGCCCAATTGCCCCCCGATGAGGAAAAACCAAGTCCCCGGGAAAAACATTACAGGCTCTCAGCTCATCAGCAGTTTCCTCGGAGACATGTACGAATTCGCCTGTGAAAGCTTTAGTGTCCGAAATGTTATTGCCCCTAATCACTGGGACTCCTAACGACACATAAGTATCAGCTTTCATCCTCGACCCAAATGGGCCGATTGCAATCGAGCGGTCATTGCCAGCCTTGATCTGATCTACTGTCAACGATTGCCACTCACTCGCCATACCCAAGCCCCTTCAGGTTGGCATCAATAACAGCATCCAGTTTGACCGCTTCCGCCCGCTGCCCACGCCACTGCTCGGTCAACCGCAGCATCTTGTCCGCGAAGGGCTCGCCATCGTCTTCCACATCCGCCGCACCCACATAGCGCCCCGGCGTCAGCACATGGCCGTGCTTGCGGACCTCCTCCATCGAGGCCGACTTGCAGAAGCCCGCCACATCAGCGTAATCACCTGCCCCCTCCTCTCCACGCCAGGCGTGATAGGTGTCGGCGATCTTCTTGATCTCCTCGTCGGTGAGTTCGCGCCGGGTCCGATCCACCAGTACGCCCATCTTGCGGGCGTCGATGAACAGGATTTGCCCACGCCGGTCGCGCAGACCGTCGCCGGGGTTCTTGCTGCGCGCCAGGTACCACAGGCAGGCCGGAATCTGGGTGGAATAGAACAATTGGCCGGGCAGCGCCACCATGCAATCCACCACGTCGGCCTCGACCATGGCCTTGCGGATCTCGCCTTCGCCGGATTGGTTCGAGCTCATCGAGCCGTTGGCCAGCACGACGCCCGCCGTGCCCCTGGGCGCAAGGTGGAAGTGGATGTGTTGCAGCCAGGCGTAGTTGGCATTGCCCACCGGAGGCACGCCGAAGCTCCACCGCACGTCCTCGCGCAGGCGGTCGCCGCCCCAGTCGGAGATATTGAACGGTGGATTGGCAAGGATGTAGTCGGCCTTCATCGGTGCGCCATCGCTGCCCCGCTGCGCGGCGAATTCGTCCTTGTGGAAGCTGCCTTCGTTGTTCCAGAAGATCCTGGAGTCGATGCCGCGCACGGCCAGGTTCATCTTGGCCAGCCGCCACGTGGTGTAGTTCGACTCCTGCCCATAGATCGCGATGTCGCCGATGCGGCCGCCGTGCTCCTGCACGAATTTTTCCGACTGCACGAACATCCCGCCCGATCCGCAGCAGGGGTCGTAGATGCGACCCGAGTACGGCTCCAGCATTTCGACCAGTACGCGCACCACCGAGCGCGGTGTGTAGAACTCACCGCCGCGCTTGCCTTCGGCACCGGCGAACTGGCCGAGGAAGTATTCGTATACGCGGCCGAGGATGTCCTTGGAGCGATCGCCCTCCTCGTTGAGCGCGATCCCGGAAATCAGGTCGATCAGTTCGCCCAGCATCACCTTGTTGAGCGCGGGCCGTGCGTAGTCCTTGGGCAGCACGCCCTTGAGCGACTCGTTGTCTTTCTCGATGGCGCGCATCGCGTCATCGATCAGGGTGCCGATGGTGGGCTGCTTGGCGTTGGCCTGCAGGTTCGACCAGCGCGCCTCTTTCGGCACCCAGAACACGTTCTCCGCCGAGTACTCGTCCTTGTCCTCTGCAGCCTGCGGGTCTTCGGCCAGCAACGTCTTGCGCCTGGCCTCGAAGGCATCGGAGATGTATTTCAGGAAGATCAGCCCGAGGGCGACGTGCTTGTAATCGCTGGGCTCCATGTTGCCGCGCAGCTTGTCGGCGGTCTTGAACAGTTCGGCCTCAAAACCAAGATCGCCGGCCGCATTGGCGGCCTTGCCTGCAGCCTTGGCTTTGGCCAGCGCGGCGGCTTTTACAGGCGCCGCCTGCCGTTCGCGGGTGGGCTTGATGGCGGCAGCTTGCGGCGCGATCGGCGCGGCGTCTTCCGTCCGAACCACGCGCCGGACCGAACCGCCGCGACCACGGCCGGTTTCCAGCTTGCCCTCTTCGATCAGGGCGTTGCGGGCTTCGAAGTAGTCGTCTTCCTTCACCTTGGCTTCGAGCCGTTCCGCGATGCGCGTCTGCAGGCTCAGATTGCCGACGGAGGTACCGTCTTTCGGCAGTTCCTTCAGGATCGCCTTGCGAATCTCGGCGATGGTGGCCTTGGCCATGTAGTGCTCCCCTTGTTTCAGCCGAGGATATTACCGGAGCGATCATGGTCCAAACGCAGATTCGACCTGTCTGGAATGACGGTGTGGCGATCCTCTCGCATAAAGAGGTCGCATGGTGACGGTGCGGCCGCGGCCGACAGGTCGGTCGCGCCTACCGGCGCTCCTACAGGGGGATTGATGGGTGGCGGCGAGTGAGGTGCGCTGCGGGTGTTGCGGGAAGGGCTCGGGCCTGAAGGCCTTCCTACACAAGGCCCTCCTACGGTGAGGGCGATGCGGCGGCGCGCATTGACCGCCGCGGGCTTCCGCGACACCCTTCCGGCTGCGGCCGGGTGGCCGGGCATTCCGGGAGCGGGGCATGACGGTCGTGAAGACGGTGGGCTGGGGGCTGTTGTCGCTGTTCGCGGCGTTCTGCCTGGGCACGGTGGCGCTGTCGCGGGGCGAGACGATCAGCGCGTTCTGGATCGTGGCCGCGGCGGTGTCGATCTTCGCCATCGGCTACCGCTTCTATTCGAAGTACATCGCCGATCACGTGCTGCGGCTGGACGGGACGCGGGCGACGCCGGCGTGGCGGCGCAACGACGGGCTGGATTACGTGCCGACCGACAAGCGCGTGCTGTTCGGCCACCATTTCGCGGCGATCGCGGGCGCGGGGCCCCTGGTGGGCCCGGTGCTGGCGGCGCAGATGGGCTATCTGCCGGGGATGCTGTGGATCCTGTTCGGCGTGATCCTGGCCGGCGCGGTGCAGGATTTCATGGTGCTGTTCCTGTCGACGCGGCGCGACGGGCGCTCGCTCGGCGACATGATCCGCAGCGAGCTGGGCAACGCCGCCGGGCTGACCGCGATGATCGGCATCCTCGCGATCATGGTGATCCTGCTGGCGGTGCTGGGGCTTGTGGTGGTGAAGGCGCTGGCGGTCAGCCCCTGGGGCACGTTCACGGTGGCGATGACCATCCCGATCGCGCTGTTCATGGGCGTGTATCTGCGCTGGCTGCGGCCGGGGCGGATCATGGAGGTCTCGATCATCGGTCTGGTCCTGCTGCTGGCGTCGATCTGGTTCGGCGAATCGGTGGCGGCGTCGCCGACGCTGGGGCCGATGTTCACCTTCGACGGCAAGGCGCTGGCGTGGATGCTGATCGGCTACGGCTTCGTGGCCGCCGTCCTGCCGGTGTGGCTGCTGCTGGCGCCGCGCGATTACCTCAGCACCTTCCTGAAGATCGGCACGGTGGCGATGCTGGCGGTCGCGATCCTGTTCGCGATGCCCGACCTGAAGATGCCGGCGGTGACGAAGTTCATCGACGGCACCGGGCCGGTGTTCTCCGGTTCGCTGTTCCCGTTCCTGTTCATCACCATCGCGTGCGGCGCGATCTCGGGCTTCCACGCGCTGATCAGCAGCGGCACCACGCCGAAGATGCTGGAGAACGAACGCGACGCGCGGGTGATCGGTTACGGCGGCATGCTGATGGAGGCGTTCGTCGCGGTGATGGCGCTGATCGCGGCCTGCGTGCTCGATCCGGGCCTGTATTTCGCGATGAATTCGCCGGCGGCGCTGATCGGCACCACGCCGGAATCCGCGGCGGCGGCGATCTCGAGTTGGGGCTTCGTCATCACCCCGGAGATGTTGACAGCGACCGCGGCCGAAATCGGCGAATCGACGGTGCTGTCGCGCACCGGCGGCGCGCCGACGCTGGCGGTGGGCATGGCGCAGATCCTGCACGGCATGATCGGCGGCAGCGGCATGATGGCGTTCTGGTACCACTACGCGATCCTCTTCGAAGCGCTGTTCATCCTGACCACGATCGACGCCGGCACCCGCGTGGCGCGGTTCATGATCCAGGAAGTGATCGGCGTGGTGTACGCGCCGTTCCGCCGCACCGAAAGCTGGACCGCGAACATCGTCTGCACCGGGCTCGCGGTCGCGGGCTGGGGCTGGTTCCTCTACCAGGGCGTGGTCGACCCGCTGGGCGGCATCAACACGCTGTGGCCGCTGTTCGGCATCGCCAACCAGATGCTGGCGGGCATGGCGATGATCTTCGTGTGCGTGACCATCGTGAAGATGAAGCGCGAAAAGTATCTGTGGATCCCGCTGCTGCCGACCGCGTGGCTGCTGATCTGCACGATGACCGCGGGCTGGCAGAAGCTGTTCCATCCCGACCCGAAGATCGGCTTCCTCGCCAACGCCGAGAAATTCAGCGCCGCCCTCGCCTCCGGCGAGGTGCTGGCGCCGGCGAAATCGCTGAAGGACATGGAGCGCATCGTCTTCAACAACCAGCTCGACGCCGCGCTGTGCGTACTGTTCATGAGCGTGGTGACACTGATGCTGGTCTTCGGCATCCGCGCCGCGCTGGCCGCGCGCCGGCAACCGTCGCCCACCGCGCAGGAGAACGCCCATGTCGCCTTCGACGCCCTCCGCTGAGCGCGTCACGTTCCGGGCGCGGCTGGCGTCGTTCTGGCGCCTGCTGGCGCAGACCGGGCGGCTGATCGTGGGCGTGCCCGATTACGACCTGTACGTGGCGCACATGCGGCGGTCGCACCCGGACACGCCGCCGATGAGCCGCGAGGCGTTTTTCGCCGAACGCATGCAGGCCCGCTACGGCCGCGGGGCCTCGCGCTGCTGCTGAAAGCCGGGGACGAACGCTTTCGTCCCCGTGCCGACGCCGTGCTGGAAACGCTGGCGTTTCATCGCGCCGTGTTTCATCACAGCGTGTTTCATCACAGCGTGTTTCATCACAGCGTGTTACATCGCGCCGCCTTCACTGCACGCAGCCGTCGCTGTCCTGTGTCGCGAAAACGCCGCTGTCGAAATCGACCGGCCCCGCCACCGCCGGAAAGCCCTGCGCGATGCGGGTCTGCGCACGACGCTCGATCTCGCCCCAGCGCACCGCATCGAAGCGGGGTTTCAGATCGCGCAACTGGCCATCGAGGTCGCGCACGGTCTCGGGATCGGAAAACGGTCGAAGGACCATGGCGTAATAGGCCGCTTTTTCCGGATCGGCGGGAATGGCGTCGGGCATCCCGATCAGCACCGGTCGACCGGCATAGGCATGCTGCAGGAAGTACCAGCCTGAAATCTCGCCGCTGTCGGCCGCGGCTTCCAGCAGTCGACGCGCATGCTCCGCATAGGCGCGCCAGCCTTCCGGATCTTCCAGGAATCGCTGGCGATCCATCGGCGGGTCGGTGGCGAAACGCACCGCCATGCGCATGTCGCCCTGCTGGGCGGCGCGCAGCATGTAGCGCCATGCGTTCTGCCGGCTCCATGCCGGATCGATGCCGCGACACAGCGCCTGGGCGCGCGTGCGCCGGGCTTCGAGGCGCGAGATGAAGTCCAGATCGCCCGCGATGTCGTCCTGCCGTCGCGCCGCCATGCTCTCCATGTCGCCGATCGTTTCGCTGGACTCCGCGAATTCCAGACAGGCCAGCGCATCGAGGGCGATGCGGCAACTCGCCGCGGTATCGCCGGCCTTGGAACGGGATTCGAGCAGGGGGAGCGTCGTGGACAGCGCCGCATCCGCCTTGGGCAGCGGCGCCCCCGGCGGGCTCGCCGTACCGGGCGTTTCCGGGCTGGACGGGGGAGACGCCGCGGATGCGGCCCGATCCGCATTGCCGGACGGGAGCGGCGGACGCAGCGCGTACCACACTCCCACTGCGACGATCAGCGCCGCGCCGACGCCGACCGCTAGCCTTGTCCCACGCATGCCGGATGCTCCTTACCTGCCAGATCGCACTCTATCGTCCACGTTATCAGGTCGCGGGTGAACCGCCGAGGGCGCCGGACGAGTCATCGCCACGCTCAGCGCGAGACATCCTGCCTGAACATCATGGCGACGGGGATGGTCGACAACAGCAGGAGCAACGCGACCGCGGTGAGGCAGACCGCCGCAAGCAGCGCGATGGACGGCATGCCGAAGCCGAACACCATCCCGGACAGATAGCGCGACGCCACCAGCGCGGCGACCAGACCGACCAGGGCCCCGAACAGACAGGGCCAGAGCACGTGGATCGCGGTGACTTCCATCACGTGCCGCGCACGGGCACCGAGCATGATCCGCAATTCGAGTTCGCGGCGACGTTTGGCGATGACGCTGGAGACCGCACCGATCAGCCCGACGATCGACAGGGCGAAGGCGACGAGCGCGCCGATGCCGACCGACATCGCGAAGGCATACAGCGGTTGGAGCTGGGCGTCGAGGCGCTGTCGCACGGTCGCATCCTCGGCGATCACCACCGGCACCCGGGCCTGTTGCAGCGCCGATCGCAACAACGCCACGGGATCCTCGCCGCCGCGGGCGACGAGATGGATCTTGCGCGCATCCTGCGCCTTGAACGGCACGTAGATCGCAGGGCCTTCCTTGCCGAAAGGATCGATGCTGCCGATTTCAGGCACCACGCCGATCACTTCGTATCGGACCTGGTCCGACGACCCCGTATCCACCAGCCATTGCCCGATGGGATTGCCGCCCTGGCCGAGCTGTCGCGCCAGAGCGGCGTTGACCACCGCCACGGGACGGGCGAAACGCAGATCTTCCCTGGCGATCAGCTTTCCGGCGGTCGCCTCCAGGCCATAGGCGCGAAAGAAACCGTCGTCGACGAGATTCTGGTTCACGACCCATGGCTCGCCGCCACCGCCCGTGGCGACCACGAGCTTGGCGACGTTGCCGCTGAGCGGCGGGCTGCTGGCGAGACCGACCATCGCCTTCGGATCGGCTTCGCGGGCGCTGTCCAGAATGGCGTCGAGCTGGTGCTGCTCCAGCGCCGTCGTTCCGGCAGCCTCGATCCTCAGGAACGCCGCATCGCGACTGTATCCGGGGTCGACGCGCTGCTGCGCGGACAGATGCACGGCGAGCATGGCCGTGATCAACGCCACCGCGACGGACAGCCCCGCCTGACCGGCGATGAACACCGACTGCGTGCGCGAAAGCGCGCGCGAGCCCGCGAGCGTCCGTCCTCCGGACAATGCGGAAACGCCATCGCGACGCACGAACCGGCCGACCTGGATCGCGGCGATGGCCAGTCCGGCGAGCGCGACCACCAGGACCACGATCCCGGCCGACAGCGGATCGAGCGTCGCCTCTCCGATCGGCAGGGATTCGAAGGCCAGCCGCTGCAGGACCGGCAGCAGCAGGGCCGCGGAGGCCAATCCGGCCACCGCGCTCACCAGGCACACGATCAGGAGTTCGCTGGCGACCAGCCAGTAGACATGCCGCCAACCCGCACCCTGCAGCGTGTGGATCGCGATCTCGCGGGCGCGCTCCTCGCAGCGCAGCAGGAACACGCTGGCGATATTGCCGGCCGCCACCAGAAACACCAGCAGGCCGACCCCCTGCATGATCCACAGACTCTGCGCCGCCCATTGCGTCAGCACCGATTGCAGCGGCAGGACCTCGACGCCCGCGTGTTCAACGGGTTTCTGGTCCTTCCTCGCGGCCCGGAGCATGCTGTCGACACGCTCGCGCACGGCCTCCGCGCGACTCGGGTCGGGGAGCCGCACGATCGCATCGAGATAGAGATCCGCGCCATCGGGCTGGAGATGCAGGGGCAGCCAGAGATCCGGATTCCCGCCCGCACCGGGTACGGGCGCGCGGGTTTTCTCCGAGAAGACACCCACGATCTTGAGCGCCTGACCGTCGACCCTGATGGTACGGCCGACCACCGAGGCGTCGGCATCGAAGTCCCGCATCCAGTAGTCGCGGCTGATCGCCACCACCGGCTGCGGCGATGCGGGATCGAATCCCGACAGCGAACCGATGTCGGGCTGCAGCCCCAGCAACCGGACGAGGCCGTCGTCGACCCATATCGCACTGTGCTTCCGGGGAAGACCGTCGACCTGCACCGCCGCCTCGCCGACCTGCAGGGCGCCGATGTCGCCCTTGATTTCGTCCATCGCCCGCAGCCGCGCCATTTCCGACGCGCTGAACGCGGAATCGTAGACGTCGGCATCGATGCGGATCGACGGCCTCACCACGACCATGCGATCGATGCCGTCGTAAGGCAGAGGCGACAGCAGGGTCTGGTTCAGAAGCGCGAACACCGCGGCATTCACCGCGACGACGAGCGTCAGCGTCGCAACCGATGCGAGGAGGAAGATACCGCCATCCTTCGACAATCGGCGCAGGACGGAGAACAGGTTCGACATCCGCATGTCACGCACCTTCGGCCGAGACCAGCTTGCCCTCGGCCAGCACGAGGCGACGGCCCGCGCGCGCGGCGATCTCCTCGTCGTGGGTCACGATCACGACGGTGCTGCCCGCCTTGTTCACTTCGTCCAGCAGCCCCATCACCGAGGTGCGGTTTTCGACATCGAGATTGCCCGTGGGTTCGTCGGCGAGCAGGATCGGCGGCTTCACGGCGAGCGCGCGCGCGATCGCGATCCGCTGCTGCTGGCCGCCGGAGAGCTGCGACGGATAGTGGTCGCGACGATGCCCCAGGCCCACGCGTTCGAGGCATTCGACCGCGATCCGCTCGCGTTCCGGTTGCGACAGCCCGCGGTAACGCAACGGCAACGCCACGTTCTCGAGGCTGCTGATCTCATCGATGAGATTGAAGCTCTGGAAGATGAAGCCGATCTTCTCCGCGCGGAACCGACGCCTTGCGGAAGGCGACAGTTCGCCGATGCGCTGCGTCAGCAGGGTGAGATCGCCGGACGTCGGTCGGTCGATCAACCCCATGAGGCCGAGCAGCGTGGACTTCCCGCAACCCGAAGGCCCGGTGATGGCGACGAATTCGCCCTCCCGGATCTGCAGGGACACGTCGGAGACCGCGTGGGTACGGACGTTGTCCGTTTCGAAGGCGCGCGAGACGCGCTCTAGGGCGATGGCTGTCATGGGTATTCGAACTGATGGGGTTGTGGGAGCCCGACCGGGCTCAGCGGATCTCGATGCTGTCCTGGTCCTTCCATTGACCGACGTCCGACACCACGATCCTTTCGCCGGACTTCAGGCCTTCCAGAACGACCGCACGATCCGGCGAGACGGGACCGAACAGGACATCGCGCGCCTGCGCCCGCGCACCGGCGACGACGAAGACGCGATGCTGGCCGGGTTCATTGAGGTTGCTCGGCTTGGCCACGATCAGGGCGTCGTCGATTCGATCCAGGCCGATCCGGGCATCGATCGCGAGGTCCTGGCGCAAGCCAGCGGGAATCGTACCGACGAGCTCGGCATCGGCCACGACCTGGCCCTGCGTGACGGTCGGATCGATGCGCACGATCTTCGCCTGCACGCGCCCGTTGGGCGTGGTGACCGTCACCGGCTGGCCGACCTTGAGCAGACGGGCCTGCCGTTCCGCCACCTGCAGCCGCGCCTGCAACGCGGACGGATCGATCAGCACGCCGAGCGAAGCGCCGCTGGCGACGACCTGCCCCGGCGTGACGCTCACCGCGGCGACGACGCCATCGAATCCGGCGCGTACCGCCAGCGCGCTCTGGCGCTTCCGGCGGGAAGCCGCGACTTCTTCCAGGTTCCGCAACTTGATCTGCAGCGCGTCGGTCTCGATCGCGTTGGAATCGCGCAGTTGCCGCAACTCGTCGGCGATCTGCCGCTGGGCGGTCAACAGCAGGTCGTAACGCAGTTCGGTGCGCCTCGCCGCGACTCGGGAGATCGCCTGTTTTTCGAGCAGCTGACGCTCGGCATCGCGCTCCAGCGCCAGGGACCTGGCCTCGAGCTCCGCCTTGTCGAGCTCGGACTGCAATTGCCGTTCTTCCTTCATGTGCCTGGCGCGGGTCGCGGCGACATCCGCGCGCGCGACGGCGAGCGCGACTTCGGCTTCGCTGGCGGCGGAATCGACCTCGTTGCTGGACAACCGGAGTATCAGGTCGCCCTTGGCGACGATCGCACCAGGCTGCAACAGCACCTCCTCCACGCGCGCGGCCTCCGGCGCCGACAACGCCAGCGTCCGCTTGGCCGCCAGCTTGCCGAACGCGGAGACTTCGTTCGCGAACTCTCCGCGCGCCACCTGTGCGATCACCAGGCGGTCCGAATCGACACTGGGAGCCGCCTTGTCCATGCTGAACACGAATCCGACCAGGACGACGGCCAGAACCGCGACAGCGAGCGCGATGGCTCGGGGGCCGCTGAATCTGCGGGGCTTCCTTGTGATGATTTCATCCATTACGAATTCCGTTGGACAACCAACCGAAGCGAATCGGAGTCGTCCGGCACCCGGCGACAGACCTTACGCGACCAGACTCTGGCGATAGAGCTGGGCATAGTATCCTCCATTCGCGAGCAACTGCTCATGGTTGCCGGACTCGACCACCCGGCCCGCGTCCAGGACATAGATCAGATCCGACTTCATGATCGTCGACAGTCTGTGCGCGATGGTCAGCGACGTCCGATTGGCGAGCAGCAGGTCCATGGCCTGCTGGATCGCAGCCTCGGTTTCCATGTCCAGGGCGGAGGTCGGCTCGTCGAGCACCAGAAAGCGCGGATTCCGCAGGAAAGCCCGGGCCAGGATCAGCCGCTGTCTCTCGCCGCCGGAAAGCGCGTCCTCCTGCAGGATCTCGTCGAGCCCCGCCTCCCGGGACTCGACGACCGACGCCAGTTGCGCGCAGCGGACGGCCTCGTCGATCTCTTCCGCGGTCGGCGTCCGTTCCAGGCCGAACGTGATGTTGTCCCTGATCGAGCCATTGAAGATGTACTCGTTCTGGAGGACCACGCCGACCTGCTTGCGGTAGGACGTCAGATCGACCGAAGCCAGATCCTGCCCGTTGACCATGACGGCCCCTTCCGCGGGCCGGTACAGGCCCAGGATCAGGTTCATGATCGTGGACTTGCCCGCGCCGGAGCGGCCGACCAGCGCCACCCGGGCGCCTTCCGGCACGACGAGATTGAAACCATCGAGAATCTTTTCGGATCCGTAACCGAAACCGACGTTGTCCAGATCGATCCTGCACGGCCTGTCGAGGGAAATCCTCGGCCGGGCTTCGCCCTCCTCTTCGCTCGGTTCGTTGAGCACGCCGAAATAGCGCTGCAGGATGATGATCGCCCGGTTGAGATCGACGAAGATCTCGACGAACCCCTGCATGGGTTCGAACGCCTGCTGCACGAGGAAGATCAACCCCAGGGCGACGTGCAGCTCGATCCGGCCCTGCATGGCGCCGACACCGACGAAACAGATCATGGCCCCGCGCAGCAACTGGGTGATCAGGCTGGTCGACAGCGTGACCTTGGTCGAGAAGATCACGAATCTGAGCTGGGCGCCGATATTGTCGTCGAGCTTGGAAGACACATCCCGGAGGACATGATCCTTGGCGCCGAGCGCCTTGATCGTGGTGATCTTGTTCAAGCCCTCGAAAAGAGCGTTCGTCAACGGCGAATTGGAGAGCAGCGTCGCGGACTGGTATCGCTGGGCGCGCGGAGAAACGACCCTGTTGATCGTGTAGAAAACGACGAGCATGGACAGCACCAGAACGCCCGTCCAGATGTCGAAGTATGCGATCACGCCGACCAGCACCAGCAAACGGACGGTCAGCGCGAACAACTGGGTGATCACGTCCGCGACGACGCGATTGAGCTCCAGCGCGTCGATGACGCGCTGGTAGATCTCGCCGGTGTTCATGTAGCGCCGGAAAGCGGACAGCGGCAGCGACTGGACTTTCTCGTAGAACGCCATGATCACCGGACGATTGGCGAACAGATCGAACCGTCGCCGGAGGAATCCGACGCAGGCCATGATCAGGTTCTGGAAAATCTGCAGGCCCACCACCACCGCGACCGCGACCGCGAAGCCCTTGATGTCTTCTTTCTGGAATTTTTCGATCATCCCCAGGAAGAGCTTTGGATACAGGAGCCCGAGGCCCGAAGCCAGCGTCGACAGCAGCACGATCGCCGTGAAATTGACGGGGAAGTTCTTGAGGGATTTGAGATACGTTCGGATCTGGGCGTAGTTCTTCACTGAGTTCGACCTTCCAGGATGATGCAGTTTTTCCATTGCTCGGCCAGAGCCTCCAGATTCTCGCCATAACAGGCTTCGAAGTGGACTCGCTTTTGCCCGGATGCGTAAAATTCGCGGAAGACAGCCGCTCCGCGTGTTTCGATCAGCCAACGGATGAAGGAACCGCCGATTTCGTAGAAACAACCCGGCAGATCCCGCTCATCGATGGCATCGTAGAAATTGCCGATGTCGACGCTGACGTTGCGCCGGACGTGAAGCCAGCGCGCGACTTCGTGCACGTCGGCGTCGGGCGGAGGCCCGAGGATCGCGCCATCGTTGTCGAAAACGACGACATCCTCGATGCTCAATTCGCCGTCGCCCCCCTCGACGCGAACCTGCATGTCCGCTTCGATCGCGCGCGCCGTCCCCGCGACCCTCACCCGGCCGAAGACCGTCGCGCTGGCCTCCGACACGAAAAAACGCGGCGTCTTGTTCCACTGGAACAGCAGCGCGTGGACGACCTCGTGGATATGGCACGGATACGACGACTTGACGGTCCCGACGTTGTCCCCGGCCCGCAGCTCGGTGAGCCCGGACAGGCCATCGCCACGGTGCGCCAGGTCCCGCTGGAGTTCCTCCAGCGTCGGGTAGAAGTCGTATCCGATCTTCGACTCCCCCAACGACAGCCCGAACAGATCGCAGATGTCGACGGCGGCCTGGTCCAGCATCTCCAGATAGGGCTTCGGGAACGGCCGTTCGGCCAGCGAACGCACGCTGAAATATCGGGATTCGTCCTGCAGGACCACGCTCGCGCCACTGAAGCACGCTTCATCGCGCCGGTACGCCCAGGCGCCCGCATAGGGATCGTAGAGGCAGTTCGCCGGGGCGCTGCCGACGCGCGACACTTCGCTGCGGAACGTGTAACTGTTCGGACAGGCGTATCTGAACTCGCAGTCGCGGCACGTATCGATTTCGTCTTTCGATCGCAACCAGTGGCGAACCAGCGTGTCCGAGCGCAGCAATGCCATCAGCCCGGAACCGTCCTTGGCGTGGCCGATCCTGTCCACCGTTTCCAGACGCCATGGATAGGCCGCGCCGTCGGCGTGCAGATGCAGGCATCCGGAATGGAGGGAGCCGTGCCTGAATCGCGAGTACGACAGGTGATCGCACAGCATCGATGCTTCGGTGATCCTGGCGATCGCGGATGAGCGTGCCTTGCGCGGCCGCAAGCCGAGGCCGCGCAGGTGACCGACATAGGCGTCGACATCCGGGGAGGCGACATCCGACGAGGCCCCCATGTTTTCATCCGACACGCACAGCGCGAGGTTCGATCCGGCCAGGAACGCGTCGATGGCGTCGCCGCAGCCGCCGGGAGGAACGGTCACCTCGATATGATGGAACTCCAGGGTCATGGCGTACGCGAGCACCTGCGGGACCCAGTCCGGCGTCTGGTCGGGCGCGCCCAGGAAAACGTTCAACTGCGCAGCCGGACCATGGCTCCTGGCGACGCGCAGGATGTCCATCCATGCATCCGGTCCGAGCCTGTCGGACTGCCCGTCCCGGCCATGCAGCTCGACGCCGAGCACCGACAGTTTGCGCTTGACGACATCGCCCGGATCGACCCGAAACGCCTGCGCGCGGCTGGACGCCTCCGGAGAAATTTCCGCGAAGCCCAGCCGGACGAAATCCTGCAGGTAACTTTCGGCGACCGCGCGATCTCCCTCCTCCGTGATCGGCGCCAGCGAGACATCGATGTCGCCTGTCGCCTGACACAGATCGATCACGTACGAGGCCGACGCGGGAATCGGAAAAATGCGTTTCCGGTGCAGATCGTAGAGGGCGCCGCGCCGGGCGCCCTTGACGTGCACGACATAGGGACTCAGCCGGAAGTACTTCCGCTCCGCAGCAGACCCGCTCATTCCGGACCCCAGATTTCTTTCAGACTGCACGGGCTGTCCCAGGCGATGAACTTGTTCCGCAACTGCATGCCGTTGAGCAGGGGGTCGCGGAAGTACTCCATCACGAGGCCGTCGATCATCGAGCCCTCGCCGGGCTGTTCCTCGTACTTGAGGATGAACGGCAGTTCAAGTCCAGACGACATTTCGTTCCTCCATACCGCTCCTCAGGGCCAGCCAATCGGCGATCGCTTCGTCGATGGGATGCCCCGTCATGTTCTCGACCCAGCCCCACTGCCCGCCCGGATTGACTTCGAGGAACACGTACTCGCCCTTGGGCGTGAGAACGAGGTCGATCGCGCCATACTCGAGACCCAGCCGGCGCATCAGCATGATCAGCGCGCTGCTCGTCGAATCCGGCAACCTGTATCGGTAATACGGCGTATTGGGATTGTCGTAACGCCGCCAGTCGACCTTGGTCTTTTCGCTCTTCTGTGACTCGATCGCGGTCGCGAATACTCGCGTCCCCACGACGGTGACTCTCAATTCGATGACCTTCTCGGCGTATGCCTGCAACATGCATGGCCCATGGCGCACACGATCCAGACAGTCGTAGTCGTCAACCGACAATTTGTTCGCATAGATTTCAGCATGGCCTTCCGCGCCATCCCCGGGCACGTAGCCGGACTGTCCGATGGCTTTCGTCAGCACATTTCCGGCATGTTCGCGGTAAAAGACGCGAGCCTCATCGGGATCCTGCGTGATGAGGGTCTCCGGAATCGCCAGCCCGCACTGGGCCGCGACACGGAGCTGATGCGGCTTGTTGAGGGCCCGTTGCTCGGCATGATAATCGTTCATCCACTCCGCATGCGAACACATGGAGTAAAGCCCGAGAATTGTCGCCGAGCACTCCTTGCCCATGAATTCACGGCGTCCGCGATGCATGTGTTCGCCGAGCGAATACAGGCCGTGGCGACGCGCCCATACCGCCCTGATCTGATCGGCCCGGGCCGACTTGCCATCTGCGGTCTCGATCCTGGCCTCGCAACGATCCTTGCCGATGCGGATCGAGGCGGTCGTACTGCGGGGATAATCCTCGCCGTTCAAACGTATCCAGGGAATACGCCTGTAATCGAGGATTTCGCACACCCTGTTGATATTCAGCTCGAACTGCTGGCCTAGAATCAGAATCACTTCTTCAACGCTCCTGGACGATCAACCTGCCTGCCTCGCCCGTTTCCCCATAGGCCAAAACACGAATCGTCTCGACGCATGCGCGCGAACGATCGCCGACGAAGTGATGCGCCGCCCGAAGAGCGGCGCATCAGGTCTAAAACGACCTTACCAGGACGACGTCTGCACTTCGGGCAGCGCCTCGTCGGTACCGTCCTTCCTCCAGAAGGGACCGACCTTGGTCTCGATCGTGGTGCCGGCCGCAACCAGCATGTTGGAAGCGCTGCCGGACTGGCAGATGGCTTCGATATCGAGCTTTTCGAACTTCATGTCTTCTATCCTTGAGTGATGACAGGACGTTGCTCGCACGGATCGATCACGCGATCCATGCAACGACGAACATCAGTAGAACTTCTGCTCGACCGGGGTGATGGTGTCGGTCGCGATGATCTTGCCGTTCGAATCCTTGACGCGGGTCTCGTAGGTGGTCGCCTGGGCGAGAACGGTCTGGATCATGTCGTTGCCGAGAATTTCGAATTTCATGTTGACTCTCCTTGATTGTGATGTTTCTTCTATGAATGCGGCAATGCGGTTAGGAGTACATTTCCGCCATGGCAGCGTCGGAACCGTCTTTCTTCCAGACGCCTCCGACCTTGGTCTCGATCGAAGTCGCAGCCGCAAAGCTCTGTCTGGCGTTGGCGACGATCTCGACGATCTCTTCCGAACACAACTTTTCAAAACGCATTGAAATCTCCTTGTCTGTTTCGGTGTCATGTTCCCGACACGACCCGGAAACGATCCTGCCGAGCGAGCGCTGGGGCATCTGCAATTTTTTTGACCGAATGCAACAAACTGCGAAACCCGAGAACTCGATTTGATTGTGGGCACCACAAAGCGAGCATGTCAACATCATTCGCATGCATCGCGCATTGCAGGAAAATGCACTTTTTTTCGGAAATTCGCGCACACCGCGATGCGTCCGGATGGATTGCATCCGTCAATGCCGAAAGATCGCCCGCACGAGATGACTGCAAGGATGCGCATGCAGTCGAACAAACGGATTGACGTACAGGCGTGAAAATCAGCGCATGCTCGCGAGCGGAAACGACTCGGCGCACCGACTGTCGCGCACTGCATGCAACCACGCAGGCGGAACATGCGAAGCGATCACGAGAGTCGACACTCGAAAGCGGGAACACCGATCCGTTTTCGCCCTGCTCCGCGCGCTTCTGCTGAGCCCGCCCGCGAGAGAACACGACTGCTGAACGGCTGTCCTGCAGGCCGCTGCATTATGCGCAGCGGCGATCGCAGCAGATGAGATTCTCAATCCATGTCTGATGGCCGCGGCGCTCGACCTGAATTGCGTGAGCGGACAATGGGCTTGAGCTGCGACTTCAACTTCATGATCTGTCCTTGACATGATTTGCGATGGATTATCTCGATCCTGTCGACAGAATCCGGACAAGCGCGGGGGAGCATTTCGCCCCCTTCGCACACTGCTCGCCCGCCCCCTGACGTCAGCGAAAAAACGCGGCCTTGCGAATCTCGTGTACTGGAACCATCGCACACGATCGACCCGAGCTGGCGTCTTGTGAAATCGTTCGTGATCGCCTTACGACTCAGCCGCTTCTGGACGATGCCACCGGGATCTGGAGATTGTCAACCACCGTACCGTCTTCCAAACACAAAGGCCACGAACGCATGAAATTTCCGTTATCAGCCCGGCACGGATCGTGGGGCATCGAAATCGGCGCCAGCGTCATCTCTTCTCGCATCGCAGCATTGCCTGTAAACGCTTTCATGCCGGCGACATTCTTTAGGATGGATCACGCACCTCGACGACGCGAAGAGCGCGTCCGATGAAAACCGCTTCAAGCGGCACATCCCGGGCGCGTCCCGGACGCACCAGAGAACGCATGCAGCCCCGCTGAGGCCGACAGTACCCGCACGGGAGTCGAGACCGGACCACCGGGTTTTGCGTTAGCATCGAGCCGCCCGGGCGGCGTTCCGCCCGGCGTCGATTTCTTTCGTCAGACCGGGGAACCACCATGCACCGCACTCTCGCCGCGCTCGCGCTCGCCTGCGCCGCCCATGCCGTCGGCACGCCCGCCGTCGCCGCCGCGGAACCCGCGGCCGGCACGCCTTCGACCGGCACGCCTTCAATCCAGGACTTCGTCCGCAATCCCACCTACAGCAGCGTGAAGATTTCGCCGACCGGCGAATATCTGGCGATGACCGTCGATCGCGGCGACATCGACGTGCTGACGGTGCTGCGCACCCGCGACCTGAGCATCGTCAAGGTCACGCAGTTGCCGAACGAGAAGAGCGTCGGCGCGTTCCACTGGGTCAGCCCGGAGCGGCTGATGTTCAATTCGGTACGCAAGGTCGGCCGCTTCGCGCAGCCGTTCGGCACCGGCGAGTGGTATTCGGTGAACGCCGACGGCTCGACGCCGCGCGTGCTGGAGATGGGCGCGAAGGGCGCCCGCGACATGCAGGACGCGCGCTTCAGCCTGCTGGACAACCCGCAGCGCGACGACGGCAAGGTGCTGATGACCATCAACTACCCGCGCTCTTCCGAAGGCGTAAATACGGAAGTCGCCGAGGTCGATACGTCGACCAGCCGCTGGAAGAGCCTGGGCCGCGCGCCGCGCGAAAACTGCGGCATGGCGCTCGACGCCGACAAGAAGCCACGCTACGCGGTGTGCAGCGATTCCAAGAACGCGGCCGGCGAATTCGACGAAGTCACCTCACTGTACAAGCGCGAGGAGAACGGCGAGTGGACGCTGGTGAACAGCGCCACGTCGTCCGGCAAGTCGCTGCAGGTGCTCGGCAGCGCGCGCGATGGCCGCATCTACGCCACCGAAAGCGACGGCAAGGGGCCCGAGGCCTTCGGCATCATCGATCAGAAGACCGGCGCGTTCGACGCGCTGTTCGAGGATCCGGTGTCCGATCCGGCGAGCTACATCACCTCGGTCGACGGCAGCGAAGTGGTGCTCGGCGTGGTCACCGAGGCCGGCGCGCCGGAAGTGACGTTGATCGAGAAGGATCACCCGGACGCGAAGCTGTACGCATCGCTGGCGGCGTCGTTCCCCGGCCAGTTCGTGAACTTCGCCAGCGCCACCCGCGACGGCAGGCAGATCGTCGTGCAGGTCTACAGCGACCGCAATCCGGGCGAGCTGTATCTTTACGACCGTGCGACCAACAAGGCGCGGTTCCTGATGCAGCAGCGCAAGTGGATCGACAGCAAGCGCATGGCGACGGTGCAGCCGGTCGCGCTCACCACCCGCGACGGCCTGAAGATCCACGGCTATCTCACCCTGCCCCACGGCAGCGACGGCAAGGGTCTGCCGATGATCGTCAACGTCCACGGCGGTCCGCGCGGTCCGCGCGACGACTGGGGCTTCAACTGGGAAAGCCAACTGTTCGCCAGCCGCGGTTACGCGGTGCTGCAGATCAACTACCGCGGCTCGGGCGGCTTCGGCAAGGGCTTCCAGGACATGGCCTTCGGCCAGTGGCACACCGGCATCATGAACGACATCATCGATGCCACGAAGTGGAGCATCGCGCAGGGTTACGCCGACAAGGACCGCATCTGCATCTATGGCGGCAGCTTCGGCGGCTACGCCTCGATGATGGCGCCGGCGCGCGAACAGGGCCTGTTCAAATGCGCGTTCGGCTACGTCGGCGCCTACGACGCCGAGATCCAGATGACCAAGAGCGATACCAGCCAGTACGAAGGCGGTCGCCGTTACCTGCTGCGCGCGCTCGGCAAGACCAAGCCCGAGCGCGACGCGATGTCGCCGGTGAATCATGCCGACAAGATCAGGATTCCTGTCTACCTCGCCGCCGGCGCGCGCGATCCGCGCTGCCCGCCGGAGAACACCGAGGCGATGAACAAGGCGCTGATCGCGGCCGGCAATCCGCCGGAGGGCATGATGATCACGACCGGCGAGATGCACGGGTTCTACAAGGACGAGAACAAGGTCGCGCTGTACACCGCGATGCTGGATTTCTTCGCGAAGCACATCGGCGGCGCACCCGCGGCCGGCGGCGCACGCAGCGGGCGCTGAGCGACGCGGCCTGCCGATCGCGCCATGCGGATCGAAGCAGGCGGATCGAAGCAGGCGGAAAGAAGAACGGGCCGCGATGCGGCCCGTTCCTTTTCGGCACGCTCGTTCCGGATCAGACCATCCGCTGCAGCATCAGGCCGACCATGTAGGCGCAATAGGTGCCGAGCGCATAGCCCAGCACCGCGAGCAACACGCCCACCGGCGCCAGCGAAGGATGGAAGGCGCTGGCCACCACCGGCGCGGAAGCGGCACCGCCGATGTTCGCCTGCGAGCCCACGGCCATGAAGAACAGCGGCGCGCGGATCAGTTTCGCGACGAGCAGCATCAGGCCGCCATGCACCGCGATCCAGATCAGGCCGAGCGCGAAAAGCCAGGGACGTTCGAGCAGTGCGCCGAGGTCCATCTGCATGCCGATGGTGGCGACCAGCACGTACAGCATGACCGAGCCGATCTTCGACGCGCCCGCGCCTTCCAGGGTACGCGCACGGGTGAAGCTCAGCAGCAGGCCGAAGGTGGTGGCCAGCACGGTGATCCAGAAGAATTTCGCGGTGAGACTGTAATCCTGCAGGCGCCATTCCGCGGGCAGGCTCTTGATCCAGGCGACCAGCGGGTCGGTGATGGCGTGCGCCAGACCGGTGGCGCCGAGGCCCAGCGCCACGATCAGCATCAGATCGGTGAGCGAGGGGTTGCGCGTGTGTTCGGCCTGATATGCCTCGATCCTGTGCTTCACGTCCTCGATCGCGGACGTATCGGCGCCGGTCCAGCGGTCGAACGCGGCGTTGCGCGCGGCCAGATACAGCAGCACCGCCATCCAGATGTTGGCGACGATCACGTCGACCGCGACGAATTGCCCGAACAGGGTCGCATCCACCGCGAAGACTTCCTTCATCGCCGCCTGGTTGGCGCCACCGCCGATCCACGAGCCGGCGACCGTGGTCATGCCGCGCCAGGTGTCGCCCGCGACGGTTTCCGGATGGATGAGCTGCATCGCCAGCAGCGAGACCAGCGCACCCAGCATCACGCCCACGGTGCCGGTGAGGAACATGATCACCGCTTTCGGACCGAGGCGGACGATGGCCTTGAAGTCGATCGCGACGCACAGCAGCACCAGCGCGCTGGGCAACAGGTAATCGCGGGCCATCGGGTACAGGCCGGACGCCTTGCCGTCGATCACGCCGAAGGAGTTCAGCAGCGCCGGCAGGAAATAGCAGAGCAGCAGCGCCGGCACGACACCATAGAAACGCTTCCAGAAGCCGCTTTCGCGCGAAGACGACCAGAACACGAAACCGAGGATCGCCAGCAGCAGGCCGAGGACCACCGCATCGTTGTCGAGCATCGGCGGAGGGCCCGCGGGAACGTCTTCGGCTGCCAGCATGGGTGTCGTGTCCGGTGTCTTGAGAGGGGTCGATCATGCACGAGCCGCGCGATGCGCGCACGTGCCGCGCGCATGCCCGGCCGCGAGGCATCGCGCGACGGAGGCCGTCACGAAAAACGCCCCGGTCTCCCGGGGCGTCGCGTCGTATCGATGGCGGAGGCCTGCGCCCGCGATCAGGGCCCGATGTGCTTCTTCATCCACGCATGCACGGTGTCGTGCCACAGCACGCTGTTCTGCGGCTTCAGCACCCAGTGGTTCTCGTCCGGGAAATACAGGAGCTGCGAGTCGATGCCCTTGCGCTGCAGTGCGGTGAACGTCGACAGGCTCTGGTCGATCGGCACCCGGAAATCGTTCTGTCCGGACACCACCATCGTCGGCGTCTTCCACTTCGCGATGTGGCGCGCGGGATTGAAACGCTCGTAGCCTTCCGGCTTGTCGTGCACGGTGCCGCCGAATTCCCATTCGCTGAACCACAGTTCTTCGGTGACCAGACCCATCGAGCGCGTGTCGAACACGCCGTTGTGGTTCACCAGACACTTGAACGGTGCGTTGCCCTGCGCATCGAACCAGTTGCCGGCGAGCCAGTTGATCATGTAGCCGCCGTAGCTGGCGCCGAGCGCGCAGGCGCGGTCGCCATCGAGGAACGGATATTTCTTCAACGCGGCGTTCCAGCCTTTCTGCAGGTCTTCCAGCGGGCGGTCGCCCCAGTGGCCGCTGATCGAATCGGTGAACGCCTGGCCATAGCCGGTGGAACCGTGGAAATCGATCATCACCACCGCGTAGCCCTGGCCGGCGTACGTCTGCGGATTCCAGCGATAGCTCCAGCCGTCGCCGAAGCTGCCCTGCGGGCCGCCGTGGATCAGGAACGCGACCGGATACTTTTTGCCTTCCTCGTAATTCCAGGGCTTGAGCACGTAGGCGTGCACGGTTTCGTCGTTCCAGCCCGGGAAGCGGAACTGCTCGTAGGCGCCGAAGCGCACGTCGGGCAGCATGTCGCCGGCGCTGGGCGTGATCGCGCGCAGCGGCGCCTTGCCGTCGGCGCTGGTGGCGAACAGCTGGTCGCCGCTGTTCATCGAGTTGGCGGCGACGACCAGGGTCGAACCCGCGAGTTCGAACGCGCCGACCGTGCCGTCCTTGAAGATCGAGGTCACTTCGCCGTTCTCCAGCGACACCGAGAACAGCGGATGGCGGCCGAGTTCCTGCGCGGTGGTGTAGATCGACTTGCCGTCGGCGGACAGCGTGATGCCATCGGCGGACGCGTCCCACTTCGACGCGATCTCGCGGGTCTTGCCGCTGGCCGGATCCATCGCCATCAGCGCGAAACGATCGGCTTCGAAACCCGGGCGCTTCATCGCGCGGTAGTACAGGGTCTTGCCGTCCGCCGAGAACACCGGGCCGGTGTCCCAGGCCTTGTTGGCGGCGGTGAGATTGCGGGCGCTGCCGCGGCCGTCGGCGGCGACCAGATACAGATCGAAATTGGTGCTGGTCGGTTCGGTGCGGTCCGAGATCCGGGCCGACAACACCAGCGACGCGCCATCGGGCGACCACGTCATCTCGCTCATGTCGCCGAACGGCTTCGACGGCACGTCGCCGATGATGTCGGCGCCGACCAGCGTGGCGGCCCTGGTGGCGCCCTTGTCCTGCACCGGCGCGATCACGATGCGGTTGAGGCGGCCATCGGCCCAGGTGTCCCAGTGGCGGACGAAGATCTTGTCGTAGAGCACGCCGCTGCTCTTGCGCGCGGCGGTGTCGTCGAGGCGTTTCTTCGTGCAGTCGAGATCGGCCTTGCAGTCGGCGAACAGTTCGACCGCCAGCGCGACCCGCGTGCCATCGGGCGAGAGTTTGTAGCCGCCGACATCGACCGGGTAATCGGTGACCTGCTTCGGCTCGCCGCCGCCGGCCGGCATCACGTACAACTGCTGGCTGCCGGACTTCGCGCTGAGGAAATACACCGACTTGCCGTCGGGCGAGAACGCGGGCGAATTCACGTTCCAGCCTTCCGGAGTCAGTCGCTTCGGCGGCGCCGCGTCGCGGGCGACGAGGTTCTCGATCCACAGCCCGGTGCTGGACTTGTTGGCGTCGAAATCGACCGTGCGCTTGGCGAACACCAGCACGCGGCCGTCGGGCGAGAGCGTCGGCGCGGAATAGCGGTCGAGCGTGGCGAGATCGCGCGGCTGCAGGCCGCGGGCGGCGGAAGCGGTCATCGGCAACGCCATCGCGAGGGCGAGGCACAAGGCGGTACGCATCGGAGACATGGGGCGTCCTGTCGGAATGGCGGGCAACCCCGGATGGTAGGCCGCTTGGGCGGCCCGGGCATAGTCCGAAAGGCACCCCCGACGGGTCATTGGCACGCGACCCGCCCCGCACTGGCATACTCCGGCGGTCGTCTCACCGGAATCCGCCGTGTCCACTCACACTCCCGCCCTGTCCGCCCAGGACGAACTCTTCGGCCATCCCAAGGGCCTCTACGTCTGCTTCCTGACCGAAATGTGGGAGCGCTTCGCCTTCTACGGCATGAAGGCGCTGTTGCTGCTGTACCTCGTCAAACACCATCTCTTCGCGCAGGCCGACGGCACCATCCTGCTCGGCACCTACGCCGGCCTGGCCTACGCCCTGCCGCTGCTCGGCGGCCTGCTGGCCGACCGCTACCTCGGCATGCGCAAGGCGGTGCTGTTCGGCGGCGCATTGCTGGTGCTCGGCCAGCTGGGCATGGCCTGGACCGGCAGCGCGGCCACCGGCACCACGCCGGACAACGCGGTGCGCGACGCCTTCGCGATCCAGATCATGTATATGTCGCTGGCGCTGATCGGCGTGGGCGTGGGCTTCCTCAAGCCCAACATCTCGACGATTGTGGGTCGCCTCTACAGCGCCGACGATCCGCGCCGCGATTCGGGCTTCACCATCTTCTACATGGGCATCAACGTCGGCGCGTTCCTGTCGTCGCTGATCGTCGCCTGGATCGGCGAAAAGATCGGCTGGGGCTACGGTTTCGCGCTGGCCGGCGTGATGATGGCGCTGGGTCTGGTGCAGTTCGTGATCGGGCAGAAGCACCTGCACGGCCACGCCGAGCCCGCCGATCCGGCGATGCTGAAAACGCCCCTGTTCGCAGGCCTGTCGCGCGAATGGCTGATCTATCTCGGCGGCCTCGTTCTGGCGATCGTGGTGTGGCAGGTGCTGCAGACCAAGATCGATTTCGGTCCGCTGACGAAGCTGATGGGCGGCCATCAGGTCACCCTGACCGAAGTGGTCGCGGTGGTGATGGGTGCGGTGCTCTATCTGTGGTTCATCCGCCTGATGTTCTCCGGCCTGAGCCGCGCCGAGAAGGGCGGCATGATCATGCTGATGGTGTTGATCACCGTCAGCGCGCTGTTCTGGGGCCTGTACGAGCAGACCTACGGCCCCTGGGTGCTGATGGCCGACATCGGCATGGATCGCACCACCTTCGGGATCGAGTGGACCGCCGGCCAGACCACCGCCATCGGCGCGCTGTTCGTGATCATTTTCAGTTTCCCGTTCGCCTGGCTGTGGCCGAAGCTGGACAAGGCCGGTCTCAATCCGAGCTATCCGGCGAAATTTGCCTGGGGCCTGGTGTTCTGCGGGCTGTCGTTCGGCGTCCTGGCCTTCGCGGCCGCGAATCCGGGCGAAGCCGGCAAGACCAGCCTGTGGTGGATGGTGCTGGCCTATGCGGTGCTGGTGATGGGCGAGATGGTGCTGTCGCCGGTGGGCCTGTCGGCGGTGACGCGGCTGTCGATTCCGCGCGCGGTGGGCCTGATGATGGGCGCGTGGTTCCTGTTCTCGGCCTTCGGCGAGATCATCGCCGGCCGCCTCGGCACCTGGGCGACGATCGAACCCGATGCCGCCGGCAAATACGACGTGCCCGCGGCGCTGGCGCTGTACGCCGACGTGTTCACCGACATGATGTGGATTGGCGTCGGCGCCGGCGCGCTGCTGTTCCTGGCCACGCCGCTGCTGAAGCGCCTGACGCGGGAGTGACCCGCACGCCTCCGCCGATGCCCGCGCCCCGGGGCATCGGCGGATAGTGTCCACTTCGGGGAGGTGGGAACATCGCGGCATGGCTTCTCATCACGATCATTCCCACGCCCCGCACGACCACGACCACGGTCGTGCCCACGGCCACGATCACCGCCATGATCACGATCATGGCGCCGGCGGCCACAGCCACGGCTTCGCCACCGGCACCCGGGCGTTCGCGGTCGCGCTGTTCATCAATCTCGCCTACACGGTGCTGGAAGCGGGCTACGGCTTCTGGACCGACTCGCTGGCGCTGCTGTCGGACGCGCTGCACAACTTCGGCGACGTGCTGGGGCTGGCGCTGGCCTGGGCGGCGGCGGCCATGGCCAAGCGCCGGCCCACCGGCCGCCACACCTACGGCTGGCGCCGCGCCACCCTGCTCTCGCCGCTGGGCAACGCCCTGCTGCTGGTCGGCTTCAGCGGTGCGCTGGGCTGGGAAGCGGTGCGCCGCTTCGCCGACCCGCCGGCGATCCCGGCGCTGCCGGTGATCGTGGTCGCGGCGATCGGCATCGCGGTGAACCTCGGCGCGGCCTGGTTCCTGCGCGACGGCCACGACCACAGCCACGGCAGCGACCTGAACCGCCGCGGCGCCTTCCTGCATCTGATCGCGGACGCCGCGGTGTCGCTGGCGGCGGTGCTGGCCGGCCTCGGCATGTTGTGGTTCGACTGGCGCTGGCTCGACCCCGCCACCGCCGTGCTGGTCGCGGCGGTGGTCGCGCTCGGCGCGTTCCAGCTGCTGCGCGACGCCTTCGACGCGGCGATGGACGCGGTGCCGCGGGGCATCGATCCGGGCGAGGTCGAGGCCTTCCTGGCCGCCCAGCCCGGGGTGCAGGCCGTCCATCACCTGCACATCTGGTCGCTGGGCGCGGGCGAGATCGCCATGACCGCGCATCTCGTCCGGCCGGGCCGGGACGGTGGCGACAACGACCATGACGGGTTCCTCGACGCGCTGATCCGCGGGCTGGACGCGCGCTTCGGCATCAACCATCCGACCCTGCAGATCGAGCACGGCGCGGCCTGCGGCCACGACCGCCACGACCGCGCCCCGCACGGCGACATCCTGCGCCCGTCCGGGCACGGGCACTGACCGCCCCGGCATCCGGGGTGCCTTCGCATATAATCGGCGGTCTTCGCGTTCGGCCGCCCGGCGCCCCCGGTGTGGCCTCCCCGGATCGCTCCGGCGCTCCGAAACACGTATCGAAACAGGAACCGGCATGCTCAACGACATCAAGAAAGACGCGCAATCCCGCATGGCCAAAAGCATCGAGGCGCTGCGCCACACCTTGACCAAGGTGCGCACCGGCCGCGCCTCCCCCTCGCTGGTCGACCATCTGAAGGTCAACTACTACGGCTCCGAGATGCCGCTGTCGCAGGTCGCCAGCATCGCCGTCGCCGACGCGCGCTCCCTGCTGATCACGCCCTGGGAAAAGAACATGGTCGCCGCGGTGGAGAAGGCGATCTACGCCTCCGACCTCGGCCTGACCCCGAACACCGCCGGCACCGCGATCCGCATCAACCTGCCGCCGCTCACCGAAGAGCGCCGCAAGGAACTGTCCAAGCACGTGCACGCGGAAGGCGAGGACGCCAAGGTCGCGATCCGCAACATCCGCCGCGACGCCAACCAGCACGTCAAGGAACTGCTGAAGGACAAGAAGATCACCGAAGACGAAGAGCGCCGCAGCGAGGACGAGATCCAGAAGCTGACCGACAAGGCGATCAAGGACGTCGACGAGGTGGTCAAGGCCAAGGAGCAGGAGCTGATGGCGGTCTGAGGCCATCCTCCGATGAGTGCTCCGCCCGCACCGGAACGCGTTCCGCGCCACCTCGCCGTGATCATGGACGGCAACGGCCGCTGGGCCGAACGCCGCCGCAGACCGCGCGCGATCGGCCATCGCGCCGGCGCGCGCGCGGTCAACCTGTGCATCGACTACTGCCTGCAGCGCGGGATCGAAGCGCTGACCCTGTTCGCGTTTTCCAGCGAGAACTGGGGCCGGCCCGAGGACGAGGTCGGCGCGCTGATGAAGCTGTTCCTCAACGCGCTGGAACGCGAGGTGGACGAGCTGCATCGTCGCGGCGTCCGTCTGCGCTTCATCGGCGAACGCGAGCGCTTCGCGCCGGAAATCCTGGCGCGCATGCGCGACGCCGAGACCCGCACCGCGGGCAACCGCGCGCTGCACCTGGTGGTCGCCGCGAGCTACGGCGGCCGCCAGGACATCACCTTCGCCGCCCGCGCGCTGGCCGAAGAGGTGGCCGCCGGCCGCCTGCGGCCCGAGCAGATCGACGAAGCGATGGTCGGCCGCCGGATGGCGCTCGCCGACCTGCCGCCGCCGGATCTCTTCATCCGCACCGGCGGCGACCACCGCATCAGCAATTTCCTGCTGTGGCAGTTGGCCTACACCGAACTGTGGTTCACCGAAGCCCTGTGGCCGGACCTGGACGTCGCGACCCTCGACCTCGCGCTGGCCGATTTCGCCGGCCGCGAGCGCCGCTTCGGCCTGATCAGCGCCCAGATCGACCCATCGAATCCCCCGGGCGGCAGTATGCCCCCGCCCCTTCCCGCCGACAGGACCGATCCATGACCCGAACGCGCTTGCTGGCCGCTCTGGTCATGGCCCCCCTGGCGATCGCCGCCGTGCTGCTGCTGCCCACGCCGTGGATGGCCGCGCTCAGCGCCGCCGCCTTCCTCATCGGCCTGTGGGAATGGCTCAAGCTCACCGACATCGAGGACCCCATCGCCCGCGGCGTGCTGCTGGTGGTGAACCTGCTGCTGATGGTGGCGCTGGTCTGGGCCTCGCGCTCCAACAGCGGCGGCTCGCTGGTGCTGCTGCAGATCATGGTGATGATCGGCGTGGGCTGGTGGTGTCTGGCCGCGCTGTGGCTGCGGCATTACGACTTCGCCTCCAATCACGACGGCCACGCCCGCATCTTCAAGCTCGCCGCGGCCACCCTGAGCGTGATCCCGGCCTGGTGCGCGCTGGCCCTGATTCACGCCAGCCAGCCGAACGGCAACCGCTGGCTGCTGCTGGCGCTGGCGATCGTCTGGGCCGCCGACAGCGGCGCCTATTTCGCCGGCCGCCGGTTCGGCAAGGTCAAACTCAGCCCGAGGATCAGCCCCAACAAGACCGTCGAAGGCATGATCGGCGGCGTCGCCGCGGGCATGGTCCTGGCGCTGGTCGCGGCCCCGTTCGCCGGCGCCAGCATGAAACAGCTCCCCTACATCGCCATCGTCGCGATCTGGACCATCCTGTTCTCGGTGGTCGGCGACCTGTTCGAGAGCCTGCTCAAGCGTCACGTCGGGGTGAAGGACTCCAGCCATCTGATCCCCGGACACGGCGGCGTGCTCGACCGCATCGACAGCATCCTGGCCGCCCTGCCGGTGTTCGCGCTGGGCAAATTGCTGTTCGGGTTCTGAAACTCGACGCGCGCGCCACGGTCCATGACCGCCATGCCCTTCTCCGCCCCTGCCACGCCTTCGCCCGGAGCCCGTCGATGACGCGGGTGGCGGTCTTCGGCGCGACCGGTTCGATCGGGACGTCCGCGCTCGACGTCATCGCCCGACACCCGGACCGGCTGCGCGCCGAGGTCCTCGTCGCCGGCCGCAACGTCGACGCGCTGGTCGCCCTGTGCCGCCGCCATCGTCCCGCGCATGCCGCGGTCGCGGACGCCTCCGCCTACGCGGCGCTGCGCGACGGCCTGCGCGCCGCCGGGCTGGAGACCGAGGCGCACGCCGGCATGGCGGCGATCGACGCGCTGGCCGCCGATGCCGGCACCGACACCGTGGTGGCCGCGATCGTCGGCGCCGCCGGGCTGTCGTCCACGCTCGCCGCCGCGCGCGCCGGCAAGCGCCTGTTGCTGGCGAACAAGGAATCGCTGGTGCTCGCCGGCGACCTGCTGATGGCGGCGGTGCGCGACCACGGCGCGACCATCGTGCCGATCGACAGTGAGCACAACGCGATCTTCCAGTGCCTGCCGAACGCCGAGTCCCACGCCGGCCTGAAGCGCATCCAGCTCACCGCCTCCGGCGGTCCGTTCCGTGGCCGTTCAAGGGCCTCACTGGCGGAAGTGACGCCGGCCCAGGCGGTCGCGCATCCCAAGTGGTCGATGGGACCGAAGATCTCGGTCGACTCGGCCACCCTGATGAACAAGGGCCTCGAAGTGATCGAGGCGCATCATCTGTTCGGCCTGCCCGGCGAACGCATCGGCGTGCTGGTGCATCCGCAGAGTCTGGTGCATTCGCTGGTGGAATTCGTCGACGGCTCGACCCTCGCGCAGCTCGGGTTGCCGGACATGCGCACCGCGCTCGCGGTGGGCTTCGCATGGCCCGAACGCATCGTCTCCGGCGTCGACGGCCTCGACCTGCTCGCGCACGGCCGGCTCGACTTCGAAGCGCCCGATCTCGACGCCTTCCCGTGCCTGCGCCTGGCCTACGACGCGCTCGCCGCCGGCGGCGCCGCGACCGCGGTGTTGAACGCCGCGAACGAGGAAGCGGTTTCAGCCTTTCTTCAGGGCCGGATCGGTTTCCTGTCCATTCCCGCACTCGTCGAAGACGTCCTGCAGCGCATGCCCCACGCCGATGCCGGTTCGCTCGACGCCCTGCTCGCCGCAGACGCCGCCGCGCGCGCGTCGACGCGCACCGCCATCGCCCGCGAGGCCATCGCATGACTGATTTTCTTGGCTCCGCCTGGTGGCTGATCGTCGCCCTCGGCGTGCTCGTCACCTTCCATGAACTCGGCCATTACTGGGCCGCACGCTGGTGCGGCGTGAAGGTGCTGCGCTTCTCGGTCGGCTTCGGCAAACCGCTGTGGATGCGCCGCGACCGCCACGGCACCGAATGGGCGGTCGCCGCGATTCCGCTCGGCGGTTACGTGCGCATGCTCGGCGAACACGACCTCGCCGACCGCAAGACCGAAGTTTCCGCCGAGGAGCAGCATCAGTCGCACGACCACAAGACGGTCGGCCAGCGCATGCTGATCAGCTTCGCCGGTCCCTTCGCCAATTTCGTGCTGTGCATCGCCCTGCTCTGGCTGATGTTCGTGATCGGCCGTCCGGACTACGCACCGGTCATCGGCCAGGTCGGCGGCATCGCCGCCGAAAGCGGCATGCGCCGGGGCGATACCCTGCTGGCCATCGGCGAGCGCGAGACCCCCACCTGGACCGAGGCCAGCATGGCCCTGCTCACCGCGGCCATCGACCGCGGCGAAACGCCGGTGCGGGTGCGCACGGCCGAAGGCACCGAACTCGTGCGCCGCATGGACTTCTCGCGGCTCCCGGCCGGCACCGATCTGCAGCGGACCATGGGCGGGGTCGGGATCGTGCCTCGACACCAGACGATGCCGGCGGTGGTCGGCGACGTGGCCCCGGACTCGGCCAGCGACGGCGTCCTGAAGCCCGGCGACCGCATCACCGCCATCGGCGGCACCCCCGTGCAGTACTGGGCCGACATCGCCCCGCAGGTCGAGCGCATCGGCCTGGCCGGCGGCGGCGAGGTCGCGCTGCTGCGCGACGGCGCCGCGAAGACCGTGCGCCTCGTCCCCCGGCTCGGCCAGCGGCCCGGCGCGGCGGCCGGTGCCGAACCGGTCTGGATGATCGGCGTGGTCAGCCCCGGCGAGGCCGGGAAGGCGCCGAAGGACGCGGTCCTGCGCTACAGCCCGCTGGCCGCATTCCCCGCGGCCCTGCGCGAAACCCGGTTCCAGGCGGTCGAACTGTTCGGCATGCTGCAGCGCGCCTTCAGCGGCAAACTGGCGGTCCAGAACACCGTCTCCGGGCCGATCGGCATCGCCCGCGCGGCCAACGCCTACGCCAAGAACGGCGTGGCCTGGTACCTCAGCCTGCTCGCCCTGCTCAGCCTGAGCCTCGGAATTCTCAACCTGCTCCCGATTCCGGTCTTGGATGGGGGGCATCTGCTGTATTACCTTATCGAGTTGGTCAAAGGCCGCCCGTTAAGCGAACGTGCCATGGCCGCTGGGCAATATGTGGGCCTTGCGCTGCTGTTGGGGCTCATGGGCCTCGCGTTCTACAACGACCTGCAGGGGCTGATCCAATGACGCAAGCCAACGCCGATTGCCGCCGGGATCGCCACCGGCCGTCCATGGACGACGGACCGGGTGCCTGATCCGCACCGGATGTACCGCACCGGACGCCCCGCTCCGCCGCTCGACCCGCTCCATCCCCACCGTTTCGCCACCGCCCCATTACCGGATGTTCTGATGACGCGCACGCCCAACCGCCGCCTGCTCGCACTTGCCCTCGCCACGAGCCTGGCCTCGCTCCACGCCGCGCCGTCCATGGCGCAGACCGCGTCCTCCGCTTCCGACTCCCGCTTCACGGTCTCCGACATCCGCGTCGACGGCCTGCAGCGCATCGGCGCCGGCACCGTCTTCACCTATCTCCCGATCGAACGCGGCGACGCCATCGATTCGGCGCGCATCTCCGAGGCGATGCGCGCGCTGTACAAGACCGGCTTCTTCGAAGACATCCGCTTCGACCGCGAAGGCGACATCCTCGTGATCAGCGTGACCGAGCGCCCGGCGATCAACACGCTCACGCTGTCCGGCAACAAGGACATCAAGACCGAAGACCTGATGCAGAATCTCAAGGAGATCGGCATCTCCGAGGGCGAGACCTACGACCGTCTCGCGCTCGACCGCGTCACCCTCGAACTCAACCGCGCCTACAACAACCGCGGCAAGTACAACGTCGAGATCAATCCGACCATCACCCGCCTGGACCGCAACCGCGTCGACGTGACCATCAACGTCAACGAAGGCAAGGCCGCGCGCATCCGTCACATCAACCTCATCGGCAACGAGAAATACGAGGAAGAGGATCTGCGCGAAGGCTGGGAATCCAACGAAAGCAACTGGCTGAGCTGGTACCGCCGCGACGACCAGTACTCGCGCGAGAAGCTCACCGGCGATCTGGAAAAACTCAACGAGTACTACCTCGACCGCGGCTACGTCGATTTCAGCGTCGACAGCACCCAGGTCGCGATCAGCCCCGACAAGAAGGACATGTTCGTCACCGCCACGCTCAGCGAAGGCGAGGTGTACACCGTGTCCGACGTGAAGGTCACCGGCGACACCGTGCTGTCGAAGGAACAGATCGACCGCTACGTGCTGATCAAGTCCGGCCAGACCTTCTCGCGCACCCTGCTGGAACTGACCTCCGATTCGATCATCGCCGCGCTGGGCAACATCGGCTACGCGTTCGCCGAAGTGAACACCGTGCCGGAGCTGGACCGCGAGAAGCGCACCGTCGGCATCAATCTGCAGGTCGTGCCCGGTCCGCGCGTCACCGTCCGCCAGATCCGCTTCAAGGGCAACACCCGCACCACCGACGAAGTGCTGCGCCGCGAAATGCGCCAGTTCGAAGGCGCGTGGTATTCGCAGGCCGCGATCGATCGCTCCAAGGTCCGCCTGCAGCGCCTCGGCTTCTTCGAAAGCGGCTCGGTCGAAGTGGAAACCGAGCCGGTGGCCGGCAGCAACGACCAGGTCGACGTGGTCTTCAACGTGAAGGAAACCACGTCCGGCAGCTTCACCTTCGGCTTCGGCTACTCGCAGCTGTCGGGCCTGACCACCACCCTGCAGCTGTCGCAGAACAACTTCCTCGGCACCGGCAACCAGATCGGCGTGGAAGTGCAGCGCAACACCTACCTGCAGCGCTATTCGTTCTCGTTCCTGAACCCGTATTTCACCGACGAGGGCATGTCGCTCGGTTACAACATGTGGTGGCGCGAGTTCGACAACTCGGACTTCAACACCGCGCAGTACTCGACCACCAGCGCCGCGGCGCAGGCGGTGCTGGGCGTGCCGCTGACCGAGAACGACAGCATCTCCCTGGTGTTCGGCATCGATCGCAACCAGATCCTCGCCTACCCGGGTTCGTCGCCCGCGTCGATCGTCGATTACGTCGACGCCGCCGGCCAGAGCACCTTCCACGCCTGGCGCGCGGAACTCGGCTGGGCCCGCGACACCCGCAACGACTTCTTCACCCCGACCTACGGCACCTACCAGCGCCTGTCCGCGGAAGTCACCCTGCCGGGTTCGACCGCCGAATATTTCAAGCTCAACTACGAGTTCTCGAAGTACTGGCCGCTCAACCGCCTGATGGTGCTCAACACCCGTTTCCAGCTGGGTTACGGCGACAGCTACGGCAGCGACTTCGAGCGCAACGTGTGCTTCCAGGACCTGCCGCCGCCGGTCGACGACGACGGCGATCCGGCCACGCCGCCGATTCAGCCGCCGCGTCCCTCGCCGACCGAGCCGTGCCTGACCACGTCGCCCGACTACCGCAACACGCTGCGCGCGGGCGGCCTGCCGTTCTTCGAGAACTTCTACGCCGGCGGCGTCCGTTCGGTGCGCGGTTTCCGCGACAACACGCTCGGCCCGGTCGACTTCTCCACCGGCAGCCAGTTCCGCCAGCCGGTGGGCGGCGCGGTGAAGACCGTCGGTTCGCTGGAAATGTTCTTCCCCTCGCTGCTCGACACCCCGGCGGCGCGCGTGTCGGCGTTCATCGACGTCGGCAACGTGTTCAAGGACATCGACAGCGTCGATGCCGGCGAACTGCGCGCTTCGGCGGGCGTCGCGCTGCTGTGGCGCGCACCGGTGGGCCCGATCTCGATCAGCTACGCCTTCCCGTTCCGCACCGGCGAGGACGACGAGCTGGAACGCCTGCAGTTCACCTTCGGCGGCGCGTTCTGATCGCGGCGCTCTGATCCGCGGACGGAGCGTCCCATGCAGACCCGCCATTCGCACACGGCCGCAGCGCTCGCCGAGCGCTTCGGCCTGTCCGTGCGCGGCGACGGCGAACGCCGCGTCGCCGGCGTGGCCACGCTCGCCCGCGCCGGCGATGCGCAGCTCGCCTTCCTCGCCAATCCGCGCTATCGCAGCCAGTTGGCCGACAGCGGCGCCGCCGTGGTGGTGATGCGCGAAGAGGATGCCGAGGGTTACGCCGGCACCGCGCTGATCGCCAGGGATCCCTACGTCGCGTTCGCGAAGATCGCGGCATTGTTCGATCATCGCCCCGCGGTCACGACCGGCATCCATCCGTCGGCGGCTATCGACCCGAGCGCCGAGATCTCGCCCGACGCCAGCATCGGGCCGTTCGTCAGCATCGGACCGCGCTCGCGCGTCGACGCCGGCGCGTCCATCGGCCCGGGCTGCGTCATCGGCGAGGACTGCGTCGTCGGCGAAGGCTGCGAACTGGTCGCGCGCGTCACCCTCGTGCGCCGCGTGCGCCTGGGCCGGCGCGTGCTGATCCATCCCGGCGCCGTGTTGGGCGCGGACGGCTTCGGGCTGGCGATGGAACACGGCCACTGGCTCAAGGTGCCGCAGCTCGGCGGCGTCGCGATCGGCGACGACTGCGAGATCGGCGCCAACACCACCATCGACCGCGGCGCGCTCGACGACACCGTGCTGGAAGAGGACGTGCGCCTCGACAACCAGATCCAGATCGGCCACAACGTCCGCATCGGCGCGCACTCGGCGATGGCCGGCTGTTCGGCGGTGGCCGGCAGCGCGACCATCGGCCGCTATTGCCTGATCGGCGGCGGGGCCGGGGTCCTGGGGCATCTGCAGGTCTGCGACCGCGTGGTGATCACCGCGATGAGCCTGGTCACCAGTTCGATCCGGGAGCCGGGCGAGTATTCTTCGGGCACCCCGCTGATGGACAACCGCAGTTGGCGCAGGAGCGCCGCCCGTTTCAAACAGCTCGACGCCCTGGCGAAACAGGTCGGCGGGCGCAACAAGGAACCGCAATGAGTTCGACCGACACCTGCATCGTGCCCGCCCTGCCGCTCGGCATCGCCGAGATCCAGTCGCTGCTGCCGCATCGTTATCCGTTCCTGCTGATCGATCGCGTGGTCGAGTTCGAGCCGGAGACCCGCGTGCTGGCGTACAAGAACCTCACCATCAACGAGCCGTTCTTCCAGGGCCACTTCCCGGGCCATCCGGTGATGCCGGGCGTGCTGGTGGTCGAAGCGCTGGCGCAGGCCGGCGGCGTGCTGGACCAGATGACCAAGCTCTCGAAGGGCGTCGGCCTCAGCCCCGACAAGCTGTTCTATCTGGTGAAGATCGAAAACGCGCGCTTCAGCAAGCTGGTGCGGCCGGGCGATCGGCTCGAACTGGAGGTCTCGCTCAAGCGCCGGCTGCGCAACATGGCGCTGTACGCAGGCGTGGCCTGCATCGACGGCAAGGAAGCGGCGCGCGCCGAATTCCTCTGCGCCGAATCGAAGGCCTGAGGTCCGCGCATGGGCAATCCTTCGATCAGTCCGCTGGCCTCGGTGCATCCCGATGCGGTCGTCGGCGCGAACGTGGAGATCGGCCCGTTCACCGTGATCGGCGCGGAGGTCGAGATCGGCGACGGCACGCGCATCGGCCCGCACTGCAGCATCCACGGCCCGACCCGGATCGGCCGCGACAACCGCATCCACGGCCACGCCGCCATCGGCGGCGATCCACAGGACAAGAAATTCGCCGGCGAACGCACCGAACTGACGATCGGCGACGGCAACGTCATCCGCGAGTTCGTCACCATCCATCGCGGCACCGGCAACGGCGGCGGCGTCACCCGCATCGGCGATCGCAACTGGTTCCTCGCCTACGTGCACATCGCCCACGACTGCCGGGTCGGCGACGACTGCGTGTTCTCGAACAACGCCACCCTCGCCGGCCACGTCGAGGTCGGCAATCACGTCATCCTCAGCGGCTTCACGGGCGTGCACCAGTTCTGCCGGATCGGCGCGCATGCGTTCATCGGCATGGGCGCGTTCGTCAACGGCGACGTGCCGCCGTTCCTGATGGTGGCGCAGGAAGACTACGGCCGGCCGCGCGGCATCAACAGCGAAGGCCTGAAACGCCGCGGTTTCGGTCCCGAACGCGTGACGGCGATCAAGCGCGCCTACCGCACGCTGTACATGTCCGGCGCCAATCTCGCCGACGCCAAGCAGCAGCTCGGCGCGCAGGCGGATGCCAGCGACGACGTGCGCGATTTCCTCGATTTCATCGAACGCGGCGAACGGCCGCTGCTGCGCTAGAGCGCGCGCCGACATGCGCATCGCGCTCGTCGCGGGCGAAGCTTCCGGCGACCAGCTCGGCGCCGGACTGATCGCCGAACTCAGGGCCCGTTTCCCGCAGGCCGAATTCGCCGGCATCGGCGGACCGGCGATGCGCGCGGCCGGACTGGACGCTTGGCACGACAGCCAGGAACTCGCGGTGATGGGACTGGCCGAAGTGCTGTCGCACTTGCCGCGGTTGCTGCGCCTGCGCAGCGGCCTGCGCAGACGGCTGCTGGCATGGCGGCCGGACGTGTTCGTCGGCATCGATGCGCCGGACTTCAACCTCGGCGTCGAGAAATGGCTCAAGCGCCGCGGCATCCGCACCGTGCACTACGTCAGTCCGTCGGTGTGGGCGTGGCGCGAGGGTCGCGCCGCGAAGCTCGGCGAAAGCGCCGACCGCGTGCTGTGCCTGTTCCCGATGGAGCCGCCGATCTACGCGAAGCACGCGGTCGACGCGCGCTTCGTCGGCCATCCGCTGGCCGACGCGATTCCGCTGGAACCCGACCGCGCCGGCGCCCGTGCCGCGCTGTCCATCGACGCGCGGACGCCGGTGCTGGCGCTGCTGCCGGGCAGCCGGCTCGGCGAGATCGCGAAGATGCTGCCGGTGTTCCTCGACGCCGCCGAACTCATCGCCAAGGGCATCCCCGCGCTGCAGATCCTGCTGCCCGCGGCCAACGCGCAGTGCGATGCGGCGATCCGCGCGCAACTGGAGTCGCGGCCGGCGATGGCCGCGCGCGTGCGCGTGCTGGACGGCGACGCGCAACGGGCGATGATCGCCAGCGATGTCGTACTGCTGGCCTCGGGCACCGCCGCGCTGGAAGGCATGCTGTGCAAGCGGCCGATGGTGGTCGGCCACCGGATTTCGCCCACGACCTATCGCATCGTCACCCGGCTCGGCCTGCTGAAATCGCGCTACGTCAGTCTGCCGAACGTGCTCGCCGACGCGCCGCTGATCCCCGAACTGCTGCAGCACGACTGCATCCCCGAAAAACTCGCCGCCGCCTGCCTGCGCTGGTTCGGGCAGCCGCAGACCGTGGACGCGCTGCTGCCGCGTTTCGAGGACATCCACCGGCAACTGCGCCGCGACGCTTCGGCGCGCGCGGCCGAAGCGGTGGCCGAACTGATCGCCGCACCGGTCACGGTCGCCGTCGCGCCGTGAGTCGGCGCAAGGCCCCGAGCGACGCCGGCCCGGGCGCACTGTTCGAAGATCCGCTCGCGGCCCTGGCGCGCGTACGGCCGCTGCGCATCGCCGGCGTCGACGAGGCCGGCCGCGGACCGCTGGCCGGGCCGGTGTCGGTGGCCGCTGTCATCCTCGATCCGGCGCGCCCGATCATGGGCCTCGACGATTCCAAGAAATTGTCGGAAGCCGCGCGCGAGGCGCTGTATCCGCAGATCGTCGAACGCGCGCTGGCGTGGCGGATCGAATTCGTCGAACGCGAAGAGATCGACGGCCTCAACATCCTGCAGGCCACGCTCACCGGCATGCGCCGCGCGCTGCAGGCGCTGTCGCCGGCCGCGGACCTCGCGCGGATCGACGGCAACCGCCTGCCGAAGGATCTGCCCTGCGCGGCCGAAGCGCTGATCGGCGGCGACGCGATCGAACCGGCGATCATGGCCGCGTCGATCCTCGCCAAGGTCGCGCGCGACCGGCGCATGCAGGAATTGCACGCGCGGTATCCGCTGTACGGATTCGACCGTCACAAGGGCTATCCCAGCCCCGCGCACGTGTCCGCGCTGATGGCCCACGGCCCCTGCCCCGAACACCGCCGCAGCTACGCGCCGGTCCGCGCCGCCTGCGAACGCCACGGCCGGACCTGATCGCGCAGCGCCGGCCTTCGGTTACAGTGCGCGACACCACCACCCGCACCGCACCGGTCATGCACGCAGATTTCCGCCGACAGCTCGCCACGATCACGCTCAAGGCGGTGCTGGCGTTGTTCCTGATCCCGACGATCACCTTCTTCCTGGCGCATCATTTCAAGCAGAGCACGGACGCGCGCTACCAGCAGGAGATCGTCGCCGGCATCGCCGCATCGGCTCCGCCCGACAGCGCGGAGGCCACCGCGCTGCAGGCGCGCATCCGCGCGACCCCGCCGTCGGCGGTGTGTTTCGACGACACGGCGGCAAACGCGACGTATCGCGAAGCGACCTGCACCCGGTATTCGGCGCTGTGGCAATTCCTCGTCGCCGAGACGGTCGCGCTGTGGACGCTCGTCGCCAGCGCGCTGCTCGTGCTGATCGTGCTCGGGTTCGGCGCCCTGGCCTTCGCCCGGCGCGAGGTGCAGTCGCTGAGTTTCGCGCTGGGCTGGCGCCTGCTGAGCGTCTTCGCCGCCGCGGAAGTCGTGGTCCAGGGCGCGTTCGTGGTGTGGCTCTCGTTCTGGATCACCGCGTTCTTCCTGGAGATGTACGCGGTCAAGCTGATCTTCATCGCCGGCGTATTCGCGCTGATCGCGATCGCCACCGTGGTGATCGCGATCTTCCGCCGCCCGGACGAGCAGAACGCGGTGACCGGCGAACTGGTGCCCGAGGACGCCGCGCCGGCGTTGTGGCGGCGCATCCGCGAACTCGCGCAGACCCGCGGCACCGCGCCGCCGCGGCAGATCGTCGCTGGCATCGACGCGAATTTCTTCGTCACCGAACAGCCGCTGACGGTTTCCGGCCGCGGCGTCGACGGACGGACGCTGTACGTGAGCCTGCCGCTGCTGCGCCTTCTCGATACGCAGGAAGCCGATGCGGTGCTCGCGCACGAGCTGGAGCACTTCGCCGGCGGCGACACCCGCAACAGCGCGACGCTGGGTCCGCTGCTCTCGCATTTCGATCTGTACCGCATGCACATGCATGCCATGGCCCTGACCAGGGTCGTGGCCTATCTGCTGGATTTCTACCGGGTGATCTTCGAGATCGCGATGATGCGCAGCAGTCGCGAACGCGAATTCGCGGCCGACCGCGCCGCCGCCAGGGCCACCTCGCTGCAGGCGGTGGTCCACGCGCTGATCAAGATCTCGGCCTATGCCGCCTACCAGAACAAGATCCAGGGCACGCTGTTCGCCGAGGACCGCCGCCACGACGGCGCCCTGGACATCGCCCGCAGGATCGCGACGGGACTGCAGGAATTCGGGCGTTCGGACGAATTCGCGGGCGTGCTGCGCGCGGGCGAAGTCCCGCATCCGTTCGACTCGCACCCGCCGCTGTCCGAGCGCATGCGCAGCGTGGGCCACGTCGTCGACGAAACGCGGTTCGCGGACATCGTCTGTCATCGCCCGGAGGCGACCTGGGCCGACGCGGTGAACGACGCCGCCGACATCGAGACCCGGCTCTGGCGCGCGTACGAGAGCGATTTCTCGCAGATGCACGAGGAATCGCTGGCCTATCGCTATCTGCCCGAAACCGAGGAGGAAACCGCGCTGGTGCTGCGCTATTTCCCTCCGGTGCGCTTCGTGCTGAAACAGGGCCGCCACATCGAAGTGAATCACGAGGGCATCGTGCATCCCGAAACCGGCGCGCTGATCCGCTGGGAGCACGTCGCCGGACTGCAGTTCGACGAACCGTCGTTCCGCGCCAACCGGCTGGTGGTGACGCATCCGGAGAAAGGCATGCTCGGCGCCAGGTCGACCCGCATCGCGATCGCCATGGCGCGCGAAGAACGCGACCGGCTGGGCGAAGCCCTGGGCCGCTACTGGACGCGACACCAGGCCGCGCACAGCCATGCGCTGTCGTCGCAGTTCGGCGCATCGCCGCTGTCGGACGACGACGCACGCTGAAAGCGCGATTACCGCGGTGCGGGTACGAGCACCGGTACGACAGCAAGGATCGTGCCCGCGACACCCGCCGTTCCGCACCGGGCATGCGTCGCTGACGAAGATGTGACGGACGCACCGTCGTACGCCCGCTCGATGCGATCGCGCCTTGCACCGACATCGCGGATCGATTCGCATTTCCTCTGCGTCCGTCTCATGTCGCGATCGCGACGCTCGCTATCATGATTCCGCTGCGATCGCTCGCGCGCCCGTTCATGCGCCCACAGGTTCGTGGGACGTTCTCCCGGCTCGACATCGTGGTGCCGCGCATCCGCGCCGCGCTGCGACGACGCCGGTCGTGTCGCGTCGCGTCATCGCAGCGCAGCGGTCCTCCGGCGATCGCCGGAGCGGCTCATTCCAGGAACACGCAGACAAGGAGATCCACGCATGCGCGAACACCGCCACACCCCCTCCCCCCGCACCCGCCGGATCGCACGGGCCGTCGCCCTGTGCACGTCGGTACTCGTCTCGTCCGCCGTCGCGTCGTCGGCGCTGGCGGCCACACCGCCCGACGCGTCCGCCGTCGACGCGCGCCTGCTCCGGGCCATGCAACGCGACCTCGGTCTCGATGCGCAGGCCGCCGCGCGCTATCTGCGCACCGAACGCTCGGCCACCGCGCGTCTGCCGGAAGCCCGGCGACAGCTCGGCGCAAGCTACGCCGGCAGTTGGATCGAACAGGGCAAGGACGGCCGCTTCCGCTTCGTCGTCGCCGCGACCACCGCCGAGGGTGTCGCCCGGGCCCGCGCGCTCGGGGTCGAATCCCGCCTCGTGCAGCGGAGCCTCGCCCAGCTCGAAAGCGCCAAGGGCCAGCTCGACCGTCTGGGCCGCCAGGGCCGGCCGTCCGCCGGCGTCCATGGCTGGTATGTCGACGAGCGCACGAACCAGGTGGTCGTCGAAATGGATGCGCGGTCGCGCGAGGCCGCGATCGACTTCATCGCGCGCAGCGGCATCGCGGTCGATGCGGTGCGTTTCGAAACCGCGCAGGCCGCGCCGCGCACGACCCAGATCGTCGGCGGCGAGCGTTACTACACGCCGAGCGCGGGCTGTTCGATCGCCTTCCCGGTGACCCGCGGCGCCGACACCGGCTTCGCCACCGCCGGCCACTGCGCGACGGTCGGCACCCCGACCTACGGCGCCGACGGCACCACTCCGCAGGGCGTGTTCGACGGTTCGATCTTCCCTGGCGCCGACATGGGCTGGGTGCGCATCACCAACACGCCCGCGTGGCCGCTGCGCAACTGGGTCAACAACTACGCCGGCGGCACCGTGCCGATCAACGGCGGCAGCGAAGCGCCGGTGGGCGCGGCGGTGTGCCGGTCCGGCGCGACCACCGGCTATCGCTGCGGCACCATCACCGCGAAGAACGTGACCGTGAACTATCCGCAGGGTGCGACGTACGGGCTCACGCGCTCGTCCGCCTGCGTCGGTTTCGGCGACTCCGGCGGCGCCTACATCACCGCCGCCGGCCAGGCGCAGGGCGTGACTTCGGGCGGCAACATTCCCGCCGGCAGCAACGACAACTGCGGCCTCGGCTCACCGGTCTCGTACTACCAGTCGTTGCAGCCGCTGCTCGGCCAGTACGCGTTGACCCTGTACACCGGCGGTGGCGGCGGCTCGCTGCCCGTGATCACCGGCTTCGCCTGCCCGGACATGGCCAACAGCGGCGGCGGGATGTACGTCTGCTACGCCACCTACACCTCCGGGAGCCCCGCGACCAGCGCATGGTCCGGCGCCAGCGGTTCGGCCTACGACTACAGCGGCTACACCGAGTTCGTCGGCTACTGCAGTTCGGGCCAGCGCCGGCAGCTGACCGTGACGATCACCAACAGCACCGGCGCGGTCGCCCGGACCTCCGGCAACTTCACCTGCCCGACCGGTCCGATTCCCTGATCGGAAACACACCCGGTGAGTGCATGCCCACGGAGCGGTTGCGCGCTCCGTGGGTGTCTCCTCCGCAGGTCCCTGGCGCGACCGCAACACGCGCCGGCGGTCCGCGCCGCCTTCAATCCGTCGCCGGTCGCTTGCGGTTGCCGATCGTCAGATGCAACGGCCACCGCGGTTCGCGCGGCAGACCGAGCGCCTCGCGGTAGTCCAGCGCTTCGGCGCAGGTCACCGGGTAGAACGCATACGGCCCGAACGCCTGCGGCGGATGGTGGTATTCGAAGGCCATCGGCTGTCCTTCCAGCGCGCGCCACAGCGGCGCGTCGGGCGGCCGATCTTCCTGCACGATCGACACGTGCGGCCCCCACAGCGGGTCGTCGAGACTGCGGGTGCGATACGCGTCCAGCGCATACAACGCGCGCAGATAGCGGCCGACGTCGGGCTCGCATGCGAGGATCATCCAGCCGTCGGTGGTGCGACCGTCGCGACGCACGCGACCGCCATCGGCATGCAACGGCGGCGCGAAGCGGCAGATTCCGGTCAGGACGGGCATGGGCGGCGGCAAATGGGCGTGCGGCGCGCATTGTCGCCGGCCGGCCGCAGCGCGGAAAGCCGCGCCGTCAAGCCTTGCCCCCGACCGGGCCCGGCCCTACCCTGCCCGTCTGCGCCTCCCGGTCCGCCGATGTCCTCCCGCTTCGTCCATCTCCACCTGCACAGCGAATACTCGCTCGCCGACTCGACGGTCCGCATTCCGGAGCTCGTCGCCCGCTGCGTGGCCCAGGGCCAGCCGGCGGTGGCGATGACCGACCGCAACAACCTGTTCGCCTTGGTCAAGTTCTACAAGGCCTGCGAAGGCGCGGGCGTCAAACCGATCGCCGGCGCCGACATCAGCGTCGCCGAAGGCGATGAGACGCCCTGGAAGCTGACCCTGCTGTGCCGCGACCGCAGCGGCTATCTCGCCCTGTCCCGGCTGCTCAGCCGGGCCTGGATGGAGGGCCAGCGCCACGACGGCGTGGTGGTGCGGCCGCAATGGCTGGCCGACGCCAACGAAGGCCTGTTCGCGCTGGCAGGGCGGCACAGCCAGGCCGGGCAACTGGCCGCCGGCAACCGCCACGACCTCGCCCTGCAGTGGCTGGGCGACTGGCAGCGGCATTTCGACGACCGCTTCCATCTCGAACTCACGCGCTGCGGGCTCGACGGCGAGGACGCCTTCAACGCCTTCGCCCTGCACGCGGCCGGCCAGCGCGGCCTGCCCGTGGTCGCCAGCAACGACGTGCGCTTCCTCGACGCCGACGGCTTCGAAGCGCACGAGGCGCGCGTGTGCATCGCCACCGGCCGCGTGCTGGACGACCCGAAGCGGCCGCGCGAATACAGCGCGCAGCAGTATCTGAAGACCACGGAAGAGATGACGGCGCTGTTCGCCGCCGACGCGCCGGACGCGATCGACAACGCGGTCGAACTGGCGAAGCGCTGCAACCTCGAACTCTCGCTGGGCAAGTACTACCTGCCGGCGTTCCCGGTGCCGGACGACCACACGCTCGACAGCTGGATCCGCAGGGAAGCGCACGACGGGCTGGAAAAGCGCCTGCAGAAATATCCGATGGCGCAGGGCCACGACCGCGCCAGCTACGAATCGCGGCTCGACATCGAACTCGACGTGATCGTGAAGATGGGCTTCCCCGGCTACTTCCTGATCGTGGCGGACTTCATCAACTGGGGCAAACAGCAGGGCATCCCGGTCGGCCCCGGCCGCGGTTCCGGCGCCGGCTCGCTGGTGGCGTGGGCGCTGGGCATCACCGACCTCGACCCGCTGCCCTACGATCTGCTGTTCGAGCGCTTCCTGAATCCGGAACGCGTGTCGATGCCCGACTTCGACATCGACTTCTGCATGGACCGCCGCGACGAAGTCATCGACTACGTCGCCGCGAAATACGGCCGCGACCGCGTCAGCCAGATCATCACCTACGGCACGATGTCGGCGAAGGCGGTGGTGCGCGACGTCGGCCGCGTGCTCGGCCTGCCCTACGGCTTCGTCGACAGCATTTCCAAGCTGATCCCGCTGCAGCCGGCCGATCCGCTGTCGCTGGAGGACGTGCTCGGCCGCAGCCCGCGCGCGCAGAAGGACCCGGACCGCGCGATCGGCGAGATCATCGAACGCTACAACAGCGAGGACGATGTCCGCGACCTGATCGACCTCGCGCTGCAGCTCGAAGATCTGACACGCAATGCCGGCAAACACGCCGGCGGCGTGGTGATCGCGCCGCAGCCGCTGTCGGAATTCTGCCCGCTGTTCGCCGAACACGACGGCGCCGGCAAGGGCCGCAATCCGGTGACCCAGTTCGACAAGGACGACGTCGAAACGATCGGCCTGGTGAAGTTCGACTTCCTCGGCCTGCGCACGCTGACGATCATCGACTGGGCGGTGAAGGCGATCAACGCCCGCCGCGCGCGTGCGGGCGAGGAACCGCTCGACATCGGCGCGCTGCCGCTCAACGACAAGGCGTCGTACGAACTGTTCGCGCGCGGCGACACGGTCGCGGTGTTCCAGTTCGAATCCCGCGGCATGCGCGAACTGCTGAAACGCGCGAAACCCGACACCTTCGAAGACATCATCGCGCTCGCCGCGCTGTTCCGTCCCGGCCCGCTGGGCTCGGGGATGGATCGCGAATGGGTGGACCGCAAGCACGGCCGCACCGAGGTCAGCTATCCACACCCGGCGCTGGAGCCGGTGCTGAAGCCGACCTACGGCGTGATCGTGTACCAGGAACAGGTGATGCAGATCGCGCAGGTGCTGGCCGGCTATTCGCTGGGCGGCGCCGACCTGCTGCGCCGCGCGATGGGCAAGAAGAAGGCCGAGGAAATGGCCAAGGAGCGCGCCAAGTTCGAAGCCGGCTCGGCCGAACGCGGCGTCGACCCGAAGACCGCGACCCAGATCTTCGACCTGATGGAGAAATTCGCCGAGTACGGCTTCAACAAGTCGCACTCGGCCGCGTACGCGCTGGTCGCGTACCAGACCGCGTGGCTGAAGGTGCACTACCCGGCCGAATTCATGGCCGCGGTGCTGTCCTCGGACATGGACAACACCGACAAGGTGGTGAGCTTCCTCGACGAAGCGCGCGCGCTGGGCATCGACGTGCTGCCGCCGGACGTGAACGGTTCGAACTACATGTTCGAGGCCATGGACGACCGTACGATCCGCTACGGTCTCGGCGCGGTGAAGGGCGTCGGCCGCGGCGCCTGCGAAGCCATCGCCGAGGAACGCGCGAACGCCGGCCGTTACGCCGACCTGCTCGATTTCTGCAAGCGCGTGGACACCGCCAAACTCAACCGGCGGACGCTCGAAGCGCTGATCAGCGCCGGTGCGCTCGATGCGCTGGCGCCGAACCGCGCCTCGCTGATGCTGCAGTTGCCGGAAGTGCTGAAGGCCACCGACCAGATCAACCGCAACCGCAACGCCGGCATGGTCGACATGTTCGGCAACAGCAGCGGCGCGCCGGACATCGTCATCGACCTGCCGACCTGCGCCGAATGGCCGCTGTCGCAGAAACTCAACGGCGAACGCGAGACCCTCGGCCACTATCTCAGCGGTCATCCGCTGGACCCGTACCGCGACGAACTGCAGACCCTGGTCGGCACGCACCTGGGGCGGCTCGATCAGCTGTACGAAAGCGCCGCGCCCTCGCGCGGCCGCAGTCAGGGCGGCGAGGACGGCGGCGGCCGCCAGTGGCGCGCCGAGGCGACGGTGATCCTCGCCGGGCAGGTCGTCGGCATGCGCAAGCGCGGCGACTCGCAGGCCTTCGTGCATCTGGAGGACGGCCGCGGCCGGATCGAATGCGCGTTCTTCGCCGAAGCCTATTTCGAATACCAGACCCTGCTGACCCGCGACCGCATCCTGATCGTCGAGGGCGGACTGCGCGAGGACGAATTCAGCGGCGGCTTCGCCCTGCGCGCGCGCCGCTGCTGGGATTTCCGGCAGGTCTGCGCGCAGCAGGCGCAGCGGCTGTCGCTGCGCCTGGACCTGCGCGAGCCGGGCCTGATGCAGAAGGTGGAGGGCCTGCTCGCCCAGCACCGTCCCGGTCACACCCCGCTGAGACTCGATCTGCTGCTGCCCCAAGGCACCGCCGGCACCCTGGACCTCAACGGCGGCCAGTCGGTGCGGGTGGAAGCCGACCTTCCCAGCGCCCTGCGCGCCCTGCCGGGCGTGCGCACGGTCAAGGTCGCGATGACCAAGCCCTGGGCGGCCGGCGCGGGCGGCACCTGAGGCGGGACGGCCTCCCGCTGGAGCCACGACGCCGCCATGGCTCCCGGAGCAACACGCCGGCCGGGCACGCGGCGACCCACACCGCGCATACTCCGGCGTACAGCGGTTCGGGGCGCGGTCCGTTAGACTGGAGATCCGAAAGACAGACCGGGCAAAGGACCGCCGAACGCACCGCATGAATCCGAATTATCTCGATTTCGAACAGCCCATCGCCGACCTCGAAGCGAAGATCCGCGAACTGCGCCAGGCCAGCACCGGCCCCGCGGTGAACATCGACGCCGAAGTCCGCGCGCTGGAAGACAAACTCCGCCTGCGCACCGCACAGATCTTCCGCGACCTCAGCGCGTGGCAGGTCTCGCAGCTGGCCCGCCATCCGGCGCGCCCCTACACCCTGGATTATCTGCGGGTGATCTGCGACCAGTTCCAGGAACTGGCCGGCGACCGCGCCTTCGCCAACGACAACGCGATCGTCGGCGGCCTCGCCCGCATCAACGGCCGCAGCGTGATGGTGATCGGCCACGAAAAGGGCCGCGATACCAAGACCAAGGTCCGCCGCAACTTCGGCATGCCCAAGCCCGAGGGGTATCGCAAGGCGCTGCGGCTGATGAAGATGGCCGAGCGCTTCCGCCTGCCGGTGCTGACCTTCATCGACACCGCCGGCGCCTGGCCGGGCATCGACGCCGAGGAACGCGGGCAGTCCGAAGCGATCGCCCGCAACCTGATGGAAATGGCCGAACTGAAGGTGCCGATCCTCTGCACCGTGATCGGCGAAGGCGGTTCCGGCGGCGCGCTGGCCATCGGCGTCGGCGACCGCACGATCATGCTCGAATACAGCACCTACTCGGTGATCTCGCCGGAAGGGTGCGCATCGATCTTGTGGAAAACCGCGGACAGGAAGCAGGATGCCGCCGAAGCCATGGCGATCACCGCAAAGCGCCTCAAGGACCTCGGCCTGATCGACAAGATCGTCCGCGAACCCATCGGCGGCGCGCACCGCAATCCGGTGCAGATGGCCAAGCGACTCAAGGCCGTGCTGATGAACGAACTCGACGCGCTCGAAGCCCTGCCCGCCGACGAACTGGTCGATCGCCGCTATCGCCGCCTGCGCGGCTACGGCGCCTACGAAGCCGCCTGACCGGCTGCGACCTGCGGCGCGCGTCGCCGCAGGTCGGTCACACCGGGAATTCGCGCCGCAATCTTGACCCGGCTCAAGCGCGCCCCGCACCGCGCGCGGACGATGGAAACGGCATCCCTCGCCGCCGCCCGGCGGACGCGGATGCCGCGCATGTCCATCGTCGCCAGGAGCCCCTCATGCCCGTCACGCGTTCGCGCAAACCATCGCAATCCCGTACCGCTTCGACACCGCGCACGCGGCGCGAACCGCAGGCCGCCGCAGCCGCCGCGGACGCGCCGACCGCATCCGAGAGTTCCGCAACGCGAACGAACGGCAATGCTGCCGCACCCGCACCGGAAGCCGCGGTGCCGCCGGAAGCCACACGGCCGCTGGAAGCCGGACTGTCGCCGGAAGCCGCCCTGCGGATGGACGCCGTTCCGCTGACCGACGAGGACAGCACCAGCGCGCCGCTGCCCGCGGACTATCCCTACCGCACCCGGCTGCGCCGATCCGAATACGAAGCCGAGAAGAAGAAACTGCAGATCGAACTGCTGAAGGTCCAGAGTTGGGTGAAGGACACCGGCCAGCGCATCGTGGTGCTCTTCGAAGGACGCGACGCCGCGGGCAAGGGCGGCGCCATCAAGCGCTTCACCGAACATCTCAATCCGCGCGGCGCGCGCGTGGTCGCACTGGAAAAGCCGAACGACCAGGAACGCGGCCAGTGGTATTTCCAGCGCTACATCGAACATCTGCCGACGACCGGCGAAATCGTGTTCTTCGACCGCAGCTGGTACAACCGCGCCGGCGTCGAACGCGTGATGGGCTTCTGTTCGCCCGCCGAATACCTGGAATTCCTGCGCGAAGCCCCTGAATTCGAACGCATGCTGGTGCGCAGCGGCATCCGCCTCTACAAGTTCTGGTTCTCGGTCAGCCGCGAGGAACAGCTGCGCCGCTTCAAGTCGCGGCGCAGCGATCCGCTGAAACACTGGAAGCTGTCGCCCATCGATCTGCAGTCGCTGGACAAATGGCCGGAATACACCGAAGCGAAGAATGGGATGTTCTTCCACACCGATACCGCGGACGCACCGTGGGTGGTGGTCAAGTCCGACGACAAGAAGCGCGCGCGACTCAACTGCATGCGCCATTTCCTCGACACCCTGCCGTATCCCGGCAAGGCGCCGCAGGTGGCGCGGCCCGCCGATCCGCTGATCGTCGGCACCGCCGCGAACGTGCTCGCGAACGGGCAGTAGGCGCGGCGACAACGGTGACGCCCGCCGCCGCTTGCGGCGGGCGTGCGCAGCGCCCGAGACTCGACGCTCACGAACGGATCGCCGGATCGGACCGGCGGGAGCGGAGATGCGCGGATCTGCGCGATGGGCGATGCGACTGCCGGCAGCGGCGCTGTTGGCGACAGCGATGCTGTACATGGCGCTCTGCTTCGTGTCCTACGCGGCCGGCGCACGCCATCTGCCGGCCACGCTCGCACCGAATCCGTATCGCGCGCCGACCACGATCCGCGCGCAGTTCCTTGCGATGGAAGCGCCGACCGCGCGTGCGCTGCCGCGCCTGAATCCGTTGACCTGGCTGCCGCATGCCCTGTGGGAGATGTCGGGCGACCGCCGCCCCTGCGACGCATGTCGACTGCTGACATCGACGGCCCGGGTCGTGGCCTCCCGCGATCGCGACATGCCGCGCGGCTTCGATCGCCATTTCGCGGAAATCGCCCTGGCCATCCGCATCGGCCGGAACTGGACGCCGGACGATGCCGCGAACACGCTGCTCGCGGAATCCCGGTTCCGCCGGGATGTCATCGGTATCGAATCGGCGGCGCGATCCATGTTCGGCGTACCGGCCAACGCACTCCGGCCGCAGGAAAGCCTGGCATTGATCGCGCTGATGCAGGCGCCTTCCTGGTACGCCCCGGACTGTCACCGGCATCGTTTCGACCAGCGATATGCGCATCTGGCACGCATGCTCGGACACACCGGTCCGGACTGGACCGCCGCGGCCGCATTGACACGATTCCGGCCGCTCGCCTGCGACCGCCGCTGAGCGGCGCGCGGCGACCTGGATGATGTCCGCATCGCGCGCCGGACCGCGTTTTTTCAGGGTCCTGCATCGCCATCGCGGGGTTTTCGGCGCACCGTGCGGCCATTCCGCGACCGGACCGCGAAAACAGGCGGAAAAAGCCTGAAAAAAAGCCGCTCGGGGGCTTGGCGTCGACGGTACCTTGGCCTACAGTGCGCATGCCGGCCAGATCCGGCCCCAAGACAGATCAACCATCCGACGAGGAAAACGAATTCTCATGGCAACGAAAAAGAAAGCCGCCAAGAAGGCCGCCGCGAAGCCGGCTGCCGCCAAGCCGATCAAGGACGTGATGAGCAAGTCCGCTCTGGTCGCCCACATCGCCGGCGCCACCGAAGTGGCCGCGAAAGACGTCCGCGCCGTGATGGCCGCTCTCGAAGGTGCCATCCACGCCTCGATCGGCAAGAAGGGCGCCGGCCAGTTCGTGCTGCCGGGCGTGCTGAAGATCACCGCCGTGAGCGTGGCCGCCAAGCCGAAGCGCAAGGGCATCAACCCGTTCACCGGTCAGGAAACCACCTTCGCCGCCAAGCCGGCCACCGTGAAGGTCAAGGTTCGTCCGATGAAGAAGCTCAAGGACGCCGCCACGGCCTGATCGCCGTCGCAGTCCTTCCCGTCGCGGCCCGTCCGCGACGGCGAACGAAAGGCCGGGTTTCCGCGAGGAATCCGGCCTTTCGTTTCTGCGGCATTCCATGTTCCGTATGCTGTCACCGTCCTTTTCCCGTCGCCACACCGAACAGACCATGGCCAAAGCCCGACACGCGTCCGATGTGCGTCGCTTCACCGACATCCCGAACGTCGGCCCCGCCACCGCCGGCGATTTCGAATGTCTCGGACTGCGCGCGCCCGCGGAACTGGCGCGCTGCGATGCGTTCGCGATGTACCGCCAACTGTGCGAGCGCACCGGCGTGCGCCACGATCCCTGCGTGATCGATGTGTTCCTCGCGGCCGTGGATTTCATGCAGGGCGCACCCGCGCGGCCGTGGTGGCATTACACCCCGCAGCGCAAGGCCGCGCTCGAAGGCGGCTGAGCGCGGCGCAGATCAGCGGCACGGATCACCCGCCGTTCACCGATCGAACCTATGCTTCACGGAACCCTCCGGAGCACAACGCCATGACCGACCCGCGCCGCCGCACCTTCCTGCGCATCGCCGCGCTCGCCGCCACCGCCACGCTCCTCGCCGGCTGCGCCGCACTGGACACCGCGCAGGCGCTGCTCGGCAACCAGGTCGCGTTCACCGCGCCGCAGTTGCAGGCGCAGCTCGATCGCCATTACCCGCGCCAGTACGAACAGTTGGGCGGGCTGGTCGAACTCACGGTAATGAACCCGCGGATCGCGCTACCCGAGGACAGCACGCGATTGCATCTCGATTTCGATGTCGGCGTCGACGGACTCGGCCTGCGCAGCGACCGCACCGCCGGCCATTTCGCGATCACCAGCGGCCTGCGCTACGACACCCGCGCCAACGCGCTTTACCTGGAAGAACCGGAACTGGAATCGGCGGAACTGCCGCTGCTCGGCGGACGCATGAACGCGACCGGCCGCGATCTGATCAACGGCTGGCTGCGCGACTACGCGCGCAGCGAACCGGTCTATCGCCTCGACGCGGATCTGCAGGACAAGCTCGGCGCGCGCCAGGTCGCCGGCACCCTGATCCAGAACGGCCGCGTGGTGATCAAGCTCGATCGATAGGCGGCGAATTCCACGGCGGTGCCGTTGCGAAAATCCAGGCAGAGCGGGCTTCAGCCCGCTCTGCAAACACCCTGAGAATTTGGATTCACAAGCCGCAGGCGCGGCCCGGGTATCGTTGCGCTTGAGGGGCGACCTAGGCCGGCCTGAAGGCCGCTCTACCGCTGGGCTGATGGGGCTGCCCTCAGATCTCGAAGCGATAAGACAGCTTCAGCAGCAACTGCTCGCTGTCGCGCAGGTCGAACGCACCGGTGAACTCCTCGCGGGCCGAGTACGGGCCGGCGCCAGCGTCGAACATCGCACCGCCGCGCACGTACGCCAGATAGAGATACGACAGCGGCGCGAATTCGTAGCGGTAGCGCACCTGGAACCCGAGGTTGCGCAACGCGAAATCGTCGACGACATCGGTGCTGCGCACCGGCGTGCCGTCGGCGGCCACGCGCCAGGCGCGCTTGGCGTCGGCATCCAGCCCCAGCGCTTCGAGGCGCACGCGCAGTTCCTGTTTCGAGCCGAGCAGCCAGACGCTGCCGGCGTTGAGGAACACCTGTTCGGCGCCATAGGTGCCCAACAGATTGCCGCCGCGCCACAACAGCCAATCGGGATTGCGCTGCAGCTCCAGGCCCGCGAAGAAACTCAGATTGTCGTTCACCGCATAGTTCGGCTCGATGTACGCCGTCCACGCGCCGCGATCCACGCCGCCCAGACCTTCGGCGCCATAGCGCAGACTGCCGTACAGCGACCAGTGCTTCTTCTTCGGAATGAAGCGCTCGGCGAACAGGAACAGACGCCCGGGATGCTTCACCACGCCGTTGCCGCGTGTGATCAGATCGTCGTGGCCGGATGTCCAGCCGGCGATTTCCATGAACTGGTTGCCGCCATCGCGGCGTTCGCTGCCGCGGTTGATCGCGAAGGCATCGGCGATCTTCACCCCGTCGTCGTTGACCCGGCGCGACACGGCATAACGCCACTGGTGCGACGCGTACGGGGACGTCTCCGGCAGCGCGGTGATCCGCCGCGACAGTTCGTAGCGGGCGTAGTTGAAATTGTTGCGGTCGAGGAAGCCGAAGTCGTTGAGCTGCAGGTCGTCACCGGTGTGCAGGAGATAGAGTTGCTGGCGCCATGCCGGGTCGATCTGGTGATCGATCCGCAACTGCCCGCCGGTGTCGCGCACCGTGTCGCCGCGCTGCAGGATGCTGGAGCCGACGAGATTGCTGCGGATGGTCCACTTGTCGTTCGGCGACCAGCGATGATCCAGCGCGAAGACGGTCGCCTCGCGATCGAGGAACGGGCGGTTCACGTGCGTGACCATGGCGCCGAGGCCCTGCCCCTGGAAATCGCGGGTCGCGCGCAGCGCATAGAAATCGCGGCCGGCGCTGTCGCCTTCGGTGGCGGCGAACACGCCGTAACCGAAACCGGCGGCGCTGCCGTTGATCTTGACCGCCGCGGTGACGTCGCCGGCGCCGCTGCCGTCGTCCGCGGGCGCGCCGACGCGTCGGGTATAGACCAGTTGCTGGGCGTTGCCGAGCGAACCGAACGGCACCTCGAAATACCCCTGGTTCTCGGTGAAGAACGGACGCTTGTCGCCGAAGAAGGTTTCGACCGCGCCGAAGTTGACGACGATGCCGTCGCTCTCGACCTGCCCGAAATCCGGATTGAGGGTGGCGCTGAGCTGGAACTGGCCGCTGGGCTTCCAGAACAGATCGACGCCGGCATCGATGTCGGCCTTGCCGTCGACGTTGTCGACCAGGCCGACCACGTACGGCGTGACCGCCAGCAGCGACTGGCTGAACTGCGGCACCTCGACCTTGTTCAGCGCGCTGAGATAACGCTGCTCGTTGAAACTGATCGCCGGCCAGGCCATGCGCTCGTTGCTGTCGCCGACGACACGGTCGAACGCGATGCCGATCGTGCGCTTGCCGCCGACATCGTTGCGCATCGGCGCGATGTGCCAGGGAATCAGCATTTCCGCGGACCAGCCGTGTTCGTCCTCGGCCACCGCATGCGACCAGTGGCCGTCCCAGTCGCCGTTGAACTGGTTTTCGTTGCTGATCGTGCTGTCGGCGATGCCGTTCGACAGCGCGACCATGAAGTTGTAGCCGCTGCGGCCGTCGCCGTCGAAATCGACATAGACGTTGACCCGGTCGACGTTGCCGTTGTTGTCGCGCTGGAACCGCTGGCGGGTGCGCGGCACGCCGGCCGGCTGCAGATTGCGGAACGCCACCGCCAGGCCGTCGGCGGTGGCCATGTACATGGCTTCGGTGCGGTGGCGACTCGGCTCGCGGGTCAGCGGCTGGGTCATGCGGAAGTCGTCGACGCGCTGCGCGCCCGACCATTCCGCCTCGTCGACCCTGCCGTCGATGTCGAGGGCGAGCGCCGGCGGCGCCATCAGGACCGCCGCGGCGATGAACAGAGCGCGCATGGCGGTCTCCCGTCGTGAAGTTGGGCGCATCCTGCACCCGCCGCCACGAGCGGACGACTGTCTTTAGTCACGGGAACTTTCCGCCCCTGCGCATCCTGCGTCACACGGGCTGTGCGGACCTTGGCGGCAACGCCGGCAACGCCGGCAACGCCGGCAACGCCGGCGACGCGGCGCCGCGCGCGCGCTCAGCGCATGTGCTCAGCGCATGCCCTCAGCGCTTGGGCTGCAGCATGGTCCCGGTGCACTTCTTCGAGCCGCAGCGGCAGCCCCAGAGTTTCTTCAGCTTGGCGGTGTGCGGTTCGTCCAGGACGATGCCGTAGTTGTAGGTCAGTTCTTCGCCGGGCGCGATGTCGCGGATCGCCTCGATGAAGATCTTGTCCTTGTGCGATTTGCCCTTGGCGTTCTCTTCCTGCACGGCCTCGCAGTTCGGCGAGCAGCTGTGGTTGATCCAGCGCGCGATGTTGCCGCCCTCGTTGGCGTCGAGGACATAGTCTTCGTTGAGCGTGAACAGGAAGGTGTGACCGTTCTCCTGCGCTTCGCCGTACAACTTGTCCACTTCCGCATGGGTGCGCATCGTGCCCTTGTAACGGACGATGCGTTCGCCCTTGCGGATCGCCTCGTCGGCGAACACGCCGTTGCCGTGGATGGACGAAAGACGGGCGACGATCTTCTTCTTCGGCATGGCGGGAACGGTTCCGGCTGAAAGTTGCGTGGGCATCGATTATGGCCCATGCCGGCCGGCGCGGCACGTCGTCGGGGCCCGTCTCAGAACAGCCGATGCCACAGGCCGGTCCAGTAGAACGCCATGCCCAGACCGAAGGCGGTCCAGAACAGCGACTTGAAACCGCGCCACATGCGCCAGGCGACGAAGACCGCGGCCGCGGCCAACAGCCAGCGCAGCCACCGCGAACGTTCGGCGCCCGCCGGCGCGGCGACCGCGCGCTCGAGCAGTTGGCCGACGCTGTTCTGCAGGGTGGTCTGGAAGGCACTGCGTTCGAAGCGGGTCTCGGTGCGGGTGTTCATCGTGGGCTCCTGCGTCCGGGAGTGGACGCAGCCCATTCTCCGCAGCCGCGACCGGCGCACGATTGGCCACCGTCAGCCGTCGGCGGTGACAGCCGTCATCCGGCCACCGTATCGGCGCATTTGAGTCGACCGGACCGAAAGCGTACAATTTCGGTCCTGTATCCAGCCAGCGCGCCCGCCGCCCGCCAGACCGCATGCTCCGCGTCACCCGACTCACCGATTACGCCACCGTGGTGCTGACCGTCCTGGCCAGCGCGCCCGACGTCGTGCTCAGCGCCAGCGGTCTGGCCGAACGCGCCGGCCTGGAAACGCCGACCGTGGCCAAACTGCTGAAGCCGCTGGCGCAGGCCGGGCTGGTGCAGGCCTTCCGCGGCGCGACCGGCGGCTATCGCCTGGCGCGCCCGGCCGCCGAGATCTCGCTGGTCGAGATCGTCGAAGCGATGGAAGGCCCGCTGGCGATGACCGAATGCAGCGTGCACGCGGGTCAGTGCGGGATCGAACACTCCTGCGGCGCCCGCGCCAACTGGCGACGGATCAACGACGTCGTCGCCGACGCCCTGCGCAGGGTGTCGTTGGCCGACATGGCGTTGCCCGTCGCCGAGGACCGCAAGGCCATTCCCGTCGCATTGGCGTCGGGCTGAGGGATTCCAGATGAACGCAACCGAACGACAGACCACCGCAGCAGCCGGGCATGATGTTGACAAGCATGATGCCGCCGCGCAGGCGGTTCCCGTGCAGAACGCCGGCATCCTCGAACAGCTCGGGCGCCGCTACGACGCCGGCTTCGTCACCGACATCGAGACCGACACCCTGCCGCCGGGGCTGAACGAAGACGTGATCCGCTTCCTCTCGGCGAAGAAGGAAGAACCCGAGTGGATGACCGAGTGGCGGCTCGCCGCCTACCGGCACTGGCTGACGATGACGCCGCCGCACTGGGCCAAGCTGCAGATCGCCGAGATCGATTTCCAGTCGATCAGCTACTACGCCGCGCCCAAGGGCCCGAAGTACGCCTCGATCGACGACGTGCCGAAGGAACTGCTGGACACCTACGACAAGCTCGGCGTGCCGCTGCACGAGCGCGCGAAGCTCGCCGGCGTGGCGGTGGACGCGGTGTTCGACTCGGTCAGCGTCGGCACCACCTTCCGCAAGGAACTGGCCGAGAAGGGCATCGTGTTCTGCTCGATGTCGGAAGCCATCAAGGATCATCCCGATCTGGTGAAGCGTTACCTCGGCAGCGTGGTGCCGACCGGCGACAACTATTTCGCAGCGCTGAATTCCGCGGTGTTCTCCGACGGCAGTTTCGTGTTCATCCCCAAGGGCGTGCGCTGCCCGATGGAGCTGAGCACCTATTTCCGCATCAACGCGATGAATACCGGCCAGTTCGAGCGCACCCTGATCGTGGCCGAGGAGAAGAGCCACGTCAGCTACCTCGAAGGCTGCACCGCGCCGATGCGCGACGAGAACCAGCTGCACGCCGCGGTGGTCGAGCTGGTGGCGCTGGAAGACGCCGAAATCAAGTATTCGACGGTGCAGAACTGGTACCCGGGCGACGAAAACGGCGTTGGCGGCATCTACAACTTCGTGACCAAGCGCGGCGAATGCCGCGGCGCGCGCAGCAAGATCAGCTGGACCCAGGTCGAGACCGGTTCGGCGATCACCTGGAAATACCCGTCCTGCGTGCTGATCGGCGACGATTCGGTGGGCGAGTTCCATTCGGTCGCGCTGACCCACCATCGCCAGCAGGCCGATACCGGCACCAAGATGATCCACGTCGGCAAGCGCACCAAGTCGAAGATCGTCAGCAAGGGCATCAGCGCCGGCCGCGGCCAGAACAGCTACCGCGGGCTGGTGAAGGTCGAACGCGGCGCCGAGGGCGCGCGCAACCATACCCAATGCGACAGCCTGCTGATCGGCAAACGCTGCGGCGCGCACACCTTCCCGTACGTGGAGGTGAAGAATCCGACCGCGACCGTCGAGCACGAAGCCACCACCTCCAAGATCAGCGACGATCAGCTGTTCTACTGCCGCAGCCGCGGCATTTCCGAGGAAGATGCGGTGTCGATGATCGTCGACGGTTTCTGCCGTTCGGTGTTCCGCGAACTGCCGATGGAATTCGCGGTGGAAGCCAAGAAACTGCTGGAAGTCTCGCTGGAAGGCTCGGTGGGATGAACGCCATGTCCGCCGCGCCGCCCCCCGGCGAAACCGATCTGCAGCGGCTGCTGGCCGGGTTGGCGCCGACGCTGGCCGAGCGCCCGCGCGCGATCCGCACCCAGCCCGCCGACGCGCCGGTGCCGTCCGACGCGATCATGCTGTTCCGCGAGGACGAAGGCCTGACCGTGGTGGTCGCCGACGACGACGGCGTCGACGCCGCGCACTGGGCGCAGATCACCCTGCGCATCCATTCCAGCCTCGAGGCGGTGGGGATGATGGCGGCGATCGCCACCGCGCTCGCCGCGCGCGGCATTCCCTGCAACGCCGTGTCGGCGTACTACCACGATCACCTGTTCGTGCCGTGGGAACGTCGCGCGGACGCGATGCGTGCGCTGCACGCGCTCACCGAAGGTCATTCCGCATGACCACCAGCGATCTCATCGGCACGTTCGGCGTGTCCATCCTGCTGATCGCCTTCGTGCTCAACCAGCGGCGGACGATCTCCGAGCACTCGCGCACGTTCCTGGTCATGAACATGATCGGCGCCCTGCTCTGCGCGTACTCCGCGTGGCTGGTGCGCTTCATGCCGTTCGTGGTGCTGGAAACGGTGTGGGCGCTGTTCGCCGCGTGGGGCCTGTGGCGCTGGTCGCCAGCGACCGCCGACTGATCGACCTGCCGATCCGCGCGACGACGGCATGCCACCGAACCGATACGAGACAACCACCAGGACGCGAACCATGACCCGCAGTGACACGATGTCGAAACCGCTGATGCTGGTGCTCTGCGCCGGCATCGCGCTGGGCGCCTGCAGCCGGCAGTCGGATCCGTCGCCTGCCGCCGCCCCGGCGCCGATCGAAACGCCCGCACCGGCCGCGGACGCCCCCGCCGAGGCCGCACCGCCTTCGCCCCCGGTTGCCGCCACGCCGACCGCGCCCGCGACCTACGAGTTCGCGTTCACCGCGCAAGGCGATGCCGCCGACAAGGATGCCCGGGTCGTGCGCTGGGAAGGCGGCCCCTGCGGCGAATCGCCGGTGGCGCGGGTGGAAGTCATGCCGCTCGACGACAAGGCGCTGCTGCCGGATTTCGTGGTCGAATACGACACCGCCGGCAAGGAAATCAAACGCTGGGGCAAACCGTACGAAGCCGAAGTGATCGGCCTGGACGGCGACCGCCTCTCGTTCCGCACCGACGCCTCGCACGCGTACTGGACCGATCCGGCCGGTGCGATCGGCGCGCTCGAAGCCGGCGACGCGCCGCCGCCCGCGCTCGATGCACCGCTGCTGGACTGCCCCGCGCTGCCGAGCTTCGCGAAATCCGAATACGAACAGTGCTACGACGTCGCCGACGCCGCCGGCCAGCGCCGCAAGCTCGCCTGGGAAGGCGTGTGCAGCTGAGCGCCCCGATCCGCATCGCGACTTTCCGACGAACCGCCGCAACACACACGACGACACCATCATGCTGAAGATCGACAACCTCCACGCCAGCGTCGCCGGCAAATCCATCCTCAACGGGCTCGCGCTCGAGGTGAAGCCCGGCGAAGTGCACGCCATCATGGGCCCGAACGGCGCCGGCAAATCCACGCTGGCGAACGTGTTGTCCGGCCGCGAAGGCTACGCGATCGACGACGGCACGGTATCGTTCGAAGGCGGCGACCTGCTGGCGATGTCGCCGGAAGAACGCGCCGCCGCGGGCGTGTTCCTCGCCTTCCAGTATCCGGTCGAGATTCCGGGCGTGAACAACACCTACTTCCTGCGCAGCGCGCTCAACGCGCAGCGCCGGGCGCGCGGCGAGACCGAGCTCGATTCGATGCAGTTCCTCAAGCTGGTGCGCGAGAAGCTGGCGGTGCTGCACCTGAAGGACGAACTGCTGCATCGCGGCGTCAACGAAGGCTTCAGCGGCGGCGAGAAGAAGCGCAACGAGATCTTCCAGATGGCCGTGCTGGAGCCGAAGCTGGCGATCCTGGACGAAACCGACTCCGGCCTCGACATCGATGCACTCAAGGCCGTGGCCGACGGCGTCAACGCCCTGCGCAGCCCGGATCGCGCCTTCATCGTCATCACCCACTATCAGCGCCTGCTCGACTACATCAAACCGGACGTGGTGCACGTGCTCGCCGACGGCCGCATCGTGCAGAGCGGCGGTCCGGAGCTGGCGCTGCAGCTGGAACAGCACGGCTACGCGTGGATCAAGGACCGCGTGGCGCCGGGCACGGCGACGGACGGAGCGCGCACCGATGGAGCCGCCGCACGATGAGCGCACTGCTCGACTCGCTCGCGGCCGCCTTCGAGGGCCTCGCGCAGCGCGATGCCGCCGACCTCGGCCCGCACCGGCGCAAGGCGCTGGATGCGGCGCTGCGCGACGGCCTGCCCGGCCCGCGCAGCGAAGCCTGGAAATACACGTCGCTGCGTGCGCTGGAACGCCGCACGTTCGCACCCGCAGTATCGACGGACATCGATGCCGCCGCGCTGGACGCGGCGCTCGCCGCGGTACCCTTCCCGCGCATGGTCTTCGTCGACGGCCGTCATGATCCCGCGCGCAGCCAGCTGTCGGCGATCGCGATGCCGGGCATCGACGTGCTGCCGCTGTCGCAGGTGCTGCGCGAGCAGGAACCGCGCGACGCCAATTTCCTGCAGCGCCGCTACGCCGGCGCCGACGAGGTGTTCGCGACGATGAATGCCGCGCTGGCCGAAGAAGGCGCGGTGATCCGGCTGGACCGCGAATGCGCGAACGCCTTTCCGCTGCACCTGGTCTTCGTCGCCAGCGGCCGGCAACCCGACGCGGCCGTGCACATGCGCCACTTCGTCGACATGCGCATGGACAGCGCGTTGACCGTGGTCGAACACCACATCGCGCTGGGCGAACACCGCGGCCTGTCCAATCACGTCTTCCACATGCACGTCGGCGAAGGCGCGCGCCTCGAACACGTGCGCGTGCAGAGCGAAGCGGCGGGCGCCACCGTGATCGCGCGCAGCGATGCGGTGCTCGCGCGCAGGGCGCATTACGTCCGCCTCGACCTCGAACTCGGCGCCTCGCTGTCGCGGCACGAACTGAACGTCCGGCTCGAAGGCGATCTGTCACGCCTCGCCGCCTCCGGCGTGCTGTTCGCCGACGGCAAACGACACGTCGACACCCGCCTCGGCATCGAACACATCGCCCGCGACACGTCCTGCGCATTGCTGTGGCGCGGACTGGCGGCGGGCCGCGGGCGCGCCGTGTTCCACGGCGGCATCACCATCCGCGAAGGCGCCGACGGCAGCGATGCCGATCTGTCGAACAAGAACCTGCTGCTCTCGGCCGACGCCGAAATCGATACCCAGCCGGTGCTGGTGATCCACGCCGACGAGGTGAAGGCCGCGCACGGCGCGACCGTCGGCCAGCTCGACCCGACCGCGCTGTTCTATCTGCGCTCGCGCGGCATTCCGGAAGCGGAAGCGCGCGCCCTGCTCACCGCCGCGTTCTGCCGCGAAGTGCTGGCGAGCGTGCACGCGCCCGAACTGCGCGCATCGCTGACCGCGGTGCTCGACACCCACCTTGCCCGAGTGACGCCGGCATGACCGCCACCGCTTCCGAGCAGACTTCCGGCGACACCCGCGACTGGGCCGCGATCCGCGCCGACTTCCCGCTGCTGACCCGCGAGGTCCACGGCAAGCCGCTGGTCTACCTCGATTCCGCCAACACCGGGCAGAAACCGGCGGCCGTCATCGACACCGTCGACGATTTCTTCCGCCGCCACAACGCCAACGTCAGCCGTGCGGTGCACGCGCTCGGCACCGAGGCGACCGAGGCCTACGAAGGCGCGCGCAGCAAGCTCGCGGGCTTCTTCAGGGCGCACCGCGACGAACTGGTGCTGTGCAGCGGCACGACCTTCGCGATCAATCTGGTCGCGTATTCCTGGGCGCTGCCGCGGCTGAAACCCGGCGACGCGATCCTGCTGTCGCGGATGGAGCACCACGCCAACATCGTGCCGTGGCAACTGGTCGCCGAGCGCACCGGCGCGACCATCAAGGTCGCCGAGATCCGCGAAGACGGCAGCCTCGACCTCGACGCGCTGCACGCGGCGATGACCCCCGAGGTGAAGCTCCTCGGCCTGACCCACGTCAGCAACGTGCTGGGCACGGTCAATCCGGTGCGCGATATCTGCCGCGAAGCGCGCAGGCGCGGCATCGTCACCGTGATCGACGGTTCGCAGGCGGCGCCGCACCGCGCGCTCGACATTCCGTCGATCGGCTGCGATTTCTACGCCATCACCGGGCACAAGATGTGCGGGCCCACCGGCACCGGCGCGCTGTGGGCGCGTCGCGAGCATCTGGCCGCGATGCCGCCGTTCCTCGGCGGCGGCGAGATGATCCGCGAAGTGCGCTTCGAAGGCACCGTCTTCAACGATGGTCCGCACCGCTTCGAGGCCGGCACGCCGAACATCGCCGGCCACATCGGCCTCGGCGCCGCGGTGGACTATCTCGACGCGATCGGCATGGCCGCGATCGAAGCGCGCGAAGCCGAACTGCTGGCGCACGCCACCGAAGCGCTGCGCAAGATCGACGGCCTGCGGATCATCGGCACCGCGCCGGAGAAGGCCGCGGTGATCAGTTTCCTGGTGCAGGGCGCGCACGCGCACGACCTCGCCACCCTGCTCGATCTGGAAGGCGTGGCCGTGCGCTCCGGCCACCACTGCGCGCATCCGCTGCTGCAGTTCTACGGCGTGCCCGCCACCTGCCGCGCCTCGTTCGCGTTCTACAACACGCACGAGGAGATCGAACGCTTCGCCGCCGCCGTGACCAAGGTCCGCCGACTGCTCGGCTGACCTCGGCAAACCGATCAGGCAATATCGATTCGAACAAACCGCTCCGAACAGACGGCTCATCCCTGGAACTCCGCATCGTGCCCGCACTCCGCTTCCGCAACGCCACCGAAGACGACATCCCCGCATTGATCGACCTCGTCACGTCCGCGTATCGCGGCGACGCCAGCCGCCAGGGCTGGACGACCGAGGCCGACCTGCTCGACGGCCAGCGCATCGACGCCGACATGCTGCGCGCCGATCTCGCGCAGCCGCAGAGCGTCGTGCTGCTGGCCGAGGACGACGCGCGCCTCGTCGCCTGCGCGCACGTCGGCGTGGAGGACGGCGCCGGCTATTTCGGCATGTTCTCGGTCGACCCGACGGCGCAGGGCGGCGGCATCGGCAAGGTCGTGCTCGCCGAAGCCGAACGCGTCGCCCGCGACACCTTCGGTTGCGCGCGCATGCGCATGACCGTGATCGACTGCCGCGACGAACTGATCGCGTTCTACGAGCGTCGGGGCTACGTCCGCACCGGCATCACCAAGCCGTTTCCGTACGGCAATCCGCGCTACGGCGAACCCAGGCGCGACGACCTGCGCTTCGAAATCCTCGAAAAGGACCTGACGGAGACCGCGGCATGAGCGACTGGGTCTTCGTGTGCGCCACCGGGCAGTTGCTGCCCGGCGAGAAGGCCGTGGTCTGGGCCGACGAGACGCCGATCCTCGTCGTGAACCTCGACGGCGAACTATATGCGGTCGAAGACCGCTGCACCCACGACGAATACGACCTGTCCTCGGGCGAAGTCGACGTCGCCGAAGGCAGCATCGCCTGCATCCTCCACGGCGCCCGCTTCGACCTCCGCGACGGCCGCGCCCTGTGCGCCCCCGCCTACGACCCGGTGGCGAAATTCCCGGTGAAGATCGAACACGGCGGCATCTGGACCCGCGACGATCGCGAGTGATCATCGCGCCTAGCCACCAACTGCGGTAGAGCGGGCTTTAGCCCGCTCAAGATGCTTCGACAGCATCGCCAAAGCGACCGGATCGATCACCGAAGCCCCTGCAGGAGCGACGCAAGTCGCGACAGGCTGCGGAAGGAACCCCTGCAATCCGTCGCGACTTGCGTCGCTCCCACAGGTGTGTTCCCGGGTTCGATGCAGGCTCACTTTCGTCGGCCTGTCCCCGCGCTGAAGACGAACAGGACAGCCTCTGTCGGCAAGCCGGCTCGCGGAGTTTTGTAGGCTGGGTGCTCGGCACCCAGCATCCGTCATGATCACGCTGGGTCAATGACCCAGCCTACGGCACTAGCCGGCGCCTTGCGGCGACAACGTGTCGGTTATCACGATCGGGCAAACCCGGCACGCATCTACCCCTTGCTGTCGGAACCAGCGGCAACTTCCACGAATCCCACATCTCGGCAGGTCTGAAGACCCGGTGTCGGCAACCTCGTCAATGACGTCGTCTATTACGCGACACCTGCTACCCGTCCACTGCTGACAGCCGCATTCCAGGCATGGGCTGGCGAATCTGAAGCGACGCTCCGGTGAACGCCCTGCATGAGCGCGCTCGACAAAGCTCGTATCGACTTCCAGAGGAACACCAAGGAAGCCCATCCGACCATCCGCTTGGACTATGCCGAGCAGGAGCGAACCTTCTTTGCATTGGCTGCTTGGGCAGGTCGCCTCTTCCTCGTCCTTCATCACCGGAACCTGTCAATGGGCTGCCGTTCCAGGTCAATCCAGATTCCACGCCACTCGGGATGCAGACGAAGATCGATCTTCTCGGAAAGATCCAGATCGAGATCTGCGATCACCTCAAGAGCAGCCCTGCGAATCGCCTTGTCGATCCGATCAGCGACACTGTCCGGAAGCTTTACTTCACCGAGGTTGACCACGAACTGGTTGTTGCTCCTGCTCTTGGGACTGGCCATATGCTTCTCCGGGGTTAACTCCAAACGTGCATTCACCAAACTCGCGCTTGAAGGCGATTTCGGCTCGGCGGGGGCGATTTTCTCCAAGGTACGCGTTATCGGCGAAGGAACGGACAGCACATGAGTTCAGAAATTGGAAAGCACGGCTTGCCTGTCGATGTTTCTGGTCTACAACCCGTTATTCCGCAAGAGCTGACCGACAGATGGTAAGTACGGCTCGGCAAGTTGAGTTAAGCTTTGCTTTGCAGCCAGCGCGGCTGTCCAGACCGGCCATGCAAAGGAATGAGCAATGGTGAATCTGCACATGAGAATCCGGCGGGCTCGAAGTCTCTCCCGACTCACTCAATCAGAGTTGGCCAGGCGACTCGGCATCAAACGAAGCGCCGTCAGCCAATGGGAAAGCGAGATCGGGACTACCCCGAGCCTTTCGCACCTGACTCAGATCGCGTGTGAAACAGACGTCTGCTTCGAGTGGCTTGCCACCGGCCGCGGTCCGACCAAACCCGATCCGGAAGCGTTCAGCGAAGCCGTCGTTCTCAAGGACTTCGCACAGGATGAATTGGAGAGTCGAAGTCTCATCGCGCTGCGACGGCTGTCATGGCAAAAGAAATCGGTTGCCGTCTTGATTATCGAACTCCTCAGTGGAACAAGGCCTGTAGACGCTGCTCGTCCGGCCAGACAACACCTCTCCGACACTTGAACAGGATCCATTGAATCGCAGGCCGATAGCAGCCACGCGTTCCTCTATCGCGCCGCCAACCGATTTCAAAAACAAGAACATCATCGATGTATGCAAATTGTATAAAACGCCGCGAAGCTGTCGTCTTCCGGTTGAGCCCCGCAACCAGATGCTTTCCCCAGCCAGAATGATGCAGCCGTCTTTTCCGACCACGACGATCATCAAAATCGCGGTAAACCCGCGGGGTTTCGCTATCGTTCTACCGACACACAGCGGGCTGAAGCCCGCTCTACCAGTCAATCATCACCCCAACACCTCAAGCCCCAGCGTCGCCAGCATCTCGACCATGCGTCCTGCCTGCATCGCCTGATCGCTGGAGGCGTTGCCCTGCTCCGCGCGTTTGGCCACGCCCTGCGCGATCGCGGCGAGGCGGAAGAAGCTGAAGGCGAGCACGAACGGCCAGTCGTCGGGAATCGGGCGGCCGGTGGCCTGCGCGTAGCGCGCGAGCAGCGCGGTTTCGTCGGGAATGCCGAGCGCGGCACGATCCAGCCCGGCCAGCCCCGGCAGCGCGGGGTTGCGCGGCAGCCGCAGCGCCATGCAGAAATAGCCGAGATCCGCGAGCGGATGGCCGAGGGTCGAGAGTTCCCAGTCGACGATCGCCAGCACCCGCGGTGCGTCCGGATGGAACATCAGGTTGTCGATGCGGAAATCGCCGTGCACCAGCGACACGCTGCCGTCATCGGCGGGGCAACGCGCCGGCAGCACGGCGATCAGCGCGTCCATCGCCGGAATCGCGCGGGTTTCGCTGGCGCGGTACTGCTCGCCCCAGCGGCGCAGCTGGCGTTCGAAATAGTTGCCGGGCTTGCCGTAATCGGCGAGGCCCACGGCCGCCGGATCGATCGCATGCAGCGCGGCCATCGCATCGACGATGGCGTCGTAAATGTCATGGCGTCCGGCCGGCGACTGGTCCGGCAGCGACGGGTCCCAGAAGATGCGGCCGTCGACGAAGTCCATCAGATAGAAGATCGAGCCGATGACCGCGTCGTCGGTACACAGATGCAGCGGTCGCGCCACCGGCGCCGCGCCGCCGTGCAACGCCTGCAGCACGCGGAATTCGCGATCGACCGCGTGCGCGGACGGCAACAGCGCGCCCGGCGGCTTGCGCCGCAGGACGTAGGTGCCGCTGGCGGCATCGATGCGATAGGTCGGATTGGACTGGCCGCCCTTGAATTTGGTCGCGGTCAGCGGGCCGCGGAAGCCTTCGACATGGTTTTCGAGATAGGTCGCCAGCGATTCGGCGGGCAGATCGAGCGGATGGGTCATGTCCATGTCTCGCGAAAATCCATGTGCGTGGCTTTCGTAGGAGGGGCTTTAGCCCCGAGGTTTTTGCGATGGCGTCGATGGAAAAGCTCGGGGCTAAAGCCCCTCCTACGGTGGCTACGCTTTCAACATCGAACGCGCGAGCGCGGCGAGATGCACTTCGTCCGGGCCGTCGGCCAGGCGCAGCGAACGCGCACCGGCATAGGCCTGGGCGAGGAAATGATCCTGCGACAGACCGCCGCCGCCGTGGATCTGCATCGCGCGGTCGATCACGTCGCAGGCCATCCGCGGCGCGACGATCTTGATCATGCCGATCAGATCCTTCGCGCCCTTGTTGCCATGGGCATCGAGCGCCGCGGCGGCCTGCAGCGTGAGCAGTCGCGCCTGTTCGATCTCGCAGCGCGAGCGCGCGATCGCCTCCTGGGCCATGCCGTGTCCGCCCAGCGGTCGGCCGAAGGCTTCGCGGGTGCGCGCGCGTTCGACCATCGCCTCCAGCGCGCGCTGCGCCAGGCCGATCAGGCGCATGCAGTGATGTATCCGCCCTGGTCCGAGCCGCGCCTGCGCGATCTCGAAACCGCTGCCGGAGTCGCGCAGCAGGTTCGCGACCGGCACGCGCACGTCGGTGAATTCGATCTCGACGTGGCCGCTGGGCGCGTCGTCGTAGCCGAACACGGTGAGCGGGCGCACGACGCGCACGCCCGGCGTCGCCATCGGCACCAGCACCATCGACTGCCGCCGATGCGCCGGTCCGTCGGGATCGGTCACGCCCATCACGATCAGCAGTTCGCAGCGTGGATCGCCGGCGCCGGTGGTCCACCATTTGCGTCCGTTGATGACGAAGGTGTCGCCGTCGCGCACGATCGGCAGCGCGATGTTGGTGGCGTCGGAACTCGCGACATCGGGCTCGGTCATCGCGAACGCGGAGCGGATCTCGCCGGCGAGCAGCCGCGGCAGCCACGGCGCCTGCTGTTCCGGCGTGGCGAAGTGCAGCAGGACTTCCATGTTGCCGGTGTCCGGCGCGTTGCAGTTGAAGATCTCCGGCGCGAACAGGCTGCGACCGGTGAGTTCGGCGATCGGCGCGTAATCGAGATTGCTCAGTCCCGCGCCGTGCGTCGGATCGGGAAGGAACAGATTCCAGAGTCCCTGCGCCTTCGCCTCGGCCTTCAGCGATTCCAGCAGCGGCGGAATCGTCCAGCGCACCGCTGGATCGGCGGCATGCGCGTGGAACGCGGCTTCCGCCGGCACGATGCGCTCCGCGACGAAGCGCGCGACCGCCGCCTGCAGCTCGCGCGAGCGATCGGAAAAGGGAAACAGCGTGGCGATGCGTCCGGTGTTCATCGGGCTTGTCTCATGGTGAGTTCGAAACCGCACGCGGCGGCGCGATCAGTAGTAGGTCCACAGCGCGCGATCCCCGTGCAGATGCGGCAGCGCATTCCACGATCCGAGTCGTAGACGGCCGCCCTGCGGATGGAATTCCGACAGCGCGCTGTTGCGCAGCGACAGATTCAGTTCCACCGCGCGCGAGACCGGTACCTCCAGCGCGATCTGCGCCAACCGCGAAATCACGCCGCCGGAACTCAGCACCAGCACCTCGCCGCCGCCGGCCAGCGTCTCCAGCCGCTCGCCGGCCGCGCGCACCCGCGCGCCGAAGACGTCCCAGCTTTCCGGCAGGCCCGGCAGTTCGTCGTGCGCCCAGGCCAGCAGGGCCGCCTGGAGCATGGCGCCGACATCGCGCGGATCGCCGCTGCGGCTGGCGACGGCGATCGGGTGTTCGGGGTCGCGTTCGAGATACGCGCTGAACACCGCGTGGTGATCGAATTCCGCGAAGCCCGGATCGGCCACCGGCTCCGGCAGCGGCAGGCCCCGGGCCGCGAACGCCTCGGCCACACCTTCGGCGGTCTGCCGGTGCCGGCGCATGCCGCCGACGACCACGGCCTCGAAGCGATGACCGCCGCGCACCAGCCACTCGCCGAGGCGACGCGACTGCTGCCAGCCGCGGTCGGAAAGATTGTCGTAATCGGCGGCGCCGTAACTCGCCTGTCCGTGGCGCACGAGCAGCAGGCTCACGGGGCGCGCCCACCCTGTCGACGGCGGGCGGGGGCGTGATCGATGTTCAAGACGGGCATCCGTGGAGGGCTCGCGGCATCGTACGACGGTGCCCGACGGCCTCCAAGCGCGACGCCGTGTCGAAAAGACCTGGGGAAGGCGCGGCGGAGGCATCGGAGGCCTTTCATTTGATAATGATTATCATTAAGATGCAGCCCTCGCGGCAGCCAATGACAGCCAGCCGCAGTCCCCATCGATCCCTGGCTGATGAACACCCATCCCTATTCCCCGCGCCTGACCCCGCTGACCGTCGCCCTCTCCCTCGCCGTCTGCGGCCCCGCGCTGGCGAACACGCCCGCCGATGCCGCCGCCGGGGTCGCCGAAATCGACAAGGTCGAAGTGGTCGGCTCGCAGGTCCACAAGGCCGACTCGCCGAAGTACACCGAACCGCTCAACGACACTCCGCAGACGATCACCGTCGTCAACCGCCAGGTGATCGAACAGCAGAACCTGCTCGGCCTGCGCGATGTCCTCGGCACCCTGCCCGGCATCACCTTCGGCGCCGGCGAAGGCGGTGGCGGCTACGGCGACAGCATCACCCTGCGCGGTTACACCGCCAGCAGCGACATCACCACCGACGGCGTGCGCGACAGCGCGCAGTACACCCGCAGCGACACCTTCAATCTCGAATCGATCGAACTGATCAACGGCGCCAACTCGGCGGTTTCCGGCGCGGGTTCGGTCGGCGGCAACATCAACCTGGTCAGCAAGAGCGCGCGCGAAGGCGATGCCCATGCCTTCAGCGTCGGCGTGGGCAGCGATGCCTACGCGCGCGTCACCGCCGACAGCAATTTCGATTTCGGCAACGGCACCGCGCTGCGCCTCAACGCGATGGCGCACCAGAACGACGTCCCCGGCCGCGATCACGAAAACTTCCAGCGCTGGGGCTTCGCGCCGTCGCTGGCGATCGGCTTGGGCTCGGACACGCGCCTCACCGTTTCCTATCTGCACCAGAGCGACGACAACCTGCCGCAGTACGGCGTGCCCTACGCGCTGAACAGCTACAACGACGGCCCGCTGCCGGGCATCGATCCGCAGACCTACTTCGGCTATCGGAACGTCTCCGAACAGCGGATCGACGTGGACATGCTGACCGCGGTGTTCGCGCACGATTTCAGCGATGCCGTGACCCTGCGCAGCCTCGCCCGGTTGCAGCGCGTGGATCAGGTGTCGAACGTGACCGCGCTGCAGGGCAACTGGTGTCTGGCGGACGGCACCAATCCCTACACCGGCGCGGCCTGCATCGGCGGACAGCCCGCGGGGACCTGGTCGCCGGTCGGCGGTCCGCGCGGCCTCGTCCGCGACACCCGCAACACCCTCGCGATCAGCCAGACCGACGTCACCGCGCGATTCTCGACCGGCGCGGTGGAACATGCGCTGGTCGGCGGCCTGTCCTTCAGCACCGAATCCTTCGACCTGGAAAGCGGCGGCGTGTTCTTCAACGCCGACGGCAGCGCCCTGCCGAACACCAGCGCGGGCTATCCGCTGCAGAGCTTCCGCGACCCCGACAACATCTGGACCGGACCGCTGAACTATTTCCGCAGCGGCAAGACCGAAGGCGATCTCGACAGCGCGTCGGCGTACGTGTTCGACACCCTGAAGTTCGGCGACCGCTGGATGCTCAACGTCGGCGCGCGCTACGACCGCAACCGCGGTGCGACCAGGACCTGGATCGTGTCGACCGCGAACGCGACGCGCGGGCAACTGCTCGGCACGAATCCGGTCGCGCGCAACGACGAAAACCTGATGTCCTACCGCGCCGGTCTGGTGTTCAAGCCGGTCGAGCACGGCACCGTCTATCTGTCGTGGGCCAACAGCAAGACGCCCTCGAAGACCTCGGTCAACGGCAGTTGCACCGTAACCAGCACCACCGGCACCGCGAACTGCGATGTCGACGCGGAAACCGCGATCAATCTCGAACTCGGCACCAAGTGGGAACTGCTGGACCGGCGTCTGTCGCTGACCGCGGCGCTGTTCCGCAACGAACGCCGCAACTACCGCGTCGCCGATCCGGGCAACCCGCTGAATCCTTCGGGCGAACAGCAGCTCGACGGCCGCGCGCGCGTCGACGGCCTCGCGCTGGGCGTCGCCGGCACGGTGCTGCCGGGCTGGCAGGTGTTCGCCAACTACACCTACCTGGACAGCGAAGTCGTGCGCGGCGTCTCCGCCTTCTGTTTCGACAACCCGGGGACGGCCTGCGGCAATTCGGCGACCGACCGCGATCCGTTCGAAGGCAATCCGCTGACCAACACGCCCAAGCATTCGGGCAGCGTCTGGACCACCTACGACATCGGCGACTGGACCTTCGGCTACGGTGCGACCTATCAGGGCACGTTCGTGGTGCAGAACAACAGCCTCGACGGCCAGCCGCTGTTCGAGACCGACGACTACTGGGTGCATCGCGCGATGCTCGGCTACGCGGTCAACGAACGGCTGTCGCTGCAGTTGAACATCAACAACCTGCTGGACGAGACGTACTACACCCGCATCCGCAACAACATCACCTTCAGCGGCGGCGTCGTGACCGGCGGCAACGGCTGGGCCACACCGGGCGAAGGCCGCTCGGCCGCGCTCACCGCGACCTGGCGCTTCTGAACCCGCACCGTCGACCTCGCACCACAGACACGACCACGCCCACGACCATGCTGCTCGCCATTCCCGATGTGCTCGATGCCACCCAGGTCGCCGCGTTCCGGGCGACCCTCGACGCCGCCGACTGGGCCGACGGCAAGATCACCGCCGGCCATCAGTCGGCGAAGGCGAAGGACAACGCGCAGCTGCCGGAAACCTCGGCGGCGGCGCGCGATCTGGGGGCGGCCGTGCTCGACGCGCTCGCGCGCAACGCCACCTTCTTCGCCGCCGCGCTGCCGAAGCGGATCTATCCACCGCTGTTCAACCGCTACGCGGGCGGGCAGTCGTTCGGCTATCACGTCGACAACGCGGTGCGCTACGACCGCAGCCGCGGCGGCGTCGATCCGGTGCGCACCGATCTGTCGGCGACGCTGTTCCTCAGCGCGCCGGAGGAATACGACGGCGGCGAGCTGGAAATCGAGGACACCTACGGCACGCAGCGGATCAAGCTGCCGGCCGGGCACATGGTGCTGTATCCCAGCACCAGCCTGCATCGGGTGCTGCCGGTGACCCGCGGCGCGCGCGTGGCCTCGTTCTTCTGGATGCAGAGCATGGTCCGCGACGACGGCAAGCGCCGGCTGCTGTTCGAGCTCGACGTCTCCATCCGCCAGCTGACCGGCGACGTGCCCGACCACGGTGCGCTGGTCCAGCTCACCGGCGTGTATCACAACCTGTTGAGGCAGTGGGCCGAGGTATGAGCCCGACGGATGTCGCGAGCGCGCAGCGGCGACGCGGCTTCTGGCTGCGCACGCTGCACCAGTGGCACTGGATCAGCGCCGCGGTCTCGCTCGCGGGGCTGCTGCTGTTCGCGGCGACCGGCGTCACCCTCAACCACGCCGCGCAGATCGAAGCGAAGCCGGACACCGAACAACGCACCGCGACCCTGCCGCCGCCGCTGTTGGCCGCGCTCGGCACGCGCGACGCAGGCGAAGCGCCGCTGCCGGCGAAGGTGGAACGCTGGCTCGACGGGAAGCTGGGCATCGCGCTGCGCGGACGCAAGGGCGAATGGTCGCCCGAGGAAGTCTATCTGTCGCTGCCCTCGCCCGGCGCCGACGCCTGGCTGAGCATCGACCGCGGCAGCGGCGCGATCGAATACGAGCGCACCGACCGCGGCGCGATCGCCTATCTCAACGATCTGCACAAGGGCCGCAACGCGGGCGCCGCATGGGCCTGGTTCATCGACATCTTCGCGCTGGCCTGCGTGGTGTTTTCGATCACCGGCCTGTGCCTGCTGCAGATGCACGCGCGCCAGCGGCCGGGCACCTGGCCGTGGGTCGGTCTCGGCCTGCTGCTGCCGGTGCTGCTCGCCCTCCTGTTCGTCCATTGAATATTTCCATGAGCGCCTTCTCCATGCACGCCTTCCCCATGCACGCCGTCCCCATGTACGTCCGCCGCATCGTCGTTCCGCTCACCGTCACCCTCGTCGTCGGTACCGGCCTCGCGGCGCCCGCGTACGCCGCCGAACTGCGCGTCGGCGTCGAGATTCCGCAGCTCAACGTCGCCGAATATCACCGGCCCTACGTCGCGGTGTGGATCGAAGGCGCCGACCAGAAGGTCGCCGCGAATCTCGCGGTCTGGTACCAGCAGCGCGGCAACAGCGAAGGCCACGGCACCAAATGGCTGCCCGACCTGCGCCAGTGGTGGCGTCGCAGCGGGCGCACACTGAAGCTGCCGGTCGACGGCGTGAGCGGGCCGACCAAACCCGCCGGCACCCACACGATCGCGGTCTCCGATCGCGACCCGCGACTCGCGGGGCTCGCCGCCGGCGACTACACCCTGGTGGTGGAAGCCGCGCGCGAAGTCGGAGGACGCGAACTGCTGAAGGTGCCCTTCACCTGGGCGCCGAAACCCGAAGCGCAGAACGGCAGCGCCAAGGGCGGCAGCGAACTCGGCACGATCACGCTCGCGATCAAACCCTGATCCGGCGCATCGTCTTCTCCACCGTTCTTCCTTCCGATTGGAGCCTCCGATGACATCCCGCTTCCTGCTTCCGCTCGTGGTCGCCACCACGCTGGCCGCCGGCCTCGCGCCGTTCGCCGCCTCCGCCCACAAGGCCTGGCTGCTGCCCTCGCAGACCGTGATCGCCGGCGAGAACGCCTGGGTCACCGTCGACGCCGCGGTCTCCAACGACCTGTTCTACTTCAATCACGTGCCGCTGCCGCTGGCGCGGCTGACGGTCACCGCACCGGACGGCACGCCCGCCGAGGCCGCCAACGGCGCCACCGGCAAATTCCGCACGGTGTTCGATGTCGAACTGAAGCAGGAGGGCACGTATCGCATCGCGATGGTCAACGCCGGCCTGTCCGCGAGCTGGGAGGAAGACGGCAAGCCCAAGCGCTGGCGCGGCACGCCCGCGACGTTCGCGACCGAGGTACCGAAGGACGCGAAGAATCTGCAGGTGTCGCAGAGTCTCGGCCGGGTGGAAACCTTCGTCACCCGCGGCACGCCGGACACGACCGCGCTGAAGGCCTCGGGCGAAGGCCTGGAACTGGTGCCGGTGACGCACCCCAACGATCTGTTCGCGGGCGAAACCGCCACCTTCGCGCTGCAGATCGACGGCAAGCCCGCCGCCGGAATCGAGGTCGACATCGTCCGTGGCGGCACCCGCTATCGCAACGCGCAGGACGAGATCAAGGTGAAGACCGGCGCCGACGGCCGTTTCAGCGTGACCTGGCCGGAAGCCGGCATGTACTGGCTGGAAACCACGTCCGAAGACGCCAGGACCAGCGTGCCGCAGGCGAAACAGCGCCGACTGAGCTACGTCGCCACCTTCGAAGTGCTGCCGCAGTAACGGCCCGGAGCCGCGGGTGCGCGAAGGGCCGGACACGGCCGTGCTGGGCATGATCGCGCTCGGCGGGGCGACGATGGGCACAACCTGGTCGGTGCGCGCGGTCTGCGCACCGGGCACGGATGCGCACGTCCTGCACGCGGTCGTGCAATCGGCACTGGATCGCGTCGTGGCGCAAATGAGCCATTGGCGCGAAGACAGCGACCTGGGCCGCTACAACCGCGCGGCGGCCGGCAGCGCGTGGACCTTGCCGGTCGAATTCGCCGACGTGATGCGCTGCGCGCTGGACATCGCCGAAGCCAGCGACGGCGCCTTCGATCCCACCCTCGGCGCACTGGTCGACGCCTGGGGCTTCGGCCCATCGGCGTCGGCCCACGCCGTCCCGGCCGACGCGACGCTCGCGCCGCTGCGCGCGAACGCCGGCTGGCGCCGGCTGTCGTTCGATGCCTCAACGTCCACGTTGATCCAACCGGGCGGCGTCGCGCTCGATCTCTCCGCGATCGCGAAGGGCTATGGCGCCGATCTCGTCGCGCGCGCGCTGCGTGCGCGCTCGGTGCCCGCCGCGCTGGTCGAAGTCGGCGGCGAACTCGTCGGCTACGGCCGCAAACCCGACGGCGGCCGCTGGCGCGTGCTGATCGAAGCCTGCGCCGAAGACGCGGCGCCGGTGGCCGCGGCGGAAGCGCCGCCGCTGCGCGCGGTCGTGCTCGACGGTCTCGCGGTGGCCACCTCCGGCGACCGCTGGCATGCGTTCGAACACGACGGCGTGCGCCATGCGCATACGCTCGATCCGCGCAGCGGCCGCGCGCTCGCCGACGCGCCGGTCGCCACCACCGTGATCGCGGACAGCGCGATGCGCGCCGATGCCTGGGCCACCGCGCTGACCGTGATGGGCGCCGACGCCGGACTGGCGTTCGCCCGCACGCGCGACTTCGCCGTGCGCTTCCTCGTCCGCGACGGCGATCGTCTGCGCGAACGCCTGTCGCCGCGCTTCGAGGCGTTGTCGGAGATCGCGGAATGACATCCGGCCGAATGACACCTGGCACCACGACACCTGGCACCACGACACCCGGGACGATGACATCCGGCACGAAGCGTCGCGGCGGCATTGGCCAAGGCCTCGTACTCGGCGCGTTGGCGGCGATCGCGCTGCTGGCGTTCGCCCTGCAGCGCGCACCGTGGCCGCACGGCGCGCCCGCGACGACGCGCACGATCGCGGCGGCGGCATGCCTCATCGTCTACGTCGTCGCCTGCGCGCTGTGGCTGCGCGCGCAGCGTCGACGCGCATCGGGCCACGCCGATGCCGATCACGAACAGACCGCAATCGCGGCGCTGGTGGTGCACGCCAGCCAGACCGGTTTCGCCGAGCGCATCGCCGAACTCACCGCCGAAGGGCTGCGCGACGGCGGCCTGTCGCCGGCGCTGCAGCCGCTGGCATCGCTGGACGCCGCGCGGCTCGCGCGCGCGCCGCTGGCGCTGTTCGTGGTCAGCACCACCGGCGAAGGCGATCCGCCGGACACGGCCCTGGCCTTCGTCGACGACACGATGTCGGCGACGCCATCGCTGGCCGGCCTGCAGTACGCGGTGCTGGCGCTGGGCGACCGCCGCTACGCGCGCTATTGCGCCTTCGGTCATGCGCTCGACGACTGGCTGCGCCGCTGCGGCGCGCAGCCGCTGTTCGATCTGATCGACGTCGACAACGGCGACGGCGGCGCCTTGCGGCGATGGCAGCACGATCTCGCGCAGTTGCCGGGCATGGCGCCGGCCGCGGATCGCCCCGACTGGTCGCCGGCCCAGTACGGCGCGTGGCGGCTGTGCGCGCGGCGCACGCTCAACCCCGGCAGTCTCGGCGGCGCGACCTGCGAACTGCGGCTGTGGCCCGAGGCAGGCGAACTCGCATGGACGGCCGGCGACATCGCCGAGATCGGGCCGCGACACGCCGCCGAAGCGGTCGATGCCTGGCTGCAGGCGCATGCGCTCGACGGCAACGTCAGGATCCATCACGACGACGACACCCTCGCGCTGCACGAACTCCTCGCGCGCTCGCGCTGGCCGGACGCGGCGTCGCTGACGGCCGGCATCGATGCAACGACGCTCGCGGCGCGGCTGGAACCGCTGCCGCATCGCGACTATTCGATCGCCTCGATTCCGGGCGAAGGGCATCTGCGCCTGCTCGTGCGGCGCATGCGCACGCCTGAAGGCCATCCCGGACTGGGCAGCGGCTGGCTCTGCGAGCATGCCGCGATCGGCGAGGACATCGCGCTGCGGATCCGGCGCAATCCCGGTTTCCACCCGCCCGCGTTCGATGCGCCGCTGATCCTGATCGGCAACGGCACCGGGCTCGCCGGCCTGCGCGCGCACCTGGCCGCACGCGCCGCCGCGGGCGCGGGCCGCGCGTGGCTGCTGTTCGGCGAACGCCAGCGCAACTGCGATCTGTACTGGGCGGACGAACTCGACGGCTGGCGGAGCGACGGCACGCTGGCGCGGATCGACCTCGCGTTCTCGCGCGACGAGGGACAACCGCATTACGTCCAGGACCTGCTGCCGACGCACGGCGACGCCCTGCGCGCCTGGATCGCGGACGGCGCCAGCGTGCTGGTCTGCGGCAGCGCCGCGGGCATGGCGCCCGCGGTGGACGACGCGCTGGCGACGCTGCTGGGCCGCGATGCGCTGGCGGATCTCCAGCGCCAGCGACGCTATCGCCGCGACGTGTACTGAGCGCGCCCGCGCTGTTTCACCGGTGGAGCGGCCTTCAGGCCGCCACACTCACGGCACGGAACAGCGGGCGGGTGTTCAACAGTCGAATGACGGGGCGGCCCGCTCCACCGATGCGTGCGTCGGAGATGTTGGACGGGCGCTCAGAAGTTCGCCGGCACCGGCGGGCGCAGCACCTTCGCGCGATAGTTCGCCGGACCCATGAGATCGACGCCGCAGGGCAGGCCGTAGAGCCACTCGAGCATCGCGCGCTGTGTGTCGCCCTGGAACGGCATGCCGTGCTGCGGCACGATCATCTGCGGATCGAGTTCGCGGACCATGTCCACCCACAGCCGCACGGCGCGGTTGCCGGCCATGTAGCGGCGATGGAACCCTTCCATGCACGGCCGGTAGCTTTCGAAATCCTCGACGAAGCCATAGGGCGTGCCGCTCGACACCAGGCCCGAACAGATGTCGCCGGAGAACAGGATCCGGCTGACCGGATCGAAGAACGAGAGATTGCCGACCGAATGCAGGAAATGCGCCGGCAGCGCGATGATCTCGGTCGACCCCAGCTCGATGCGCGCGCCTTCGTCCTCGACCAGCAGATAGCGCTCGCGTCCGGCGTTCTCCATGTAATGCGGCACCAGGTGCGGCACGAACCGCCCCCACAGCTTCGAACACACCACCGTGGCCTGCGTGTACAGCAGCCATTTGTCGACCGAACCGATGATGTCCGGATCCTGGTGCGAGCAGAGCACCAGATCGATCTGATGCGGGCGCACATGCCGGCCGAGCGCCAGCACCAGCGGGGTGTAGAGCAGCGAGCCGCCCGGATCGATCAGCGCCGAATGCGTGCCGTGCTTGACCAGGAACTGGTTGGCCTGCACACCGTCCTCGCCGCGCACCAGATCGTTGAAGGCGATGCATTGATGCTCGCCGGAAGTGTGCAGCACGAATCCCATGGTGGCCCCCCCAGTACAGGTAAAGTACCGTGGAGGTTAGTGATCCACGCCGCGCGAAATATTGATCATTCTCAACATCCGCCGACATTGCGCGGAAATCTCCGGGAAATTCCGGCATCCGGCGTGCGCCGCGATGGATTCCTCGACCCGCTTCGCGGCGCGTGGGCGCCGGTGGTCACACTTCGCGATCGCGCCTGCGCAGGCGGGCGATCAGCACTTCGCCGCCGCCATCGATTGCAAACCGATGGCGCGCATCGTCCGTCGATAGGAACAAGCTATCGGTCATCCCGGCGGTGCATCGCATCGCGCCATCGCTGCAGTGCGCATGTCCGGACAGCACGTGCACCACCCAACGCTCGCCCGGTTCGACGAACAACACCATCGAACCCACCAGGGGCCGGTGCCACAGGTCCGCATCGATGCGGTCGCGACGCCACATCAGATTGAAATCGTGGGTCGGTCCGTCGATCAGTTCGCCGGACACCGTGCGTTCGCCGGCGAAACGGACGCGCCCGTGCGGCGGCGCCGCTTCGCGCACCTCGCCGTCGTCGAAACGCAGGCGCACTCCGTTGCCGTGCAGCAGCACCAGTTCCCGTTCGATGCCCGGGAACGACGAGAACGGCCCGTCGCATTCGATTTCGGCGATCGACAGCCGCCAGTCCCAGTCGCCGCCACCCTCCGTATCGCAGTCGGTCGACCGCAGGATCTCGCGGGTCCAACCGAAGCCGTTGCGCCATCGCTCGCGTCGGTATTCGTGGGCGGGAACGAGACGCAGAGGCGACTGCGGATGCGAGGTCATGCCGGTCTCCGGACGGGACATACAGGAGTGCAGTGGACGGAAATGCAGCGGGCGCGAGTGTAGCGGAGGCGGAACGACGACGGCCGCGATCGCTCGCGGCCGTCGTCGTGCGGTTCCTTCCCGGGCCCGGAACACGCGGCGCGAAGCCCGGGATGCGGGTCGGTCCGCGCTCAGCGCTTCTTCGGCGCCGCGACCGGGGGCTTCGACGCGGCCGGACGGGCCGGCGCCGCGGCGGCGGCACCGCCGAGCACGATCATGTCGCGGTTCTTCTCCACGGTCTTCAGGCCGATGCCCTGCACCTGGGCCAGTTGTTCGGCGCTGCGGAACGGGCCGTGGGCCTTGCGGTAGGCGACGATGGCTTCGGCCTTGGAGGGACCGACGTTGACCAGCACGCGGTCGAGGGTGGCGGCGTCGGCGGCGTTGATGTTGACCTTCTCGGCGGCGAAGGCGCTGCCCATCAGGGCCAGCGAGAGGACGGCTGCGGCGAGGGTGCGGCCGAAGAACGAGGTGTTGGACAGATGCATGGTGAGGCTCCTTGGATGATTGTGTTGGACGGGTGTGTGGATCTGTTGTGACGGTCTGGTTTGACGGTTCGGACCGGTTGCGGTCTTCGCTGTCGGCGACCTCGCCGTAAGCAAGTTCGCGTCGACAGGGACAGTCTCCGGATCCGGCCTGTCCCGACCCATCGCCGGATCACCCGCCCGCGGGCCGGGCGATGGCGCACGCGGGTGTCGGAAAAGTCCTACCCGTCAGCCGGGCACGGGCGCCCCCGAAGCGCCGGGCGTACAATCCCGCCATCCTTTCCAGGCCAAGACTCCCCGCATGGACATCCGCAAAGTCGATCGCTTCGTCGGCGCCAAATGGGACGACGAGATCGTTCCGCAGCTCGTCGAATACATCCGCATCCCCAACAAGTCGCCGATGTTCGACGCCGACTGGGTCGCCCACGGTTACATGGACGATGCGGTCGGATTGATGGAGCGCTGGGCGCGCGCGCAGAACGTGCCGGGCATGCAGGTCGAAGTTGTGCGCCTCGAAGGCCGCACGCCGCTGATCTTCGTCGACATCCCGGCCAGCGCCGACGCCGGCACCGGCGACGACTGCATCCTGCTGTACGGCCACCTCGACAAGCAGCCGGAAATGACCGGCTGGGACGACGACCTCGGCCCGTGGACGCCCGTGATCAAGGGCGATCGCCTGTACGGCCGCGGCGGCGCCGACGACGGTTACGCGATCTTCGGTTCGATCGCCGCGGTGCAGGCGCTGCAGGAACAGGGCGTGCCGCACGCGCGCTGCGTGGTGATGATCGAAGCCTGCGAGGAATCCGGCAGCTACGACCTGCCCGCCTACGTCGACCATCTCGCCGCGCGCATCGGCAGGCCGTCGCTGGTGGTCTGCCTCGATTCCGGCTGCGGCAACTACGACCAGCTGTGGTGCACCACGTCGCTGCGCGGTCTCGCCGGCGGCAATCTCACGGTGAAGGTGCTCAACGAAGGCGTGCACTCCGGCGACGCGTCCGGCATCGTGCCTTCGAGCTTCCGCGTGCTGCGCCAGCTGCTGTCGCGGATCGAGGACCAGGACAGCGGCCGCATCCTGCTCGACGGTCTGCACGTGGACATTCCGGCCGACCGTCTCGCGCAGGCGCGCACCTGTTCCGAAGTGCTCGGCACCGCGATCTACGACAAGTTCCCGTTCCTGCCCGGCATGTCGCCGATGCATGCGGATCTCACCGAACTCGTGCTCAACCGCACCTGGCGCCCTGCGCTGTCGGTGACCGGCGTCGACGGCATGCCGCCGCTGTCGTCGGCCGGCAACGTGCTGCGCCCCTTCACCTCGGTGAAGCTGAGCCTGCGCCTGCCGCCGACGCTCGACGGCAAGCGCGCCGGCGAACTGCTGAGCGAGGCGCTGCTGCGCGATCCGCCGTACGGCGCCGAGGTGTCGCTGAATCTCGAAAAGGATTCAACCGGCTGGAACGCGCCGACGATGACGCCGTGGCTGGAACAGGCGATCGACGCGTCGAGCCGCGAATTCTTCGGCCAGCCGGCGATGTACATGGGCGAAGGCGGCACGATCCCGTTCATGGGCATGCTCGGCGAGAAATTCCCGGGTGCGCAGTTCATGATCACCGGCGTGCTCGGCCCGCATTCCAACGCGCACGGCCCCAACGAATTCCTGCACATCCCGATGGGCAAGCGGGTCACCGCCTGCGTCTCGCGGGTGATCGCGGAACATCGCAACGCCAGCGTCCGCGGCGAGACCACCGGGGTCGCTGCCGTGGCCGGCGGCCATCATCACGGCGAGCACGGCTGCTGCTGACGCGACCCGCACGATAGGCTTCTTCGACGCCCCGGCACGCCGGGGCGTCTCGTTTCCGGAGGCGGAGGGCGCATGCGGCGTGCGTATCGGGCGTAGGATGCGGGTGCGTCGATCCGACGCCCGTTTCCAGAGGAGGCACCCGCATGTTCGAAGGCATCCTGGGTTACATCATCGGCGGCGCCGTGATCGGCATCCTGGCCCGGCTGATCAAGCCCGGCGCGGATTCGATGGGCTGGATCCTGACCATCCTGCTCGGCATCGCCGGTGCCGTCATCGGCGGCTACGTCTATCCCGGCCACGGCTGGATGACGTGGGCGGTCGCCATCCTCGCCGCGGTCGTGCTGCTGTTCGCGTTCGAGATGATCCGCAGGAAACGCTGAAAGACGCGCGCAACGCGAAACGCCCGGCCTCGCGCCGGGCGTTTCTTTTCATGCGCATGGCGGGACGATAGAAGGTAGAGCGGCCTTCAGGCCGCTGCTCCACGCCCGGAACACAGCGGCCTGGTGTTCAACCGTCGAATGACTGGTCAGGCCGCTCTACCGGAAGCGCCGCGCCTCAGCCGCCCAGCAACCGCGCCACCACCTGTTCCGCCAGCGCTTCCGACGACGCGGCCATCGTATCCAGCCGCAGCTCCGGCGCTTCCGGCACTTCGTACGGCGAATCGATGCCGGTGAAGTTCGGAATCTTGCCGGCGCGGGCCTTGGCGTACAGCCCCTTCACGTCGCGGCTTTCGGCGACTTCCAGCGGCGTGTCGACGAAGACCTCGACGAATTCGCCGGCATCGAACAGCTCGCGCGCCAGTCGCCGTTCGGCGCGGAACGGCGAGATGAAGCTCACCAGCACGATCAGGCCCGCATCCACCATCAGCTTCGCGACTTCGGCGACGCGGCGAATGTTCTCGACCCGGTCCTCGTCGCTGAAACCGAGGTCCTTGTTGAGGCCGTGGCGCACGTTGTCGCCATCGAGCGTGTAGGTGTGCAGGCCCATCGCCATCAGACGCTTGTCGACCAGATTGGCGACCGTCGACTTGCCCGAGCCCGACAGGCCCGTGAACCAGACGCAGCGCGGCGTCTGGCCCATGCTGCGCGCGCGCGCGGCCTTGTCCACTTCCAGGTGCTGCCAGTGGATGTTGGCGGCGCGGCGCAGCGCGAAATCCAGGGTGCCCGCGGCCACGGTGGCGTTGGTCTGGCGGTCGATCAGGATGAAGCCGCCGAGTTCGCGGCTGTCGGCATAGGCCTCGAACGTCACCGGCTGGTCGAGATGCAGATTGCAGACGCCGACTTCGTTGAGTTCGAGATGTTTGGCGGCGAGATGCTCCTGCGTGTTCACGTCGACGCGGTGCTTGATCTCGGTGACCGAGGCGCCGACGGTGCGCGCGCCGATCTTCAGCCAGTACGGACGTCCCGGCAGCAGCGCGTGCTCGCCCATCCACAGCAGGTGCGCGGCGAACTGATCGGCGACCTCCGGCGGGGAATCGGCGGCGGCGATGACATCGCCGCGGCTGATGTCGATCTCGTCTTCCAGGGTCAGCGTCACCGCCTGCCCGCGGACGGCGGTCTCGAGATCGCCGTCGCCGGAGACGATGCGCGCGACCCGCGAGCGGCGCCCGGACGGCAGCGCGACGATCTCGTCGCCCACGTCCACCGCGCCGGACACGATGGTGCCGGCGAAACCGCGGAAATTCTGGTCCGGCCGGCACACCCACTGCACCGGCAGGCGCAGGCCCAGGTCGCGGCGGTCGTCGTCGATCTCCACCGTTTCCAGGTGTTCCAGCAGGGTGGTGCCGGCATACCACGGCATCCGCGTCGAGGCCGACAGCATGTTGTCGCCGTTGAGCGCCGACAGCGGGATGCAGGTGACCTGCGGGATGCCGAGCTGTGCGGCCAGCGCGCGGTAGTCGTCGACGATCCGCGCGAACACCGCTTCGTCGTGGTCGACGAGATCCATCTTGTTCACCGCCAGCACCACGTGGCGGATGCCCAGCAGCGAGACGATGTAGCTGTGGCGGCGGGTCTGGGTGAGCAGGCCCTTGCGCGCGTCGACCAGCACGATCGCGAGGTCCGCGGTGGACGCGCCGGTGGCCATGTTGCGGGTGTACTGCTCGTGGCCGGGGCAGTCGGCGACGATGAACTTGCGGCGGTCGGTGCTGAAGAACCGGTACGCCACGTCGATGGTGATGCCCTGCTCGCGTTCGGCCTGCAGGCCGTCGACCAGCAGTGCGAAATCGATCTGGCCGTTCTGGGTGCCGTGGCGCAGGCTGTCGGCTTCGAGCGCCGCCAGCTGGTCGTCCAGCAGCAGCTTGGTGTCGTGCAGCAGGCGGCCGATCAGCGTGCTCTTGCCGTCGTCGACGCTGCCGCAGGTGATGAAGCGCAGCAACTGCTTGCGCTCGTGCTGTTCGAGATAGGCGGCGACGGCGGCGTCGGCATCGATCACAGGGGTGAGGGCGACGTTCATCAGAAATAGCCCTCCTGTTTCTTCTTTTCCATCGACGCCGATGGATCGTGGTCGATCACCCGGCCCTGGCGTTCGGAGGTGGTCGCGACCAGCATCTCGGCGATGATCTTCTCCAGCGTATCGGCCTCGGACTCGATCGCGCCGGTCAGCGGATAGCAGCCGAGGGTGCGGAAGCGCACGCGGCGCATCGCCGGGGTTTCGCCCGGGTGCAGCGGCAGGCGTTCGTCGTCGACCATGATCAGCGCGCCGTCGCGATCGACGACCGGGCGTTCCTGGGCGAAGTACAGCGACGGCACCGGGATCTTCTCGCGGTAGATGTACAGCCACACGTCGAGCTCGGTCCAGTTGGAGATCGGGAACACGCGCACCGATTCGCCCTTGTGGATGCGGGTGTTGTACAGGCTCCACAGTTCGGGACGCTGGTTCTTCGGGTCCCAGCGGTGCTGCGCGCTGCGGAACGAGAACACCCGCTCCTTGGCCCGCGACTTCTCCTCGTCGCGGCGGGCGCCGCCGATGGCCGCATCGAAACCGCCCAGATCCAGCGCCTGCTTCAGCGCCTGGGTCTTCATCACGTCGGTGTGCACGGTAGCGCCGTGGGTGATCGGGCCGATGCCCTGGGCCACGCCGTCCGGATTGGTGTGTACCCGCAGCGGAATGCCGGTCTCGCCGGCGCGGCGGTCGCGGAACGCGATCATCTCGCGGAACTTCCAGCCGGTGTCGATGTGCATCAGCGGAATGGGCGAGCGCGCGGGCGCGAACGCCTTCTGCAGCAGATGCAGCAGCACCGAGCTGTCCTTGCCGATCGAGTACAGCATGACCGGATTGCGGAACTCGGCGGCCACTTCGCGCAGGATGTGGATGCTCTCGGCTTCGAGCCGATCGAGGTGACTCAACGCTGGGTACGACATGATGTCCTGTGTGTGCTTGGCGTGCCGGGCGACGGCGACGGGGCCTCCGGCGCGGTCGACGGATCGTCGCGGCACCGCTCCGCAACGGACCTGCAGTATCGGGGAGCGCTCCCGAGGCTGAAAGTGCAGCCGGGCATAAGCGCATAACGACCGCTCCTTTCCGCACCGTATGGGCCAGGCCTAGGCTGAGCTCCCGTCCTTCCACCCGGACAGCAGACCCCGCCATGTCCCCTGCCCAGCCCGCCGCGACCCACGCCTTCCCCGCACAGTCGCCGATCGCCGCCGAGACCGGCGCCCAGATCGCCCGGCTGACCGAGAGCCTGGACAGCGCCGGGCTGTGGTGGCTGTCCGGCTATGCCGCCGGCCTGGCCCGCGCCCAGGGCGGTGCGGTCGCAGTGGCCCCCGTGCATGCGCCGGCCGACACCGCCGCCGACGCCGCGGAGCGCGGCCGCCTGACCGTGGTCTACGGCAGCCAGACCGGCAATGCCCGCCGCGTAGCCGAGGCGCTGGTCGCGAAATTCGAAGGCGAAGGCCTTCCGGTGCGCCTGCTGCGCGCCGATGCGTATCCGACTCGGGAGCTCAAGGACGAGCGCTTCCTCGCGATCGTCATCAGCACCCAGGGCGACGGCGATCCGCCGGACGACGCCCGCGCGCTGGTCGAATTCATCGACGGCAAGCGCGCCCCGAAACTGCCGCAGCTGCGCTATGCGGTGCTCGGTCTCGGCGATTCCAGCTACCCGCAGTTCTGCGCCATCGGCCAGCGTCTCGACGCCCGCTTCGAAGCCCTCGGTGCACAGCGCTGGATCGCCCGCGGCGACGCCGACCTCGATATCGACACCGTGGCCGCCCCGTGGTCGGCGACGCTGTTCGCCGAAGCGAAGGATGCGCTGAAGGCCAAGTCGCCCGCTTTGACCCTCGCCAGCGTGACCCCGCTGCGCCCGCATGCGCCGGCCCCGGCCGCGTGGACCCGCGAGCGCCCGTTCGCCGCCGAACTGCTGGCGAACCTGCCGATCAGCGGCCGCGGTTCCGACAAGGCGGCCCCCTACAGGGATGTCCGCCACCTGGAACTGTCGCTGGCCGACAGCGGCCTCGACTACGAGCCCGGCGACGCGCTGGGCGTATGGATCGAGAACCCGCCGGCGCTGGTGCAGGCCATGGCCGAGGCGCTCGACCTCGACGCCGACGCGCCGGTCACCCTCGGCACCGACACCCTGCCGCTGCGCGAATGGCTCGGCCGCAAGCGCGAGATCACCCGCCTCAGCCGCCCGTTCGTCGCCACCCACGCCGCCCACGCCGGCAGCGAAGATCTCAACCGCCTGCTGGCGCCCGACCAGCGCGAAGGCCTCGCCGCGCTGATGGCCGGCTCCCAGGTCATCGATCTGCTGCGCGAACATCCCGGCGCGTGGACCGCCGAACAGCTGGTCGAAGCGCTGCGCCCGCTGCAGCCGCGGCTGTATTCCATCGCCTCCAGCCGCAAGGCCGTCGGCGACGAAGCGCATCTCACCGTCGCCCACGTCGAATATCTTCACGGCGACGCGCTGCGTTGGGGCGCGGGCTCGCACCATCTTGCCACCCGCGAGGAAGGCGCATCGCTGCCGGTGTTCATCGAACGCAACGAGCGCTTCCGCCTGCCGGCGGACGCGTCGCGCGACGTGATCATGATCGGCCCCGGCACCGGCGTCGCCCCGTTCCGCGGCTTCGTGCAGGAGCGCGAAGTCACGCGTCCGATGACCGCTGGCGCCAGCGGCCGCAACTGGTTGCTGTTCGGCAACCCGCACGCGCGCACCGATTTCCTCTACCAGGTCGAATGGCAGGACGCGCTGAAGCGCGGCAGCCTGCACCGCCTCGACCTGGCGTTCTCGCGCGATCAGGCGCAGAAGGTCTACGTGCAGCACAAGCTGCGCGAGCACGGCCGCGAACTCTTCGCCTGGCTGGAGAACGGCGCGCACCTCTACGTCTGCGGCGACGCCACCCGCATGGCCAAGGACGTGCACGCGGCGCTGCTCGACGCCATCGCCACCCACGGCGGCAAGTCCGCCGAGGACGCCGCGGACTACCTCAACGCGCTGCAGGCGCAGGGCCGCTACGCGCGGGACGTGTACTGAGATGAGCGCGCATTCGGTCGAAGACATCAAACGCCAGAGCGGCCGCCTCCGCGGCACGCTGGTGGCGTCGCTCGCGAACCAGATCACCGGCGCGCTGGCCGAAGACGACCAGACCCTGATCAAGTACCACGGCAGCTACCAGCAGGACGACCGCGACGTGCGCGACGAGCGCCGCCGCCAGAAGCTGGAGCCCGACTTCTCGTTCATGATCCGCACCCGCACCCCGGGCGGCGTGGTGACGCCGGCGCAGTGGCTGAAACTCGACGCGATCGCGACCACCTGGGCCGAGCGCGGCCTGCGCGTGACCACCCGCCAGGCGTTCCAGTTCCACGGCGTGATCAAGCGCGATCTGAAGAAGACGATGCAGGCGATCAACGCCGCGCTGATCGACACTCTCGCCGCCTGCGGCGACGTCAATCGCAACATCGCGGTCGCCGCCAATCCCTACCTCTCGCAGGTGCACACCACGGTGCAGGCGCAGGCCGAAGCGCTGTCGAAGCATCTGCTGCCCAACAGCCGCGCCTACTACGAAATCTGGCTCGACGAAGAGAAGGTCGCCGGCAGCGGCGAAGAAGAAGAACCGATCTACGGCGCGCTCTACCTGCCGCGCAAGTTCAAGATCGGCTTCGCGGTGCCGCCGTCGAACGACATCGACGTGTTCGCGCAGGATCTCGGCTACATCGCCGTGATCGATGACGGCAGGCTCGCCGGCTACAACGTCAGCGTCGGCGGCGGCATGGGCGCGACCCACGGCGACCCCGAAACCTATCCGCGGGTCGCCAACGTCATCGGCTTCATCACGCCGGAGCAGGTGATCGCGGTCGGCGAAGCGGTGGTCACCACCCAGCGCGACTGGGGCAACCGCGCGGTGCGCAAGCGCGCCCGGCTGAAGTACACCATCGACGATCGCGGCCTGGACGCGTTCAAGGCCGAAGTGGAGCGTCGCGCAGGCCTGACGTTCGCACCGGCGCGCGCGTTCGCGTTCGACCACAACACCGATACCTTCGGCTGGTCCCAGAGCGACGACAGCATGGGCGACGACGGCCTGTGGCATCTCAACCTGCGGATCATCGCCGGCCGGATCTGGGACCGCGACGGTCTGCGCCATCTCAGCGGCCTGCGCGAGATCGCGCGCGCGCTCGACGTCGAACACGACCGGGCCGTCGGCGCGGCGCCGGAATTCCGCCTCACCGCGAACCAGAACCTGCTGATCGCGAATCTCGACGCGGCCCAGCGCGACATCGTCGATGCGCTGGTGCGCGAGTACGGCCTCGACACCCACGTCGCCGCATCGCCGGTGCGCAAGGCGGCCCTGGCCTGCGTCGCCCTGCCGACCTGCGGCCTGGCGATGGCCGAAGCCGAGCGCTATCTGCCCGCCTTCGTCGACCGCATCGACGCGCTGCTGGCGAAGCATGGCCTCGACGGCGCCGATCTGCACATCCGCCTGAGCGGTTGCCCGAACGGCTGCTCGCGGCCGTACCTCGGCGAGATCGCGCTGGTCGGCAAGGCTCCGGGCCGCTACAACCTGATGATCGGCGCGGATCACCGCGGCCAGCGCCTCAACACGCTCTACCGCGAGAACATCGACGAAACCACCATTCTCGACACGCTCGACCCGCTGTTCCGGCGCTACGCCGGCGAACGCGAACCGGGCGAACGCTTCGGCGATTTCCTCGTCCGCGGCGGCATCGTTTCCATCGACAGTACCGGCAGCCGGACGCTGCCATTGGAGTTGGTCGCATGAGCCTTCCAGACCCCGTTACCGCCGCCGAATCGCCGCAGGCGCTCGCCGAACTCAACCAGTGGCTTGGCGCCCGCAGCGCCGAAGCGCGCGTCGCCTGGGCGGTCGAACATCTGGCCGGCCATCACGCGGTCTCGTCGAGCTTCGGCGCGCAGGCCGCGGTCGCGCTGCACATGAGCACGCAGGTCAAGGCGGACATCCCGGTGATCGTCGTCGATACCGGCTATCTGTTCCCGGAAACCTACCGCTTCATCGACGAACTCACCGAACGCCTGTCGCTGAACCTCAAGGTCTACCGGCCGCAGGTCGGCATCGCGTGGATGGAAGCGCGCCACGGCAAACTGTGGGAGAACGGCGTCGAAGGCATCCAGCGCTACAACCAGCTGCGCAAGGTCGAACCGATGCAGCGCGCCCTGCGCGAACTCGGCGTGCGCACCTGGATCGCCGGCCTGCGCCGCACCCAGTCCAGCAGCCGCGCCGCGATCGATTTCCTCGAACTGCGCGACGGCCGCTGGAAGCTGCACCCCATCGCCGACTGGACCGACCGCGACGTCTGGAAATACCTCGAAACCAACAATCTGCCCTATCACCCGCTGTGGCACGAAGGCTACGTCTCGATCGGCGACATCCACACCACGCGGCGGCTGGAAGACGGCATGAACGAGGAAGACACCCGTTTCTTCGGCCTCAAGCGCGAATGCGGCCTGCACGAAGACTGGAGCGAACTGGCGAAGAGCGCGTGATCGCGCCTCGCCCGCTCAGGGCCTGTCGATCGTCGGATCTTCGTTCGCGGTGGTGAGCACGCTGGCCTGCGCCGACAGCGCGGTGGCCCATTGCTCCTCGAATCCGACCGGCACGGCGACGGTCACCGGCATGCCCGGCGTCGCCGGCGCTTTGGGAATCACCGTCAACGAGAATTCCTTGAGCAGGGCGTCCACCTCGGCTTCGCGCCCGGGTCGCGGCGTCACCAGCACGGCGCCCTGGCCCCAGAGACTGTCGTAATCCTTGTCGCGGCTGCGTTCGTATTCCGTGCCCTGCACGATCAGGGTGGTGCCGCTGTAGCGCACGGGGCCGTCGCCGCCGACACAGGCGGACAACGACAGCGATGCCGCAAGCGCGACGGTCCGAAGGAAACGATGGAACGGATCCGGAAGCGGCATTCTGGTGTTCCCCTGGATGGTGGGACGATCTGCAGCATAGCGGATGCACCGCATGGCAGCGCGCTTCAGCGCCGTCGCAGCGCCCGCACCACCAGCACCAGCCCCAACAGCACGAACGGCAGGCTCAGCCACTGGCCGACGCTGAACGCCTGACCGGCTTCATAGGCGGCCTGTGGGGTCTTGAAGAACTCGATGACGATCCGCGCGGAGAACGCCAGCAGCAAAGACAGTCCGGTCAGCAGCCAGACCGGCGGTTTGCGCGCGAAATGCCGGTAGACCACGGTCAGCACGACGAAAATCAGCGCATAGGCCGCCGCTTCGTACAACTGCGCGGGATGCCGCGGCACGCCATCGATCGCCTCGAACACCACGCCCCATGCGCCGCCGGTCGGCTCGCCGACGATCTCGGAATTGAGGAAGTTCGCGACCCGGATGCACACCGCGGCCACCATCGCCGGCATCGACACGCGATCGAACAGCCATGGCAGCGGCAACGGCGGCTGCGCGCCGCGGCGGGCCAGCCACAGGCCGACCACCAGACCGATCAGGCCACCATGGCTGGCCAGCCCACCTTCCCAGATGCGCAGGATCGCGAGCGGGTTGGACAGGTAATACGCCGGCTCGTAGAACACGCAATGCACGAGGCGCGCACCGACGATGCTGCCCAGCAGCGCGTACACCAGCAGCCGCTCCGCCTGCCCCGGCGCCACGCCTTCGGCCTTGAACATCCGCGCCAGCAGCAACTGCCCGGCGAAGAAGCCGCCGACGAACAACAGCCCGTACCAGCGCACCGTCAGCGGACCGAGCGAGAACAGGACGGGATCGAAGGACCAGTGCAGGATCATTGGGCCGGGCGGTGCGACGGAGGACGAGGCTGCGGATCATGCGCGCGGGGCGCGGGGATGTCGAACCCGCCCTGCGTTCCGTCACAGCGGCAATGGCCCTCAGGGCGCCCCATGCCGCGGAAGGAACACCGACACGAGCGCCGCGACCGCGACCAGGCCCGCGGAGACGGCAAGGCACATCGCCAGTCCGTACGACTGGAACAACCAGCCGGACAACACCGTCCCGAGCAGACGGCCCATCGCGTTCGCCATGTAATAGAAGCCGACATCCAGCGAGACACCATCCTCGGCAGCGTAGCTCACGATCAGATAGCTGTGCATCGACGAATTGATCGCGAACAGCACGCCGAAGATCGTCAGACCCGCGACGAGAACGGACTGCGCCGGCGCATCCTGCGTCAGCAGGATCGCCATCGCCGCGGGGATCGTCGCCAGCGCCAGCGCCCAGACGAAGGCCGCGCGGCCATCCGGCAATCGGCCGCCGCGGCGACCGGTGACATGCGGCGCGATCGACTGCACGATGCCGTAACCGATGATCCATGCGGCGAGAAATCCGCCCACCTGCCAGAAATCCCAGCCCAGCGACGTCGACAGGAACACCGGCAACGCCACCACGAACCACACGTCGCGCGCGCCGAACAGGCACAGACGCGCCGCCGACAGCAGATTGATCGCGCGGCTCTTCGAAAACAGGTCGCGGAACTTCGGTTTGGCCTTGGCCTTGCCGAGATCGCGCTTCAACAGCATCAGGCTGAGCAGCCAGACCACCAGCAGCGCGCCGGCCATGATCGCCACGGCCGGTGCGAATCCCACCGTGGTCAGCAACGCGCCACCGAGGAAAAACCCGACGCCTTTCAGCGCGTTCTTCGATCCGGTGAGCGCGGCGACCCATCGATACAGCGCACCCTGCCGGTCGCCCGGCACCAGCAGTTTGATGCTGCTCTTGGCGCTCATCTTGTTGAGGTCCTTGGCGATGCCCGACAGCGCCTGGGCCGACATCACCCACGATACGGTCAGCCACGCACCGGGCACCAGCAGCATCGCCAGCGCCACGACCTGCATCGCCAGACCGATGTTCATCGTGCGATTCAGGCCGAGGCGCGCGCCCAGCCAGCCGCCGACCAGATTGGTGACGACGCCGAACACTTCGTAGAACAGGAACAGCATCGCGACCTGCAGCGGGCTGTATCCCAGCGCATGGAAATGCAGCACCACGAGCATGCGCAGCGCGCCGTCGGTGAGCGTGAACGCCCAATAGTTGCCGGTGATCAGCAGATACTGGCGAACGTCGGGCGAAACGCCTGTCGTGGAGAGCCGCGACCGCATGCGATCAGCCTGCCCGGCCGACCAGCCGCACGAGTTCGGCGGTGCGATTCACGTAGCCCCATTCGTTGTCGTACCAGGCATAGATCTTCACCTGGGTGCCGTTGATCACCATCGTCGACAGGGCATCGACGATGCTGGAGCGCGGATCGGTCAGGAAGTCGATCGACACCAGCGGCCGCGTCTCATAGCCGAGAATCCCCTTCAGTTCGCCTTCGGACGCCGCCTGCAGCAGGGCGTTGACCTCCTCGACGGTCGTCGCGCGCTCGACCTCGAACACGCAGTCGGTCAACGACGCGTTGGTCAGCGGCACCCGCACCGCATGCCCGTTGAGCCGCCCCTTCAGTTCCGGAAAAATTTCGGCGATGGCGGTCGCCGAGCCGGTCGAGGTCGGAATCAGGCTGCTGCCGCAGGACCGCGCCCGCCGCAGGTCCTTGTGCGGCGCATCGACGATGACCTGGGTGTTGGTGAGGCTGTGGATCGTGGTCAGGCTGCCGTGGCGGATGCCGAGCGCTTCATGGATGACCTTCACCACCGGCGCGAGGCAATTGGTGGTGCAGGACGCGGCCGAGACGATGCGATGCCGCGCGGGATCGAAACGCTGATGATTCACGCCCACCACCACGTCCAGCGCGCCCGCCGATTTCACCGGCGCGGTCACGACGACGCGCTTCACGCCCTGGTCCAGATACGGCTGCAGCACGTCCGGCTTGCGGAATTTTCCGGAGGCCTCGATCACCACATCGCATCCCGACCAGTCGGTCGCGGCGATGTCCTTGTTGCGGGTGACCGGGATGCGGATGCCGTCGATGACGAGCGCATCGCCATCGTGCATGGCTTCATGGCGCCAGCGCCCGTGCACCGAATCGAAATTCAGCAGGTGCGCGAGCGTCGCCGCATCGCCCGCGGGATCGTTGATGCGGGCGAACGTGAGCGCGGGGTCGCCCCAGGCGGCGCGCAGCGTCAGTCGTCCCATGCGGCCGAAGCCGTTGATGCCGACACGAAGGGTCATGAGCGGATGTCCAGGGTTGGGGGATGGAACCATCTGAAGGGTTCGAGGGTGCGGCGGCGATCGGGCGTCGTAGCGCACGTGAGCAACGGCACGCTCACGGCCGGCAGCCCTTGCCCGCGGCGGGCACCGACGGCAGGCATTCCGCATCGGGATCGCCGGCGCAGCAGTTGTGGGTCAGGAAATCGATCAGGGCATTCATCGCCTCGAAGTGCGCGCGGTAGCAGATCTGGCGTCCGCGCTGTTCGCCCTGGATCAGGCCCGCCGCGACGAGCTCCTTGAGATGGAAGGACAGCGTCGCCCCCGGCAGCGACAGGCGCTCGGCGATCTCGCCGGCCATCCGGCCGTCGCGTCCGGCCTCGACGAGCAGGCGGAAGACCGACAGGCGGGTGCTCTGCCCGAGGGCGGCCAATGCGAGGGTGGCGTCTTTGAGTTCCATGATTCCAGAATAATCGAATGGATGCAGTGTGCCGGGCCGATATGACAGTTCGGCGACTGTCCGCGCGGATCCGATACTCGAATGTCCGGCGCTCGCGGAGCGCCTGCGGCCCGCGACGTCAGCGGCGCGCGTCCGCCTGCGGAGCGGACACCGCACGGCGTCCACGGCCGGCGGCATCGATCGCGCTCAACCGTTCACACTCCCGCCGCGTGCCGCCACAGCGCCCGGTTCAACGGCGCGAGCCTGCCGACCAGGCCGAGCGCATGCCCGCGCAGCAGGGTCGGCGCGAGGGCATCGTTCGAGAAGACGCGGTTGATGAGGCTGAAGGCCTGGGCGGAGGCGGTGGCGTCGCTGCGGCGGGCGCGGGCCCAGCGCTGCAGCCGGTGCGGGGCGGCCCAGTCGGCCTTGCGCGACTGCGCGTCGGCGACGGCGTCGCGCAGCGCGCTCACGTCGCGCAGGCCGAGATTCACGCCCTGCCCCGCCAGCGGATGCACGACGTGCGCGGCGTCGCCGATGGCGAGCACGCGACCGGCGACGTAGGCGTCGGCGAGCTGGCGACGCAGCGGGAAAGCGACGCGCGGCGTCAGCGGGCGGCAATCGCCGAGACGCGACGCGAAGGCGCGGGTGAGTTCTTCGGCGAACATCGCATCGTCGAGCGCGGCCACGCGCAAGGCCTCGGCGTCGGGCAGTGTCCACACGATCGAACTGACGTTCGTCGCCCGATCCGCGGGGTCCTGCCATGACGCGCACGGCAGGAACGCCAGCGGCCCGGTGGGCAGGAAGCGCTGCCATGCGGTGTCTTCATGCGGACGCTCGGTCGCGACGTAGGCGACCACGCCGCGCTGCGCGTAGTCTTCGGTCTTCGTCGCGATGCCCGCGCGTTCGCGCAGGGTCGAACGGCCGCCGTCGGCGGCGATCGCGATCCGCGCTTCGACGCGCAGGCCATCGTCGAGTTCGAGCGTCGCGATGCCGTCGGGCACGTCGCCGGCGTCCTGCTCCAGCTCGACCACCTTCGCGCCGCAGCGCAGGACGACATCGGACTTGCGCAGCGCCGCCCACAGCCGATCCTGCAGCAGCGCGTGTTCGACGATCCAGCCGAGTCGGGTCACCGCGAAGGCATCGGCGTCGAAGCGCAGCTCGTCACCGCCGGCCGCATCCCACACCCGCATGCGCCGGTACGGATGCGCGCGGGCCGCGGTCACCGCGTCCCACACGCCCAGCGATGCGAGCAGCGCGGCGTTGTCGGGCGCGAACGCGTAGACGCGCAGATCGGGGGCATCGGCCGACCAGGCCGGTGGCTCCGCGTGTTCGATCAGGACGACCTGCAGGCCCTGCTGCGCCAACGCCAGCGCGCAGGCGGCGCCGACCACGCCACCGCCGACGATGGCGACATCCGCGCGGCGGCCGGCGGCGCCACGACGTTCGATGCTGCGACGGGTCATGCGGCGGCTCCACGGCAAGGTAGCGGGCGGCACAATCGCGGAACGTCGCCGCGATAGCCCATCGCACCGCCGACCAGCAGCGCGCGCAATGCGGCGTCGTGATCGATGGCGAACAGGCCCAGACTGCGCAGCGGCGAGACCAGCGGCGCGGCGTTGGACGTCAACCGCGCGAGACCATCGGAGAACGCGAGCGTGCGTTCGCGGTCGTCGCGGCGGCGCTGCGCGTAGGCGGCGAGCACGGCGTCACCACCGATGTCCTCGCCGCGCGCATGCGCGGCATCGATGCATTCGACCAGGGTCAAGGCATCGCGCAGGCCGAGATTGAACCCCTGCGCGCCGATCGGATGCAGGGTCTGCGCGGCGTTGCCGATCACGGCGGCGCGCGGCGCGATCAGACGCTCGGCGAGCACGCGCACGATCGGATAAGCGCTGCGCGGGCCGACCGCGAGCAGGCGGCCCGCGCGCCAGCCGAACGCGTGCTGCAGGCGATCGAGATAGGCCGCGTCGTCGAGCGCGGCGACGGCGTCGGCCTCGTCGGCGGCGACCCCGTGGATGGTGCCGTAATGGCCATCGCCGCGCGGCAGCACCGCGGTGGGGCCGTGATCGGTGAAACGTTCCCAGGCGGTGCCGTCGGGGACGCGCTCGGCGCGCGCCCGGGCCACGAACAGGATCTGGCCGTAGTCGTGGCGCTCGACCGCGATGCCCAGCGCATCGCGCACCGCGCTGGCGGTGCCGTCGGCGGCCACCACCAGCCGGGCCGCGATCACGCGTTCGCCGTCGTCGGTGACCACCCGCGCGCGGCGCAGTCCATCGCCGCCGTCCGCCGCGAAACCGGTGAAGCGCGCCGGGCGATGACGCACCAGCCGCGGCAGATCGGCGAGCTTCGCCTCCAGGGCCTCGCCGAAATCGCGTGCCACCACCACCTGGCCGAAAGCGTCGCGACCGTAGTCGCGCGCGTTCAGCAACACCCGACCGAAGTCACCATCGCGGCTGATGTGGATGCGGGCGATGGCGCCGGTGGGCGCACGCAGGCGCGGCAGCACGTCGAGCGTGCGCAGTGCATGGACGCTGGCCTCGGCGAGGCTGAGGTTGCGCTGGTCGAACACCGCGGGCAGCGCGCCGGCGGGCGCGGCTTCGAGCAGACCGACATCCAGGCCGAGGCGGTCCAGCGCGATGGCGAGACTGGCACCGACCAGGCCGCCGCCGACGATCAGGACATCGTGCATGGTTTCGGACGCCGCCGGGGCGGGCGGAGACGCGGGAGATGCCGGGCTCTGCGGCACGGGGTCGGGCGGAGACATTGCGTTATGCTAACGCCTCCGTGTCCTCTCCCGCCTGCGACCGCCGATGACCGCTTCCGCTTCTCCCTCTTCTTCCGGCCAGGCCTCCTCCGGCCAGGCTTCTCCCGGTCAAGACCCCCGCGGCCTGCTGGCGCCCGGCCCGCTGATGCTGGCCGCGATGATCGCCCTCGCCGCGCTCAGTCGCCTGCTGCCGCATCCGCCGAATTTCTCGCCGGTGGAAGCCATGGCCCTGTTCGGTGGCGCGTATTTCGCCCATCGCGGCTGGGCCGTCGTGATCCCGCTGATCGCGATGGTGCTGTCCGACGTGGCGCTGGGCCTGATCCACGGCGGCACCTATCTCGACTACGTCGCCAGCCTCGGCTTCTGGTCGGTCTATCTGTGCATCGCGCTGTCGTCGGTGATGGGCTTCGGCCTGCGCGGCAGGGCCAACGGCGCGAACGTGCTGGGCTACTCGCTCGCCGGCTCGGTGCTGTTCTTCGTGGTCACCAACTTCTTCACCTGGTTCGGCGGGACGATGTACCCGCAGACCGGCGCCGGCCTGGCCGCGGCCTACGTCGCCGCGATCCCGTTCTTCCAGTGGACCGTGCTCGGCACGCTGTTCTACTCGGCGCTGCTGTTCGGCGGCTTCGCGCTGCTGCGTCGCCGGGCGCCGGCGCTGCGCGCGCAAACGGTCTGAGGTCCGCAGGCTTGAGCAGCAATCCCTACAGCCCGCCGCAAGCCAACATCGAACAGACCGGGACGCATACCGCGGCCGAACGCGAGCGTCTGGAAAAAGTGCGCACCGGCCAGCGGCTGGTCATCTGGTCGATCCTGCTGTACTTCGGCATGGGCGCCTTGTCGGCGTTGAGCGGCAGCGATCCGGCCATGGCGAGCCTGCTCGGCCTGCTGATCGTGGCCATGGTCGTCGCGATGTTCGTCATGTCGTTCATGGGCCTGTTCCGGATGTGGTCGGGTCTCGATACGCCGATGATCTACCGCGTCCTGATGCTCGTGTTCATGTTCGTGCCGCTGATCGGACTGTTGATCCTCGTGCGTTCGAGTTCACAGGCCACGAAGATGTTGCAGCAGAACGGTTACCGCGTCGGCCTGCTGGGCGCCGCGGCCATGCCGTCTGCCGGGCCTGCCCGGCGCTGAAGGATTCCATGGGCAACCGTCTCTCCAAGATCTACACGAAGACCGGCGACGACGGTACGACCGGGCTCGGCGACGGCAGCCGGGTGGCGAAGGATTCGGCGCGGGTCACCGCGTACGGCACGGTGGACGAGGCCAATTCGAGCATCGGCGTGCTGCTGGCCTGCGATCTCCCGGACGACATCCGCGCGCTGCTGACCACGGTGCAGCACCAGATGTTCGATCTCGGCGGCGAGCTGTGCATTCCCGGCCACGCCGCGATCGAGGACGCCGACATCGAGCGCCTCGAACAGCAGCTCGATCATTACAACGATCCGCTGCCGCCGCTGAAAGACTTCATCTTGCCCGCAGGTGGCGAAGCCGCGGCGCGCTGCCATCTGGCGCGCACCATCGTGCGTCGCGCGGAACGCGAAAGCGTGACCCTCTCGCACCACGACGCGGTGCGGCCGCAGGCGATCCGCTATCTCAATCGCCTCTCCGACCTGTTGTTCGTGCTGGCGCGGGTACTCGCGCGCCGCGACGGGCATGGCGAAGTGCTCTGGCAGCACGAGCGCCGCAAGCCGCAGTGATGGGCCTGCCGGTCTTCAGCCACAGCGCCTGCCTGGCCCACGACACCGGGCCCATGCACGCGGAATGCCCTGCGCGGCTCGAAGCGGTGACGCGCGGTCTGCGCGACAGCTACACCGACTTGGAATGGATCGACGCGCCACGCGCCAGCCGCGGACAACTGCTGCGCGTGCATACCGAGCCACTGCTGCATGCGGTGCTGGAAACGAAGCCGCACGATCGCATCTGGCTGGATCCCGACACCGTGCTGTCGCCGGCCTCGGCCGAAGCCGGCCTGCGCGCCGCCGGCGCGGTGGTCGCCGCGGTGGAGATGGTGCTCAACGGCGAAGCGAAGCGCGCGTTCTGCGCGGTGCGCCCGCCAGGCCATCACGCCACCACCTGCGCGCCCATGGGTTTCTGCCTGTTCAATTCGATCGCGGTGGGCGCCGCGCATGCGCTCGACAAGTTCGGCCTGTCGCGCATTGTCATCGCCGATTTCGACGTGCACCACGGCAACGGCACCCAGGCGATCTTCGATCACGAACCGCGCGTGGTTTTCGCCAGCTCGCACCAGATGCCGCTGTATCCCGACAGCGGCCACGTCGACGATCGCGGCGTCAACAACATCTTCAACGCGCCGCTGCCCCCGGGCGCCGGCAGCGAACAGTTCCGCGAGACCTGGACGAACCGGCTGCTGCCGCAGCTCGACGCCTTCCGCCCGCAACTGGTGATGATCTCCGCCGGCTTCGACGCCCACCGCCTCGACCCGCTGGCGCAGTTGCAGCTCGACGCCGCCGATTTCGCGTGGATCACCCGCGAGCTCGTCGCCATCGCCGACCGCCACGCCGACGGCCGCGTCGTCTCTAGCCTCGAAGGCGGCTACGACCTGCAGGCCCTGCGCGAATCCGCCATCGCCCACGTCGGCGCGCTGCGGGGCTGAACTTCCCGCCCCGCCGCGTTGCCCCCCCGGGGCGGATGCGTCAAGCTAACCGGATATGTCCAGACCCCGGTCCAACGTGCGCAAGACTCTCCGACTGCTGCCGCTGCCTTTCTGCATCGCCCTCTCGCTGTCCGCGCATGCCGCCGACGACCGTCCCGAAGACTGGGCGCTGTGCCCGATCGAGGATGCGGTGCCGATCTTCGCGGAGGAACTGCCCGCGCAGGATGGCGCGACGGTGACGCCGGCGGGCGTCGATCCGACCACCCAGGCCACCGACATCGACGGCGACAGCCTCGACGGCACCGAGGGCCAGGTCATGAACCTCAGCGGCAACGTCCTGCTGCGGCGCGGCGATCAGGTGCTGGCCACCGACCGCCTGAGCTACGACCAGGACAACGAGACCTACACCGCCGAAGGCAGCGTGCGCTACCGGGACCGCGGCATGCGACTGATCGCGGCCCGGGCCAAGGGCGACCAGGCCAAGGACATCCACGAGCTGGAAGACATCCAGTACCAGCTGGTCCGCCGGCGCGGCAACGGCGGCGCCAAGCGGATCACGATGCAGGGCAGCGAGGGCTCGCTGTACGGCTCGACGTATTCCACCTGCCCGCCCGACGCCCGGCGCTGGGAACTGCGGGCGCAGCAGATCGACGTCGATACCGAAAAAGGCATGGGCACCGCACGCAACGCGACCCTGCGCGTGGGCAAGATCCCGGTGCTCTATCTGCCGTGGTTCCGGTTCCCGATCGACGACCGCCGTCGCACCGGCCTGCTGTACCCCGCGATCTCGTCCTCCGGCCGCAACGGCTTCGACTGGCGCCAGCCGATCTACCTGAATCTCGCGCCGAACTACGACGCCACCATCACCCCGCGGCTGATGACCCAGCGCGGCCTGCAGGTGGGCGGCGAATTCCGCTATCTCACCGAAAGCAGCCGCGGCGTGATCGACGGCGCGTTCCTGCCGTCGGACAACCTGACCGACCGCGAGCGCGACGAGGAAATCGCCGAAGGCGTGCCGCTGGACAACCGGCGCAAGTCGGACCGCGGCTTCCTGCGTTTCGTCGGCAGCCAGGACCTGGGGCCGCGCTGGCAGGCGCGGGCCAACATGGCCTGGATCAGCGACCCGCGCTATCTCGACGACGCCAGCAACAATCTGAACAGCGGCGCCAACTCCTTCGTGACCAGCGACATCGGCCTGTACGGCCGCGGCCGCGACTGGGAGGCCACATTCATGGCCGATCACTGGCAGTTGGCCGACTACACCCTGCGCGACACCAACCTGCCCTACAACCGCCTGCCGCGCCTCGCGGCGCGCTGGGAAAAGCGGGTCGCGCCGATGTTCGCCGTGGGCATCGACGCGGAGGCCGTGCGCTTCGACCACGAGACCTTCGCCGGCGGCAGCCGCCTCGACCTCCGGCCCTACGTCAGCATGCCGCTGGAAGGCGCGAGCTGGTTCCTCAAGCCCACCCTGGCCTGGCGCTACACCGGGTACAACCTCGAAGACGATCCGGCCCTGCCCGGGCGCGACGACCGCCCCAGCCGCAGCGTCCCGATCGGGACGCTGGACGCCGGGTTGTATTTCGACCGACACACGCGCTGGAAGGACGGCGACTATCTGCACACGCTGGAACCGCGCATCTTCTATTTCCACGCGCCGTACCGCGACCAGAGCGGCATCCCGCTGTTCGACACCCGCCCGCTGACCTACAGCTGGGGCCAGTTGTTCCGCGACAACCGCTATTCCGGCGCCGACCGCCAGGCCGACGGCAACCAGCTGACCCTTGCGGTCTCCACCCGCCTGATCCGCGAGGCCGACGGCCGCGAGAAGCTGTCCGCCAGCTTCGGCCAGATCCGCTATTTCGAGGACTCGCGGGTCACGGTGCCCGGCGAGAATCCGATCGAACAGGGCAAGTCGGCCTGGATCGTCGACGCGAACTACGCGCCCAACGACCGCTGGACCCTCGGCGCGTCCTACCAGTGGGACCCGAAGGAAGGCCGCCGCGATCTGGCCAGTCTGCGCACCCGCTACCTGATCGGCGAGGACGGCATCGTCAATCTGAGCTATCGCTACCGCCGCGACCTGCTGGAGCAGGCCGACCTGTCGTTCCTGTATCCGATCAATCCGAACTGGAGCCTGGTCGGCCGCTATTACTACTCGCTGCGCGACGACAAGCTGCTGGAAGGCATCGCCGGCGTGCAGTGGGAGAGCTGCTGCATCGCAGTGCGGCTGGTCGGCCGGCGCTACCTGCGCAACCGCGACGGCGACCTCAACAACGCCATTCAGCTGGAGATCGAACTCAAGGGTCTAGGCTCCGCAGGACCCGACACGGAGGGCCGTCTGCGCCGTGCTATCCTCGGCTACTACCGCGAGGATTTGTCCCTCGTTCCGCCGCCCCAGTCGCGCGGCGGCGATCTTCCCTCTTCAGATTCCGTCCCATGATCCGAACGCTCCGCGCTCTCCTCGCTGCCGCCCTCCTGGCCGGCAGCTTCAACGCCTTCGCCCAACAGCCGCTGGACCGGATCGCCGCGGTCGTGGACGAAGACATCATCCTGCAGAGCGAACTGGATCGCGCCGTGGCCAACATCCGCGGCCAGTACGCCGGCCGCGAGGCCCAGCTGCCGCCGGCCGACGTGCTGCAGCGGCAGGTGCTGGAACGCCTCATCCTGATCCGCCTGCAGGCCGCCCGCGCCGCCTCCACCGGCATGCGCATCAGCGACGAAGAAGTCGACACCGCCGTCGCCAACATCGCGCGGCAGAACAACCTCAGCGTCGACCAGCTGCGCCAGCAGCTGGCGAAGGACGGCCTGAGCTTCGGCGATTTCCGCAGTTCGCTGCGCGACGAAATCGTGGTCCAGCGCCTGCGTCAGCGGTTCGCCCAGCGCATCAGCGTGAGCGAGCCCGAAATCGACGCCGCGCTCGCGGCGCAGGCCGGCGGCAACACCCAGTACCGGCTCGCGCACATCCTCGTCGGCCTGCCCGAAGGCGCCACCGCCGAGCAGATCGCCACCGGCCAGCGCAAGATCGAAGGCATCAAGGGCCTGCTGGAACGCGGCGAGATGGAATTCAGCGCCGCCGCCGTGCGCTATTCCGACAGCCCCAACGCCCTCGAAGGCGGCGACCTCGGCTGGCGCGCCCTCGATCAGATTCCGACCAGCTTCGCCGGCACGATCCGCGGCATGCAGACCGGCCAGATCATCGGCCCGATCCGCGGCCCCAGCGGTTTCCAGCTGATCAAGCTGGAAGAGACCCGCAACGTCGGCGCCGGAGGCGAAGGCCAGAAGGTCACCCAGTTCCAGGCCCGCCACATCCTGATCCGCGTGCAGGAAGGCGAAGCCGATGCGCCCGCCAAGGCCAAGCTCGAAACCCTGCGCGCCCGCGTCGTCGGCGGCGCCGACTTCGCCCAGCTGGCGACCGAGAATTCGCAGGACAACATCAGCAAGGCCCGCGGCGGCGATCTCGGCTGGTTCGCGAAGGACGACTTCGGCCCCGATTTCGGCGCCCAAGTCGCACTGCTGAGCGACGGCCAAGTCTCGCCGCCCTTCAAGACCCAGGCCGGCTGGCACATCGTCCAGCGCGTCGGCACCCGCGAGGCCGATGTCGGCACCGAGAGCCGCCGCAACCAGGTGCGCGAGAGCATCGGCCAGCGCAAGCTGGAAGACGAGTGGAACCGCTTCCTGCGCGAAATGCGCGGCGAAGCCTTCATCGACATCCGGGTCGGCGCCGCCCCGGCCGCCAGCGCCGGCTGACGCCATGACCCGACGCCCCCGTCTCGCGCTGGTCCCGGGCGAGCCGGCCGGCATCGGTCCCGAACTCGTCGTGCGTGCGGCCCAGCGCGACTGGGACGCGCAGCTGATCTGCTACGGCGACCGCGACACCCTGCTGCGCGCCGCCGACGCCATCGGTCTGCCGCTGCGGCTGATCTCTCCGAACGACCCGTCCGCCGCCGGCCCCGGCCGGCTGGCGCACGTCGAAATCCCGAACCGCGATCGGGCCGCTTTCGGCCGGCCCGAGCCGCGCAATGCGCGGACCACGATCGCCGCGCTCGAAGTCGCCGCGAACGCGTGCCTGGAGGGTCTCTGCGACGGTCTGGTGACCGGCCCGGTGCACAAGGCGGCGATCAACGACGGCGGCATTCCCTACACCGGCACCACCGAACTGCTCGCCGCGCAGGCCGGCCGCGAGGTGGTGATGATGCTCGCCAACGACATCGTCCGGGTCGCGCTCGCCACCACCCATCTGCCGCTGCGCGCCGTGCCCGACGCGATCACGGCCGCGGGTCTCGAACGCACCCTGCGCATCGTCCGCGACGCGATGCGCGACGACTTCGGCATCGCCGCACCGCGGATCGCCGTGCTCGGGCTCAACCCGCACGCGGGCGAAGACGGCCATCTCGGCCGCGAAGAACTCGACATCGTCATCCCGCTGCTCGATCGCCTGCGCGACGAAGGCTGGACGCTGATCGGCCCGCTGCCCGCGGACACCGCTTTCCTGCCGGCGAAGTTGCCGGGGTTCGACGCGGTGCTGGCGATGTATCACGACCAGGGCCTGCCGGTACTGAAATACAGCGGTTTCGAGCGCGCCGTGAACCTCACGCTCGGCCTGCCCTATCCGCGGGTCGCGGTCGACCACGGCACCGCGCTCGAGCTCGCCGGTCGCGGCATCGCCGATCCCTCCAGCCTGTTCGCCGCGATCGACACCTGCACCCGGCTGGCGCGCACCCGCATCGCGCGCACGGAGGCCGCATGACGCGCGACATGCATCGCGACAGGACGCACGACGACGCGGCCACTTTCGGCAAGCCCGCGAAGAAATCGCTGGGCCAGCACTTCCTGCACGAGCGCGGCATCATCGAGAAGATGCTGCTGGCGATCTCGCCCAAGCCGGGCGACCGTTTCGTCGAGATCGGCCCCGGCCAGGGCGCGCTGACCTTTCCGCTGCTGGACCGTCACGGCGCGCTGACCGCGATCGAGTTCGACCGCGATCTGCTCGAACCGCTCACCGCCGCGGCGAAAGCGCACGGCGCGCTGACCCTGATCCACTCCGACGTGATGAACGTCGATTTCACGGCGCTGGCCGCGGGCGAGCCCTTCCGCCTGGTCGGCAATCTGCCCTACAACCTCTCCTCGCCGATCCTGTTCCATGCGCTGGGCCACGCGGCATCGATCCGCGACATGCATTTCATGCTGCAGAAGGAAGTGGTCGACCGCATGGCCGCCGCGCCGGGCAGCAAGGTCTATGGTCGCCTGAGCGTGATGCTGCAGGCGTACTGCACGGTGACCTCGCTGTTCAAGGTGCCGCCGGGCGCGTTCCGGCCACCGCCGAAGGTCGGTTCGGCCGTCGTGCGGCTGGTGCCGCGGCCGCCGGAACGGATCGGCATCGACGACCCGCGGCGCTTCGCCGAGGTCGTGCGCGCCGCCTTCGGCCAGCGCCGCAAGACCCTGCGCAACGCCCTCGGCGGCGTCTGCGACGCGGACCGGATCCTCGCCGCGGGCATCGACCCGCAGACCCGCGCCGAACAACTCGAGGTCGCGGACTTCGTGCGCCTGGCCAACCTGGCCCCCGCGCCGCCGGTGGACAGCGACTGAGAATCGTCCGCGGATGGCGTCCGCAAACGACGCGATAGCCACTAAACTTGCGTCATGCCTGACGCACCGGACCACGCCATCGCGATCGATATCGCGACCCGCTATCTCGACGAGCAATCCAAGCCCGACGAGGAGCTGTACTACTTCGCCTACACCATCGGCATCCGCAACACCGGCACCCGCGCCGCGCAGCTGATCAGCCGGCGCTGGCTGATCGTCGACGCCATCGGTTTCCCGCGCGAGGTCGTCGGCGAGGGCGTGGTCGGCGAACAGCCGCGGCTGCGTCCCGGCGAACGGTTCGAGTACACCTCCAGCACGTTCTTCAAGACGCCCTTCGGCACGATGGAAGGGGCGTACACGATGCGCGAGGACGACGGCACCCTGTTCGAGGCGCCGATCCCGCAGTTCGTGCTCTGCATTCCACGGATGCTGCACTGATGGCGATCTGGGCGATCGGCGATCTGCAGGGCTGTTACGGCCCGACCCAACGCCTGCTGGAGAAGATCCGCTTCGATCCCGCGCAGGACCGGATCTGGTTCTGCGGCGATCTGGTCAACCGCGGTGGCGAATCGCTGGAAACGCTGCGCCTCGTGCATTCGCTGCGCGACCACTGCACGGTGGTGCTGGGCAATCACGATCTGTCGCTGCTGGCGATCTCCGAGCGCACGCCGGACGACCAGCGCAAGGTCAATCCGGACCTGCAGCGGATCCTGTTCGCACAGGATCGCGACACCCTGATCGGCTGGCTGCGCGAACGTCCCCTCCTGCACACCGATCGCGACCTCGGCTGGATGATGGTGCATGCCGGCCTCGCGCCGAAATGGACCATCGCCCACGCCGAGCGGCACGCGCGCGAAGTGGAACGCCGGCTGCAGGGCGACGGCCGCCGCAAACTGCTGCGCAACATGTACGGCGACTTCCCGGCGTGGTCGCCGGCGCTGCGCGGCGTCGAGCGCGAGCGCGCGATCATCAACATCTTCACCCGGCTGCGCTACTGCTCGCCGCGCGGACGCATCGCCTTCAACGAAAAAGGCATGCCCGGCACCCAGGCGCCGGGCCTGTATCCGTGGTACGAAGTGCCGGGCCGCGTCGAGCGCGAACTGAAGATCGTCTGCGGCCACTGGTCGACGCTGAATCTGTTCATCGGCCACGGCGTGCATGCGATCGACACCGGCGCGGTCTGGGGCGGAAAACTCACCGCGCTGCAGCTGGACACCGACGAACTCCGCATCGTGCAGGTCCCGGGACGCGAGGTCGCCACGCCGGGAGAGCAGGACTGATGCGCCGCATCGCGACCCGCGGCATCCGGGTGGTTGCGATCAGAATCGCAACCCTGATCGCAACCCTGACCGCGCTCGCGTCCTGCACCGATTCGAATGCCGGCACCGCGCGCGCACTCGCCGCCGCGCCGCAATCGGCACCCGCGACCTCGACACCGCCGCTGGTGATCGCCGCACGCCGGCAGATCGGCGTGACCACGCGCTACGACCCCGCCTACGTGCGCCTGCCCTACCCGAACGGCGATGTGCCGGAGGATCGCGGCGTCTGCACCGACGTGGTGATCCGCGCGCTGCGCGCCCAAGGTCTCGATCTGCAGCGCAGCGTGCACGAGGACATGCGCGCGCACTTCGCGGAATATCCGCAGAAATGGGGCCTGCGCGGCCCGGACCGCAACATCGACCACCGCCGCGTGCCGAACCTGCAGACGTGGTTCGCGCGCCAGGGCTGGTCGCGGACGCCGACCCGCAACGCCGTCGACTACCGCGCCGGCGATCTCGTCACCTGGATGCTGCCGGGCAACCTGCCGCATATCGGCATCGTCGGCGACCGCAAGGGCCTCGGCGGCACTCCGCTGATCGTCCACAACATCGGCCGCGGTACACAAGAGGAGAACATCCTCTTCTCGTACACGATCACCGGGCATTACCGGCCGGCACTGTCCCGGTAAGGCGATGCGCGCGATTTGAAGGTTGGTAGAGCGGCCTTCAGGCCGCTGTTTCATGTGCTCGAATGAAAGCGGGCTGAAGCCCGCTCTACCGAGTGTGATTCAGGCGCGCGCGTAATCCACGAACGCGAACGCGACGGCATGCTTCTCGTCCGCGGCATGCGCTTCGCGCGCGACCACGCGCCACTGCGCGGGATCGAACGCCGGAAAGAACGCATCGCAGCCGTCGACCTCGGTCTCGACATGGGTCAGATGCATCCGCGCCGCATGCGGCAGCGCGAGCGCATACAACTCGCCGCCGCCGATCACGCACAGTTCCGCCGCACCATCGGCCTGCGCCAGGGCGATCGCCGCATCGATGGAATCCACCGCTTCCATGCCCTCGAACGGCACGCGCCCGCCGCGCGTGAGCACCAGATTGCGTCGCTTCGGCAGCGCGCGCCCCAGCGACTCCGCGGTCTTCCGGCCCATCAGCACCGGCTTGCCCAAGGTCAGCGCCTTGAAGCGTTTCAGATCGTCCGGCAGGTGCCACGGCAGCGCATTGCCACGGCCAATGGCGCGATTGCGGTCGAGGGCGGCGATCAGCGTCAGCGCGACGCTCACACCGCCACCGGCGCCTTGATCGCGGGATGCGGGTCGTAGCCGTCGATGACGATGTCGTCGTAGCCGAAGGCGAACAGGTCCTTCACCTCGGGATTCAGGCGCAGGGTCGGCAAGGCACGCGGTTCGCGCGACAGTTGCTCGCGCGCCTGCTCGAAATGGTTCGAATACAGATGCGCGTCGCCGAGCGTGTGCACGAAGTCGCCGACGCCCAGATCGCAGACCTGCGCGACCATGTGCGTGAGCAGCGCGTAACTGGCGATGTTGAACGGCACGCCGAGGAAGATGTCGCCGCTGCGCTGGTAGAGCTGGCAGCTGAGTCTGCCGTCCGCGACGTAGAACTGGAACATCGTGTGGCAGGGCATCAGCGCCATCTTCGGCAGATCGGCCACGTTCCAGGCGCTGACGATGAGGCGACGCGAGTCCGGATTGCGCCTGATCTCGTCGACGACCCAGCGGATCTGGTCGATCTCGCCGCCGTCGGCGGTGGCCCAGCGCCGCCACTGCTTGCCGTAGACCGGGCCGAGTTCGCCGTCGGCATCGGCCCATTCGTCCCAGATGCCGACCTTGTTGGCCTTGAGATAGGCGATGTTGGTCTCGCCCTTCAGGAACCACAGCAGTTCGTGCACGATCGAACGCAGATGGAGTTTCTTGGTGGTGACCAGCGGGAAGCCTTCGTTCAGATCGAAGCGCATCTGCCAGCCGAACACGCTGCGCGTGCCGGTGCCGGTGCGGTCGGCCTTCTCCGTGCCTTCGTCGAGCACGTGGTGCAGCAGATCAAGGTAGGGATGCATCAGGCGGCTCCGGCCGGCTGCGGTTGCGGCTGCAGCGTCGGCGCGCGTCGCGACAGCCACAGCAGGGTCAGGCCCAGCGCGACCAGCGGCAGGCTCAGGACCTGGCCCATGGTGAGCCAGTCGAAGGCGAGATAGCCGATCTGTTCGTCGGGCAGGCGCACGAATTCGACCAGGAAGCGGAAACAGCCGTACAGCAGCGCGAACAGGCCCGCGACCGCATAGCGCGGCCGCGGCCTGCGCGAAAACCACCACAGCACCGAGAACAGTGCGATGCCTTCGAGCGACAGCTGGTAGAGCTGCGACGGATGCCGCGCGAGCGCGTCCAGCGCGCCGCTGTCGTGCAGCGCCTGCAGCGTGGAGGCATCGAGCCCCTGCAGGCTGGGTTCCGCGTGCGGGAACACCACGCCCCAGCCGCCCTCGGTGTATTTGCCCCACAGTTCGCCGTTGATGAAATTGCCCAGACGGCCGAAGCCCAGGCCGGGTGGCACCAGCGGCGCGACGAAATCGACCACGTCGAAATAATGCATACGGTGCTTGCGCGCCCACCACAGCGAGGCCGCGAGCACGCCCACCAGGCCGCCGTGGAAACTCATGCCGCCCTGCCAGATCTTGAAGATCTGCACCGGGTCGGCGACGTACGACGGCAGGTCGTAGATCAGGATGTAGCCGATGCGTGCGCCGAAGATCACGCCGAGCATGCTGTAGAACAACAGATCGCTGTAGGCCTGTTCGCTCACGCCCGGCATGCGGCCGGCGCGGATCCGGCTGCGGCCCAGGAACCATGCGACGGTGAAGCCGAGCAGGTACATCACGCCGTACCAGTGGACTTTCAGGGACCCGAGTTCGATCAGGACCGGGTCGATCTGGTGCAGAAAGGTCATCGGCGGTACGGCGTCGCGAGCGGAGGGCCTATTGTGCCGGAAGCCGGCGCCGCTTCGCCCGAACGGATGCGAGCCGCGGCGTGCGACCGCGCGCTGCCGATTCGGCCATCGGGATCGTGCTCGGCCGCGATTCCGAAGCGGCGAGCACCGGCAATCGTTCGATCAACCACCGGCAGGCGGTGGCGGCGGCGGAACCGGCGCGCCCGGCGGTGGCAGCGGCGACGGGCTGCCCTTGGCGGGCATGGGCGGCGGCGGCAGACCCTCGGGAGGCACGACAGGGCCCACCGGCTGTCCATCGCCCGACGACGACTTGATCGGCGCGATGCGCGGGTCCACGGCCTGCCCCGGCGCCTGCGCCGGTGGCGCGGGCACGGAGACGGCCGGTGGCGCCGTGGTTTCGGCAGGCGGGGCGACGGCCGCGGCCGGCGCTTCGGCGGCATCGCGGCTGCAGGCCGCCAGCGACAGTGCGATCAGCAGCGTGGAAATCGTTGCGACGTTGGCATGCATGGCGGACGCTCGGAAGGAAACTGGAATGCGCATTGCATCATCGGGGCACACCCGGCGCAATCCGCGTCTGCGGCGCAGCGGCTATTCGGGCGACACCCGCTGACTCGCGCGCTTCTTCGCCCACAGGTTCAGACTTTCGACCACCGCGGAGAAGCCCATCGCGAAGTAGATGTAGCCCTTGGGCACATGCGCTTCGAAACCTTCGGCGATCAGATAGGCGCCGACCAGCACGATGAACGCGAGCGCCAGCATCTTGACCGTCGGATTGCTGTCGATGAACTTGCCCAGCGGCGTCGCCGCCAGCAGCATCACCGCCACCGCCAGCAGGATCGCGGCCACCATCACCGGCGTCTGATTGGCCATGCCCACCGCCGCGATCACCGAGTCCAGCGAGAACACGATGTCGATGACCGCGATCTGCGCGATCACCGCCCAGAACACGTTCTTCGGCTTGGTGTTGATGTCTTCGCTTTCGGGCTCGCCCTTGACGATGTCGCGGATCTCGCCGGTGCCCTTCACCAGCAGGAACACGCCGCCGAGGATCAGCACCAGATCGCGGACCGAAATGCCCTGGCCGAAGATCGAGAACAGGTCGCTGGTCAACCCCGCCAGCCATGCCAGCGTCAGCAGCAGCGCGATGCGCGAGAGGCAGGCGACCGCGATGCCGAACTTGCGCGCCCGCTCGCGCTGCGCGTAGGGCAGTTTGGACACGGCGATCGAGATGAACACCAGATTGTCGATCCCGAGCACGATCTCGATCGCGCTGAGGGTGATGAGGGTGATCCAGGTCTGCGGATCGGAAATCAGTTCCATCATTGCATCGTTTTCCAGTGTTGTCGGAGCGCGGGCGCGCGGCGGCGCCGCGCGATCGGGCGTTGTCGATCAGAGATAGCGGTCGGCGAGGATGACGCCCCAGACCAGCAGCACGTTCATCATGAGCACGAAGACCGCCGCCGAGCCCATGTCCTTGGCGCGGCCGGCCAGCTCGTGGAATTCGGGGCCGTAGCGCTCGATCACCGCTTCGATCGCGGAGTTGAGCAGTTCGGCGCTCATCACCAGCATGCAGCTGCCGATCATCAGCGCGCGTTCCAGGCCGTTCCCGCCCAGCCACCAGGCCAGCGGCGCCAGCACCACGAACAGATAGACCTCGAGACGGAACGAGGACTCGTGCAGCCAGGCCGCACGCAGGCCCTGCAGCGACCATTTCGCGGCCTTGAAGATGCGCGCGGGGGTGCGCGGCAGATGACCGGTGTGGTCGGCCATGTCAGCGGCCGACGGGCAGAACGGAGACGGACGGGGCGGAAACCGGCATCGGCGGCGCAGCTCGGGCGATCGGAGGCCGGGAATTCTGCCACAAGCCCCCAATGACCGCCCGGGGCCGCGCCCGCGCGCCGCCGATCAGCCCTCGACGGCGCGCAGCCGCAGCACCGCTTCCAGCCCGCCGCCGTCGCGGTTGCGCAGCGCGAGGTCGCCGCCGTGCACGCCCGCGATCCGGGCCACGCTGGCCAACCCCAGCCCGCTGCCCGGGGTGCCACGGGCGCCATCGACGCGGTGGAACGGCCGCCCCAGCCCGTCCAGCGCCGATGCGGGCACGCCCGGCCCACGGTCGCCGACCTGCAACCGCCAGTCGTCGCCAGCCCGCGTCAGCGTGGCCTCGAACGGTGCCGCGCCGTGGCGCGCGGCGTTGTCGAACAGATTGGCCAGCGCGCGGCGCAGCGCCAGCGGCCGGCCCGGCAGCCGCGCATCGTCGGGCAGCGCGAGCGTCCATGCGCGTCCCTGTCGCGCCTCGTCCTCGGCCAGGGCGCGCAGCATCGCCGCCAGATCGACGGTGTCCAGCGGCTCGTCGCGCCCGTCGCGGACGTAATCGATGAACTGGCCGACGATTCCGTCGAGTTCGTCGATGTCGCGCTCCATGCCGCTGCGGGTGCCGTCGTCGATCGCTGGTTCAAGCGCAGGCGCCAGCGCCAGCGCGTAGCGCAATCGCGCCAGCGGCGTGCGCATGTCGTGCGAAATGCCGGCCAGCATCAGTTCGCGATCGCGCGCGGCGACGCGGGTGCGCTCGGCGGCATCGGCCAGCGCGCCCTGCAATTCGAGGATTTCGGCGCTGGCGAACCGCGGCGCCGGCGGTGGCGGCTCGCCGGCGACGATGCCCGCCGCGGCCTCGGCCAGCCGATGCAGCGGGCGGGTGAGGCTGCGCGCGAACAGGGCCGACGCCACCAGCACCAGCGCGCCGATCGCGACGAGCGACATCAGCAGGCCGCGGCGCAGCGGCTCGGGCCCGCCCAGCACCGGAATGCCGATCCAGCCCCGCAGCGGCGCGCGCGCCTGCACCCACAGCCGCGCCGGTGCGCCGGACAGGCGCATCGGGCGGCCGGGCAACCGCGCACCGACGCGCGATTCGGTGCGCTGCAGGAAACGCAGCGTCGGGCGCTCGCCCGGCGGCAACTCCGCGCGGAACAGGATCCCGAGCGCATCCAGTTGCCGCCGCGATGCGCCGTGGTCCGCCTGCGCGAGCAGCGCGTCGGCGGCGAGCACCTGCGCATGCAGCGCGCGCGCGACGCGTTCGGCGCTGCTCGCGCGCGTCGACAGGCCGAACGCGACCGCGGCCGCGGCCAGCGCGGCGATCACCACCGCCGCGAGCAGCAGCACCAGCCGCGCGTGCAGGTGCCGCGGCCTCACGTCGTGCCCTCGGGCACGAACACGTAGCCGGTGCCCCACACGGTCTGCAGCCAGCGCGGATGTTTCGGATCGTCCTCGATGAGTTTGCGCAGGCGGCTGATCATCACGTCCATGCTGCGATCGAAGGCATCGTGTTCGCGGCCGCGCGCGGCGCTCATCAACTGGTCGCGGGTCAGCGCCTGGCGCGGGCGTTGCGCCAGCGCCGCCAGCACCGCGAATTCGCCGGTGGTCATGCGCTGTTCGCGACCGTCGCGATGCAGCGTGCGCGCACCGAGATCCAGCACGCAGGGCCCGAACGCGACCCGGCCGCCGGCTTCCTTCGGCGCGCCCGGCACGGGTCGTCCGCGACGCAACACCGCACGGATGCGCGCCACCAGTTCGCGCGGATTGCCCGGCTTCGGCAGATAGTCGTCGGCACCGAGCTCCAGGCCGACGATGCGATCGATGTCGTCGCCCTTCGCGGTCAACATCACGATCGGCGTCTCGACACCCTGCCCGCGCAGCCGGCGGCAGATCGACAGCCCGTCCTCGCCGGGCAGCATCAGGTCGAGCACGATCAGATCGACGTGGTTGCGCGACAGCTGGCGATCCAGTTCGCGACCGTCGCCCGCGGCCAGCGTTTCGAAACCCTGCTGGGCGAGATAGCGCACCAGCAGATCGCGCATGCGGTCGTCGTCGTCCACCACCAGCAGGCGGGGCGCGGGCGTCGTCGCGGTCGGCGTGTCGTGTGCATGGGTCATGCCGCCATTGTCGCCGCTGCCGGGCCACCGGCAAGCCGTGCCGGCCCCTTGCGGCACCGTCTCCGCGGCCGAGTTGTGAACGGATGTGTCCACCGCGTCCTGCCGACACCTCCATTCGCATTCCGACGCGCCATGGACACGCCTTCCGGCGGCCCGCGGCGCACTCTGGCGTCACCCCAACGCATCCACACAGGTGCTCCATGAAAACCAGACACATGCTCTTCCTCGCCACCGGCCTGACCGTCGCCCTCGCCGCCACCACCGCGCTCTCCGCCCCGCGCATGGCGCGCGGCGACGCGATGCTGCCGCCCACGGCCGCCGAACTCGGCATCGCCACATCGCACGCCCGGCAGTGGGACGCGCTGCGCGCCGAAGCCGTGGCCCTGCGCGCGGTCGGCCGCGACGACCTGCGCGACGGCGTCGGCGAATTCCGCGCGCTGCTCGACCAGCCGTCGCCCGACCTGCGCGCCTACAGCCGCGAATCGCAGCGCAAGGTCGACGCGCACATGGCCGAAGCGCGCGCGCTGCGCGATCGCCAGCTCGATCTCTACGAATCGCTCTCGCCGCAGGACCAGGCGAAGGTGCGCAAGGCGATGGCCGAACGCCTCGACCGTTTCGCGGCGATGCGCGAACGCCTCGGCCGCTTCCTCGACGCGCGCCAGTAAGCCGCGCGCGATCTTCCCTCTCCCTCCCCAGCGTCCTTTCACGCATCTTTCCGGAGTTCCGTCATGCACAAGTCCCTCCTCGTCCTCTGCACCCTCGCCGCCGCATTCGCGCTGGCGCCCCACGACGCCGATGCCGCCGGCCGCGTCAAGGCCCGCGGCGCGACCCAGAACGCCGAAGGCGGCGTCACCGCGGGCCGCGCGTCCGCCGCACGCGGCCCGAACGGCGGCGGCGCTGTCCGCGCACGCGGCGTGAAGACCGATGGCCAGGGCAACGGCCAGGCCGCCAGCGGCAGCGCCGTCCGCGGCCCCAACGGCGGCACCTCGGCGCGCGCCGGCACCACCACATGGAATGCAGACGGCAGCGCGCAGCACCAGTCCGGCGCGCAGTGGAACGGCCAGAACGGCAGCGGCAGCAGCGAAGGTGGTTTCGTGCGCACGGCCGACGGCAGCGTCAGCGGCGGCCGCACCACCCACGCCACCGGCGCGCAGGGCGGCAGTTACGATGCCGACACGCAGTACGCCAACGGCAATCTCGACCGCAATGTCGACGCCACCGGCCAGAACGGCAACAGCTACCAGTCGACGGTGACCGGCAACAAGGACGACGGTTACACCCGCACCGCGACCTGCTACGACGCCGGCGGCAACGTCGTCCCCTGCAAGCCCTGATCGGACCGGCATGCGCGGCACGCGCGGCGGGCCTGTCGGCCCGCCGCGTCGCGTCCGCGGACAGGGGCACGACTTGATTCGAAGCCGTTTGCGGCGCATCTTCGGCATCGGCACCGCCGGGGGGACCGCGTTCCATACGCTGCCGGGCGGCATGTCGCATCGACCACGCACGTCGACGCCTCTCAACGACAGGAACGCGCATGACAGGGACGCCCGATCACCACGCCTTGCGACGCAGGGCCATCGCCTTCGCGCGACACCTGTCGCTGGCGACTCTGCTGCTTCTGACCGTCGGCTGCATGACCGTCCCGGATCGCGACGGCATCACCAGCTTCCGCCAGGGCGCGGCGACCGCCAACCAGCAGTCGCAGTCGACCTTCGCCGACATCAACACCTTCCTGCGCCAGCAGCAGATCGATCGCGCCAGCCAGTTGCCGACCCTCAACGAAAGCGAGTTCTTCTCGCCGCTGGCATCGGAGGACGTCGCCAAATGGAATCGCGCCTTCGGGCTGATCGACGCCTATGCCGCATCGCTCGAAACACTGCTGGATCCCGCGCGCCGCAGCGACACCGAAACCGCGCTCGCCGAACTGGGCGAGAAGATCGGCACGATCGAAGGCGAACGGCTGCCGGCCGGCGTGGCCGGCGGTTTCGCCCAGCTCGGCGGTCTGCTGGTGCAGATGCGGGCCGAGAAGGAGGCGCTCGGCGCGATCCGCAAGGCCGACCCGGCGATCCAGAGCGTGTTCGACACGATGATGGCCGCGATCGGCGAGGACCGCGACAACGGCGTGCGCGCGATGGTCGCCACCTCGTGGGGCGATGTGCTCGGCGCGATTCAGGTCGAATTCCTCACCGCGGGCGGCACCGCCGCCAAACGCGACGTGGCCACGCGTTACGTCGGCACCCTCGACCAGCGCGACGCGCAGGACGCCAGCCTCGCGTCGCTGCGGCGCTCGATCGGCCTGCTCGCCGCGGCCCACCGCGAACTCGCCGCCGGCGACCCGCCGAGCGCGCGCCGGATGCTCGACGAAGTGCAGGCCGAGTACGCGGCCTATCGCCAGCGCGTCGACGCGCTGCGCCAACAGGACGGCCAGCAGAACGGCAACGGGAGCAAGCCATGAGCGCCATCGACGCGACCAACGGCAACTTGAACAGCGGCGGCATCAACGGCGCCGGCATGAACGGCGACATCCGCAAGCTGCAGCAGAGTCTGGTCAAACAGCACCAGTCGCTGTCGACGCTGCTCGGCAACACCACCAATCCCACCGACGCGCAGGCCATCCTGCTGGAAATGCAGGAAGTCAATTTCCGGGTCATGGTCAGCGGCAGCCTGTTGTTCAAGCAGACCACCGCGGCGATGGACACGCGCATCGAAGGCGTGCTCGCCGCCAGCGCCGATCTCGACGCAGCGCTGAAGACGCTGACCCGGGTCAACGACATCGTCCGCGCGACCTCGCAGTTCCTCGGCCAGGTCGACAAGGTGCTCGACGCGATCAAACTGACCTGACGCAAACCGCCGCGCCGGGCGCTGGCTATACTGCCGGCCATGTCCAGATCGACCTTCCAGCGCTCGATGGCCGGTATCGCCCTGTTGGCGATGCTCGCGTTCGCGCTGCTGCCGAGCGTCGGCCGGATCGATCGCGGCCTCGCCGCCACCACCGGCGGGACCTCGACGATCGAATCGACCTTCGGCGCGATCTGCACCACCCGCGGACTGGTCTACGACACCGCGGTCGCCCTCGACGAAGCGCTCGTTTTCGCCCTCGAAGACGCACCGAAGACGCCTGCGCCGCACGACGGCGCGGACTGCGACTACTGCACGCTCGCCGCCTGCACCGCGCTGGCCGGCCTCCTCGCGATGCCGTCGGCATGGCCGCCCGCCGCCGATGCCATCGCCGGCCGTCATCCCGCACCGCACTCGCGGCACCATCCCAACGGCCTCGGCTCCCGCGGTCCACCCGCCTGACCCTGCGCCATCCCTGAACATCGCCGGGCCCGGCACGCTCACGCGTCGCCGGTCGCCGGAGACACCCGACACTTCCGCTGCCGCGCCCCTGCGCGGATCGCCGTCGTGCGCACCGCACGGCCAGCGCTTTCACCGGAATCCACCCATGGAATCGTTCTTTTTCTTCGCCCTGTTCTGGCTGATCGGCTGGGCCATCTTCCTGCTGTCGGCGCTCGTCCAGAAGGACGGCCGGCGGATCCGCACCCACACCCTGCTCGACGACATCGAGGTTGAACCATGAGCACTTTCCCACGGCGTCTTCTCTCCGCAACGATCGCGATCTCGACCGCCTCCGCGCTGTTCGCGGCAACCCTGCTGGCTGCGCCGCCCGCGAAACCCGCGCTCACGATCGAAACGCCCTGGGCGCGTGCCACGCCGCCGCAGGCGCCGGTCGCCGGCGGCTTCCTCACCATCCGCAACAACGGGCACAGCGCCGACCATCTGCTGTCGGCGACCAGTCCGGATGCCGAACGCGTGGAAATCCACGAAATGCGCATGGACGGCGACATGATGCGGATGCGCAGGCTCGACGATGGTCTCGCCATCGCGCCGAACGCCACGCTCGAGCTCAAGCCCGGCGGGTATCACCTGATGTTCATCAAGCCCACGCATCCGTTCGTGGCGGGCGAGACCGTCACCGCGACGCTGCGCTTCGAGCACGGCGGTACGCGCGAGGTCCGCTTCGAGATCCGCCCGCTCGGCAGCGGCGCGCCGCCGAAGCGCTGACGCCGCGGCGTCTTCGCGCCTACGGTCCGTTGGCGACGAGGTTCCTCGGCATCGTCGCCAACGGCCGCGCCGGACACGGCGCAGTCAGCCGCGGCGCGGCGCCCCCGGCGGCTGGTAGAGACTCAACGCGTTGCGGTCCGGATCGACGAAGTCGAGGGTGAGTCCGCCGTCGGGCGCTTCGCTCACCGGCACCACGATCTCCACGCCTTTCGCGGCCAGCGCTTCGGCGTAGTCGTCGATGCCACTGTCGAGGCGGAACACCACCACCGGGCTGTCGCCGGCTTTCGCCTGACGCGCGATGAAGACCAGATTGAGGTCGCCGAGTTCGGCGAGCGCGAACGGGCCGTCGTGGCCGTCGATCTCGTTCACCGGCAAACCGAGGGTGTCGCGATAGAACGCGACGGTGCGGTCGAGCACCGCGACGAAGAACACGATGGCGCCGACCTGGGCATGGGCGAGCATGGACAACCTCCTGGGACGAATGGATGGATGCGCCCGGCTGTGTCCGGGTCACATGCTGTCGTTGCCGCCGGCAGGCGATCCGTGAGCGCACCCGCGCACCACCCCGCGCACCACGATGAGATGACCGTCGGCGTCGTGGGTGCCGATGCCCGCCCGGCCCTGCAGCGCGGCCTTCAACGCGCGCCGCACCAGGCCGAACTGCAGATCGGCGCTGCGCGCGGGATCGCGCACGTAGGCCAGCGCCATCGCCTCGGCGCGCTGCGGCGGCGGCAGTGCGCCCAGGGCCTTGCGGATGCGCGTGAGCCGCTGCCGGAACGCGGTCTCGGCGATGCCCAGCACCCAGCGGATTTCCTCGGCGTTCAAACCATGCAGGGCCAGCACCGCGACACGACGCGCGGACGGCGGCAGTTGCGAGAGCAGCGTCTCCGCGGACGGGGGCTCGCGTTCCGTCTCGGCGGCGACGTCGTCGACCGTCGCCGCGCGCTCGCGCCGCCGCCGGCGGATCGCGCTTCGCGCCTGCATCGCGGCCTGGTTGCGCAGCACGCCTGCGATCCATGCCGGATCCTCTTCGCGCCCCTGCGCCAGCGCGATCAGCAGCGCGTCCTGCACCAGGTCGTCCGCATCCTGCGCCCGCCGCGCATGGCGGCGGGCTTCCGCACACAAGCGTCGATAGGCGGCGAGATCCATCGGTGCGACCGTGCAGCGCCTTCAGTCCTCGCCGTCCTCGTCGCGGAACACCGCGGTGCCGCGGCTGCCGTCGGGGTTGATCCAGCCGCGATACATGCCGCTGGTGTTGAACGGCATCGCGATGTTGCCGTCGCGATCCAGCGCGATCGCGCCGCCGTCGCCGCCGAGTTGCGGCACCACGACATTCACCACGTGATGCGCGGCCGTCGCCAGCGTGTCGCCGGCGTAGGCGACGCGCGCGCAGATGTCGTGCGCGACCGCGGCGCGGATGTAGAACTCGCCCCAGCCGGTGCCGGACACGCCGCAGCGGTCGTCGGCCCAGGTGCCCGCGCCGATCACCGGCGAATCACCGATGCGGTTCCAGCGTTTGTTGGTCATGCCGCCGGTGGAGGTGCCCGCGGCGATGTGGCCGCCGCGATCCAGCGCCACCGCGCCGACGGTGCCGAAATAGGTGCCGCGCAGATCGCCGGTGCCCGCCTGCTGCCGCGCCTGCGCCGCTTCCAGCTGGCGACGGCGATGTTCGGTGTCGAACCAGGTGTTGGGCACGCGCTCGATGTCCTGCAGCGTATCGGCGAAGGCCTCGGCGCCGTCGCCGGCCAGCATCACGTGCGGGCTGCGCTCCATCACCGCGCGCGCCAGCCGGATCGGATTGCGCACGGTGCGCACGCCCGCCACCGCACCGGCACGGCGGGTGCGGCCTTCCATCACCGACGCATCGAGCTGGTGCCGGCCTTCGGCGTCGAACACCGCGCCCTTGCCGGCGTTGAAGTGCGGCGATTCCTCCAGCACCAGGATCGCCGCTTCCACCGCATCGATCGCCCGGCCGCCGCGCGCGAGCACCGCATGCCCGGCGTCGAGCGCGCGGTCGAGGTCGGCACGGATCGCGGCTTCCTGCGCGGGATCGAGCTGGTCGCGGTCGATCACGCCGGCGCCGCCGTGGATGACCAGCGCGGTCGGCCGCAGGACCTTTTCGGGCAACGGGCGGTCGGGATTCGGATCGTTCTCGGGGCGGTGTTGCGCGTGTGCGCTCATGGCGGCCATCGCAAGGCAGAGGGTGAACAACAGGCGCATCGGAGGATCCGGCAAACGTGAGCATGGAGCATAACGGCAAGGCTGCAACCGGCGTGTCGCAGTGCAGCATCACCCCGCATCCCCACGAACGATCACCGGAACGCGACGACACACCGGGCGAGTCGCGGAACCACCCCGACACGCTCACCACTCCCGCCATGCATATGAATCGCGCGGATGCATTCCATTCCGTCATGACAACATGAGGATGGCGCGAGTTGCCGCCCTCCCGAAAGCTGACGACACTGGCGATGCCATGCATCAGAAGACGGCGTGACAGGATTCACGACCGACGATGTCCGTCGCTTTGGACCAGGCACTACCCACGTTCGGAAGCAACTGAAGACGACCATCCACACAGTCATTAGGGACAACATGAAACAACATCACGTATCGATCAGGCTCGGCTTGTTGGCAGCGGGCATCGCGGCTTGCTCGCTGGTTTCGGCGGGCAACGGCAGCCCCGCTTCCACCGCAGGCATGTCGGGCAAGGTCCGCACCACCGCTGCCGTCGCAGCGAATCGCACGCCCGTCGTGTCGCTGACCAGGACCATGGGCGATGTCGGGTTCGAGATTTTCGACGGCAACACGCCTCGCTACAATCTTTCGACGCTGCCGAAGAACGTCGACAACGCCATCGTCTACATCGATGTCGACAGCGTCGAATGGAACAGGAAGCGGATGCAGGCCACTCTCAACCTCGCCCGGGATCTGAACTGGGTCGTGATGGCGGAGAGCGGGAGCTGGAACGTGCCGCGCCTGCACGCCTTCCTCGCCACGCACTTCCCGCAGGTGAACACGAAACATCTGCAGAACGTCGCGGTCCGCATCTCGTGGGACAACGAGCGGGCCGTCGCGACCGATCTCGTGCCGTCCGAAGCCGCGGTCGAAGTGGGGATCGACTACCTGCAGACCTCCGAAGCGAAAGCGCTGCTCGCGAACGAGAGGCTGACCAAGGCCGTGGCGCCGGGCAGCAACTATGCATGGTTCGCCAACAACGCCTACCAGGCCACCGCGAGCAGCAAAACGCTGGGCACCCGGTTCTACTCGGTCGCGCTGAATCGCGATGTCGTGAAAGTCTGGAGAAGCACCAGCAACGGCACGACGGACTGCATCGTCTCCTGGCGGGGCAGTTCGACCGCGGGCGACTGGCTGACGAACATCCAGAACCAGTTCGGCACCTCGGTGGCCGTGCCCGGAGAGCCGTCGAACTCGGCGAGGATCGGAAGCGGGTATGCCGGCAGGCTCAACAGCTACAAAGCCGCCGTCGATGCGGTGGCCTGCAACAACGTCTACAGCGTGACGGGACACAGCCTGGGCGGCGCGATGGCGGAGGCGTATTCCTTCACCATCCGCGGCAAACGACCGAACCTGGAAGCCTACAATCCGGCGCGCGTCGGCAACGCCAGCTTCCGCTCGCAGCTGGTATCGGCCCTCGGCAGCTCGAAAGTCGAGGTCTTCTGCAGGAATCTGGATCCGGTCTGGACCGTTCCGGTGGGCCTGGAGCACGTGGGCAGCAACAACGGCTGCACCTACTGGGGCAGCTCGGTGTCGATCAACCCGGTCGCGAACCACGCCATGAATCTGTGGCTGTAAGCATCTGCGGTTCGTGTTCGCGTTTCTGCTGACATCCCTGCCGAGTCGCTGAAGATCGGCAGGCAGACGTGGCGGACTCCGGTCCGCCACGTCGTCTTTTGAGGGCAGTGCGTGTGCGGTAGAGGGGCCGGGAGGGCCCGGGGGGTGTGTTAATTTAGGAGCCGGCGGGAGGGCCCCCAAACACCGCGGTTTTACTTCGGGCGCCACCCATAGAAGGGCGGGAGGTT
>WYBC01000042.1 GCA_011526085.1 Lysobacter sp. | reverse complement strand
CGTCGACGCGCGCCACGTCAGCTACATCGAAGCGCACGGCACCGGCACCAAGCTCGGCGATCCGATCGAGATCGCGGCGCTGGGCAAGGCCTTCCGCGAATACACCCAGGACACCGGTTTCTGCCTGCTGGGCTCGGCGAAGTCGAACATCGGCCACTGCGAATCGGCGGCCGGCATCGCCGGGTTGACGAAGGTCGTGCTGCAGATGCGGCACAGGCAGGTCGTGCCGTCGCTGCACTCGCAGCGCCTGAACCCGAACATCGATTTCGGATCCACCCCGTTCGAAGTCAACCAGCGCCTGCGCCCGTGGGAAGCGCCGGTGATCGAGGGCCGCCAGCTGCCGCTGATCGCCGGCATTTCCTCGTTCGGCGCCGGTGGCGGCAACGCGCATCTCGTCGTCGAGGCCTACACCGCCGGCGCCACGCACACGGTCCACGACGAATCCGTGCCCTGCGTGGTGCTGCTGTCGGCGCGCACCCTCCCGCAGTTGCGGCAGAAGGCCGAAGACCTCAGGGCCTTCGTCGAACGCGATGCCGGCATCGATCTGCACAGCCTGGCCTACACCCTGCAGATCGGCCGTGAAGCGATGGAAGAGCGGCTCGGCCTGCGCGCGGATTCGCGCGCCGAACTGCTCGACAAACTCGCGACCTTCCTCGCCGCCGACGATCTCGAGGACGGCGCGCTCGCGGACGATCTCTATTACGCCCAGTCCCGTCGCCACCGCGAGAGCATCGCGCTGTTCACGGTCGACCGGGATCTGCAGGCCAGCGTCGACGGCTGGTTCGTCGCCGGCAAGGTTTCGCGCCTGATCGACGTGTGGACCAAGGGCCTCGATCTCGACTGGCTGAAGCTGCACGGCGCGCCGTTGCCCGCGCGCATGCATCTGCCGGTCTACCCGTTCGCCCGCGAGCGTTACTGGCGCGAAGAACCGCTGGGCGCGGCCTTCGACGCGACCGCCGCGACGCAGGCGATGCTGACGCATTCGCCGCTCACCCATTCGCTGGTCCAGCATTCGCTTGTCCACCGCAACGCCTCGAAACCCGGCCGCCAGCAGTACCGCAGCACGTTCCGTCTCGCCGATCCGCGGATCGCGGGTCTGCGCATCCAGGGGCATGCGGGTCTATCGCAGGGCCTGCAGCTCGAAGCCGCGCGCGCCGCGCTCGCCGACGCGCTGCCCGTCCTGGCGCAGGGCGGGGCATGGGAACTGCGCGACGTGCGTTTCGCCGCACCGCGTGCGGTCGCCGGTACCGATGGCACGCTCGAACTGGACATCGCGGTGCTGTCGCCGGGGCAGGGCGCCCGTCCCGAACTGCCGCAGACCGCGTTCGAACTCGCCGACGCCGTCGACGGCCATGTGTTCTCGCAGGGCATCGCCGCGGCATGCTCCGATGCAACATGCTCCGATGCGGCGACGCCCGCGCTCGACATCGCCGCGGCGACCCGCGGCGCGATGCCGCTGTTCATCGACCAGGCCGCGATCCTCGACGCCCAGCGCGCGCTCGGCATCGACATCGATGCCCCGCACCAGACACCCACCTCGATCCAGCGCACCGCCGACGGCCTGTGGCTGACGTTCGCGTCGGCCGAGCCGTCGCCGGCGTTCGCGGACTGCGCGATCGATCCGTCCCTGGTCGAAGCGGCGATGCTCGCCGCGCAGTGGTTGCGTCCCGTGCACGATGTCCTGCATCTCCCCGCGGGGTTCGCAAGCATGCGCGTGCATCCGTCGCGCGCGCGGCCGCGCCATGCCTGGATCCGCGCGAACGACATCGCGCGCCGGAACGATGCGCTGTGCGTGGACATCGCGCTGTGCGCGGCGGACGGCGCCGTGTGCGTCGAATTCAGCGCGCTGACGCTGCTGCCCGCGTCGATGACTTCGGCGACCGCCGTCGCGATCGCGACGGCATCGGTCGCCGAGCGCGCCGCGGATGCCGCGCCCGCGGTCCGCATGCCCGACCGCACCTTCCGCGGTGAAGCGGCGACGCTCGCCGCTGCGACGCCCGCCGCGACCGCCATCGATGCCGAAGCGTTCGCGCCGGCGGCGACGCTCGCCAAGCCGAGCGCGATCGCGCTGTCGTCGCCGGTGCAGATCGCCGCCGCCGCGCAGGCCCCGACCCTCGGCAAACCCTCGCTGTCGCTGGCCATCCGCGGCGACGTGCCGGTCGCCGCGGCCGCGGGCGCGTCGCCCGCGTCGGTCACGCTGCGCGATGATGGCGACGGGATCTTCACCCTGCGTCTGCAGGCCCACGAGGGCCGGCTTGACGCGACGCTGATCGATGCGCTGGATCAGGCGCTGGCGCACGCGCGCGGACTGTCGGCGCTCAAGGCGCTGCTGCTCGAAAGCGATGCGGGTGTGTTCCTGAATGGGACCGTCCTGCAGGGGGCGAGCGACCAGGCGTCGCTCGACGGCGCACGCGTGCAGTCGCTGCTGCAGTCCCTGGCATCGTTCCCCGCACCGACGGTCGCTGTGCTGTCCGGTGCCGCGACCGGCGTCGGCTTCCGTCTCGCCTGCACCTGCGATCTTGCGCTGGCGGTCGAAGACCAGCGCTACGGATTCGCGACCGGTCTCGATGCCGGCGACGCTGCATGGCTCGCCGCGCGTTTCGGCGAACCGCTGGCGCTGCAGTTGGTCACCGCCGGGCAAGCGCTCGACGGGCGCGCGCTGCAGGCCGCCGGCTGGGGCGCCATCGTGGTTCCGCGTGCGGCGTTCGCCGCCGCGGTGGCCGCGCTGCGCGCCAGTCTGGCCGACAAATCGGCCGGCGCGCTGCGTCTGCTGAAGGCGCATCTGGCGCGCGAATTCGAATCCACGATCGCCTCGGCCGCCCAGGCCACCGATCGCGACACGGCCGCGGAAGGCGCGTCGCAGGCGGGCGCGCTCGTCGCGCGCCTGCATGCGTTCGCCCAGGCCAGGTCCGACCTCGGATCGGCGTTTTCGCCGCAACTGCCGCGGCAATTCGCGGCGGCCGAAGCCGTCGAAGCCGCCGCCGAAGTCGCCACGATCGCGGGCGAACTGTCGCTGGCCTCGACCGTGGTCCGCGCCAGCGTCGACGCCGACGGCGTGGTGCTGGTGCGCCTGGAAGATCGCGACGAACGCAACATGTTCTCCGACGCGTTGATGGCCGGACTGCAGGAAGTCTTCGGCCGCATCGCGCAGTCGTCGGCGTACAAGGCGGTGGTGCTCACCGGCTACGACACGTACTTCGCATCCGGCGGCACCCGCGAGGGCCTGAAGGCGATCCAGGAAGGCAAGGTCCGCTTCACCGACATCGACGTTTTCCAGTTGCCGATGCGCTGCCCGCTGCCGGTGATCGCCGCGATGCAGGGCCACGGCATCGGCGCCGGCTGGACCCTCGGCCTGTTCTGCGACGCCGTGCTGTTCAGCGCGGAAAGCCGCTACGTCAGCCCGTACATGAATTTCGGCTTCACCCCGGGCGCGGGCGCGACCGGCATCCTGCCGACGCGGCTCGGTTTCGATCTGGCGCGGGAAAGCCTGTTCACCGGCCGCGAGATCACCGGCGAAGAACTCGCGCGGCGCAATCCGCAGCTGACCGTGCTGCCGCGCGAGCGCGTGCTGGACGAAGCGCTGTCGCTCGCGCGCGACATCGCCCGCCAGCGCCGCGACGATCTGATCGCATGGAAGGCCGCGCGCATCGCGCCGCGTTTCGACGCGTGGCAGGCGCTGCTCGCGCGCGAAGTCGAGATGCATGCATCGACGCTGGTGGGGCAGAGCGACGCGCTGAACCGCATCGAACAGCGTTTCGCACCGGCGCAGCAGGGTGCGACCGATGCGCCGTCGTCGCCTGTCGCCGCCGCGACGCCCGCGCGGCGCGCGCCCGCGACCGCCGCGGCCGGCAACGAGATCCTGCCGGCCATCCGCCGCCTGCTCGCCGAGGAACTGCGCGTCGACGACAGCGAGATCGATCCCCGTGCCCAGTTCGTCGACCTGGGCCTGGACTCGATTTCCAGCGTGACCTGGATCCGCCGGATCAACGAGCACTTCGGCCTCGCGATCGAAGCGACCAAGGTCTACAACTATCCGAGCCTGCACAAGCTCGCGCAGCACATCGGCGAGCAACTGGCGTCCGATGCGAAGGACGCGCAGGCGAGCGCGGCCGACGCATCACCCGTGAACCCCGCGCCCGCGAAGGCCGCACCCGCGGCGGCCGCGCCCGTGCGCGCCGCGGCACCGGTACCGGCCCGACAGGCGCCGGCGCCCGCACCGCCCGCCGCCGCGAGCGCAGCGCCACGCGCCCGCGTCGATCTCGGCGCGGTGCGGCGTACGCTGATCGATCTGATGGCGCAGGAACTGCGCCAGGAACCCGACACCATCGATGCCGATCGCGGCTTCGTCGAACTCGGGCTCGATTCGATTTCCGGGGTCACCTGGGTCCGCGCGATCAACCAGATCTACGGCACCGCGATCGAAGCGACCCGCGTCTATACCTATCCGACGGTCGAACAGTTCGCGCGTTTCGTGCGCGATCTGCTGGTGCAGCGGGCCGCCGAGGAAGCGCCCGCCGCGGCCGAGCCCACGGCACCGGTTCACACGACCGCCCCCGCCGCGTACGCGGCGACGGTGTTGTTCGACTGGCCGCTGCTGCAGTCGTGGCGGACCGATGACGACGCGTCGGTCGCATCGACCTCGCAGGCGACCGCGGGCGGCGCGAAGTCCCGCGCCATGCACGCGACCGAGATCGCGGTCATCGGCATGGCCGGGCGCTTCCCGATGGCCGAGGATCTCGACCACTTCTGGGACAACATCACCCACGGCCGCAACTGCGTCAGCGAAATCCCGCGTTCGCGCTGGGACACCAGCGTCTACTACGTGGAAGGCCACCCCGGCCTCGGCCAGAGCAACTCGAAGTGGATGGGCGTGCTCGAAGGCCACGACCGCTTCGACCCGCTGTTCTTCGGTCTGTCGCCGCTCGAGGCCGAAGCGATGGATCCGCAGCAGCGCGTCTTCCTGCAGTGCTGCTGGCACGGCATGGAGAACGCCGGCTACACCGCGGAACAGCTGTCGGGCAGCCGGTGCGGCGTGTTCGTCGGCTGCGCCCACGGCGACTACAGCCTGCTGTCGCGCGAGCAGCAGATCAACGCGCTCGGCTTCACCGGCGGCGCGACTTCGATCCTGGCCGCGCGCGTCTCGTACTTCATGAACCTGCAGGGGCCGTGCGTCTCCATCGACACCGCCTGCTCGTCGTCGCTGGTCGCGATCTCGAGCGCCTGCGACAGCCTGATCACCGGCGCGTCGGACATGGCGCTGGCCGGTGGCGTGTACGTGATGGCCAATGCGGACATGTTCCTGAAGACCGCGCACGCCGGCATGCTGTCGCCCGACGGCCGCTGCTACACCTTCGACCAGCGCGCGAACGGCTTCGTGCCGGGCGAGGGCGTCGGCGTGGTCATGCTCAAGCGCCTGGCCGACGCCGAACGCGACGGCGACCGCATCCTCGGCGTGATCCGCGGCTGGGGCGTCAACCAGGACGGCCGCACCAACGGCATCACCGCGCCGAACGCGGAATCGCAGCAGCGGCTGATCCGCGACGTCTACGACCGCTTCGACATCGATCCCGGCCGGATCGAGCTGATCGAGGCCCACGGCACCGGCACCAAACTCGGCGATCCGATCGAGATCGAGGGACTGAAGTCCGCGTTCCTGCCTGCGACCGATCGCAGGCAGTACTGCGCCATCGGTTCGGTCAAGACCAACATCGGCCACTGCCTGACCGCGGCCGGCGTGTCCGGCTTCATCAAGCTGCTGCTGGCCCTGCAGCACCGCCAGCTGCCGCCGAGCATCAACTACGAGACGCCGAACGAACATCTGCACCTCGAGGGCAGCCCGTTCTTCGTCAACACGGCCCTGCGCGACTGGGCCGCGCCCGCGGGCGCGGCGCGTCACGCCGCGATCAGCTCGTTCGGCTTCAGCGGCACCAACGCGCATCTGGTGCTCGCCGAATACGTGCCCCCGCCGTCGCAGACCGTCGCGCCGGCGGCGGTGCCCGCGGCCGGCGTCGTCGTGCCGCTGTCGGCGCGCACCGCCGACCAGCTGCTGCAGAAGGCGAAGGATCTGCGCGCCTTCATCCAGGCCGAGCCCGCGCTCGATCTGGTGGCGCTGGCCGGCAGCCTGCAACTGCATCGCGACGCGATGGACGAACGGCTGTGCTTCGTCGCGCACCGCGTCGCGGATGTGGTCGATGTCCTCACCGCCTACATCGATGCCGCGGGTTCGAACAAGCCGTTGCCGCACGGCGCCTTCGCCGCGCACGTCAGCAAGGGCCGCGAAAGCGTGCGCCTGTTGAGCGAGGACGCGACGATGGCGATGTTGATCGTCGAACGCTGCATCGCCGACGGTCATCTGTCGAAATTGTGCGAACTGTGGGTGAAGGGCCTGGCGCTCGATTGGCGTGCGCTGCACGGCGAACGCAAGCCGCCGATGCTGGCGCTGCCGCCGTATCCGTTCGCGGACGATGCCTACTGGATCGTGCCGGGCGACAGCGTCTACACGGCCCTGCCGTCGCAGCGCAGCGAGGCATCCCCGCACCAGCATCCGCTGCTGCAGCAGAAGATCGCCGACCTTCGCGAGCAGGGTTACCGCCAGGCCGCCGGCGGGCAGGGCATGGCCGGGCAGGGCGCCGATGCGGAGGCCGCGCAGCGGACCGAGCTGATCCATCTGCCGACCTACGCCTTCGCGCGGATGCATTGCTGGATCCCGTCGAAGGAAGAGGTGCGGGGCAGCGCCGGTCCGGCGGCAGGAGCGCCGCCGCTGCCGCGGGCGGGCGATTACCTGCCGAACCTGGACGCCATCGCCGAGCTGTTCGCGGAGTTGGAGGAAGACCGGCTCAGCACCAGCGAAGTGGCGGCGCGGGTGAAGCAACTGGCCTGAAGCACTTCGCCGGCACAATCGGCCTCAACCGCCGGTTCGATCTCCGGTCCTGCCGGTTGGCCTGAGTCGGCGGCAACAAGCGTCAAATAAGTGGCAGTGGCAACGCATCGCGGCAATGAAGCCGCGATCCAGGAAACTTGAGAGAACGGATGTCATGGTGGATTTCGTCGAATACGTGGTGGCCGAGCTGAAAAGCAAGCGCCTTGGCAAGGCCAACGCGCTCGAGCTGATCAGGCAGTTTTCCGGACGCCGGAGCGCGCCGGCGCGACTGCATCCGCTCGTGCACCTCAATGTCTCGACCCTGACCCAGCAGCGCTATCGCACGCGCCTGAACGGCGGCGAATTCTTCCTCCGCGACCATCGGGTGAAGATGCCGTCCGGCGCCGCGGTCGGCGTGCTGCCGGGCGTCGCCTATCTGGAAATGGCCCGTGCCGCCATCGTCGACGCGGTGCCCGAGCTGGCGGCCGACTCGCTGCTCGCGTTCGAGAACATGCTGTGGCTGTCGCCGTTCGCGGTCGAGCGCGAGCGCGAGCGCGAGCGCGACATCCTGATCGACATCGACGCCGAGGACGATTTCCTCGAATTCCGCGTGTTCAGCGAAACCGAAAGCGGTCACCGCACCGAACACGCCTCCGGCCGCGTCCGCTTCTACGATTCCGCCGAAGCGGCGCCGCTGGATCTGGCCGACGTGCGCGCCGCGATGACGCGCGACCACTGGGATGCCGACACGGTCTACGCCACCTACGCCCAGGTCGGCATCGAATACGGTCCGGCGCACCGCGGCATCGTCCAGCTCGACAGCGGCGACGGCCGGGTGCTGGCCGATCTCGCGCTGCCCGAAGCGCTGGCGGGCGAGGACAACGCCGCCTACGTGCTGCATCCGTCGCTGATCGACAGCGCGCTGCAGGCGGCGATCGGTCTCGGCGAGCGCGGCATCCTGCCGAGCGATCCGATGCTGCCGTTCGCGCTCGAATCGCTGTGCATCGTCGCCGATTGCGGGCCGCGCCCGCATGTGTTCGTCCGCCGCGCCGACGCCGAATCGACGGATACCGCCCAGCTCACGCTCGATCTGGATCTGTGCGACGAGCACGGCAACATCTGCGTGCAGATGCGCGGCTTCTGCGCGCGCCGCTTCGACGTCCGCAGCGCCGCCGTGCCCGCGGCCGATGCGGTCGAAACGCTGGTCGCGGTCCCGGGCTGGGGCGAACTGCAGCCGCGCCAGGGCCACGCGTCGAACGCGCAGCCCACGCCGGCCGCGGCGTTCGCCCACGTCCGCGTGCTGTCGTTCGATCTGCCGGCTGCGGATGCGCTGGCATCGAAGCTGCCGGGCGCCACCGTCGAATCGCTGGTCGCGACTGCGGACGGCCATCCGGCGCAGCGCTACGAATCCGTCGCGCTGCAGGTGTTCGAACGCCTGCAGGACGTGCTGAAACGGCATTCCGCAGAGAAAACGCTGCTCCAGTGCGCGATCGCGGACAGCGCCGAAGGCCGGCTGCTGGCCGGTCTCGATGGCATGCTGCGGACGGCCGCGCTGGAAAATCCGGCGCTGACGGTCCAGCTCGTGATCGTCGATGCGCGGACCACGGCCGAACGGCTCGCGGCCGATCTGGCCGACGCCGCCACCCGTCCGCATCTGTCGCTGCTGCATTGCGCCGAAGCGGGCTGGCGCGTGCAGGCGTGGACGCTGCTGCCGCCGGCGAACGATACCCCCGGCGAATCGCCGTATCGCGAAGACGGCGTCTATCTCATCACCGGCGGCCTCGGCGGCCTCGGCGTCCTGTTCGCGCGCGACATCCTCGCGCAGGCGCGGGGCGCGCAGGTCGTGCTCACCGGCCGCGCGGCCGACGACGACGCGCTCCGCGCGCGCCTCGGCGCCGCGTTCGAGAACACCCCTTTCGAGGGCAGCGACGCCCGCGATCGCGTGCATTACCGCCGGCTCGACCTCGACGACGCCGCGCAGTGCGCGCAGGTCGTCGATGCGATCGGCCGCGACATCGGCGCCATCCGCGGCGTGCTGCACTGCGCCGGCGCGCGCAACGACGAGGTCATCCTCAAGAAGACCGTGCAGGATGTGGCCGCGGTGCTCGCGCCCAAGGTCCGCGGCACCTGGCATCTCGACGACGCGACCCGCGATCTCGATCTCGATTTCTTCGCGCTGTTTTCGTCCGGTGTATCGGCGTTCGGCAATGTCGGCCAGGCCGACTACGCCGCCGCGAACGGCTTCCTCGACGCCTTCGCCGCGTTCCGCGACGCCCGGGTGGCGGCGCGCGAGCGCAGCGGCCGGACCGTGGCGATCGACTGGCCGCTGTGGGACGAGGGCGGCATGCGTCCCGATCCCGAAGCCGTGCGCTGGCTGCAGGCGCAGACCGGCATGGTGCCGATGCGCACCGCGTCCGGGCTCGCGGTGTTCCGCCAGGCGCTCGCGTCCTCGCACACCCGGGTGTTCACGGTCGAAGGCGAGGGCCGCCGGCTGCGCCGGCTGTTCGATGCGCCGACGCCGCCCGCGCCCGCGCGCCGCGCCGAAATACCCGCAGCGACACCCGCGCGCGACAGCGCAGGCACCACCGCGCCGGAGGCCGTCGCGGCCGCGCCGGCCGGCGATCTGCCCACCGGCGATCTGTTGACGCGTGCCCGCGACTTCCTGCGCCGCGAATTCGCGCCGGTGCTGAAGATCGCCGCCAACCAGATCGACATCCAGGAAGCGCTCGAGAACTACGGCATCAATTCGATCCTGGCGATGAATCTCACCGCCCAGCTCGAAAAGCATTTCGGTCCGCTGCCGAAGACCCTGTTCTTCGAATACCAGACGATCGCGGCGCTCGGCGAACATCTGGTGCAGGCGCATGCCGAGCGCCTGCAGGCGCTGGTGGCGCCGGCCGCAGGCGCGGCGACCGCCACAGCGGTCGCACCGCGTCCGGCACCGGCCGCCCCTGCTGCGGGCGCCTCGCGCCAGCCCCTCAAGCCTGCGCTGCGCGGCAAGGCCGCCGCGCCGGGCGCGCTGGTCCGCCGCGGTCCGTCCGGCCCGTCGATGACCTCCGAACCGATCGCGATCGTCGGCCTCAGCGGCCGCTATCCGGAAGCGGAAACCCTGCGCGAGTTCTGGCGCAATCTGCACGAGGGCAAGGACTGCATCGTCGAGATCCCGGCCGAGCGCTGGCGCTGGCAGGACTACTACACCAGCGACCGCGAGCAGCCCGGCCATTACAGCAAGTGGGGCGGCTTCATCCGCGGCGTCGACGAATTCGACCCGCAGTTCTTCAACATCTCGCCGCGCGAAGCGCCGTACATCGACCCGCAGGAGCGCATGTTCCTGCAGCACGCCTGGATGGCGATCGAGGACGCCGGCTATTCGCGCAAGAGCCTGCGCCTGCCGCGCGCGAACGGGCTGCCGGGGCAGGTCGGCGTGTACGCCGGCGTGATGTACGGCGAATACAACCGTTCGGGCAGCCTCGCCAGCATCGCCAACCGCGTGTCCTATGCGCTGAACCTGCACGGGCCGAGCATGACGCTCGACACCATGTGCTCGTCGTCGCTGACCGCGATCCATCTCGCCTGCCAGGATCTGCGCCTCGGCCGCACCGACATGGCGCTGGCCGGCGGCGTCAACCTCAGCATCCATCCCGACAAGTACAGCATGCTGAGCGCCGGACAGTTCATCTCCGGCACCGGTCACTGCCAGAGCTTCGGCGAAGGCGGCGACGGCTACATCCCGGGCGAAGGCGTGGGCGTGGTCGTGCTCAAGCGCTTGTCCGACGCCGAACGCGACGGCGACGCGATCCACGCGATCATCCGCGGCAGCGCGCTGAACCACGGCGGCAAGACCAACGGCTACACCGTGCCGAATCCGCAGGCACAGGCGGCGGTGATCGCCGACGCGCTGCGCGACGCGGGCGTCGACGCGCGCCACGTCAGCTACATCGAAGCGCACGGCACCGGCACCAAGCTCGGCGATCCGATCGAGATCGCGGCGCTGGGCAAGGCCTTCCGCGAATACACCCAGG
>WYBC01000005.1 GCA_011526085.1 Lysobacter sp. | reverse complement strand
GGGATGCGAACCTCTGGGCGCTCAACACGCCGGGCGGGGTCGTCAATCTGCGCAACGGCCGATTGGCGGCACATCGGCGCGAGGATGGGATGACCAGGATCGCCACAGCGACGCCGCGCGGCGACTGCACCCGCTGGCGCGCGTTCCTCGGCGATGTGACCGGCGGCGACGCGGATCTGCAGGCGTACCTGCAGCGAATGGCCGGCTACTGCCTCACCGGCGCGACCAGCGCGCACGCGCTGTTCTTCCTCTACGGCACCGGCGCGAACGGCAAGTCGGTGTTCGTGACCGCGCTGGCGACGATCCTCGGCGACTACGCGACCAACGCGCCGATGGACACGTTCATGGAGGCGCGCGGCGATCGCCACCCGACCGATCTGGCCGGCCTGCGCGGCGCGCGCTTCGTGGCCTCGGTCGAAACCGAACAGGGTCGACGCTGGAACGAGTCGAAGGTCAAGGCGATCACCGGCGGCGACAAGGTCTCGGCGCGGTTCATGCGCCAGGACTTTTTCGAGTACACCCCGCAGTTCAAGCTCGTCATCGCCGGCAATCACAAACCGGCCATCCGCAACGTCGACGAAGCGATGAAGCGGCGCATGCACCTGATCCCGTTCACGGTGACGATCCCGCCCGAACGCCGCGATCCGAAGCTCACCGAGAAGCTGCTCGCCGAGCGCGACGGCATCCTCGCCTGGGCGCTGGCCGGTTGCCTGCAATGGCAGCGCACGGGCCTGCAGCCGCCCGCGAGCGTGGTCTCAGCGACCGAGGAGTATTTCGAGGCCGAGGACGCGCTTGGACGCTGGATCGACGAACGCTGCGTGCGCATCGATCGCGCCCGATCGCTGACGGCCGAACTGTTCAACGACTGGAAGGCCTGGGCCGAGGCCGCGGGCGAGTTCGTTGGGTCGCAGCGCCGGTTTTCAGACCAGTTGGTCGCCCGAGGCGTCGAGAAGTGGCGCAACGGCCTGGGCGTGCGCGGCTTCCAGGGCATCGGCCTGAAGGCGGAGCTCCGACCCGAGCGAAGCCGATTCCCCGACGACAACGACGATTGATTCCCCGCCACGCCACCCACGTCTGACGCAGTCGACACAGTCCATGATTATCCTCTTTACGCGCGTGTACGCGCGCGTAAGAAGTTATCCATAAGCTGAGTCGACTGCGTCAGACCCGATCCCCCACAGGACTCCGGAATGACCAGAACCCTCCTCGCGCTCGACCTCGGCACCACCACGGGCTGGGCGCTGCGCACCCCCGATCGCCGCATCGTCAGCGGCACCCAATCCTTCAAACCGCAGCGGTTCGAGGGCGGCGGCATGCGCTTCCTGCGCTTCGTCCGCTGGCTCGACGAACTGCAGGCGCTTTCGGGCGGGCTGCAGCACCTCGCGTTCGAGGAAGTGCGCCGGCATGCCTCCACGGACGCCGCGCACGCCTACGGCGGCTTCCTCGGCCAACTCTCCGCCTGGTGCGAACAGCGCCAGATCCCGTACCAGGGCGTGCCTGTCGGCACGATCAAACGACACGCCACCGGCAAGGGCAATGCGAACAAGGACGCGATGCTCGCCGCGGTGCGGGGCTGGGGCTACGCGCCCGTCGACGACAACGAAGCGGATGCGCTCGCGCTGTTGCACTGGGCCATCGCGCAGGAGCGTTCGGCATGACCGTGTGGACGTTCGACGAAGTCGAGCACCGCTTCCACGAAGCCGCAGCGACGTCGTACCGCTTGCCCGCCGCGCGCGTGGCCGGCTACGTCAGCCTGTGGCCCGAGATCGCGCGCCAGTCGTGGGAGGGCTACGCGGACGAGCGGATCGTGCTGCGCTTCCCAGCCACACCCGCGGCCGTCGATCGCCTGGCCGAGACCACGCAGTGGCTGCAGTGGCTGAGCGTGGAGCAGCGCAAGCTGGTGTGGGCGCGCGCCCGCTACGTGCCGTGGCGAGCGATCTGTGAAGCGCACCAATGCTCCAAGCCCACCGCGTGGCGGCGTTGGCGGCACGCGCTCACGTTGATCGTGGTGCAGCTCAACGGCCAGCCGCCGCGCATCGTGGAGGCAATGCCGCAGCATGAAGCGACGTGACGCAATCGAACGCAAGCGCGCGCGTTGGATCGTAAAACCCCACGAAAATCGCTGAAACACTCACCCCGATTGCAGGGTATCTTTTGTGCCACGGTGGTCATGCGTCCTGAAGCACCGCGCTTCGGACGCGATGGCGACCCACGAGGTCAGTTGTAGACCCACAGGGTCTACGGGTCCTCCCTGTCGCACTGCAACAGCGGGCGGCAGAGCCGCAGAACCCCGCTACCGTCTGACTGCAAACCGAGGTTTGCACCGTTTGCGGTTTGCACACCGGGTTTGCGCCTCGCACGTTTGCACCCCTCTCTCCAGCCCATCGGCCAGCGCGTTCGTCCCCCTGTTCCCGGACGCGCTGGTCGGTGGGTTTCTTTTTCCGAGCCCACGATGCCCCACGCCCTCACCGTCGAGACCCGCCGGGTCGAGGCGCTGATTCCTTACGCGAAAAACCCGCGCACGCACAGCGATGCGCAGATTGCGCAGATCGCCGCGAGCATCGTGGAGTTCGGGTGGACCTCGCCGATCCTGATCGATGGCGACAACGGCGTGATCGCCGGCCACGGTAGGCTGCTCGCCGCACGCCGGCTCGGCATGACCGAAGTGCCGGTGATCGAACTGGCGCACCTGGACGCGGCGCAGAAGCGCGCGCTGATCATCAACGACAACCGCATCGCACTCAACGCAGGGTGGGACGACGCGCTGCTGGTGCTGGAACTCGCGGACCTCTCGGACGCGGGCTTCGACCTGGACCTGACCGGCTTCTCCGCCAGCGAGATCGAGCGCCTGCTCGACCTGGTGGAAGACGGCGACGCGGTGGGTGGCGATACAGAACACGCATTGCGTACTGCGGAAGCGGCGAACGACGAAGGTGCCGATGCCGACGCGCCGGAGGACAGCGACGAAGACGGTGACGAGGACCACAATCCCGTACCACTGGTGGCGCCGGTGTCCCGCGCGGGCGATGTCTGGATCATCGGGTCGCACCGGCTGATTTGCGGCGACGCCGCCGATCCGACCGTGGTCGCGGCGCTGATGCGCGGCGAGACCGCGCATCTGTGCATCACCTCGCCGCCCTACGCCCGGCAGCGCGACTACGCCAGCGGCATCGGCGACTGGGACGCGCTGATGCGTGGCGTGTTCGTTGCCGCCGACGATGCATTGCGCGACGACGCGCAGCTGCTGGTCAATCTCGGCCTCGTCCACGACGACAACGAAGTCCAGACGTACTGGGATGACTGGATCGCGTGGATGCGCGCGCAGGGTTGGCGTCGTTTCGGGTGGTACGTCTGGGACCAAGGGCCGGGCCTGCCGGGCGACTGGCGTGGACGACTCGCGCCGAGCTTTGAGTTCGTCTTCCACTTCAACCGCAGCAACCGCAAGGCGAACAAGACCGTGCCGTGCAAATTCGCCGGGCAGGACATCCACCTGCGCGCCGATGGCTCGTCCACCGCGCTGCGCGGCAAAGACGGCGGGGCGCTGGCGTGGTCGCACGAGCACCAGCCGACGCAGGCCATGCGGATTCCGGATTCGGTGATCCGCATCATGCGCCACAAGGGCAAGCTCGGCCGGGGCATCGACCATCCGGCGGTGTTCCCGGTCGCGCTGCCCACGTTCGTCATCGAGGCGTACTCGGATGCGGGCGAGGTGGTGTACGAACCCTTCGGCGGCAGCGGCAGCACCCTGATCGCCTGCGAACGCACCGGGCGCGTCTGTCTCGCGGTGGAGATCGCTGGTGAGTACGTCGATGTCGCCATCGAACGCATCCGCCAGCAACTGCCGGGTCTGCCGATCACGCTGGAAGCGACCGGCCAACCCTTCGATGTGGTCGCCGCGGAACGCCGCGGCAGCGGGCAGGTGGCGGCATGAGCTGGGTCGCGGAGAAGATCGCGCACTGGCCGCTCGCGCGGCTGTTGCCCTATGCGCGCAACGCACGCACGCACTCGGACGAGCAGGTCGCGCAGATCGCCGCCAGCATCGTCGAATTCGGGTTCACGAACCCGTGTCTCGTCGGTGCCGATGGCGTGCTGGTGGCCGGTCACGGTCGCCTGTTGGCGGCGCGCAAGCTCGGGCTGGAGACGGTGCCGGTGGTCGTGCTCGATCATCTCTCGCCGACCCAGCGTCGCGCGCTGGTGCTCGCGGACAACCGCATCGCCGAGAACGCAGGCTGGGACGACGCCATGCTGCGCACCGAACTGGAAGCGTTGCAGGCCGACGGCTTCGATCTGGACCTGACTGGCTTCGATCCGGACGCGCTCGCCGAACTGCTGGCCGGTGAGGAGACCGACCAGGCTGGTGAGGTCGATGACGACGACGTGCCCGAGGAGGTGGTCGCCGTGGTGTCCCGCCCTGGCGACCTGTGGGTGCTGGGCGAGCATCGCGTGCTGTGCGGCGATGCCACTGATCCGGAGAGCTATGCGCGTCTGCTGCCCGGCGAACGCGCGGACATGGTCTTCATCGACCCGCCCTACAATGTCGACTACGCCAACAGCGCGAAGGACAAGCTGCGCGGCACCCAGCGTCCGATCCTCAACGACAATCTCGGCGAGGGCTTCTACGATTTCCTGCTGGCTGCGCTCACGCCGGTGGTGGCGCACTGCCGAGGTGCGATCTACATCGCCATGTCCTCGGGCGAACTCGATACGTTGCAGGCCGCGTTTCGCGCCGCAGGTGGTCACTGGTCGACGTTCGTGATCTGGGCGAAGAGCACCTTCACGCTCGGACGCGCCGACTACCAGCGCCAGTTCGAGCCGATTCTGTACGGCTGGCCGGAAGGGGCGCAGCGTCACTGGTGCGGCGATCGCGACCAGGGCGATGTGTGGCAGATCAAGAAACCGCAGCGCAACGATCTGCATCCGACGATGAAGCCGGTGGAACTGGTGGAGCGGTGCATCCGCAACTCCAGCCGACCGGGCGATGTGGTGCTCGACAGCTTCGGCGGATCGGGCACGACGCTCATCGCCGCGCACAAGAGCGGCCGGCGCGCGCGGCTGATGGAACTCGATCCGAAATACTGCGACGTGATCGTGCGCCGCTGGCAGACATGGAGCGGTGAATCTGCAGTGCGCGAGGCCGATGGCGTCGCATTCGACGATGCGGCGGATGTCCTGGCATGACCCCGGCACCGCACGCGCCGGCCTTCTACAACGAAATCGAACCTTACCTCTGCACATGGCTCAACCACCAGATCGCTGCCGGCCTGATTGCGTCGGGGCGCGTCGACGGGCGCGACATCCGTGACCTCGACGCGAACGACCTCGCGGGGTACCGGCAGGTCCACCTGTTCGCGGGCGTCGGCGGCTGGGCCTACGCCGCCCGGCTCGCCGGGTGGCCGGACGACGCCGAACTGTGGAGCGCCTCGTGCCCGTGCCAGCCGTTCTCGGTCGCGGGCAAGCGCGGTGGGACCCACGATCCACGGCATCTATGGCCCGACGTGTTTCGGCTCGTCCGACAGCGTCGCCCCGCCGCACTCGTGGGTGAGCAGGTTGCAGCGGCGACTGGCCAGGGTTGGCTCGACGGAGTGTTCGCTGATCT
>WYBC01000041.1 GCA_011526085.1 Lysobacter sp. | reverse complement strand
CGGGTGATGAAGCGCAGTCTCAATCAGAACTATCAGCCGGGCTTCGTCGAGGTGATCGGCCCCGGCGGCTTGAGCCTGGGCTACGAGTTCGACGAAGTCGGCAATCTCAAGACGTTGCGGACCGCGGCGCAGGCCGAACCGCCGCTGCGTGCCTTCGGTTATGACGGCTTGAATCGCCTCGTCGAAACGAAGGACGGCGCGACCGCCGCGGTTCTGGAAGCCTATGCGTACGACCCGACCGGCAACCGCACGAGCGCGACCGTGAGCGGCGCGATGACGGCCTATGGCTACGGCAGCGGCAGTCATCGCCTGAACAGCGTCGGAGCGACGGCGCGCGGCTACGACAACGCCGGCAACACTACGCAGATCGGCGGCATGGCGAAGACCTTCGCCTACAACGATCTGAACCGGATGAGCCAGTACCTCGAATCCGGCGTGGTGAAGCGGAACTACGCCTACAACGGCCGCGGCGAACAGGTGCGGACGTGGCTGGCGGCGAACGACGATCGCTACAGTCTGTACGACGAAGGCGGGCAGTGGTTGGGCGAATACGACGCCAGCGGCGCCCCGGTGCAGCAGGTCGTGTGGCTCGGCAGCCTGCCGGTGGGCGTGCTGACTGGTTCAGGTAGCGCGCAGAAGCTGCATTACATCGAAGCCGACGCGCTGGGCACGCCACGGGTGGTGGTCGATCCCACGCGTGGTGCGGGCGGCACGGCCGTATGGCGTTGGGAACTGACGGGGGAGGCCTTCGGCAGCACCGCGCCGGATCAGGACCCGGACGGCGACAGCGTCGCATTCGTGTTCGATATGCGGTTCCCGGGGCAGCGCTATGATGCGGTGATCGGATTCAACTACAACTATTTTCGTAATTACGACCCGGCAACGGGGCGGTATGTGGAAAGTGATCCGATTGGGTTGAGCGGTGGCGTCAACATTTACGCTTATGCGGAAAATATGCCGACTTTGTCGATGGATCGACTTGGCCTTCGTGCGGAATCGGAAATGGATGGTGGTGTCGGCGTGAATTCAACATCAGGTGCATGTGAGCTTTGTGCGCCGGAAAGAAAGCGATTTGACAACCGGACCGCAGCGGCGCGAACGGTTCTGGCGGCCGTCTATCTGCTCTCTCGAAACAAGAACATCGAAGTCTGCGGACAGATATGTCAAGATAGAAAAACAGGTGCTTTTTTCATCTGGGGCGCGACTTCAGGGACTGCAACGACTTGTGCGCCTTTCGACAAACCCTGTCCTGCTTGTGCGGAATCTGCGGGTTGGTGGCATACGCATGGTGCGCCCGATGACCGTTATTCCGAACAATTTAGTTATGGTAGAAGAAGCGATATAGAGACCACAAATTGGGCTGCAGGCATGGTAGGGGATTCTAACTTCACGGGATTTCTTGGGACGCCAAACGGTTTCTTGATCAGCTACACAGCCAATAGTTCTGTTGGGCCAATCAATCGAGGGCCTTTGAAATGAAAGTTACGATCACTTTTTTGACAATTTCTATGGCGCTGGCATGTGTTGGGTGTGAGAATGAAAAGGACTCGCAAGGGCAGGTGGTATCTGTCGTTGCTGGCAAGGCATTTGATCAAGCAAAAGCTAATTCCGTCGATTTCAGTCAATACTCTCTTCAGTCGATCCAGTTGTTGAGAGATGGTCAGCTGGGGACGATTGGTGATTCTGAGGGTGATGAGTACATTTCCTCATTCAGAAAGAAGTTGAAGGGGAAAAAATATTGGGAGGCTTGTTATATGGTTGTCTCTGACATGATGGTTGGCGCAAAGTACTGCTATTACTTTGAAGATGGCAGCTTGAATTACATGACAACTTACAGTGTTAAATGAGTTGATAGAGGTCAGGCTGTACAAGTTGGGTAATTACCCGACACTCGGACCTCGGTAGAGAGCGCTACGCCGCGAGTGCGTCGGGTTGGATTTCGGTTGCCATCTCCGGCTTTTTGAACGACCTACGGAAGGCTTGTCGCCGCGCCATCGCGACCGTTTCGCCGACATCGCGATGCATCACGAGCGGTCCCGGTCTTCCGGGACCGTTCGCGTTTCGGGGTCACGCGCTTCTCCGGGCAAAGGTCGAATGCGGAGGCGCGTGAATGACCGGATATTTGCGGCAAGAATTTGAAATTCTTCGGGTGTAACGGCTTTCGCGGAGCGGACGGGGAGTGAAGACTCGAATCTCGGCAGCAGGATCTTTCGCAGTTCTCTCGATGCTTTTTTCGTGCGGCTGCGCTGATGTGAGTGACATCTGTGAAAATGAGTATCAGGATGCCTCGTGGGAATCGATTGACGGGCGGGATGTGTCTGCGGAGTTGTCTGTGTTCAACGGATCGGACCGGCGGTTGGAAGATTCGCTGAGGACATTTGGACTGCCGGTCATCGGTTCTGATGATGGGAATGGAGGTCTGCATTGGATCAGGGGGATGCGGAGATGCAGTCGTACCTATCGTTGTGGCAAGTTGACTGAAGAGATTTTCCACGTCACCTATGCGGTCATCGCCATCCATTTTGATGAGGCCGGGGCTTCAACGTCATGTGCCGTCAGTCTGCGCAATTACATCGGCGATAACAGGGCGCCGGACATGGCGTCCCAGCGTCCGATTCATGAAGAAAGCAAGAGTTGTGACGCGTTCGTTCGCCAAGCAGAAACTAGTGCTGAGTAAGGTGGTCGGCCGCTTCGTCGCGGTGCGCCGGCTGTCGATGCTGCCGTCAGCATCCCAACGCACGACGAACGGCCCCGGACTCCCGGGGCCGTTCGCGTTGCGGGATGACGTGCGTCCGCGGACGCAGGCTCAGCCGCGCGCGAGCACCTGCAGGCGGTCGTAGGCGCCGTTGAACACGTTCTGGTCGCCGGGGAAGATGCCGGAGTCGGCGAATTGCCAGAAGGTGTAGTAGGTCCACGCGTACGGCAGCGTGCCGACGGTGGAGGAGTAGCGCGCCACCCACAGCGGGCTGGTCGCGCTGTAGTTGCCCGCGGTGCCGACGCACTGCGTCCACCAGCTGGTGCTGGTGTAGATCACCGGATAACGACCGGTGCGGGTGCGATAGCGGTTGCTGAAGGACGTGATCCAGGCGGCCATGCCGCTCTTGCTCAGGCCGTAGCAGGTCGCGCCGTAGGGGTTGTATTCCAGATCCGCCACGCCCGGCAGGGTCTTGCCGTCGGCGGACCAGCCGCCGCCGTGGTTCACGAAGTAATCGGCCTGCGTGGCGCCGCTGGAACGGTCGGGCAGCGCGAAGTGGTAGGCGCCGCGGATCATGCCCACGTTGTACGAACCGTTGTACTGCTGCGCGAAGTAGGGATTGGTGTAGCCGGTGCCTTCGGTCGCCTTGACGTAGGCGAAACGCGCGCCGTTGGCCCATGCGGTCGACCAGGCGACGTTGCCCTGCCAGCCGCTGACGTCCATGCCCTTGACCGAGCCGGTGGCGGCGATGACCAGTTTCGAGGAGATCGTCGGCATCGCGGGCGTGCCTTCGCGCAGGCGGATCTGCGAGCCCATCGGATGGTCGTTGACGACGATGTGCGCCGCGAGCGGCGAGGGAATGCGGGTATCGAGTTTGTCGAGCCAGTCGGATTCCAGACCCGGCGCCGGTTCCATGCCTTCCATCGGGCGGGTGGTCTCGGCGGCATTTGCGGATGCGAGCGCGGCGGTGGCGAGCAGGGCGACGCAGAACGGTTTGACAACAGACATGAGTTCCTCCATGAATCGATGTGCCGGTCGACGCGCGGATGGCGCGCGGCCGGAAGGGGATGCCCGCGCGAAGGGCCGATGGTATCGTTGTCATTCGCGCGGGACGCCGACTATAGAGAGCGGATCGACCGCGGAACGTGACAGAAATCACGCCGTGTCAACGATCATGATTGGGAATCACGCATGTCGACATGTCCGAAGATCGCGTTCCTCGCCAGCCCCACGCCGGATGCGCAGGCCGCGCTGGCGGCGATGACCGCGCGCCACGGGCAGAACGCGCCCGATGCCGCCGACGTGATCTGCGCGCTCGGCGGCGACGGTTTCATGCTGCAGACGCTGCACCGTCATGGCGGCCTGGGCCGGCCGGTCTATGGCATGAAGCTCGGCACCGTCGGTTTCCTGATGAACCAGTTCGAGCAGGACGGTCTGCTCGAACGCTTGGCCGCGGCGGAGCCCGCGAAGCTGCGTCCGCTGGAGATGCAGGCGCTCACCGAATCCGGGGCCAGCGTGACCTCGCTGGCGTACAACGAAGTGTCGCTGCTGCGCCAGACCCGGCAGGCGGCGCACATCGCGATCGAACTCAGCGGCCAGACCCGGCTGGACGAGCTGATCTGCGACGGCGTGATGGTGGCGACACCCGCGGGCAGCACCGCCTACAACTATTCCGCCGGCGGTCCGATCCTGCCGCTGGGCAGCGGCGTGATCGCATTGACGCCGATCGCGCCGTTCCGCCCGCGACGCTGGCGCGGCGCGCTGCTCAAGGCCGAGACCGAAGTGCGCTTCCGCGTGCTCGATCCCTACAAGCGTCCGGTCAGCGCCACCGCCGATTCGCACGAAGTGCGCGACGTGGTCGAAGTCTCGATCCGCGAATCGCGCGACCGCACGGTGACGCTGCTGTTCGATCCCGAGCACAATCTCGAAGAACGCATCCTCAGCGAGCAGTTCGTCGCCTGAGCGACCGGTCCGCGTCGATCGGCCGGGTTGCGCATTGACCGCGCGCCGCTCGTGCGCGCCTCCATCGACCTTGTCCTGCGTCCGCATCGATGCGTCGCCGAGAACGCGATGCGCGCGTGCGCCTGATGTCTGCAGTCCCGTCTCCGGCGCGCCGGATTTCCAGTAGCGGAAAAAGGCGACGAACAGGATCACATCGATGCGAAATTTTTTTTGCCGCGTGCGAGCGCGGCGCGAAAACCGTCGTCGCATAAATCACGCATAGCGGATTAAGCGCCGCAACAGGATCACGAAAAGCGGTGATTTTCCGCAGAAATCGATAAAAAGACCGGATTCGAAAATAGTTCGGAATCGACCCTAAACTTGTTCGCGCCCACTGCGGAATGCATGCGAAACCCGGACGGTTGCGTCCGGTGAATCCGATGCATTCAAAGGAATCGCGCAGATGGTTGCTGTCTACACCGGTAGCGGGCTGGGTCTCTTCAACACGTCGCTGACGCAACTCGGCAATGCCGGTGGCGGTCGGATCGGGCAGGGCGCATCGAGCCAGTACGTCAATCTCTCGACCGGCAATCTGGTCGTGCAGGATCTCGACGAGAGCCTGCTCGTGCGCGGCTTCGGCGCCAGTCTGCTGCGCACCTACAACAGCCGCGGCAGCGTTGCCGGCCAGGGCCAGGACGGCTGGGTCACCGGCTACGAGCGCAGCCTCGCGCTCAATGGCACCTTGAATGCGGCGGGCAGCACGATGGTGTTGACGACCGGCGATGGCCAGACTGTCGCCTTCGCCTGGTCGGGCACCGCGAACCGCTATGTCTCCACCGGCGGCGATGGCGCGCACGACACGCTGACCTGGGACGGCGCGAGCGCGACCTGGACGCTGGTGGAAGGCGGTTCGCAGCGCGAGGAACAGTTCGCCAACCATGCCGATCCCCTGCAATCGGGGCGGCTGCTGCGGATCCGCGATCTGCGTTCCGACAACGGCGTGCCGGCGCAGTACGACGTCGTCTACGACGGCGCGGGCCGGGTGTCCGAAGTGCGCGCCGTGGATGGCGCCGGTGCCGCCGGCGACGCGATCGTGTTCGGCTACAACGGCGCCGGACAACTGGCGACGATCCACACCCGCGAGAACGGCGTGCTGCGTTCGCAGGTCAGCTACGGCTACGAATTCGCCGACGGTTCCGGCCGCCTAGCGTGGGTGCAGACCGATCTCACGCCGCAGAACGCGGGCGACAACACCTGGGATGCGTCGGTTCCCGCCAACAACGACGGCAAGCGCTTCCGCACCACCTACACGTACGTCAGCACATTGGCGAGCGATCTGCGCATCGCCACGATCGACACCGGCGATGGCGTCTCCGTGGCCTATGCTTACGAGGCCGACGGCAATGGCGGTTATCGGGTCAAGTCGGTCACCCTCGGCGGCGGCGTGGATGCGCCGGCGCAGACCACGACCTTCACCTATCGCAGCAATGCCACCGATGTCGTCGATGGCAACGGCCGCACCTGGACCTACGAATACGACGCCGAGCGCCAGCTGACCGCGGTGATCGACCCGGCGATCGACGGCCTGCGCCGGAAGACCGAATACCGCTACGACAGCGCCGGCAATCTGACCCGGATGTTCCAGGCGCCGTTCGCCGGTGCCGCGGCGCAGCTGGACACGACCTTCGAGTACGACGCCAACGGCAATCGCATGCTGCAGCGCGACCTGCTCGGCAACACCGTGACCTGGACCTACAACGCCGCCAATCAGGTGCTGACGGAGAGCCGCTACACCGTGCCCGCCGTCCCCGGTCAGGGCAAGGCGGCCTACACGCCGCCGTCCGGCGAGTTGTCCAGAAAATACGTGTACGACAGCCGCAACCGCCTGCGTTTCGAGATCGATGCGACCGGCGCGGTACGCGAACTGGTCTACGCCGCCAGCGGCAACGGCATCGGCCAGGTCGCCAGCGAGCGCCGCTATCTCGGCGAGTCCTATTCGGGCATCGCGTTCGACGAAGCGTCGCTCAGCGCCTGGGCGACGAACGCGACCGCGATGCGCCGAGCGAACAGCGCGCTCACCGTGTACAACTACGATGGCAAGGGCCGGCTGTCGCAGGCCGTGAGCTATGCGGCGGTGTCCGCCGACGCCAACGGCAACGGTGTGCTGGATGCGGCGACGTCGATCGTCAATCACGTCTACGATGCGCAGGGCCTGCTGCGGCAGAAGATCACCGTGCACGGACCGTCGCGCACCCTCGCCGGCGCGCCGCCGGCCGGCAGCGAGGTGGTGGACTACGTCTACGACGGCATGGGCCGTCTGCTGAGCGTGCTGAGCCGCGATGCGTCGACCGGCCCGATGCCGGATGCGATCGCCGATCCCGCCGGCCACGCGGCGTGGCTCGCCGCCAACGATGCCGCCACGGTGCTGACCACCTACGCCTACGCCGATCACAACCGCCAGATCTGGACCACGTCCGACAGCGGCCTGCTGCGTCTCGATCAGTACACCCGCACCGGCCAGATCGGCATCGTCACCGAATTCGACAACGCCAATCCCGTCGCGAACCGCTACACCTACAATTACTACGACGGCAAGGGGCAATTGCGCGGCAGCCGCGACGCCAGCGGCGGCATGCGCTATTTCTTCTACGACGACGCCGGCCGTTTGACCGGCACCGTCGACGAAACCGGCGCCGTGGTCCGCACGCGTTACGACGACATGGGGCGGCCGGTGGAAACCGCGGCCTATGCGACGCGCGTCGACACCACGGGCTGGCTCTCGCAGGTGAAGGGCGGCGCGACGACGGTGGTCAAGGACCGGTTGCTGTTCTCGTTCACCTCGCCCAAGCCGGGCGATGCCGATGTCTGGGTGCATCTGGATGCGGCCAACGATCGCAGCCTCCATCGCAGCTACGACAGCGCTGGCCGGCTGGCCACGGAAACCGATGCCGCAGGTCTGGTGACCACGTACACCTACGACGGCGCCTCGCGCCTGATCGCGACGACCATCGCCAAACCCGGCGACGGCAGCGTCGCCCCGCGCAGGACCCGGATGTTCCACGACGCCGAAGGCCGTCTGCGCGCGACGCTCGATGCGGCGGGCTATCTGGTCGAGACCGTCTACGATGCCGCCGGGCGCGTGGCGGAAACCATCCGCTACGCCACTGTCTCGCCTTCGGCGTATTGGGCCAATGGAGCGCTCGACGATCTGCGTCCCGGTTCGTCCCCGACGGCGGATCAGGTCACGCGCCTGTTCTACAACGGGCGCAACCAGCAGATCGGCCTGCTCGACGCGGAAGGCCATCTCACCGAGTTCGCCTACGACGAGGCGAACAACCTGCGCGAAGTGAAGAACTACGCCAAGCGGCTCACCGGTCTCAACGGCGAGGAAAGCCTGACGACCCTGCACGATGCCGCGCTGGATCAGCCGCCGCCGGAGGCCTATCGCACCACCCGTCGCAGCTACAACGCCTTGGGTCAGTTGACGGTCGAGCTGAACCACGAAGGCACCGCCACGCGTTATTTCTACGACGATGCCGGCCGCCTGGTGAAGACGCAGGCGGCGCACGCCACCAGCGAGATCCGCGAAGGGAATCTCCGCTACGACGTGTTCGGCAATCTGATCGGCGAACTTTCGGGGCAGGGCTCCACCCATCTGCTACCGGGCATGACCGAGGCGGAGATCGATGCGATCTACGCGCAGCATGGCGTGCGCCACAGCTACGACCTCGTCGGTCGCCGCATCGAAAGCATCGATGCCGCGGGCAACAAGACCTGGTATTTCCACGATGCTGCCGGCCGCGAAACCTTCGTGGTCCGCGGCATGCACGACGCCAACAACCTCCAGAACGCGCGGGGCGAAGTCGTCGAGACCCGCTACAGCGTCTTCGGCGAGGTCGTCGACAGCATCGCCTACACCGGCAAGATCACCCTCGCGATTCCCGGCAGTCGGGCCAGCGCGCAGTCGGCGATCTCGGCGCTGGCGATCGGCGCCGCCGACAGCCGCGCGCAGTTCCGCTACGACACCCGCGGCCTGTTGAGCGAGCGGACCGATGCCGAGGGCTACCGCACGCTCTACGCCTACACCGCATTCGGTGAGCTGTGGACGCAGCAGGATCTCGAAGCGAACGGCAGCGTCCGTCGCACCGTCACCAATACCTACGATACGCGCGGGCTGCTGACCGGCCAGAACGAGTCCGGCAACGCGCTCAGCCGCAGCATCGGCGCGATCCACGATGCCTTCGGTCGGGTCACGACCCGAACCGATGCGCGCGGCAACACGGTCACGCTGGGCTACGACCGGCTTGGGCGGCTGGTGTCGCAGACCGCGAACAACGTCAGCGGTCGCAACGAAACCGTTCTGATGGCTTACGACGCCTTCGGCCGGACGATCGAGCTGACCGACGCGACCGGTCGGACCACCCGCTACGAATACAGCGACAACGCGCGCAGCGTGCTCACGATCACGCCCGAGAATGTGCGCGTGACCACCAAGCACAACCGTTTCGGTCAGATCTTCACGGTCTCGCAGACGCTGCCGGACGGCAGCACCGCCACCACGACCACGACCTACGACAAGGACGGTCAGGTCGTCGATGTGATCGATCCGCTGGGACGCATCGACCATCACGACTACGATGCGCGCGGGCTGCTCGTCGCCACGGTCGACGGTTCGCAGCGCCGGGTCGAGTATCGCTACGATGCCGCGGGCCGCATGCTCCGCCGGATCGAGGATCCGGCCGGTCTGGCGCTGACCACGACCACGACCTACGACGGTCAGGGTCGCGTCACCGAAGTTGTCGATGCGAGCGGGCGCACGACCGGCATGCTCTACGACCGCAAGGGCAACCTGACCGAGACGATCGTCGATCCGAATGGCCTCGCGCTGCGCACCACCTGGACCTGGGATCGCGACGCTCGCCAGCTGACGATGACCGAAGGCGCCGGCACCGCCGCCGCGCGGACCGTGCGCTACGGTTACGACGCGCTGGGCCGGCGCACCACCGAAACGGTCGATCCCGATACGCTGAATCTCGTCACCACCTACGCCTACGACGCGAACGACAACGTCACGCGCAGGACCGACGCCAGCGGCCGCGTCACCCGCTACAGCTACGATGCCGCGAATCGCCTGCGCTTCAGCGTCGATGGCGCGGGCGGCATCACCGAACTCGCCTACGATGCCGCCGGCCGGACCACGATGACGCGCACCTACGGCGCACAGGCGAACATCGCCGGATTGCCGGCGACGCCGACCGAGTCGGACATCTCGGCCCTGATCGTCGCGCAGTCGCTGCGCAACGATGCGGTGGACGAGACCGTCTACACCGTCCACGACGGCGACGGGCGCGTCGCGATGACGGTCGACGGCATGGGCGGCGTGATCGCGTACGCCTACGACAGTGCGGGCCGCGCGGTTCTCGAACGCCGCCATGCGCTGAAGGCGACGCTCACGACCGCGCTGCGCAACAGCCTGCGTGCGGGCACGGCGACCGTGGCCGATGTCGCCGTGACGGCGGACGCGAAGGACATGCGGGTCCGCCAGGTGTACGACGCGGCAGGGCAGGCGGTGTTCACCGTCGATGGGATCGGTGCGGTCGTGCGCATGCATTACGACGGGGCCGGGCGCATGGTCGCCCGCGTCCGTCATGCGACCACGGTGAACCCGGCCCTGGTCGGCGATGCCACGAGCACGACCCAGCTCGCGTCCCTGCTCGTCGACAGCGCCGCCGATCAGATCGAATACTTCGTCCACGATGCCGCCGGCCGTCTGCGCTACACGCTCACCGGTGCCGGTACGGTGGCCCAGACCACCTACGATGCGGCGGGCCGGGTGTCGCTGTCGCGCGCGTTCGCGGTCACGATGAGCGTGAACGCCGCGCTGCGCGCGAAACTGCTCGCGGGCACCGCCCTGGAGTCGGATTTCTCGACCTTCGTCGCCGCAAACGGCGGCACCGCACGCAGCGAATATCGCGTGCACGATGCGGCCGGCCGCGTGCGCTTCACCGTGACCCGTGCCGCCACCGGCGCGGGCGTGGTCGCCGAAATGCGCTACGACGCGGCCGGTCGCGTGACTTCGACCCTGCAGTACGGGGCCATGGTCGTCTTCGATCCGACCGATACCGACAGCGAATTGAGCGCAGCGCTGTCCTCGGTGGAATCGCGCACCACGCGTTTCGTCCACGACAGCGCGGGCCGCCAGCGCTTCGTGCTCGACGCCACCGGTGTGTTGACGGAAACCCGCTACGACGGCGCCGGCCGGGTCACGGACACCATCGCCTACGAACAGCGTCCTTCGGCGGGCACCACGTCCTTCTCCGGTCTCGTCGCATGGGCGGGCACGCAGCCCGTGGGCGACATTCGCCGTACGCAATCCGTCCACGATGCCGCCGGTCGCCTGTTCCAGTCCATCGATGCGGCCAACAAGACCGAATCGTACGGATACGACGGTGCCGGCCGGATGACCAGCCGCACCGACCGCAACAACAGGATCTGGGCCTACGCATACGACGCCGCCGGCAACCGCACCGGCGAATTCAGCCCGCCGGTCCAGATCGCGCGGGTCGCCGCCGACGGCAGCCTCTCGACCGAAACCCGTTCGATCGCCACGCTCTACGCGTACGACGGCATCGGCAATCTGCTGTCGAAAACCGAAGACGCCAATGCGCCGATCGTGGACGACCGGCGCACCACCGACTACGAATACGACAGCCGCGGCCACCAGATCCGCATCGTGTTCGCCGATCCCGGCGCGGTCGACCCGTCCACGGGGGCGATCGTGCTCACCGGCAGCCGCCCCACGATCGAGATCGTTTACGACGCGCTCGGCCAGGCGGTGGTGCAGAAGGACGCGCGCGGCCATTACAGCCACCGGGTCTACGACGCGCTGGGCCGGGTGGTCCACGAGATCGACCAGGAGCGCCAGGTCACCACGTACGCCTACAACACCTACGGCGAACAGACCCTCGTCCGCCGTCACGCCAACGCGCTGGGCAACATCGCCGGCTGGAGTGAACCGCAGGCGATCTCGCTCGCGCAGATGCAGGCGGGCGGGCAACCGGCCGCGAGCGTCGACGATCGCAGCATCGCGACCCAGTACGATCCGCGCGGACTGAAGACGAAGGTCGAACTGTCCACGGTCGCGTATCGCACCGGCAACGGCGCGAGCGCCACCGGCACGCCGACCACCACCTACGCCTACAACGCCTACGGCGACCAGGTGACGACTTCGGTGCTGCTCGAAGGCGTGCCCGGCAGCGGCAGCGAGCAATGGGCGACGGCGTATCGCTATTACGACGCGCTCGGCCGCAACACGCTGACCGTGGACCCGCTGGGTTACGTCACCGAAACCGAGTACAACGCGACCGGCGAAGCGACGAAGACCGTCGAGTACGCGCGTGCGCTGACCCAGACGCCGGATGTCGCCGTGCGTCCCGGCGTGCCTGCGCCCGGCGACACCACCATCGGCGCCGACCGCATCACCCGCTGGACCTACGATGCGGTCGGGCGCAAGGAGACCGAGACCTCGGTCCGCCAGTACCGCCGTCCCGACGGCAGCACCGGCAGCCGCGACGTGACCTCGACCTTCGGCTACGACGGCGAAGGCCGCGTGACCTCGCTCGTCGACGAGACCGGCACCACCCTCACCGCCTACGATGCGCTGGGTCGCGTGAAGTCGGTGCAGGAGCCGCTGCGCGACGTCGTCGGGCAGGGCATGGATACGGTGCTGGGCAGCAGCACCACCCACGATCTGACCTCGACGCTGTTGTACGAACAGCGCTCTCCCTACACGACGATGGCGTACGACGCCTTCGGCAATGCGGTCGAAGTGCGGCGTTTCGCCAACGGCAAGCCCGATGGACAGACCGCGATCGCCGACGACGACCGCGACCAGATCCAGCGGATGCGCTACGACCGCCAGGGACGCGCGGTGTGGATGCGCGACGGCGAGGGCGCGGTGGTCACCCGCAGCTTCGACGAAGCCGACAACGTCACCGGCGTGCGCTACACCCTGACCGGCAACGGCGGGCGCAGCGCGCTCGTGCGGATCGTCAACACCTACGACAAGACCGGACGCCAGGAGACCACGCTCACGACCCGCGATCTCCTGCTCAACGGCAATCCGCAGGGCAGCGTCGTCGATACCGGCGAGACCGTGAGCTACAACGCCTTCGGCGAGATCGTCACCAAGACCCTGCACGGCCTCTCCGGCACGCTGGTCTACACCTACGATGCCGCGGGACGCATGACCGGCTCGAACGAGAGCGGCGCCATGCGCGAGTTCGGCTACAACCTCGCCGGGCACCAGGTCTACGCGAAGCAGCGCGCCTATCTGTCGACCACGGGCGGCATGGACATGGTGGTGGATGCGATCACGCGCACCCGGGTCGACAAGCTCGGCCGCACGCTGCAGGTGATCCTGCCGTCGCACACCGCCGAGGCCACGACCACCAGCACCCTGACTCAGACCGTTGATCGCTGGGGCAACGTGCTGCGTATCGTCGATACCCGCGGTTACCAGACCGATTACGAATACAACAGCCTCGATCAGCTGGTGCGCGAAATCCGCCCGCTGGTGAAGGTGGTGGGGGAGAACGGCGGCAGCGAATGGCGACGTCCAGAGAACCAGCGCTATTACGACGCGCTGGGCCGTCTGGTCGCGACCCGCGACGCCAACGGCAATCTGCGCACCACCGAATACGACGCCACCGGACGCATGGTGGCGTCGAAGGACGCGTACGGCAACGCGACCCGGTTCGCCTACGATGCCCTCGGCAACCAGCGCGCGACCCAGAACGCGCTGGGCTATCTCAGCTTCAAGGAATACGACCAGGTGGGGAGAGTCGTCGCCATCGGCGACTACATGCCGAACGCCGACGGCACCACCCGCGGCAAGTGGTCGATGCAGCGCTATACCCTCAACGAAAACGGCGATCGCATCGTCGTCCTCAATCCCTACGATTGGGGATCGAAGTACGATTACGACAGCCGCAGCCAGCTGATCCGCAGCGAGACCCAGATGGGCGTGGTGATGGAATACGCCTACGACGCCGCCGCGCGGAAAGTGCTGGAGCGCAATGCGCTGTCGCTGGCTGCCAATGCGCCGACGTATCTCGATCGCGAGAGCGAAACCGTCCGCCTCGACGAGTCGAGCTGGAACTACGATGTGTTCGGTCGCCTGATCGATCACAACAACCTCAGCGGCCGCGACAGCGACTACGAGTACAACGGCGAGTCCGGCCAGTTGCGCCGCGAGACCGGTGCGGGTGGACAATCCATCGTCGCGCCCGCGGCCGATCGCAAGGTCAGCTACTTCGCCAACGGTCGCATCCGCGAAATCGTCGAAGGCGCGACGATCTACCGCTACGAATACGATGCGGCCGGCAACAAGACCGTGGAAGAGGTGACCACCACCGACGCCTACGGGCTGCAGGTCCGCACCCGCACGCGCACGACCTACGACAGCCACAACCGGGTCGAACGCGTCGTCCAGGACGATCTGTCCGCCAACAAGCGCATCTTCGACCTGGTCACCGAATACGACGCCAACGGCAATCGCCGCCACGTGCGCGCGGCCTCCGGTTTCGGGCCGAACGTCGACGGCATTCCGGTCGTCAACAGCGCACCGGTGGTGGCCCGTCCGGTCGACGACCGCACCGTCCGCAAGGGCAGGACATCCGAATTCCGCCTGTTGTTCAGCGACATCTTCCGCGATGCCGAGCAGAACGCGCTGAATCTCGGCATCGCCCGCGGCGACGGCAGTAGCTTGCCGGGCTGGCTGCAGGCCGCGCCCGACCCGGTGACCGGCGAAATCGTGTTCATCGCCAATCCGCCGGCGAACCTCGCCGATCAGGACATCGTGGTGCGCCTGACCGCGGCCGAGATCGGCAATCCCGGCAACGCCGTGAGCACGACCTTCACGGTGCGGGTGCGCACCAATACCGCGCCGGTCGCGATCGCATCGGGCGACATCGCGGTGCGGGTGAAGAGCGGGCAACCGTGGGCCATGGATCTCGTCGCCAGCGACCATTTCCGCGATGCCGACGTGGGCGACGTGCTCGGCCTTCTCATCGAGAACGGACTCCCGGGCTGGGTGAGCGTCGACACGGGCACGCCGGGCGTGATCCGCCTCGGCGGCACGCCGCAGGGCACGGCCACGTTCGTCCTGCGCCTGCGCGCGACCGACCAGTCGGGTGCAACCGCGGTCCAGCAGTTCAACATCACGCATGCGCCGAATTCGGCGCCGACCGTCGTGGCGACGCCGGCGCCGGTGGACGCCATCCTCGGCCGCCAGTTCCAGTGGACCCGCGATCTGCCGCAGGTGTTCGCCGATCTCGATGGCGATCGCCTGCAGGTCGCTGCCGAACTCGTGGACGGGAGCGCCCTGCCGGGCTGGCTGTCGTTCCAGCATCTCCACGATCAGGCGACGCCGCAGATCGTGTTCAACGGCAACGTGCCGGCCAGCGAAATCGACGGTCGCGTCTACAACGTCCGGCTGACCGCCACCGATGAGGACGGCGCTGCCGTCGCGACCACGCTCGCGATCCGGGTATTCGCCAATCGCGCGCCCGCGGCGACCGCCGGCACGCAGCCGCTGTCGCTGCGGCAATTCGACAATTTCAGCCAGACCTTCCCGATCACCGCGTTCTTCAACGACCCCGAGCAGGATGCCCTCGACCTGACGCTGCAGACGCCGGCGGGCTCGCCGCTTCCGGGCTGGCTGAAGATGACGGTCAATCACGCGGCGGGAACCGTCACCTTCTCGAGGATCAGCGGTACGACGCCGCCGGTCGGCACGTTCGCCTTCAGCGTGCGCGCGACCGATCTCGCCGGTCTGGCCGGCACGAAGACCTTCTCCCTCACCGTTGGCGCCGACCGCGCTCCCGTACGCACGCCGGTCCCGTTGCCGGACCATGCGTTGTCCATCAATCGCAGCTTCAGTTACACCCTCCCGGCGGGCCTGTTCTCGGATCCTGACGGCGACCCGGTCACGCTGCACGCGAGCCTGATCGAGCAGGGTTACGACGCGGAGACGGGAACGTACCACGTCGAATCCATGGGATTGCCGTCCTGGATGACGTTCGATGCGGCGACGCGCACCTTCACCGGCCTCGTGCCGGCGAATCAGACGGCGCCGATCATCCTGCGCATCACCGGCGTGGACGACCGCATGCTGGAGAGCGCGGCGAACCAGCAGCACGTGGGTGCCGTCAACGTGTCCACCGACGGGGACATCCGCATCACGTTCCAGCCCTGGAGCAACGGCCAGCCGTCGTATACGCCCGGGTCGTTGCCGCCGCGCAACGGCGTCGAGGGCCAGCCGCTCGATTTCCCGCTGCCCGCCAATGCATTCCACGAGCCCGACGGCGATCCGCTGTCCTACAGCGCGCTGGTGCAGATCGGGTCGAACTGGGTCGGCATCGGCACGATCGGCCTGTCCATCGATGCGGTGACCGGACGCATCACCGGGACGCCGACGAATCTCGGCCAGGGCAGCTACACCGTGCGCATCGAGGCGCGCGATCCGCAGCAGGCGATGGCCAGCGGCACCTTCGTGCTCAGCGTGAGCCGCAAGCCGATCGCGCCGGTGTCGCTGTCGCACCAGGCGATGATCAATCAGTTCTTCAGCTACACCGTGCCCGGCTTCAGCGACCCCGAGGGCGGCACGCTGACCTACACCGCCCAATTGACCAGCGGTGCGGCGCTGCCGGCGTGGCTCACGATCACCACGGCCGGCGTGCTCAGCGGCACCGGGCCCGCGCTCGCCACGCATGCGATCCGGATCACCGCGACCGACCCCAGCGGATTGTCGTCGTCGACCGTCCTGCAACTGTCGATCGCCAACGGCGCGCCGACCTACACGTCAGGCGCCTTGACGAACCAGGTCGCGCAGCCGTCGCAGCCGTTCAACTACACGGTGCCCGCGAACGCCTTCACCGATCCCAACGGCGATGCACTGACCTACAGCGCGAGCTGGAACAATGGCCCGCTGCCGTCCTGGTTGAGTTTCGATCCGCTGACCCGTGCGTTCACCGGCACGCCGACATCCTCCGGGACCTGGACGATCCGCGTCACCGCCTCGGACGGAGGATCGTCTGCATCGGCCACCTTCAACATCTCGACGGCGAACGTCGGGCCGGTGCTCAACGGCCCGCTGCCGACGCGGATCGCGCCGCTGAACACCGCGGTGTCGTGGCCGCTGCCGGCGGGCGCCATCACCGATGCCAACGGCGATCCGCTGACCTACACGCTCGAAGTCGAGCAGCCCGGGTATCAGGAGCTCTATTGGAATCCACAGGACAACGCCTGGGAATCGCGCTGGATCGATCCGGTCTGGGTGCCGGCGACGGCATCCAACGTGGGCCTGTCCATCGCCACCAGCGGCACCGTCAGCGGCACGATCAAGGCGTTGTATGCGAGAGGGGACGATACTGTCGTGCAAGGCGTGCTCCGGCAGAATCATCGGAACTACTACAACTACAACCTGCGCATCGCCGCGCGCGATCCGGCGGGGCTCGCCGTCCAGGGTGTTTTCGAGACCATCGCCAACGTCGCGCCGACCGCACCGGTCGTCAACACGTTGACCGCGCGGCAGAACGTCGCGTTCAGTCATCAGCTGCCGGCGTTCGTCGATGCCAACGCGCAGTCGTTGACGCTGACCGTCATCGGGTTGCCGGCGGGGCTGACGTTCACCGCATCGACGCGAACGATCAGCGGCACGCCGACATCGTCGGGCAACGCGGTCGTGCAGTACACCGCCAACGACAACCAGGGCGGCGTGACGACCGTCGTATTCAATCTCGATGTGCAGGCGAACAACGTGCCGGTGGCTCCGACCGTGGCTGCGCAGTCGGGCACGGTGAATACGCCGCTGTCGCTGGCGCTTCCGGCGTTCACCGACGCCGATCCGGGCGACACTTTGACCTATTCCGTCAGCGGATTGCCGGGTGGACTGGGCTTTGATCCCGCCACGCGCGTCATCAGCGGGACGCCGACGGCGACGGGCACGTGGACGGTCGTCTACGGCGCCAGCGACGGCAACGGGGGTGCGGCCAGCGTCGCGTTCGCCTTCACCATCGGGACCTCGTCGGGCAACTCTGCGCCAGAGTTGCAGATCCCGCTGCAGGACCAGATCGCGGACAGCGGTTTCTATTTCGAATACACGTTCCTCGCCAACGCGTTCCGCGATCCCGACAACAATCCGCTGACCTATACGGCGACACGCATCGGCGGCACGGGTGTCATGCCTGTCTGGTTGACGTTCGACGGCCCCAGCCGGACCTTCTCCGGGACGCCAACGGGCGCCGCGACCCAGACCTTCACGATTCGCGTGACCGCGACGGATCCCGCGGGCCTGTCCGTCTACGATGAGTTCACGCTGACCAAGTACGGCGACAGCGGTGGTCAGTTGATCGACGAATCCGAAGGCGGTACCTACAGCTTCGACATGGGGGCCGCGGAAGCCCCCGACGACGGCAAGGGCGGCGATGGCGCCGGTGAGGCCGGGAGCAGTGGCGAAATCGCCGTTCCGCCGATCGGGGCCGCGACCACCAGCGTGCCGGTCCAGATCAAGGACGAATGGTTCCTCTACGACGCCGAAAACCGGTTGAAGCTGGTCGGCGGCCGTCTCGTCGATCCGGGTACGCCGGGCGCCTACATCGGCCTGGGGACCAATCCGGCCGAATCCTACGGCTTGATGTACGACGCCGTGGGCCAGGTGGTCGGGCGGTTGCTCAAGACGTCGCAGCACGACATCGTGTATCGCACCACCTACGACCTGCGCGGTCGCAAGCAGTACGAGTTCCATGCGGAGTTCCTGGATCCGGTGAATTTCGAGTTCGGCGGCATCTCGAAGCTGTACACCTACGATGCGCTGAACCAGCTGGACAAGACCTACAGCTTCTACCAGAACGGTACCGAAGTCGCTTCTCCGCTGGATGGCGAAGGCTACCCGCTGCACGCGCCGATGAGCGTCGCGGGCTGGCTGTCCGATGCCGAAATCTTCCATTACGACCAGGACGGTCGCCTCGCGGTGCATGTGACGCGCCGACGGGAAGGCGGACTGGCAGGCATCCAGTGGCGCGAGCCGGGCACCTTCGACGAACATGCCGAACGCACCGATGAGAATCTGTTGGCCGCGCACAGCGTGCTGGAGTATTCCGATACCGCCGGCAACAGCGGCTACGATGCACTGGGGCGTGTACGCCTTTACCGTTATTCGGCGCCCAGCATGCAGTGGGCGACGCACACCTTCACCAGTACCTACGAAGGTTGGGGGACGTATCAGGAGAAGACGGTTGCGGGCAGCAGCACCAATACCAGCTACAAGCCGACCACCAACACGCTGACCTACGATGCCTTCGGTCGCCTGACGAAACAGGTCGAACACACCGAGTACCAGACCGCGATCGACGACCGCGTGCGCGCCTACAGCTACAGCGGCGACGGCCGGGTGCAGACCCGCCGCGAAGGCACCATCCACAACAACGTGTTCACGCAGACCCCGGATGCGACCGGCGCCCGCGACAACTACCAGTTCGTGCATGCCGCCGGCCAGCAGCAGGCCGAACTGCGCGAAGGCGGCCAGATCCGCAACAACCACTACGTCTACAACACGCCGCAGATCCAGACCCTCAACGGTCGCGGCAACTACGCCGCGGGCGGCGGCACCACGGTGGCGCTGCAGGGCGAGACCCTGCAATCGCTCGCGCAGCGCGTCTACGGCAACAGCAGCCTGTGGTACGTGCTGGCGGACGCCAACGGCCTGTCGAACCCGGATGCCCCGCTCACCGCGGGCACCCAGCTCAACACGCCGCAGGTGAACGTCAACGCCAACGACGCCGGCACCTTCAAACCCTACAACCCGGCCGAAGCCATCGGCTCGACTACGCCGGGGCTGCCCTTCATCACCCCGCCGCCGAAGCAGAACTGCAACGTGCTGGCGACGATCCTGATCGTCGTGATCGCGGTGGTGGTGACGGTGTATACGGCGGGGGCGGCGGCGGGGGCGATGGGCAGTGCCGCCACCGCGACCTCTGCGACCGCGACGGCCACGATCGGTGCCGGCACCACGGCAGCGGCAGCGACAACGGCGGCAGCGGCCACCGCAGGTGGTTTCGCCGCGACGCTGGCGACCGGTGCAGCGGCCTTGTCCGGCACTTTCGGGGTTGCTGCCGCGGTAGTGGGCGGTGCGGTCGGTGGGCTCGTTGGCAGTGTCGCGAGTCAGGCGGTCGGCAGTGCGCTCGGCATCGGCAGTTTCAGCTGGCGCAGCGCCCTGGTCAGCGGAGCGGCGGGAGGGGTGTCGGCAGGCTTCGGCGCGCTGGCGAGCGCGGGAACGCTCGGGACGACCCTGCAGAACGTGTCCTGGGCACGGGCCGGCGCGCAGGCGATCGCGAGTCAGGCCACCAGTTATGCCACCAGCAGACTGGTGGGGGCCGAAGCCAGTTTCAGCTGGAGAAACATCGCCGCTTCCGCGGTGGCCGCGGCGGCCAGCAATGTTCTCGGCGGCAAACTCGGACTGGATGCATCGCAGGGCAGCAGCGAATACGGCGCGTTCCTGCGCGACATGGGGGGGCAGGCACTGGGTGGCGTGGTTGGACTGCACACGCGCAGGGCGTTCGGTTTCGACGATCGCATCAACTACGGCGGCATCCTCGCGGATGCGTTCGGCAATGCGCTGGCCAACGCTTACGTGCGACGTGCGAACGCGATCAGCGCGGATCGCACCCGCGAGCGGGCGATCGACCGGAGATATGCGGAAGCGGAAGCCAACATCGCCGGCATGGAAAGCACGCAGGATCTGCTCCGTGATCTGCGGGACCGCGGCATCGAGCCGACCTACGAAAACCTGCGCCGCGAGATGGCAAGGCGTAGAGGTGCTCCCGGCGATGCCAAGTCGACCGGCGGTGGAAAGGGATATGTCTGGGCGACCATGCAACAGGCGATCGACGACCCCGTCGGCGCGGCGGCCATGAACCCCGACATGCTCCACGATTCCGTCGATTTCGCGTTGTGGGCGCTTTCCAAGAACCCGGGTGCGGACCTGCCGATTCTTTCGCCCGACGCAACCATTTACGACATCGCCCGTGCCAATGAGCTGTATCTTTCGCCCTATGCCAACCCCGACACCATCCCGGTGCTCGATACGGTCGAAGTCACCGCGACGCGCGAACTGAGCTGGGGCCAGCGGGCGAACGAGACCGCGGCCGGATGGTCGAACTCGGTCGTCAACAATCTCGACGATGCGGCGGTTGCGGGCGACGGCGACTGGACCACGGTGACGGCTGCCATCGTTCGCGCACCCGCGAGAGGCTTCATGGCATTCATCCAGGGAGCCGTGGGTACATTCTCGTTGCTCGATGGACAGGTGCGCAGCGATCTCGGCGAAGGCGTGCGTCATGTCGCGTCCAATCCGGGAATCGTCTGGCAAGCCGCCACGCAGTACTACGAAACCCATCGCTGGGATGAAATGCTTGCGGACGGATATGTGGTGGCATCGAGCATGGCGATGAGTGGCGGAACATCCACCGCCATGCTGGGAAGGCTCAAGGCGATGCCGCTCCTGCGCTACGATGTCGGTGCGGCGGCGCGGTCGGGCTCAATGTGGGTCGGGCAGGTCGCATCGCGGGGATATTCCCGGGCCTCGGATGCGCTGGCATCGCTGACCGCGCGGATCCGTACAAGCTATGCTGCGAGTCTTTCCAGCCCCGGGCGAATGACAGGGGGATTGCGGCGTCCCGCCAATCTCGTGTTGAACGACGTGCAGATCAGACAGTTGAACGATGAGTTCATCGAGGTTGGAGGCGATCCCGCAATACTGAGATTCAATCAAGGTCGGCAGACTTCGTATGTGGATGAGATCGATGTGATAAGAGTTCGAGGCGATGTATTGCCGATCGAAGGTGCTGCGCACCCCAGGTCCAGCATGAGCAGTCGTGCGACCCTGGCGCATGAGCTTGGGCACAGGGCTCATCGAGGTACCTCGGTCAAGCCGGGCTCCTGGAACGACGAATTCAGGGCGAGCTATTGGGCCGCAAGAAATTCTCCAGGCCTTACGCTTGCAGAGAGGATCGATCTTCTCAATGATGCAATCATGCGTGCCAGAGAGGCTGGTGCGCCGATTCGGATGAATAAATTCATGCGCGAGATGCTCTATGGCTATTGAAAAAAGGGATCCGACTGAAGAGGATGTTCTGCACGCTGAGCAGGCATTTTCTGATTTCGCCGACGCCGGCCACACGGAAAGGAAATGCCCGTGGTGCGGTGGCGAGTTTGAATTTCATGACGGGGGCAGCGGGTTTCTGGTCGAGTGTAAAAATTGTGTTTTCCGCGTTTCATTCAGAGGTGTCTAGGCTTTTTGCGCCACCTTGTCGACGAGGTGGCGTGAAGGCGATGGATTTCACGGGGCGAATGAAATACATGCATCTTTTGCCCTCCACACAGGGAATCAAAGTGGTCGGCTTGAGGATACAATCCGGAGGATGACCGACATCCTCCTCGCCACCCTCAACGCCCGCTATTCGCACGCCTCGCTCGGGTTGCGTTACCTGCGGGCGAATCTGGGCGATCTGCGCGAGCGCTCGGAGATCGCGGAGTTCGTGATCGGTCAGAAGACCGAGGAGATCGTCGAGAAGATCCTCGCCCGGCGCCCGCGCATTCTCGGGCTCGGGGTCTACATCTGGAACGTGGAGGAGAGCACGCGGCTGGTGGCGCAGCTGAAGGCGGTCGCGCCGGAGCTGCTGATCGTGCTCGGCGGCCCGGAAGTGAGCTACGAGGTCGGCGAACAGCGGATCTGCAAGCTCGCCGATTACGTGATCACCGGCTGGGGCGACGTGACCTTCGCCGAAGTGGCGGGGCAATTGCTGGCCGGCGAGACGCCGCATGCGCGGATCATCCCCGGACGGCAGGCCGAGCTGAAGGATCTGGTGCTGCCCTACGACGAATACACCGACGAGGACGTGCGCCAGCGGCATCTCTACGTCGAGGCCTCGCGTGGCTGTCCCTTCAAGTGCGAGTTCTGCCTGTCGTCGCTGGACAAGACCGCCTGGCCGTTCGAGCTGACGCGTTTCCTCGCATCGCTGGACGCGCTGTACGCGCGCGGCGTGCGCCAGTTCAAGTTCGTCGACCGCACCTTCAATCTCAAGGTCGACACCTCGTTGGCGATCCTGGATTTCTTCCTCGGCAAGCTCGCCGCCGCGCCCGAGGATCCGCCGTTCGTGCATTTCGAGCTGATTCCCGATCACCTGCCGGACCGGCTGAAGGGCGCCATCGCCAAATTCCCCGAAGGCACACTGCAGTTCGAGATCGGCATCCAGACCTTCGATCCCGAGGTGCAGACCCGCATCTCGCGCCGCCAGAACGACGACAAGGCCGCCGCGAATCTGCAGTGGCTGCGCGCGCACTCGAAGGCGCATCTGCACGTGGACCTGATCGCCGGCCTGCCCGGAGAAAGCGTGGAGAGCTTCGCGCGCGGGTTCGACCGGCTGGTGGCGCTGGCGCCGCACGAGATCCAGTTCGGCATCCTCAAGCGACTGCGCGGCGCACCGATCGCCCGGCACACGCAGGCGCACGATCTCCGTTTCAATCCCGATCCGCCGTACAACATCCTCTGCACCGACGTCATCGATTTCGCCACGATGCAGCGGCTCTCGCGGTTCTCGCGCTACTGGGACATCGTCGCGAATTCCGGGCGTCTGCCGCGCACCCTGCCGCTGCTGCTCGGCGATGCGCCGTTCGCGCGCTTCCTCGCCTTCAGCGACTGGCTGTACGCGCGTACCGGCCAGACCCATGCCATCGCCCACGAACGCCTGGTGCACGCGCTGCAGGCGTTCCTGGTCGGCGAGGGCGGCGTCGAGGCCGAGCGTGCGAACCGCGCCCTCATCGACGATTACCGCAGCCATGGCGGTCGTTCGCGGCTGGCGTTCGAGGATCAGGACGCTGCGCTGCCGGTGCCCGTGCCGCGCCGGAAAAGCGCGACGCCGCCGCGGCAGGCCCGGCATCGGGCCGGTTGATCGCGGAAGCCCGCCGCGTCGGCGACGGTGGTCTCGGCAAGCGGGACCGTTTCGTTGCACACTGACCGCATGCAGACCCCGGATTCCGTCCAGCCCCTCGTCATCGCCATCTCCTCGCGCGCCCTGTTCGACCTGGAGGAAAGCCATGCGCTGTTCGAGCGCGAAGGCGTGGATGCCTTCGCCGCGTATCAGCGCAGCCGCGAGGACGAAGTGCTGGCGCCGGGCATCGCCTTTCCGCTGGTGCGCAAGCTGCTGGCGCTGAACGTCGCCGCGGACGAAGGCGCGGCGGCGGATCGGGTGCCGCGGGTGGAAGTCATCCTGTTGTCGCGCAATTCGTCCGATACCGGCCTGCGCGTGTTCAATTCGATCCAGCATCACCGGCTGGAAATCCGGCGCGCGACGTTCACGTCCGGCGCGCCGACCTGGCCCTACATCAAGCCGTTCGGCGCGCATCTGTTCCTCTCGGCGGATGCGGAGGCCGTGCGCCGCGCGCTGGAGCACGGCATCGCGGCGGCGACCTTGCTGCCGTCGCCCGCGGTGGTGCCCTCGGGCGACGGCGTCTGGCGCGAGCAGATCCGCATCGCCTTCGACGGCGACGCCGTGCTGTTCGGCGACGAGAGCGAGCGGGTCTCGCGCGAGGGCGGGCTGGAAGCCTTCGCCCGGCACGAGCGCGAGCGCGCGCACGAGCCGCTGTCGGGCGGGCCGTTCCGGGCCTTCCTCGACGCCCTGCACCGGTTGCAGGTGGCCTATCCGATCGAGGCCTGTCCGATCCGCACCGCGCTGGTGACCGCGCGTTCGGCGCCGGCCCACGAACGCGTGATCCGCACCCTGCGCGAATGGGGCATCCGCCTCGACGAGGCGCTGTTCCTCGGTGGCCGGCCGAAGGGGCCGTTCCTGCAGGCGTTCGGCGCCGACATCTTCTTCGACGATTCGCCGCACAACATCGATTCCGCGCGCGAACACGTCGCCGCCGGGCATGTGCCGCACGGCGTCGTGAACCGGTCGCCGTCGGACGACTGAGCGGCCGTTCGACATCTCCGGCGAACGCGCCGGTAGAGCGGCCTGACCAGTCATTCGACTGTTGAAAACCAGGCCGCTGTTTCGTTGAGCCAGAGCAGCGGCCTGAAGGCCGCTCTACCGACTGACGAGACGTCCGGAAACGACAAGGGGCCTTTCGGCCCCTTGTCGGTATTGCTGCATCGGAACCGCGACTCAGCGGGCGCGGCCCGCGCTTTCGCGGCTTTCCAGCGGCGCCATGCGCGACTGGTCGTTCAGTTCGAGCTGACGCACTTCGAACGGCGCGCCGTAGCCCTGCGGCAGGTGGCTGCGATCGAACTGCAGCACCAGCATGCCGTTGCCGCGCTTCATCCATGCGGCGCTGTGCGCTTCCGACACCGGGCGCAGCACGCCGTCCGGTGCGGTGGCGAACAGGGTGCCACGGGCTTCGTAGCGGCCCGGCGAACCGGCCTGCACCGGCAGCGCCATGCGCATGGTCCTGGCGTTGAACGCGAACACGCCGTTGAAGCGGGCGGTCGGCGCCGACACCGCGAACGCGGTGCGCGCGTCGCGCTGGATGCCGCCGGCATCGGCGAACACCTGCAGTTCCCACAGGCCCGGGGCGGTGCCGACGTTCGTGGGCAGCTTGACCTTGGCGGTCAGGCCACCGGTGCCGTCCGCGGCCATCGCCACCGGCCAGCTGCGGCCGTCGGGGGCGACCAGCAGCGCTTCGGCCTGCAGTGCCGACGAACGCTTGCCGGCCTGGCTGAAGTCGACGTCGAAACGCAGGCTGGAGCCGGCGAGGGCGTGGTGACGGTCGGCGCCGGCGCGCAGCACGTCTGTGCTTTCCGGCTCGTACACGTGGACCAGGTAGGTGCCCTGGGCCTTGGGGACGCGGACGGTGTAGGTGTCGGCGCCTTCCTGCATCCCGAGCTTGGCGATGATGGTGCCGTCCTGCACGTCCATGCCGGCCTTGGCCAACTGGGCGTCGGACGCGATCGACTGCAGCTTCGCGGCGCCGCGGCTGCCGTTGACCTGCAGTTCGTCGGTGCGCAGCCCGCGCGAGCCGGTGGTCGGGCTGATGCGGATCAGGCTGCCCGGCGCGGAGGTTTTCAGCTGGACGCCGCGATCGAGCTCGGCGGCGTCGACGGTTTCCCAGTACTCGCGGCTCTGCGCGACATGCGGCGCGGGCGCCTGCATGGCCTGCATGGGATCGAGCTTCCATGCGAAGGAGACCGGGGCGCGTTCGATGTTCGCGGACGGCGCGGGCAGGGCGACGACGCGCGAAGGCGCCTGGTCCTTGCCGGCGGCGGGACGCAGCGGCTGCGCGGCGACGGCGGAGAAGGAGAAGAGGGTGAGGGCGATTGCGATGGAAAGTCTCATGGCGTTGTCCTCACTGGCCCGCATCGGTGCGGAGAATGTTGTTCAGGCCGAAGCAGGCCCGACGGCTCTGGTTGTGCGACAGCGGTTCGCCGCCGGCCATCCGCGAGGTGTCGTAGAACCAGACCGAACCGGCCCCGCTCTGGCTGCTGCAGTTGAGGAAGCCGTCGGAGCAGCCGTCGAGCCAGTTCTGGGTGACTTCCAGACCGACGTTCTGGCTGTAGCCGCCGCAGTAGCTGTCGCCGTCGAACGGCGAGGAATCGACGTCGGTGCCGACCACGCTGCGGAAGGTCTTCGGCAGCGCCGGACGACCGCCGGTGCCGTAGAGATAGTTGGCGTTGTAGAAGACCATCCAGCTGGTCTGCTGCTGGCGCACGCCATCGTTCTGGTAGCCGAGCAGCCAGCCCACCGCGGCTTCGAACACGCTGCCGTTCATCACCGCGTCCGCCAGCGGCGTACCGGTCGACGAGGGCGCGAGCGCGTTCACGCGCACGGTCTTGTTGATGATGTTCGGATAACGGCTGTCGTAGGTCGGATTCGACAGGATCCAACGCATGACGTTGCCGCCGTTGGAATGGGTGATCACGATCAGCCGGGTGATGCCCTTGCTGTTGATGAAGTTGGTCAGCTGGCCGGCCAGGCAGCCCGCGGCGCGGCTGTCCCACCAGTACTGGCCGAAATCGCAGTTGATGACGACGTAATTCGCCGGATTCGGCAGGCCGCCGCGGACGGAGTCCACCATGGCCGGTTGCCAGTAGTCGTTGTAGGCGTTGGTCTGGGCGCCGGTGCCGTGGACGAACGCCACGCCGGTATTCGCGAACGCAAGCGGTGCCGCCAAGGCGAGCAGGAGCCCGCTGAGGTATCTACGCACGTTGATTGTCCCCTCGGTTGTGTGTTTCTGGATCCATGAAAACGCGGCCGTGGGCCACGCTTGTCCTTTGATTCGAGACGCGATGCTCCCGGATGCTGCAGAAGACGCGGGGGCGTCGTGTGCTCCAGCTCTGCCAGTCTGTGGGGGTTGGCATTGCGACCTAGCATACGGAAGCGTATTGACCCTGTCACCCCGCGCTGCACCAAATCCGCCCGCGCCGCGACGGGCGGCGAACGACCTGCGGGCAGCGCGCGCGTCAGAACTCCAGATCGAGCGCCGCGCAGAGGTAGTCCATGAAGGGGCCGAGCTGTTTCAGGTCCTTCGACAGCGTGGCCAGCAGACGCGGGCCGGTCATCGCAGCGTCGTCGATCATGCGCAGTGCGACGTGGTTCTTGCGGCGAAGATCGTCGATATGCGCGAAGTCGGCCGGATAGCCGCGGGGCGGCCGCACCAGCATTTCGCTGTCGTCGAGGTCGAAGCGCCTGCGGAACGCGGGCGCGTGCGCGGCCGCGGCCCAACTCCCGGGGTTGTCGACGATGAAGTGGCGCACGCGGCGCAGCGATTCGGGTTCCGGATGCCACAGGCCGGCGCCGATGAAACAGTTGCCCGGCTGCAGATGGAGATAGAACGACGGCGCCTCGACTTCCCTGCTGCGCGCATGGAACAGCCGCGCGCCCTGCCATTCCTTGTACGGTGCCTTGTTGTTGGAGAAGCGGGTATCGCGGTGGATCCGGAACAGCGAGCCGCCCACGGTCTTCGGGTCGGCGCGATAGTGTTCGCTCACTTCCAGCAACGCCGGCTGCAGATCCGCGATCAGCGCGAGGAACGGCGCGCGCACGTGCTGTTCGTAGTCCTGCTTGTGCGCATGGAACCACTCGCGATCGTTGTGACGGGCGAGCGCGCGCAGGAATTTCAGGCTGCGGTCGGTGAAATACGTGGTCATGCGAGCTCGGTCTCCAGGGCATCGGCCCATGCCTGGGCCTGATCGAGCAGCGCCAGCGCGCGGCCGTCGCCGGCGTGCGCGGCGCGCAGCGCGGCGAGTTCCGCGCGATGGCTGTCGAAGGTGAATTCGGACAGGCCGCGGTCTTCGCACAGGCGGCCATGACGATACGCGTTCCAGCGATCGCGTTCGGCCGGCGACAGCGTCTCCGGCCAGTTGCGCGCGCGATACCGGAACAGCAGTTCGGGCAGGCGCGCGTCCTGGAACGCGAAGTCGCGCTGCGCCAGCGCCGGCGGCGGCGTGCCGCGCACGTCGGGGAATTTGCGGCGATCGGCGTCCTGCAGGAAAGCGTCGTACAGCGAGGCATCGACGTCGCCGGGTTCGAAGCCGGCGCGGTCGGCGTAGATGCGGCGGATCTTTTCGGCCAGCGCCGGACCGGCGTCGCGCAGCCGCGCGGCACGTTCCTCGACCTGCGCCGGATCGATCCGCAGCCGCTCGAAATCCGCCTCGCGCAGATGCGCCCATTCGATCAGCATCGGACTGCGGTTGAGATGCACTTCCTTCAGCGGGATGCGTGCTTCGCCGGGCGGCAGGTCGGCGGCGGGCGTGTACAGGCGGTCGGCGATCTCGCCGGCGTCCAGCGCCAGCAGCGCGTCCGGCGCTTCGTGCAGATCGAACACGATCACCCGGTTGTCGATCTTCGGATGCCGCGCCAGCGGCACCACCGCCGCCGCGCACAGCCGCGCGGCCGGAAACCGCTGCGAGACGTGCAGTACCGGCGTCATCGCCACGGTGTCGAGCATGCGCGCGGCGAACTTCTTGTCGCGCAGCTTCATCGCGTAGTCCCACAGCTTCGGCTGCGCGCGTTTGAGTCTGCGCGCCATGCCGATCAGCGCGCGCACGTCCGACAGCGCCTCGTGCGCGTCGCCCTCGCGCACGCCGTTGGCTTCGGCGAGGTGCTCCAGCTTGAACGAGGGTGCGCCGTCCTCGCGCAGCGGCCAGACGATGCCATCGGGGCGCAGCGCGTGGGCCAGGCGCATCACGTCCAGCAGATCCCAGCGCGAATTGCCGCCGCGCCACTCGCGCTCGTAGGGATCGAAGAAATTGCGGAACAGCCCGTGGCGCACGAACTCGTCGTCGAAGCGCAGCGAGTTGTAGCCCAGCGTGCAGGTCTCGGGGACCGACATCGCCTCGAAGATGCGCGCGAAGGCTTCGGCCTCGGGCACGCCATCGCGCAGCGCGCGCTGCGGCGAGATGCCGGTGATCAGGCTGGCGGTGGGCGAGGGCAGCAGATCGTCGGCCGGTTTGACCATGAAGTCCCAGGGCTCGTCGACCGGATTCAGATCGGCATCGGTGCGGATCGCCGCGAACTGCGCGATCCGGGTCCGGCGCGGATCGGTGCCGAACGTCTCCAGGTCGTAGAACAGGAAGCTCGCGGCCATCGCTCAGCCCGCGTCCAGCGGCGTCAGCCGCGCGCGCACCTCGGCGTCGAGCGCGTCCCAGTCCAGGCCGTCGAGACTGTCGCGGCCCGCGGTGGCCGCCACCAGCAGCGCGCGCTGGATGCGCCCGCGCTCGAACGCGGTGGCGTATGGAATGCGCATGAAGCTGACCATCGCGTAGCGCGGCACGAACACGCCGGGATGGCGCTCCGCGAGCCTGCGTTCCAGTGCGCGCTGCAGCAGGAAATCCGCATCGTCGACGCGGTCGCTCATCTCGCGGTAATTCTCCAGCGCCATCTGCTGGATCGCGGCCGCGTCGGGTTTGCGCTCCGCCTCGAACGCGGCGAACGCGGTCGCGGTGTCCGGGTCGGCGCTGTCCGGATCGCGCGCCAGATGCCGCGCCAGCGCCACGCAGTCCTCGAACGCGCAGTTCATGCCCTGGCCATGGAACGGCACCATCGCGTGCGCGGCATCGCCCAGCAGCACCGCGCGACCGTCGAGATGCCAGCGGTCGAGGTAGAGCGTGGCCAGCATGCCGGTCGGGTTGGCGTCGTAGTCGTGCACGAGGTTCGGGATCAGCGGCAGTGCGTCTGCGAAATCGCGGGCGTAGAGCGCCTGCGCGTCGAGGCCGGTGCGGATCGTCTCGAAACTGGTCGGGCCGGTGCTGGGCAGGAACAGGGTGACGGTGAAGGTGCGTTCGTCGTTGGGCAGCGCGATGCTCATGTAATCACCGCGCGGCCAGATGTGCAGCGCGTTCGGTTCCATGCGGAAGTCGCCGTCGAACCCGGGCGGGATTTCCAGCTCCTTGTAGCCGTGCGGCATGATTTCGATGCGCTCGCCGAGATCGGTGGCCTGCTGCATCGCGGCGCGCAGGCTCGACCCGGCGCCGTCGCAGCCGATCAGGGCGTGGAACCGGTGCGCGATGTCCTCGCGCTCGCCGACGAAATGGGCGATACCGGCGTCGAAATCGACGCGTTCCAGGCGACGATCGAAATGCAGCCTGACGCCCGCGGCCTCCGCGGCATTCAGCAGCACGATGTTGAGGTCGCCGCGGCTGATCGACCAGATCACCTCGCTGTCGTCGCGGCCGTAGCGCTGCAATTGTTCGCGACCGTCGGCGAAATGCACCATCCGCCCGCGCATCATCACCGCCTGTTCCAGCACGTCGGCGTCGACGCCGGCGGTGCGCAGCGCGTCGAGTCCGCGTTCGGCCAGCGCGAGATTGATCGAGCGTCCGCCGGCGTAGCCGTGCACGCGCGGATCGCCGCGGCGCTCGAACAGGTCCACCGTCCAGCCGCTCCGCGCCAGCAGAGTGGCGAGCAGCGGGCCGGCGAGGCCGGCGCCGACGAGGGTGAGATGCCTGGAATCCGTCATGCCTGCCATTCCTGCGTCGTGCGCACGAAGCGCACGACATCGTCGTGTGTGTTGTACAGCGGTGCCGGCGAAATGCGGATCACGTCGGGTTCCCGCCAGTCGCCGAGCACGCCGCGCGCGCCGAGGAATTCGAACAACGCTCGGCCACGCTCGCGACCGCCGACCACGCGCAGCGACAGCTGGCAGCCGCGTTCGGCCGGCGATGCCGGCGTGACGATCTGCAGGGTGTCGGCGAGATGCGCGCGGATCAGGGCTTCGAGATGCCCGGTCAGCCGTTCGGATTTCGCCCGCAGCGCGGCCATGCCGGCCCGCGCGAACAGATCCAGCGATGCGCGCAGCGGCGCGAGACCCAGCACCGGCGGATTGCTCAACTGCCAGCCATCGGCGCCGGGCGTGGGCACGAACTCCGGACCCATGCGGAAACGCGTGGCCTGGTCGTGGCCCCACCAGCCGGCGAACCGCGGGCGGTCGCTGCGCGCGTGGCGTTCGTGCACGAAACAGCCGGCGACCGCGCCCGGACCCGAGTTCATGTATTTGTAGTGGCACCACACCGCGAAATCGGCGCCGCTGTCGTGCAGGCGCAGCGGCAGGTTGCCGACCGCATGCGCGAGATCGAAGCCGACCATCGCGCCAGCGGCGTGACCGAGGCGCGCGATCTCCCGAAGATCGAAGGCCTGGCCGGTGCGGTACTGCACGCCGGGCCACAGCACCAGCGCCAGTCGATCGCGGTGTTCCGCGATGGCGCGTTCGATCGCCGCCATCGAGAAGGTGCCGTCGGCGCGGTCCGGTTCCAGTTCGATCAGATGCCGGTCCGGCGACAGGCCGTGGAAGTGCAGCTGCGAGGCCATCGCATGGCGGTCGGACGGAAACGCGCCGGCTTCCATCAGGATCGCGTTGCGCTGCTCGTCGGGGCGGAAGAAACTGACCATCATCAGGTGCAGGTTGGCGGTGAGCGAATTCATCGCCACCACTTCTTCCGGCATCGCGCCGACCACCTCGGCGAGGCCGTCGCGGACGAGCGCGTGATAGGGCATCCACGGCGCGGGTTCGAGGAAATGGCCTTCGACCGCGTCGCGCGCCCATTTGTCCATCACTTCGTCGACGCAGGCGCGCGCGCCCTTCGGCTGCAGGCCGAGGGAATTGCCGCAGAAATACGCCATCTCGCGGCCGTCGTGGCGCGGAATGTGGAACTGCGCGCGGAAGTCGCGCAGCGGATCCTCCGCATCCTGTCGTCGTGCCCAGTCGTCGGTCATCGATACGTCGTTCACGCAATGCTCGCATAGGGTGCGCCCATGGCGCACCGTGCATGAAACCGCGGTGAGAGAGCCGGTGCGCCGAGGGCGCACCCTATAGGGATGTGTTGCATCACGAGAACCTCGCCATCGGCAGTCCCAGCCATTCCAGCGCCGTGCCGTGATACAGCCGCGCCTGTTCTGTTTCGGACAATTCGAGCGCGGCGATGCCGGCGCCGGGCTCCTGTTCGCCGAGCGGGAACGGATAATCGGTGCCGAGCATGATCCGGTCGGTACCGCAGGTGTCGATCAGGTAGCGCAGCGCGCGCGGGTCGGCCACCCAGGAATCGAAATACAGCCGCGACAGATATTCGCGCGGATTGCGGAAGTTGTCGGTGGCCACGAGGTCGGGGCGCATGTTGAAACCGTGTTCGATGCGGCCGATGGTGTAGGGAAAGCTGCCGCCGCCGTGGGCGAGGCAGACCTTCAGCTGCGGCAGCCGTTCGAGCACGCCGCCGAACACCAGGCAGCAGGCCGCGCGCGACTGTTCCGCGGGCATGCCCACCAGCCACGGCAGCCAGTACTTCGGCATCGATTCGCTGCCCATCATGTCCCAGGGATGCACCAGGATCGCGGCGCCGAGTTCGGCCGCGGCCTGGAAGAAATCGAACAGTTCCGGCGCGTCGAGGTTCCAGTCGTTGATGTGCGAACCGATCTGCACGCCCTGCAGGCCGAGCTGGTCGATGCAGCGTTCGAGTTCCTGGATCGCGAGCCGCGGCGACTGCAGCGGCACCGTGCCGATGCCGGCGTAATGGCGCGGATAATCGCGCACCGCCTCGGCCATGTGATCGTTGAGCGCCTGGTGCAGATCGTGCGCGTGCTGCGGCTTCGCCCAATAACTGAACATCACCGGCACCGTGCTGATGACCTGCACCTGCACGCCGAAGCCGGCGAATTCCTCGATCCGGATCTTCGGGTCCCAGGTTTTGGGCCAGATCTCGCGGAAGAACCGTCCGTCCTTGTAGATGCGCGAGCGCCCGTCGTCGCCGTGATGGATCACCGGGAAGCGGATGTCGCCGTACTTCGCCGCGAGATCGGGCCAGTCGCGGGGCAGGTAGTGGGCGTGGGTGTCGATCTTGAGCATGCGGCGTCCGATGGCGTTCAGGTCTGCGGGTCGTACTTCGCCGGCGCGGGGTTGAAATGGCCGCAGGCCTTGCAGGTGCGGTGGTCGTGCGAGCGGTAGAAGCGTTCGAACACCGCCGGGAAATCGGTTTCGATGTTCACCAGCGGGAAGAATTCCTCGTACAGCTTTTCGTTGCAGCGTTCGCAGTGCCACTGCAGGCCGTCGAGTTCGTGCGGCAGCCGCTTGCGTTCGATCACCAGGCCGATGCCGCCGGCCATGCGCTGAGGCGAATGCGGCACGCGCGGCGGCAGGAAGAACGTTTCGCCGGCCCTGATCGGGATGTCGCGCGGCGCGCCATCCTCCTGGATGCGCAGCACCATTTCGCCTTCGAGCTGATGAAACCACTCCGGACCTTCGTCCCAGTGGTAGTCGGTGCGCGCGTTCGGGCCGCCGACCACCATCACGATGAATTCGCCGTCGACGATGCACTTGTTGCCGACCGGCGGCTTCAGCTCGTGCCGGTGCGCGTCGATCCAGGCCTGCAGATTGATGGGGTTGGGCAGCATGTCGCGTCTCCTGTGGCGTCAGCCGGCGATGTCCTTCGGCGCGACGGCGATGCATTTGAGTTCGATCGCGATCGGCGTCGGCAGCGCGGTGATGCCGAGCGTGGTCCGGCACGGTGCGGTGGCCGCATCCGGGAAATACTCGGCCCAGATCGCGTTGTAGACGGGGAAGTCGCGGGCCATGTCGGTGAGGTACACGGTCACGTCGACCAGATCCTCCCAGCGCGCGCCGCTGGCATCGAGCACCGCGCGCACGTTGGCGAACACCGCATGGGTCTGCGCCGCGATGTCGTAGGCGATCAGGCGGCCCTCGGCGTCGTGGACGTTGCCCGGGATGCCGTTGCTGGCGGGATCGCGCGGACCGATGCCGGAAAGGAACAGCAGTTCGCCGACCCGACGCGCATGCGGGTAGTGGCCGACGGCCTTCGGCGCGTGGGCGGCGTGGATGGCGTCGGACATCAGCGGTCTTCCCGATCGATGCGGATGCGCGCCAGCGCGGCGGCGTACTGCGCTTCGAGCTGGTCGCTCGCGGCGACATCGAGGCCGAGGTCGTGGACCAGGCCGTCGCGCAGGGTGTAGACCCAGCCGTGGACGCTCAGCGTCTGTCCGCGCGCCCAGGCATCGCGGACGATCGTGGTCTGGCAGACGTTCGCGACCTGTTCGAGCGCGTTGAGTTCGCACAAACGATCGTGCTGCAGCGGTTCGCCTCCGGCGTCGGCGAGGACCGTCGCATGCTTCACCGCCACGTCGCCGACGTGGCGGATCCAGTTGTCGGCCAGCCCGACGCGGGCGCCGGTCAGCGCGGCATGCACGCCGCCGCAGCCGTAATGGCCGACGACGAGGATGTGTTCGACCTGGAGCACGTCGACCGCGAACTGGATCACCGACAGGCAGTTGAGGTCGGTATGGACGACGACGTTGGCGATGTTGCGATGGACGAAGACCTCGCCCGGGGCGAGGTCGACGACCTGGTTCGCGGGCACGCGCGAGTCCGAACAGCCGATCCACAGGTATTTCGGCGCCTGTTGGCGGGAGAGGCGATCGAAGAAGGTGGGGTCTTCGCGGCTGACGCGTTCGGCCCAGGCCTGATTGTTGCGCAGCAGCGCTTCCAGCGATGTACTCACGTGACGGTCCTATCGGGAGGAAGGTAAGGTGGCGACGCGGGGTCGGTCGTCGTCCGGAATGCGGTCGGGGCGTTTCATGTCGCGAGCCCGACGTTGCGCGATTCGGTGAAGAACCGCATGGCGTCCTGCCCGCCTTCGCGGCCGAGGCCGGATTGGCCGATGCCGCCGAACGGCGTGCGCAGGTCGCGCATCAGCCAGGTGTTGATCCAGACCATGCCCACGCGCAGCTCCGCGGCCATGCGGTGCGCGCGCGACAGATGCGTGGTCCAGACCGACGCGGCCAGGCCGTAGTCCGACGCATTGGCCAGCGCGAGCGCCTCGTCGTCGGTGTCGAAGGGCTGCAGGGTGACCACCGGCCCGAAGATCTCCTCGCGGTTGGTGGCGCAATCGGGGCCGAGGCCTTCGATCACGGTCGGCGCCACGAACCAGCCCGGCCGGTCCAGCGCGCGGCCGCCGCAGAGGATGCGGCCGCCTTCGTCGCGCGCGCGCTGCAGGGCACCCACGACCTTGTCGAAATGCGCCTGCGACACCAGCGGGCCCATGCACGCATCCGGGTCCATCGGATCGCCGACCCGCAGCGCCAGCGCGCGTTCGACCAGCGCGTCGCGGAATTCGGCGAAGGTCGATCGTTCGACGAGCAGGCGCGAGCCGCAGAGGCAGATCTGGCCGCTGTTCTGGAACGCGGAACGGACGATCACGTCCATGTGCGCGCGCCAGTCGCTGTCGGCGAAGACGAGGGTCGGATTCTTGCCGCCGAGCTCCAGTGAGACTTTCTTGAGCCGTTCGGCGGCCAGCATCGCGATGCGCCTGCCGACCGCGGTGCTGCCGGTGAACGACACCGCCCTGATCGCCGGATCGACGACCAGCGCTTCGCCGATCGCGGGGCCGAGGCCGTGGACGACGTTGAGCACGCCCGCGGGCAGACCGATCTCGTTCGCCAGCCGGCCGAGCATGGTCGCGGTGGCCGGCGTGACTTCGGACGGTTTGGCGACCACGGTGTTGCCGGCGGCGAGCGCGGGCGCGATCTTCCAGGTGAACAGATACAGCGGCAGGTTCCACGGCGAGATCGTGGCCACCGCGCCCAGCGGCTGGCGCAGGGTGTAGTTGAGACCGGCCTGGCCGTGATGCGATTCGCTCGCGAACTGGGTCGCGGCATGGGCGAAGAACCGCAGGTTCGAAATCGCGCGCGGAATCTCGGCGTCGCGCGCGAGGGCATAGGGCTTGCCGCCGTCGAGCGCTTCGGCATGGGCGAAATCGTCGAGTCGCGCTTCCACCGCATCGGCCAGGCGTTCCATCCAGCGCGCGCGTTCGGTCGCGGGCAGCGCCGACCAGGCCGGAAACGCGGCGTTCGCCGCGGCGATGGCGTCGGAGGCGTCGGCGGCTTCGCCGGCCGCCACCTGCGCATAGGCGCGGCCGCTGGCCGGATCGAAGACATCGAGCGTCCGGCCGCTGCGCGCGGGACGTTCGGCACCGCCGATGACATGAAGGAACGTTCGCATCCCGCAAGCTTACCGGCTGCGCCACGCGCTGTCCCTCCGCATGGCCCGCGCGCGGCACGATACGCCGGCGCAGGGTCGATCTCAGGTCTGGCAGCGCCGGCAGAGATACAGCCGGCGCGTGCCGACCTCCTGGCGTTCGATCGTGCCGCCGCACACCGGGCACGGGAGGCCTTCGCGGTCGAACACGAGGAAGCGGAAACCCTCGGGCGTGTCGGTGAGATAGTCCTCGCGCATGCCCTGTGCGGGCTCGATGCCGCGGGTGGCGTAACTGCGTCGCGGAATCGCCAGCAGTTCCCGCGCGAGCGCGCGCAGCTGCGCGGCGTCGAGATCCTGCGGCCTGCGTTCCGGCCGCAGCTTCGCCGCGAACAGCACTTCCGAGCGCAGATAGTTGCCCATCCCGGCCAGGAATCCCTGGTCCAGCAGCAGCGCGCCCAGCGCGCGCCCGCGGAAGCGCGGGTCGCGCAGGCGCGCGACGACCGTCGCCGCTTTCAATGCGGGATCCAGCACGTCCGGGCCGAGCCTGGCGAGGAACGGATGCGCGTGGATCTCGTCGCTGCGCCACATCGCCACGTCGGATGCGGAGTACAGCAGGATCGCGCGGGCATCGGTTTCCAGCGCGACCCGCAGCGAGCGTCCGCTGTCGGGGCGCTCGCCCGCGGCGGCGATCTTCCACACGCCGTACAACTGGTTGTGGCTGTAGAGCGTCCAGCCGTGATCGAAACGCGTCAGCAGGGCCTTGCCGTGCGGCACGATGGCCTCGATCCGCCGTCCGATCAGGCCCGCTTCGTACGATTTGAGCGCCGGAAACGCGAACCATGCGGAACGCAGCGGCGCGCCGACCACGGCGTCGGCGAGACGGTCGGCGGCACGGCGGATTTCGGGGCCTTCGGGCATGGCGGGACGGCAGGACTCAGGGCGGCGTGGGCGGGACGTTCTGCGGCTCGTGGTACTCGAAGCCGATGTGGCGTTCGGTGATGCGCGCGATGCGCGCCGAGACCGGCACCGCCGGCCCCGGGCCCTGGAAGAAGAACAACTGCGCCACATTGCCTTCGCGCAACAGGCAACCCGGCGGACGGAAAATGCCGCAGCCGCCCTCGGACAGATCCAGCACGTCCGCGGCCCAGGCCAAGGCGTCGCAGATCACCATGACACGCATCGCGAACGGGACCCGGTCCCCGGCGCGTCGTTCTTTCAGCAGTGCGTCTTCCATGCGATGGGTCCCCCGGTCCGTCCGCGACAGGCGGTCGATGCCGATGTCGATGCGATGCCGATGCAGATGTCGATCGGGATAGGCTGCCGCACCCGGTGCCGCGGGGCAACCGTTCCGTGAAATGGCGTCCCGATCGTGCATAACGCGACCCTCGGCGACGCGCATCTCCGAAGATCCGCGATCAGGCCGGCAGCGGCTGCGGCTCCAGATATTCGAAACCGACGAACTGCGGGCTGGTCCAGACCACGCGCGCCTGCGCGCCGAAGACGTGGCGCTCGTCGATCATCAGGTACAGCCACACCTGCGTGCCGTCGGCCAGCGACCAGTCGTGGGGACGGGTGATGCAGCAGCCGCTGGCGGAGACATTGTCGATATTGCCCAGAAACCCCTCGGCATCGCGGGCGATCAGCACCGGACAATCGTATTCGTGGCGCGTCGCGCGACGACGTTCTTCAGGGGTCATGAGGGAGTGCCGGAGACTGCCTGCCGACAGCATAGCCGGCCACGAGGCGCAGGCAAGGGGCGCCTCGGGGGCGCGTGACGATGGACCGATGCAACTGTCCTGAAGTGCCGTCAGATCGATTGCATGCGGCCGCCGTCGACCGCCAGGCTGACGCCGTTGATGTAGCCGGCCGCCGGCGCGCACAGGAAGGCGATGGCCGCGGCCACTTCCCGCGGCTGGGCGAAGCGGCCGGCGGGGACGGTCTGGCGCATGCTGGCGGCCACGTCGTCCTCGGATTTGCCCGCGGCCCGCGCGCGGTCGTGCAGGATCTGCGCAAGGCGCGCGGTTTCGGTATAGCCGGGCAGCACGTTGTTGACGGTGATGCCGTCCGCGGCGACTTCCCGCGACAGGGTCTTGGCCCAGCCGGCGACCGCGCCGCGGATGGTGTTGGACACCCCGAGGTTGGCGATGGGTTCGCGCACCGAGGTCGAGATCACGTTGACGATGCGGCCCCAGCCCGCGGCGCGCATGCCCGGCAGCACCGCCTGCACCAGCGCGTGATTGGCGAGCAGGTGGCGGCGGAAGGTGTCGAGGAAGGCGGCGTCCTCCGCGGCCTGCACCGGACCGCCGGCCGGACCGGCGGTGTTGTTCACCAGCGCGTGCACGGGATGCCCGCCGACCAGCGATTCGATCGCGGCGCGCAGGTCGTCGGTGTCGGCGACATCGGCCGCCAGCAGCCCGTGGCGCTGCGCGCCGGAGCGGGGCAGGGCGTCGACGACCTCGCGCAGCGCTTCGGCGCGACGCGACAGCACGGTGACGTCGGCGCCGAGCAGCGCCAGCTCGTGCGCGGCGGCGCGGCCGATGCCTTCGGAAGCGCCGCAGACCAGCGCGTGTCTGCCGGAAAGGTCCAGGTCCATGGCGTGCCCTCAGTCGTGGTCGGTGTGGTGTGGGGGATCGTCTGCAGGGTCGTCCGCGGGGTCGCGCAGGCGCATCAGCGCCGCGACCGCGCGGGCGCCGGCGTCGTCGCGACGAGCCAGATCGTCGCGCACCGCGCGCCGGTTTTCCGGCGGATGGTTCTGGCTGAGCTTGAATTTCAGGTCGATGCGGCTCGGCACGAAGCGGAAACCGACGATGCCGCGCAACTGGCTGCGGTGATCGTCGCGCGCCGGATCGAAACGCCAGTCGCGGCCGACCGCGGTTTCGAAGCGCCGGCTGAGCCGATCGACGAGATCGCCCAGCGCGGCTTCGTCCTCGAACACATCGAGGGTGCCGCGCAGATGCGCGACCGCATAGTTCCAGGTCGGCACCCGCGCCGCGTTCTCCTTGTCCGGATACACGCCGGGCGACACGTAGGCGTGCGGGCCGTGGACGATCATCAGCACCCTGCCGACGTGCCCCGCCTGCGGATTCGGGCGCGCCCAGTGGCCTTCGATCAGGATGCCTTCGCCGTCGCGGGCGTAGAGCACCGGCAGATGGCTGGCGAAGGGCAGGCCATCGTCGCCGAGACTGACGAGGGTGACGAACGGATCCGCGGCGATCAGCGCATCCAGCGCGGCGAGGTCGGTCTCGACGAAGGCGCGGGGTTGGTACACGGTGTCAAGCACGCGCGCCGAGCGTCAGCACCATGCGGTCGCGCAGCGACGCATCGTCGTCCGCGTCCGGCGGCGCCACCTGCGACAGCGAAAAGCCGCGTTCCAGTGCGTCTTCCTCGTCCAGCCCGTCCCAGGACACGAATTCGGCGTCCATCAGCGCGGCGCGGGCGCTGTCCTCGCTGTCGTAGGCGAGGGTGTTGCCGTCGCTGTCGAAGACTTCCGCGGTGCCGGCCTCGCGGACGCGCAGCCGCGCCCACACGATCGTCAGGCCCAGGCTTGCGAGCCACCATTCGATGCGCGAATCGCTCATGGGTAGGCCACCGCCCACAGCCAGAGGATGCCGGCGCCGGCCAGCCCGAACAGGATCACGCTCAGCGACACGCGCGCCGGCGTCGCCAGTCCGCTGAGGTTGCGGTCGTGGGTGGCGCGGTAGCCGCCGTTGAGCAGCCACCACAGCGCCGACGGGTTCGCGAACGCCATCTGGCCCAGTTCGGCATGCGTCGCCGGATGGCGTTCGCGCAGATGCACCAGGGTCAGCGGCCAGAAGATGACCAGCGCGCAGAAGCCGGCGATGGCCAGTGACAGGCAGACGAGGGCGAAGAACAGGATCATATGGATGCGGCTTCGTTGGGGGCGTGGCGATATTCGCCGATGACGTCGATGGTGCCGACGATGGCGTCGTTCAACGCATCGAGTTCTTCGGCGGGCACCCACCATTCCGTATGGTGCGCGCCGCCGACCTTCTGCACCGGGTAGCGGTCCATGATGATCTTCGGCACACGGAAGCGGGTCACGTAACCGACACCGCTGTCCCGGATGTTCCAGCGCGTGGCGATTTCCATCGCATAGCGCTCGTTGGTCACCGGATAGAAGATCGGTTGTTCGGGCAAACGCGGGGGCCAGCGTTTGAAGTCCGCAGCTTCGATCAGCGCGAGTTCGTCGGGCCCGGTCGGTCGATACAGCACCACCAGGTCGCCGTCGTATTCGACGAGGCCGGAGCCGGCGTCCATCAGAACTCCGCCGAGCCCGGCGCGCGCGGGAACGGGATCGCGTCGCGGATGTTGCTCAGGCCGCAGACGTAGACCACCAGGCGTTCGAAGCCCAGGCCGAAACCGGCGTGCGGCACGGTGCCGTAGCGGCGGAAGTCGCGGTACCACTGGTAATGCGCCGGATCGAGGCCGAACTGCGCGATCCGCGCGTCCAGCACGTCCAGCCGCTCCTCGCGCTGCGAACCGCCGATGATCTCGCCGATGCCCGGCGCCAGCACGTCCATCGCCGCGACGGTCCGGCCGTCGTCGTTGAGGCGCATGTAGAACGACTTGATGTGCTCGGGATAGTTGGTCACCACCACCGGACGGCCGACGTGGGTTTCGGTCAGCCAGCGCTCGTGTTCGGTCTGCAGGTCCAGGCCCCATTCCACCGGGAAGTCGAACTTCTGCTTCGACGCCTGCAGCAGGCGCACCGCCTCGGTGTACTCGATGCGTTCGAACGGCGCGTTCACGAACGCCTCCATCCGGGTGATCGCGTCTTTCTGCACGCGTTCGGCGATGAAGGCCATGTCGTCGGCGCGTTCGCTCAGCACCGCGCGGAACAGATACTTCAGGAACTGCTCGGCCAGCGCGGCATCGGCGGCGAGATCGGCGAAGGCGATCTCCGGTTCGATCATCCAGAATTCGGCCAGATGGCGGGTGGTGTGGCTGTTCTCGGCGCGGAAGGTCGGGCCGAAGGTGTAGACCTTGCTCAGCGCGAGGCAGTAGCCCTCGACGTTGAGCTGGCCGGACACGGTGAGGAACGCTTCTTTGCCGAAGAAATCCTTCGAGAAGTCGATGCCGCCGGCCTCGGTGCGCGGCAGGTTCATCATGTCCAGCGTGGAGATGCGGAACATCTGCCCGGCGCCTTCGGCATCGGAGGTCGAGATGATCGGGGTGTTGACCCAGTAGAAGCCGTTCTCGTGGAAGAACCGGTGGATGGCCTGGGCCAGGCAGTGGCGGATGCGGGTGACCGCGCCGAACAGATTGGTGCGCGGGCGCAGGTGCGCGACCTCGCGCAGGAATTCCAGCGAATGCGCCTTCGGCTGGATCGGATAGGTCTCCGGGTCCTCGACCCAGCCGACCACTTCGAGCCCGGTGGCCTGGATTTCGTAGCTCTGGCCCTTGCCCTGCGAAGCGATCAGGGTGCCGGTGGCGATCACCGCGCAGCCGGCCGAAAGGCGCTTCGCCTCGGTCTCGTAGTTCGGCAGCGCGTCGGTGGCCACGACCTGGATCGGCGCGAAGCAGGAGCCGTCGCTGACGTGGACGAAGCTGAGGGCGGCCGAATCGCGGCGGGTCCGTACCCAGCCCTTGACCGTGACTTCGGAGCCGACCAGCGACTGCGAACCGGCCGTCCCGGCCAACGCCTCTTTGACACTGATGAAAGCCATGCCTTGAATTCCCGCGCCGACGCGCCGATATGAGGTGAGCCCCCAAGTTTAACTGAGGCTACAATCCCGGACATGGCCATTTCCCTCGCACCCGCCGCCCTCGATCGCATCCGGGGCTACCTCGACGCCGCACCCGGCGCCCTCGGCCTGCGCTTCGGGGTCAAGCGCACCGGCTGCTCCGGCTGGAGCTACGTGGTGGATCTGGCCCGCGAGCCGCGCGACGGCGATGTCGTCAGCGAGCAGGACGGGGTGAAGGTGTTCGTCGACCCGGACAGCCTCTCGCTGGTCGACGGCACCGAGATCGATTTCCTCAAGCAGGGGCTGAACGAGCAGTTCGTGTTCCGCAACCCCAACGTCAAGGCCGAATGCGGCTGCGGCGAGAGCTTCACGACCGACGCGGACAAGGCGGCCTGAGCCGCCTCGCTCACCGGGCGATCTCGACCCGGTCCCGCCCGTTCCGCTTCGCGGCATACAGCGCCTGATCGGCGCGTTCCATCAGGCTCGCCAGCGACTCGCCCGGCATCGCGGCCGCCAGCCCCACGCTGATCGTGACCGGTAGCGCTTCGGAGGCATGCCGCACCGCTTCGCGCAGATGGTTGCACTGCAGTTCCGCGTGCGCGCCCGGCGTGTCCGGCAGCAGCCAGACGAATTCCTCGCCGCCGTAGCGCGCGATGGTGCCGTGCCCGCCGCTCGCGGCGCGCAGTTGTCCCGCGACCTCGGCCAGGACCCGGTCGCCCACCAGATGCCCATGGACATCGTTCACCACCTTGAAATGGTCGATGTCGATGATCGCGACGCAGCAGGGCTGGCCGGCCTGCAGGACATTGCCCAGCGCGGCCGAGAACGCCCGGCGGTTCGCGAGGCCGGTGAGGGGATCGGTGCGGGTCTGCTCGATCAGGTCGGCGTTGTGCGCTTCCAGCGCCTCCTGATAACGATGCAATTGGTCCTCGTACCAGACGCGATCCTGCAACTGCAGGTTCAGCGCCTTGCTGACGCGGCGAAGCTCCAGCAGTTGCGAGACCTGCCGCGACAGCGCGTTCAGCGCTTCGACCTGGTGCGGCTGCAGCGTCCGCGGCTGGCGGTCCATCACGCAGAGCGTGCCCAGCGGCAGTCCCTCCGCGCTGAGCAGCGGCGCCCCGGCGTAGAAACGGATGCCCGGACTGCCCACCACGAAGGGGGTGTCGCGGAAGCGCGGATCGTCGACGGCATCGGGCACCACCATGACGGCGTCCGGATCGAGGATGGCGTGGGCGCAGAAGGCGCTGTCCCGCGAGGTCTCCGCGTCGGCGAGGCCGAGTCGCGCCTTGAACCACTGGCGATCGGCGTCGATCAGGCTGACCGAACCCATCGGCATCCCGCAGATCGCGGACGCGATCATCACGAGATCGTCGAAGGCGTCCTCGCGAGGCGTGTCGAGCACTTCGTACCCGCGCAGCGCCGCCAGTCGTTCCGCTTCGTTATCGGGTTTCAGGGGGCGATTCATCGCTCTTTTTGCACGATCGACGCATGACGGGCGGCACGGGGGCGCGCGTGGCCGCCGCACTATACTCCCGCGACCTCCGCGGGAACCGTGCATATGTTCAAGTCCGCTTCGATCCTTCTGCTCGCCGCATTCCTTTCCTTCGCTGGCGGTCTCCGCGCACAGCCGTCCGACGAGGGCCAACGCCTGCACGCGTTCTTCGCCGAACAGTGGGAGCGCGGCCTGCGCGAACGGCCGGAGGGCGCATCGTTCCAGGGCGATCTGCGCTTCAACGACCGATGGACCGACCAGAGTCTCGCCGCCATCGCCGGCCGCGAAGCCGCCGACCGCGAGGCGCTGGCGACGCTCAAGCGCTTCGACCGCAGCCGGTTGAGCCCCGCCGACCAGCTGAACTACGACACCGCGCTGTGGCTGCAGGAAAAATCCGTGCAGCGGCAGGCGTTTCGCGAATACCTGCAGCCGATCAGCCACCAGGGCGGCATCCAGACCGCCGATGGCGTCGCCGAGGCCCTGAATTTCGCCCGCGTCAAGGATTACCGCGACTGGCTCGCGCGGATGCGCGCACTGCCGGTCGCCGTGGACCAGACCATCGCCCTGCTGCGCGAAGGCGTGAAGGCCGGCAACCTGCCGCCGCGCGTGTTGATGCAGCGCGTGCCGCCGCAGATCGCCGCGCAGATCGTCGACGATCCCGCGAACAGCCCGTTCTACCGGCCGTTCGCGACATTCCCCGCCGGCGTGTCCGAGGCAGATCGCAGCGCGCTGCAGGCGGAAGCGAGGCAGGTCATCGCCGAGCGCATCGTGCCCGCTTACCGCAAGTTGCTGACCTACTTCGAGCAGGACTATCTGCCGCGGACCCGCACCGGCATCGCGGTGTCCGACCAGCCCGGTGGCAAGGCCTATTACGACTTCCTCGCCGCCGACTACACCACCACCGCGCTGACCGCCGACGAGATCCACGCCATCGGCCTGAAGGAAGTGGCGCGCATCCGCGCGGAGATGGAGAAGATCAAGGCCGAGGTCGGCTTCCAGGGCTCGCTCGGCGAATTCTTCGCCTTCATGCGCACCGATCCGCGCTTCTTCGAGAAGACGCCGGACGCCCTGCTGCAGCGCTATCGCGCGGTCGCCAAACGGATCGATCCGGAACTGGTGAAGGTGTTCCGCACCATCCCGCGCCAGCCCTACGGCGTGCGGCCGATTCCCGACAACATCGCCCCCGACACCACCACCGCGTATTACCAGCAGGGCGCGGCCGACGGCAGCCGCGCAGGGTTCTACTACGTCAATCTCTACAAGCCGGAATCGCGCCCGACCTGGGAAATGATCCCGCTGTCGCTGCACGAAGCGGTGCCCGGCCATCACTTCCAGTTCGCGCGCGGCCTCGAACTGCCCGACGCGCCGATGTTCCGCCGCACCGCGTATTTCGTGGCCTACGGCGAGGGCTGGGGCCTGTACGCCGAACAGCTCGGCCATGAAATGGGCCTGTACGAAGATCCCTACGACCGCATGGGCCAGCTCGCCTACGAAATGTGGCGCGCGGTGCGCCTGGTCGTGGACACCGGCATGCACGCCAAGGGCTGGAGCCGCGAGCGCGCCATCGCCTATTTCAAGGACAACGCGCCGAAGGCCGAGCTCGACATCGTCAACGAGATCGATCGCTACATCGGCACCCCGGGGCAGGCGCTGGCCTACAAGATCGGCCAGCTGAAAATCTCCGAACTGCGCGCCCGCGCCGCCGCGGCGCTGGGCCCGAAGTTCGACCTGCGCGACTTCAACGACGCGGTGCTCGAAACCGGCTCGGTGCCGCTGGAGACGCTGGAGCGCCACATCGACGCGTGGATCGCCGCAAGGCGTTGATGTCGTCGCTTGTCACCGATCCGGTAGAGCGGGCTTCAGCCCGCTGCTTTTCGTAAACGGCAGCGGCCTGAAGGCCGCTCTACCGCAGGGATTCCAGGCGCGCTGGTTCAACGCAGCGGCGTCAACACCAGATCCTGGAAATCGAAGCTGAAATCGGTGTTCGGCGAGATCGCTTCCATCCGCGCCTCCCGCGGCTTGCCGTCGGCGTCGAGCGCGAAGGTGACGAAGGCATCGGCGTTGAGCCAGCGTTCGTCCCAGCGCACGAGGAAGGTGTCGTGCTGCCAGTGTTCGAGCGTGCCGACCAGCGAGGCCGTGCGCGAGAAGCGCATCCGCAGGTGTCCGCCTTCCTGCGTGATCGCGATGTCGCCGTACCACGGATCGCGCCACGTGCCCGCATACGCGCTCGGCGGCAGCGACGGCGTCGAGCGTTTCGCGCGCGCGGCTTCGTGCTTCGCCCAGCTGTCGTCGGCGTTCTGCCGCGATTTCGCCAGCGCCGCGCCGTAGGCGGCGTTCCAGTCGGCTTTCGGCGCATCGAGATAGGCGTCGAGCACGCGCAGCGTGATCGCGTTGAAGGCGCCGCCGAGTTCCGCGTTCGTCAGCACCACCACGCCGAGCTTGCGGTCCGGGACCAGCGTGAGCCGCGAGACCATGCCCGGCCAGCCGCCGGTGTGCCAGACCAGTTTCTGCCCGCGGTAGTCGGAGAGCATCCAGCCCTGGCCGTAGGCGAGCGAGTTCGGCTTCGCAGGCAGCAGTGCGGGCAGCGATGGCGTCGCCACCGGAATCGGCGTGATCGCCTGCCACATCTGCTGCTGGGTCTTCTCCTCGAACAACCGCAGCGTCTTGCCCTGTGCATCGACGTAAGCGCCGCCCGCCAGCTGTGCCCGCATCCAGGTCGCCATGTCGTGCGCGCTGGCGTAGAGCCCGCCCGCGCCGGAGGCGTTGTGCCAGGTCAGCCGCGGCGCGGGCTGCAGATCCTTGAAGTCGGCGAGCGCGTAGCCGGTCGCGACCCGGTCGCCGGGTTTGAGGGCGTCGCTGTTGTAGCGGGTCTCGTCCATCCCCAGCGGCGTGAAGATGCGGCTGTGCAGGAAGGCCTCGAACGATTGTCCGCTGGCCTGTTCGACCACCAGTTGCGCCACCGCATACAGGATGTTGTCGTAGGCATAGCGGTCGCGGAACGAGCCCTTCAGCGGCACGTGGCGCAGGCGTTCGGCGACTTCGCGCGTGGTGTAGTCGGTGGTCGGCCAGTACAGCAGATCGCCCGCACCCAGGCTCAGGCCGCTGCGATGGGCCAGCAGATCGCGGATGCGCATCTCGCGGGTGACGTAGGGGTCGGCCATCTGGAACCAGGGCAGGCGGTCGACGACGCGATCGTCCAGCGACAGCTTGCCTTCCTCGGCCAGCATGTTCAGCGCGGTGGCGGTGAAGGCCTTGGTGTTCGAGGCGATCGCGAACAGGGTGTGCCCGTCGACCGGGCCCTTGCCGATTTCCCGCTCGCCCCAGCCCTTCGCCATGACGATCTCGCCGTCCTTGACGATGGCCACCGCGATCCCCGGCACCTGGAAGGTTTTGCGGACGTCCTCGACATAGGCGTCGAGATCGGCCAGTTGTACCGGCAGCGGTGCGGTGGCCGGCGTGGCCGGGGGCGCCATGGCTTCCCCGGGTGCGGAGAGCGCAGGCCCGGCAAGCAGGCCCAAGCCTACGCCGAGCCAGAGGGCCGGCCAGCGGCGTGGGCGGGCAGGGGGCGGCGGCGGGCAACCGGGCATGGGGCGGGTCCGTGGTCGAAAGCCGGCACTATGCCCGGATCGGGCCGGGGTGCCGAGGTTTGCGGCCAAGTGATTGATCCGTCATACTGGCCGGCTCCCGATGGCGATGTCCGCCCGACGGAGACCTTGCCCCACCACCGCCAGCGCGGCGACCGGGGGGCTTTCGGCAGGCAATCCCGCCGCCGATATCCACAAGGAACACCACCATGCGTCATTACGAAGTCGTCTTCATGGTCCATCCGGACCAGAGCGAGCAGGTGCCGGCGATGATCGAGCGCTACAAGTCGCTCGTCGAGACCGGCAGCGGCAAGATCCACCGTCTCGAAGACTGGGGCCGCCGTCAGCTCGCCTATCCCATCCAGAACCTGGTCAAGGCCCACTACGTGCTGATGAACATCGAGACCGATCTCGCTGTTCTCAACGAACTGGTCGACACCTTCCGCTTCAACGACGCCGTGCTGCGTCACCTCGTGATCAAGCGCGACGGCCCGGATACCGAGCAGTCCCTGATCATGAAGAACAAGGACGACAAGGACAAGGCCGAGAAGGGCGATCGCCGCCGCCGCGATGACGACGGTCCCATCGGCATCGCCGACAGCGAAGAAGCCGCCGAACCCGCCGAAGCCTGAGGAGCCCGACCATGTCCAAGTTTTTCCGCCGCCGCAAGTTCTGCAAGTTCACCGCCGAGGGCGTGAAGGAGATCGATTACAAGGATCTCAACACCCTGCGCCAGAACCTCACCGAGAACGGCAAGATCGTGCCCAGCCGCATCACCGGCACGAAGTCGAAGTACCAGCGCCAGCTCGCCACCGCCGTCAAGCGCGCGCGTTTCCTGGCCCTGATTCCGTACACCGACAACCATAACGTCTGATCGCTTCGCCGGCTCGCCCCGCGCGGGCCGTGCGATTCGCTCCGATCGCATCGTTCCACCGTCCATTCGGACAGCCACCAGTTGCGGCGCGATCGCGTCGCTAACGAATACGGAATCTTCCAATGAAACTGATTCTCCTGCAGAAAGTCGTCAACCTCGGCAGCCTCGGCGACACCGTCAACGTGAAGCCGGGCTACGGCCGCAATTACCTCGTGCCGCAGGGCAAGGCCGTTCCGGCCACCGCCGCCAACGTCGCGATGTTCGAAGCCAAGCGCGCCGACTTCGAAGCCAAGGCCAAGGCCCTGTCGGACGACGCCGAGAGCCGCCGCAGCGCCCTCGACGGCGTCAGCGTCACCATCAAGGCCAACGCGTCGACCGAAGGCAAGCTGTACGGCTCGGTCGGCCCGCGCGACATCGCCGAGGCCCTCACCGCCGCCGGCCACAAGGTCGGCAAGTCGGAAGTGGTCATGGGCGAAGGCCCGCTGCGCCACATCGGCGAACACGAAGTCATCGTGCATCTGCACGCCGACGTCGAAGTGCCGGTCAAGGTCGTGGTGGAGCCGGAAGCCGCGTAAGCCGCTTCCTGCCGCATCGCAGCACCGGAACGGGCGCCCCAGGGCGCCCGTTCTGCTTTGAGGCGGCGAACAGTCGCAGCCGGTGAGACGGACAGGCGGTGGACTTATCCACAGCTTGTTCCATCGCGGCTCCACAGCCGGGGTCATTACGATGACCGCATCACCCGTGCCCCTTCCCGCGTCCCCACCGATCGCCCCGACCGGCGATCCGGAGCATCCAGACCCGATGGCCTTCCGCCCCAACGCCTATGGCGACAATCGTCGCCGCGACAGCTTCAGCGACGCCCGCGTCGAGCAACTGCGCATTCCGCCGCAGTCGATCGAGGCCGAGCAGGCCGTGCTCGGCGGCCTCATGCTGGCGCCCGACGCCTACGACCGCGTCGCCGACCGCCTGAACGAGGAAGACTTCTACCGTCGCGACCACCAGTTGATCTACCGTGCGATCCGCGAACTGGCGGAGAAGAGCAAACCCTACGACGCGGTGACCCTCGGCGAGTGGTTCGAATCCAACGGGTTCGCCGAACAGGTCGCCGGCGGCGCCTACCTCATCGAACTCGCCAGCACCACGCCGTCGGCCGCGAACATCGGCGCCTACGCGGAGATCGTGCGCGACAAATCGATCCTGCGGCAGTTGATCGAGGCCGGCACCGGCATCGTCAACGACGCCTTCCAGCCCGACGGCCGCGACAGCGACGAGATCCTGTCCCGCGCCGAGCAGGAAGTGTTCGCGATCTCAGAAGCGCGCGCCCAGGGCCGCACCGATTTTGTCGCGATCAACAAGGCCATGGCCGAGGCCTTCGACGTGCTGCAGACGCGCTACCAGAACGGTGGCGGCGTCACCGGTCTGCCGACCGGCTACACCGAATTCGACGAGATGACCGCCGGCCTGCAGCCGACCGACCTCGTGATCCTCGCCGCGCGTCCGGCGATGGGCAAGACCACGTTCGCGCTGAACATCGCCGAGCACGCCGCGATCAAGACCAAGAAGGCGGTCGCGGTGTTCTCGATGGAAATGTCGGCCTCGCAGCTGGCGCTGCGCCTGATCTCGGCCAACGGCCGCATCAACGCCACCCGCCTGCGCACCGGCCAGCTGGAAGACGAGGACTGGAGCCGGGTCAGCGGAGCGATCCGCATGATCAAGGAAACCAAGATCTTCATCGACGACACGCCCGGCCTGTCGCCCGAATCGCTCCGCGCGAAGGCGCGTCGGCTCAAGCGCGAACACGGCCTCGGCCTGATCGTCATCGACTACCTGCAGCTGATGGCGGTGCCGGGCAACACCGAGAACCGCGCGACCGAGATCTCCGAGATCTCGCGCTCGCTCAAGGGTCTCGCGAAGGAGCTCAACGTGCCGGTGATCGCGCTGTCGCAGCTCAACCGTTCGCTGGAAACCCGCGCCGACAAGCGCCCGGTGATGGCCGACCTCCGTGAGTCCGGCGCGATCGAGCAGGACGCCGACATGATCGTCTTCATCTACCGCGACGATTACTACAACAAGGAAAATTCGCCGGACAAGGGGCTCGCCGAGATCATCATCGGCAAGCAGCGTTCGGGTCCGACGGGTTCGTTCAAGCTGAAGTTCTTCGGCGAGTACACGCGGTTCGACAATCTGGCGTTCGATTCGGTGGGCAGCTTCGAGTGAGGTTATGCGTGACAGTCAAGAAGTTGCAAACAGAGTTAAATGCGGTTCCAGTTTCTTTGGCTGATCTCTTGCTGGCTAGCGATGCGCTGCATTCGTTGCCTGAAGAGGATAGGGATTTTGAGGGGCGATCAATTGCTATCGCCAAGGTATTTCTTGGCATGCCAGGCAAGGCGCATGCAGTCATAGTGCGACTTGAAGCTATGGGGGCAATGCTTGAATCAAATAAGTTGCCAGGTTGGACCACTCCGAAAAAAGAGGATGGCAGCATAAGGGTTGCGGAACCGGTTTGGATTGCAGCAGCCAGCGAGCCTCTAATACTCGGAAAATATGAGGCAAGATTTGATGAGAGACGGTTTGTCGATAGAGTTCTGGAACTGGCTGATTCAGAAGGTAGTGCCTAAGCAGGTTCAGCATTGCTAGCTCGGCAGTGCAAGAGCGAGTACTGAGTAGGGTGGGGTGCGCACAGCCAACAACCCACTATTCGAGATCGCCGACGGAGTGGGCCTTCAACGCAGTGAAAAGCCTCCGTTCGGAGACGATCGAACGAGAGCGCGCAACGCCGCCATCCGCTTCGCTTGATGCGCGGTGCGGCTGCAGCATCGCAATGGGGGGCTTCGCTGCAATCAGCCCACCTTGCGTTGCTGATTCATCGTCTTCTCGCGATTGGCGAGTCATTTTCTTCATGTAATGCCCGGAATCTTTTCCGCGCTGGGGCGCGGGTCACTTTCTTTGGCGCAAAGAAAGTAACCAAAGAAACACTCAGGTCCGATTCAAATCTGCCGGCTGCAGCATGGCCGGGATTTTTCGACAAGGCATCCCTGCCTTGTCGAAAAACGGCAGACATCCTGTCTGCCGCCCTCCGGGTCTGCGATTCCTGAAAGGGGCATCGTCGCTACTCGATTGTCGGAACGAATGGCGCTGTTATCGCCGGTGCTGTGAGTGCGGCCTGCGAAGCGCCACAGTTGAAAGCCGCCTCGCCTGCATGGAGTTGCCGCGTGTACCCGGGTCACCGTTGAGTCTTCGGGCATTTGACCGCCGCCGCGGGGCGGGTGCAGACTCCGGAAGCCCCGCAACGGGGCAGGGCATTCGCCCGTGAGGCAAGGGGCAATCCGACCGCAACGCATCTGCAGCTCGACGCCAAGGGAGGCGCGCATGGACGTATTCGATCAGATCGGCCGCAATTACGACTGGTATCCGAACACCGCGATCGCGCTGTGCGCGATTTCCTACGACGACATGGGCGCGATTCCGCGTGAAGTCGCGACGCAGACCGGGTTGCAGGTGGTCTGGGGGCCGGCGGAGCTGGCGGGCTGGGATGGCATTTCCTACAGCCGTGCGTTCGTCGCCGGAAACGCCGCGACCGGCGAATATTTCGTGGTCATCCGCGGCACCAATTTCGAGAGCCTGAGCAGCTGGCTGAAACAGGATTTCGATCTGGACAAGGCCGTGCCCTTCGGCGAGTTGCCGGGCGCGCCGCCGCGGGTGCCGGCTGATGCGCTGATCGCGAAGGGCAGCTTCAACGGCATGGCCGACCTGATCCGCCTGCGCGATCCGAATACCCGCACCTCGATGCTTGAATTCCTGTCGGCGCTGAAGCCCCGATTCCTGTACGTCACCGGGCACAGCCTCGGCGGTACGCTCACGCCGACGCTGTTCGCCTATCTCAACGCGATGCTGTACGGCGGCGGGCCGGTCACCAACATGGCGCTGTGGTCGTTCGCCGGGCTGACGCCGGGCGGCACCGGCTTCAACGCCTACTTCAACACCGTGCTGCCGAACGCGCAGGGCTTCCAGTGGCGCATCCACAACAGCCTGGACATCGCGCCGTTCTGCTGGTGGTCGTTCGCGGGCATCCAGCAGGTCTACGTGCCCTACGGTCTGCACTGGGATTTCATCGACAAGGATCTGGTCGCGGATCTCTTCCACGATGCGGCGAAGGCGGGCATCGGCTACGCGCATCCGCAGGCGGGTCTGCAACTGCCCGGTGCCTTCGTCCACGGCATCATCGATGGCGACATCTGGGCCGCGCAGGCGCTGCAGCAGCATCATCCGGCGACGTACCAGGGCCTGGTGGCGAACCGGTTCCCGAACCGCGGCTGAGGTGTCGCGGGCCCCGCGACGGCCTGCGCGGACGATGCAGGGACGCGTCGTTCTCAATCCGTGAGAGAGCCCAAGTGCATGATTTCCTTCCGGTTCCGGCGGGTTCCGGCAGGACGCCTCCCGCCGTGTTCCGGGACTTGGAACCCCTACGGACAGGAGATCGCATGAACATTCGAAACACCCCGCGACGCGCGTGGCGCGCCGCGGTCGTACTCGCCGCGCTCGCGTCGACCGTCGCCATTGCGCCGGCATCGGCCGAGGGCACGCTGGTGCCGGCCCCGCAGCGCGTGGACATGGTCCACGACGACAGCCGCGGCATCCTCTACATCACCCAGGGCGGCGAAGTGCTGCGCTACCGCATCGCCACCGGCGAGTTCCTGTCGCCGATCGTGCTCGGCGGCGCGCTGAAGGGCCTGGATCTCTCGAACGACAACGCCACCCTGGCGGTCGCCGACGACGTGTCCGACAGCGCCAACGCCTGGGTGCACCTCGTGTCGCTGGACGACCTGAGCGTCGCGAAGGCGTCGTTCGCCAAGCAGAGCACCTACGAAAGCGGCACTTTCTCGGTGCGTTACGCCGCCGACGGCAAGCTCTACGCCACCAACGATTTCTGGGGCTCGGGTTGGGTCGGCCTGCGTCGTTACGACCCGGCGACGCAGGCCTGGACGACGCTGGCGTCGGTGCAGCAGGCGACGATGTTGTCGCCCAGCGGCGACGGTGACAGCATCGCGTTCGCGGAATCGAACATCTCCGACGGCCGCTGGGGCCTGATCGACGTGCCCAGCGGCGGCATCGTGCGGCGTCAGGGCTATACCGACGGCACGAGCTGGTTCAACTACGAGATCGGCAGCGACCGGCTCGGCAGCCAGTTCGCGATTCCGACCTACGGCGGCACCTTCGTCTACGACGACGCGTTCCGGAAGGTCGCGACCCTGGGCCAGTACGCGGGGCCGCAGCCGATCGGCGTGGCCTACCACCCGGTGGAACGCACCGCGTATTTCCCGTGGTCGGGCGGCGGCTCGGTGCGGGTGTACGACATGAACACCTTCAGCCAGATCGCGAGCCACGATTTCGAGGACAGCTTCGCCAGCACCGGCAATCACGCCTTCGTGCAGGGGCGCACGCGGTTGTCGCGCGACGGCTCGCTGCTGATGGTCTCGGTGACCGGCGGCGTGCGCTATCTGCAGACCTACGCGCCGTTGGCGGCGGCGCCGGTCTCCGCGAACGCGGTGGCCGGGGTGCCGGTCTCGATTCCGCTGCAGGGCTCGATCGGCAACGGCGGCGCGCTGGAATACGCGATCGTGCGCGCACCGGCGCACGGCAGCGTGTCGCTGGCCGGCGCGGTCGCGAGCTACGTCGCGCAGCCGGGCTACGCGGGCGGCGACAGCTTCCGCTACCGCGTCCGCTACGGCGGTGCGGTGCGCGAGGCCGAGGTGCAGATCGCGGTGACCGTGCCGAACGCCGCGCCGCAGGCCACCAACGACACCGCGTTCGCGCGTCGCACCGCGATCCTGATCCCGGTGCTGGCCAACGACAGCGACCCGGACGGCGACCCGCTGACGATCACCGGCGTCACCGCGCCGCGCGTGGGCACGGCGACGATCGAGGCCGGCAAGATCCGCTACACGCCGCCGCGCAGCTGGTCGGGCTCGGTGAACTTCGTCTACACCGTGTCCGACGGTCGCGGCGGTACGGACGCCGCCACGGTGACCGTGTACCGCTTCTGATCCGCGCCATTCCCGATGCCGCCGGCGCCTGCCGGCGGCATCGTTCGGCGACGTCGGCGCGACGCGCGCGCCGCGCATGAAAAAACGCAGGCCGCGCTCTACACTGGCGCATGGCCGTACCGAACTCATATTCCGCCGCTTCCGCCGCTCCCGCGGCCTCCGACGACATCGACGCGCTGCGCCATCGCCATGCCGAGGCCAGCGACCGTCCGACCCGCATCCGGGTCGATCTCGACGCGCTCACCCACAATCTGCACGCGCTGCGCGCGAAGGCCGGCACGCCGGTGATGGGCATCGTCAAGGCCAACGCCTACGGCCACGGTCTGGTGACGGTCGCGCGGCATCTGCAGGCGCAGGGCGTCGAACAGCTGGGCGTCGCCTTCCTCGAAGAGGGCATCGCCCTGCGCCAGGCCGGCGTGCGCGTGCCGATCCTCGTCCTCGGCGGCATCTTCGGGCCGCAGGTCGCGCAGTTCATCGTCCACGATCTCGAGATCACGGTGTCGTCGCTGGACAAGCTGCGCCAGGTCGAGGCCGCGGCCGAAGCGCTGGGCCGCAGGGCCACGATCCATCTCAAGCTCGACACCGGCATGGAACGCATCGGTGTGCACAGCTACAACGCCGGTCCCTTCATCGAAGCCGCGGTCGCTTCGTCGTGGTGCGAGGTGAAGGGCGTGTATTCGCACTTGGCCTGCGCCGACGACCCCGCATCGCCGATGACCGCGGCCCAGCTCGAACGCTTCCTGGACGCCTGCGCGCATTTCGAACGCATCGGCGCGCCGATGCCGCTGCGGCATCTCGCGAATTCCGGCGGCGTGCTGCATTTCCCGGAGACCTGCCTCGACATGGTGCGTCCCGGGATCGCGCTGTACGGCGTGCTGCCGGATCCCGCGTCGCGGCGTACGGTCGATCTCAGGCCCGCGCTGTCGCTGGTCTCGCAGGTGGTGTACTTCAAGGTGGTGAAGGCCGGCCACAGCGTCAGCTACGGCGCGACGTGGACGGCGCCGCGCGATACCCGCGTGGTCACCGTTCCCATCGGTTACGGCGACGGCTATCCGCGCGCGCTGTCGTCGCGCGGCGACGTGCTGATCCGCGGGCAGCGCCATCCCATCGTCGGCCGGATCTGCATGGACCAGTTCATGGTCGACATCGGCCCGCAGGGCACGGCGTACAACGAAGACGAAGTGGTGCTGATCGGCCGGCAGGGCGATGCCGGCATCGACTGCGAAGCGGTCGCGCGCGCCGCAGGCACCATTCCATACGAAATCCTGGTCGGCCTCAACGACCGCATTCCGCGCGAATACCGCGGCGGCGCGGTGTCGGACCGGTGACCGCCGGCGTGCGCGATCTGGTGGTCGTGCTCGGCGATCAGCTCGACGTCGCGTCCGCGGTCTTCGACGATTTCGATCCCGCGCGCGACGCGGTGTGGATGGCGGAAGTCGCGCACGAGGCGACCCAGGTCTGGAGCACGAAGGCGCGGATCGCGATGTTCCTCGCGGCGATGCGTCATTTCCGCGATGCGCTGCTCGCCCGTGGATTCCGGGTCGAATACGGCGCGCTCGACGCCCACGACCACGCGTCGCTGGACGATGCGCTCGCCGCCGATCTCGCGCGGTTGAAACCGGCGCGCGTGCTCGCGGTGAAACCCGGGGACTGGCGGCTCACGCAGTCGCTGCCGCAGGTGTGCCGCGCGGCCGGCGTGGATTGGGTCGAACGCCAGGATCTGCACTTCTACGCCACGCCGGAAGACTTCGCCGACTGGGCGAAGGGCAGAAAGGAACTGCGCCTGGAGTTCTTCTACCGCTGGCTGCGCAAGCGCGAAGACGTGCTGATGGACGATGGACAGCCGGTCGGCGGACGCTGGAATTTCGACAGCGAGAATCGCGAGACCTTCGGCAAGAAGGGCCCCGGACGTGTGCCCGCGCCGCGCGCGTTCGGGATCGACGCCACGACCCGCGCCGTCGTCGATCTGGTGAACGCGCGTTTCGCCGATCACCCGGGCCGGCTCGACGAGTTCGATTGGCCGCTGACCGCGGCGCAGGCGGAAGACGCGCTGCAGGACTTCATCGACCGTCGCCTGCCGCTGTTCGGCCGTTACCAGGATGCGATCTGGGCGGGCGAGCCTTGGCTGTATCACTCGCGGCTGTCGGCGGCGATGAATCTCAAGCTGCTGTCGCCGCGCCGCGCGGTCGACGCGGCGGTGGCGGCGTGGCGCGAAGGGCGGGCGCCGATCGAAGCGGTCGAAGGCTTCGTCCGCCAGATCCTCGGCTGGCGCGAATACGTGCGCGGCGTGTACTGGCTGCGGATGCCCGGGTTCCTCGACGACAACGCCCTCGGCGCCGACCAGCCGCTGCCGGCGCTGTTCTGGACCGGCGAGACGCGGATGGCGTGCATGCGCGACGCGCTGCGGCAGACGCTGGATCTCGGCTACGCGCACCATATCCAGCGGTTGATGGTGACCGGCCTGTTCGCGCTGCTGCTGGGCGTGCGCCCACGCGAGATCCACGCCTGGTATCTCGCGGTCTATGTCGATGCGGTGGAGTGGGTGGAATTGCCGAACGTGCTGGGCATGAGCCAGTACGCCGACGGCGGGCGGATGGTCTCGAAGCCGTATGCCGCGTCGGGCAAATACATCCAGCGCATGTCCAATCACTGCGCCGGCTGTCCCTTCGATCCGGCCGAGGCGCTGGGCCCGAAGGCCTGCCCGTTCACCACGCTGTACTGGGATTTCCTCGATCGCCACGCCGCGCGTTTCCGCGACCACCCGCGCGCGGGCATGCAGTGGCGCAATCTGGACCGTCTGGCGCCCGAGCGCCTGGAGGCGATCCGGGCCCGCGCCGAGGCGCTGCGACGCGCGCTGGCGGAGACTGCAACCATTCCGCCGTCGGACCCGTAGTGCAGGGCATGAACACATCTCCCGACGTTTCCCGAACCTGTCTCATCACCGGCGCCTCCGGCGGCGTCGCCACGGCCCTGGCCGCCATGCTGCGCGCGGAGGGCTGGCGTCTGGCGCTGGTCGGCCGCGACCGCGGTCGTCTCGCACCCGCCGAAAGCGATGTCGCCATCGAGGCGGACGTGTCCACCGAAGCCGGCGCGCGCGATGCCTTCGACGCCGCCAAGGCCGCTTTCGGCCATGCCCCGGATGCGGTGGTCAACTGCGCCGGCGCGGTGCTGATCGCGCCGATCGGCCGCACCAGCGAGGCGCAGTACCGCGACTGCCTGTCGGCCAATCTCGATACCGCGTTCTTCGTTTCCAGGGCCTATGTCGCCGCGCTGCAGGCCGAAAAGCGCGGCGGCGCCCTGGTGTTCTTCAGTTCGGTGGCGGCCGGCGTGGGCGTGGGCAACCATCCCGCCATCGCCGCGGCCAAGGGCGGCGTGGAAGCGCTGACCCGCGCGCTCGCGGCCGATGCGTCCGGCCTCGGCCTGCGGGTGAACGCGATCGCGCCGGGCCTGATGGACACGCCCGCCACCGCGAAATTCGTGTCCGGCGATCTGGCGCGCCGGGCGGTGTCGGCGCAGTATCCGCTGGGCCGGCACGGCACCGCGGACGATGCCGCGGCGCTGGCCGCGTTCCTGGTGTCGCCGCGGGCCGGCTGGATCAGCGGCCAGATCATCGCGGTCGACGGCGGCTTCCTGGGCGTGAGGCCCGCAGTCAAGGTGAGTTGATGGCCAACGCGATCGTCTGGTTCCGCAACGACCTGCGGCTTGCCGATCATCCGGCGCTGCAGGCCGCGCTCGACGGCGGTTATGCGCCGATCCCGCTCTACATCCACGCACCGGAAGAGGAGGGCGACTGGGCCCCCGGTGCCGCGGTGCTCGCATGGCGACACCGGTCGCTGGCGGCGCTGGACGCCGAATTGCGGCGTCGCGGTTCGCGCCTGCGCATCTTCCATGCCCCGAGCCTGCAGACCCTGCAGACGCTCGCCGCCGCCTGCGATGCGGAAGCGGTGTTCTGGAACCGTCGTTACGAACCCGCGATCGAGAAGCGCGACACCGCGGTCAAGGCCGCGCTCCGGCGCCAGGGGCTGCGCGCGGAAAGCTTCAACGGCGCGCTGTTGATCGAGCCGTGGAAGCTGCTCAACAAACAGGGCGATCCCTACAAGGTGTTCACGCCGTTCTGGCGCACCGCCGCGGCGCAACTGTCGCTGCCGTCCCTGCGCGACGCCCCGGCGACGCTGCCGCGGGTCGACGACGGCCCGCAAGGCCTGCCGCTGGACGCACTGGGACTGGCGCCGGCGCTGGGCTGGGACGCGGGCTTCTGGGAACGCTTCGAACCCGGTGAGGCCGGTGCGCAGGCTGCGTTGCAGGCGTTCGCCGCGGGCGCGGTCGGCGAGTATCTCGACGAACGCGATCGGCCGGACCATGCCGGCACCTCGCGTCTTTCGCCGCATCTGCATCACGGCGAGATCGCGCCCTGGCGCATCGCCGCCACGCTGCGGGCGCTGCCGCCCGACGCGCCGCAGGCGCAGATCGACGGCTACGTCCGCCAGCTCGGCTGGCGCGAGTTCGCGTATCACCTGCTGCATCACTTCCCGCATACGCCCGAGCAGAACCTCAATCCGCGCTTCGCGGATTTCCCGTGGGCGCGGGTGGACGAACGCCTGCGCGAGGCCTGGCGCCACGGTCGCACCGGCGTGCCGATCGTCGACGCCGGCATGCGCGAGCTGTGGCGCACCGGCTGGATGCACAACCGCGTGCGCATGATCGTCGGCAGTTATCTGTGCAAACACATCCGTTACCACTGGCGCGAGGGCGCGCGCTGGTTCTGGGACACGCTGGTGGATGCCGATCTCGCCAACAACACCCTCGGCTGGCAGTGGATCGGCGGCACCGGCGCCGACGCCGCGCCGTATTTCCGCATCTTCAACCCGGTGACGCAGTCGGAGAAATTCGATCCCGACGCCGCGTATCTCGGTCGCTGGCTGCCGGAGCTGGCGCGGTTGCCGAAAGACCTGCGCCACGCCCCGTGGGCCCAGCCGTCCACGCTGGCGCGGCTGGCGCCGGACTACCCGCGCCGGCCGGTGGTCGATCTCGCGCAGGGCCGCGAAGCCGCGCTGGCCGCGTACAAGCGGATCGGCGGCGAGCGCGAATGAGGCGATGCGGCTCGCGTTGACCGCGGCCCGGGCCCGTGATTCACTCCCGGGCAGGTAGGGAGGACACCATGGCCGACGAAGCATCCGCAAAAAAGCCCGCGTTCAAGCGCCCGCGCCGCGAATCGATGTCGCGGGTCGACACCGCCTGGCTGCGGATGGAACGGCCGACCAATCCGATGATGATCACCGGCGTGCTGATGTTCGACGAGCCGATCTCGCTCGCGAAACTCAGGAAGGTGATCGAGAAACGCTTCCTCGCCTATACCCGCTTCCGGATGAAACCGGTGGAGACGCCCGGCGGCATGTCGTGGCAGGACGACGAGGATTTCGATCTCGACTGGCACGTGCGGCTGTCGGCGCTGCCCGGCCGCGCCGACCAGAAGGCGCTGGAGCGTTTCGTCAGCAATCTCGCGTCCAGCCCGCTCGACAAGACCAAGCCGCTCTGGCAGTTCCATCTGGTCGAGAAATATCACGGCGGCTCCGCGCTGGTGTCGCGCATCCATCACAGCTATGCCGACGGCATCGCCCTCGTGCAGGTGCTGCTGTCGCTGACCGACACCAGCGCCCATCCCGAGAAGGGCGCGCCGCTGGCGGAGGCCTGGCTGAAGCAGGACGGCGCCAAGGTCGCCCGCCGCGTCGGCGCGGTCGAGCGCTACGCCAAGCTCGGCACGAAGATGCTCGAGAAGGGCATGGACATGTACCGCGACCCGACCCTCGCCGGCGTGCTGGCGAAAGAGGGCGGCGACATCGCCCGCGAACTGGTCCAGGCGCTCGCGCTGCCGGACGACCCGCCCTCGCTGCTGCGCGGCAAACTCGGCGTGAGCAAACGCGTGGCCTGGGCGCCGCCGCTCGACCTGGAGGAAGTCAAGGCGGTGGGCCGCGCCTGCGACTGCACCGTCAACGATGTGCTGATGGCCACCGCCGCGGGCGCGCTGCGCGATTACATGATCGAACGCGGCGAGCACGTCGAAGGCATGACCCTGCGCGCGACCGTGCCGGTGAACCTGCGTCCGCTCGAACACGCGCGCAAGCTGGGCAATCACTTCGGCCTCGTCTTCCTCGATCTGCCGGTGGGCATCAGCAATCCGATCCGCCGCCTGGAACATGTCGCCGAGTGCATGCACCAGCTGAAGAATTCGCGGCAGGCGATCGTCGCCTACGGCCTGCTGGCGGCGTTGGGCATGGCGCCGGCGGCGGTGCAGGAACTCGCGCTCGACCTGTTCAGCCGCAAGGCGACGACCGTGGCCACCAATGTCCCCGGCCCGCAGCAACCGCTGTATCTGGCCGGCGGCAAGATCCGCGAAATGATGTTCTGGGTGCCGCAGACCGGCTCCATCGGCATCGGCATGTCGATCCTGAGCTACAACGGCAAGGTCCACTTCGGCCTGATCTCCGACGCCAAGCTGGTGCCCGACCCCGACGGCGTCATCCGCCGTTTCGCCGTCGAATTCGAGAAGCTGCTGTACCTCACGCTGATGGGCAACTGGGAACAGCCGATGGATTCGGTGGCGGCGGAAGCGTTGCTCGCCTGATGCCCGCAGCCGTCCGTCCCGAGGGGCGGAAGGCATACAGCGGGGCAGGCATCCAGGCAGGCATCGTCGCAGACACCTGAATCGCGCATTCCGCACGATCGCAGCGCAGCCCGCCCGGACAGCGGGCTGTCAGCTTGCGCGGCCTAGGGTGAGCGCGTTCACCGGCCCCCCCGCCGGCATCCGAGGAGTTCATCATGCGCATCGCATCGCAAGCCCCCATCGCACTCGCCGTCGCCGCCAGCCTGCTCATCGGCGGCTGCGCCACCTACACCGGACAGACCGACGCGCCCGACGATCCCAACCGCACGCAGCGGGGCGCGCTGATCGGCGCCGCGGTCGGCGCGGTCGCCGGCCTGCTCAGCGGCGACGACGCCACCGAACGTCGCCAGCGCGCGCTGGTCGGTGCCGGCGTCGGCGCGGTCGCCGGCGGCGCCGTCGGCGTCTACCAGGACCGTCAGGAAGCCGAACTGCGCCGCCGCACCGCGGGCACCGGCATCGAGGTCAGCCGCGACGGCGACGTCATCAAGCTCAACCTGCCCGACGGCGTGACCTTCGATTTCGGCAAGTCCAACCTCAAGCCGCAGTTCTATCCGGCGCTGGATCAGGTTGCGGCGACCATGGCCGAATACAACCAGACCATCGTCGAGGTCAGCGGCCATACCGACAGCGTCGGCAGCGATCAGGCCAATCAGGCGCTCTCGGTGCAGCGCGCGAATTCGGTCTCGAACTATCTCGTCGGCAAGGGCCTCGTCCGCGAACGCTTTGAAGTCGTTGGCATGGGCGAACGCTTCCCGGTCGCCAGCAACGACACCGACAGCGGCCGCGCGATGAACCGTCGCGTCGAGATCCGCGTGGTGCCGTTGACGCAACAGGGCGGTTGATACGCCGCGTGACATTCGGAGACGCTCGGGCCGGTCCCGGGCGTTTCCGTTTTCGCATGCCGTCAGTCTCAGCGGATGAGACGGCGCCCGCGTACACCTGCGGCCCCGTCCGCAGGCCGCGCCCATGTCGCTTCCCGTTCCCCATGCGCAGGATGACGCCCGCGCATCCGCCGTCAGGCCGTCCGCGCACGCCGGCGCCGGGCTCGCCGCACGTCTCTCCGCCAAATACCCCGACCGCATCACCGGGGCGCTGAAGATTCCCGGGCGGGCCGGGCGTTACGCCGGATTCCCCGACGATCTGCCGCCGCGTCTGGCCGATGCGCTGCGCGCGCGCGGGCTGACCCGCCTCTACAGCCATCAGGCCGAAGCCTGGGCGGCGGCGCAGCGCGGTGAGGATGTCGTGGTGGTCACGCCCACCGCCTCGGGCAAGACCCTGTGCTACACGCTGCCGGTGATCGCGGCGGCGTTGAACGATCGCGCCAGGGCGCTCTATCTGTTTCCGACCAAGGCGCTGGCGCAGGATCAGGTGGCCGAACTGCTGGAGCTGACCAGGGCCGGCGAACTCGGCATCCGCGCCGCGACCTTCGATGGCGACACGCCCGGCGACCAGCGCCAGGCGATCCGGCTCAACGGCGACATCGTCGTCACCAATCCCGACATGCTGCACCAGGGCATCCTGCCGCACCACACGAAATGGGCGCAGTTGTTCGAGAACCTGCGCTACGTCGTCATCGACGAGATCCACAGCTATCGCGGCGTGTTCGGTTCGCATCTGGCGAACCTGTTGCGGCGGTTGAAGCGGGTCTGCGCGTTCTACGGCGCGCACCCGCAGTTCATCCTCTGCTCGGCCACCATCGGCAATCCGAAGCAGCACGCCGAAGCGCTGATCGAACGCGAGGTCGTCGCGATCACCGAGTCCGGCGCGCCCACCGGCGACAAGCACGTGCTGCTGTGGAATCCGCCGGTGACCAATCCCGATCTCGGCCTGCGCGCCTCCGCACGCTCGCAGAGCACGCGGATCGCGCGCATGGCGATCAAGGCCGGCCTGAAGACGCTGATCTTCGCGCAGTCGCGGACGATGGTCGAAGTGCTCACCAAATATCTCAAGGACGTGTTCGATCACGATCCGCGCAAACCGCCGCGCATCCGCGCCTATCGCGGCGGTTATCTGCCGACCGAGCGCCGCGACGCCGAGCGCGCGATGCGCGCGGGCCGCATCGACGGCATCGTCTCCACCTCCGCGCTGGAACTCGGCGTCGACATCGGCAGCCTCGATGTGGTCGTCCTCAACGGCTATCCGGGCAGCATCGCGGCCACCTGGCAGCGCATCGGCCGCGCCGGCCGCCGGCAACAGCCGTCGCTCGGCGTGCTGATCGCCAGCTCCGATCCGCTCGACCAGTACGTCGTCCGCCATCCGGAGTTCTTCACCGGCGCATCGCCCGAGCACGCGCGGATCGCGCCGGACCAGCCGGTGATCCTGCTCGACCACATCCGCTGCGCCGCGTTCGAGCTGCCGTTCCGCGAAGGCGATGGCTTCGGCCCGATCGAGCCGCGCACGTATCTCGACCTGCTGACCGAGGACGGCGTGCTGCACGCCGAAGGCGCGGTGTGGGAATGGATCGCCGACAGCTATCCCGCCAACGCGGTGAGCCTGCGATCGGTCGCGGACGGCAATTTCGTGGTCGTCGACCGAAGCGACGGCCGCCAGACCATCATCGCCGAAGTCGATTTCAGCTCGGCGCCGCTGATGCTGTACGAAGGCGCGATCCACATGGTCCAGTCCACGCCCTATCAGATCGAACGGCTGGACTGGGACGGACGCAAGGCCTACGTGACCCGCACCCACGTCGATTACTACACCGACGCCATCGACTACACGCGGCTGAAGGTGCTGGAGCAGTTCGATGGCGCGGTCGCCGGCACCGGCGCCAGTCATCACGGCGAGGTCCACGTCGTGCGCCGCGTCGCCGGTTACAAGAAGATCCGCTATTACACCCACGAGAACATCGGCTACGGGCCGGTGAGCCTGCCCGACCTCGAAATGCACACCACCTCGGTGTGGTGGCAGTTGTCGCAGCCGGTGCTCGACGGCCTGTTCGCATCGAAGCAGGACGCGCTCGACGGCTTCCTCGGCGCGGCGTACGCGCTGCACGTGGTCGCGCGGATCGCGGTGATGGCCGACGGCAGCGATCTGCAGAAAGCGGTCGGCAGCGGAGACGGCGCGTGGTTCGCGGTCGCGGATGCGCGCGGACGCGGGCAACTGCGACGCGGCGAAGACGCCGCCGGACGTGCCGGCGAGCATCCCGACGACATCGCCGCGTTCACGCCGACCATCTTCCTCTACGACAATTTCCCGGGCGGCGTGGGTCTGGCCGAACCGCTGTGGACGCGACAGGCCGAACTGGTGCTTCGCGCGACCGCGCTGATCGACGGCTGCGACTGCAGCGGCGGCTGCCCGGCCTGCGTCGGCCCGGTGTCGCCGCTGATCGAGCCGACGCGCGAAGCGTCGGCGAAGACGCACGCGCGCCGCGTGCTGGTGGCGCTGTCGGCCGCGCCGGAGCCTGCATGACCCTCGCCATCGAACGCCTGCGCACGCTGCGTCGACAGGCCGGGCAGGGCGCCGCGTCGCCTGCGGCGTTGCCGGCGGCGACATCGATGCCGGTACGACCCGCGGCGCAGACCGTCGACGATCTGCGCCGCCTCTTGCGCGTGCGTGCGCCCGAACGCGCGGCGCAGGCGCACGTCGCCGCGGATCGCACGTTGCCGGGCGAGGACATCGCGCCGGGCCTGCGCCTGATCGAAACCTGGCTGCCGCGCGAGCCCGTGCCGCACGCCTTCTGCGCCGCGTTCGATCGCCGCGACGCGCCAATCGCGACAAGCGATCTGCTGTTCTTCGATACCGAGACCACCGGCCTCGCCGGCGGCACCGGCACCCGCGCCTTCATGATCGGCGCCGCGCAGTGGTGCGCCGCCGGCCTGCATCTGCGGCAATGGCTGATCACCACGCTCTCGGCGGAACGCGATCTGCTCGCGGCCTTCGCCGGGGTGGTGTCGCCGGACGCCGTGCTCGTCAGCTACAACGGCAAGAGCTACGACGCGCCGCTGCTGGCGACGCGCTATCGCCTCGCGCGGATGACGAATCCGCTGGCCGGCCGCGACCATGTCGACCTGTTGTATCCGACCCGCCGCCGCTGGCGCGGACGCTGGGAGAACTGCCGTCTCGCCACCATCGAACGCCGCGCGCTCGGCATCGTCCGCGAAGACGATCTTCCCGGCAGCGAAGCGCCCGCGGCGTGGCTCGGTTATCTGCGCGGCGGTTCGGCGCGCAATCTGCGGCGCGTGGCGGATCACAACCGTCAGGATCTGGTGTCGTTGTCGGTGTTGCTCGCGACGCTGGCGGGCGAGGGCATTCCGGGAAATGACCGGTAGAGCGGCCTGATCAGTCATTCGACTGTTGAAAACCAGACCGCTGCTTTTTGGAGAGGGCAGCGGCCTGAAGGCCGCTCTACCGGGTTCAGGTCTTGCCGGTCATCGCCAGCGCCACCGCCTGCGCCACTTCGATGCCGTCGATCGCCGCGGAATAGATGCCGCCCGCGTAGCTCGCGCCTTCGCCGGCCGGATACAGGCCGCGGGTGTTGACGCTCTGGTAATCGGCGCCGCGGGTGATGCGGATCGGCGAGGACGTGCGCGTCTCGACGCCGGTCAGCACCGCGTCGTGCATCGCGAAGCCCTTCAGCTGGCGATCCAGCGCGGGAATCGCTTCGCGGATCGCGGCGATGGCGTAGTCGGGCAGGGCGGTGGACAGATCGCCGGGACGCACGCCGGGCTTGTACGATGGTGATACCTCGCCGAAATCCTTCGACGGCCGGCCGCGCAGGAAATCGCCGACCCGTTGCCCCGGTGCCCAGTAGTCGCCGCCGCCCAGTTCGAACGCATGGCGTTCGAGCGCGCGCTGGAAATCGAGCCCGGCCAGCGGCCCGCCCGGATAGTCCGCCGGGCTGATGCCGACCACCAGACCCGCATTGGCGTTGCGTTCGTTGCGCGAATACTGGCTCATGCCGTTGGTGACGACCTGGCCCGGTTCCGAGGTCGCCGCGACCACCGTGCCGCCGGGGCACATGCAGAAACTGTAGACGCCGCGGCCGTTGCCGGCGTGATGCACGAGGCGGTAGTCCGCCGCGCCGAGCAGCGGATGGCCCGCGAAGGGGCCGAAGCGCGCCTGGTCGATCAGCGACTGCGGATGCTCGATGCGGAAACCGATCGAGAAGGGCTTGGCCTCGATGTGCACGCCGCGCGCGTGCAGCATGCGGAAGGTGTCGCGGGCGCTGTGGCCGATGGCGAGCACGACATGCTCGCACGGCAGCTCCTCGCCATCGGCCAGCACCAGCCCGCGCAGGCGGCCATCGACGATGCGCACGTCTTCGACCCGCGCGCCGAAGCGGATCTCGCCGCCCAGCGACTCGATCGTGCCGCGCATCTTCTCGATCATGCTCACCAGGCGGAAGGTGCCGATGTGCGGCTTGCTGACGTACAGGATTTCCTCCGGCGCGCCGGCCTGCACGAATTCCTCCAGCACCTTGCGGCCGTAGTGCAGCGGATCCTTGATCTGGCTCCACAGCTTGCCGTCGGAGAAGGTGCCGGCGCCGCCTTCGCCGAACTGCACGTTCGATTCCGGATCCAGCACGCTGCCGCGCCACAGGCCCCAGGTGTCGCGGGTGCGCTCGCGCACCGCCCTGCCGCGTTCCAGCACGATCGGGCGGAAGCCCATCTGCGCCAGGATCAGGGCGGCGAACAGCCCGCAGGGGCCGAAACCGATCACCACCGGGCGCGACGACAGCGTGGCCGGCGCCCGGGCGACGAAGCGGTAGCGCATGTCCGGGCTGGGCGCGACATGGGCGATGGCGCGGGCCATGACCGCCGGCTCGGCCGCGTCGCGCAGGGCGACGTCGACCGTATAGATCAGGGTGATGACGCCGCGTTTGCGCGCGTCGTAACTGCGCTTGTGCACCGTGAACCCGGCGATGTCGTCCGCATCCACCCCCAGCCGCTGCGCGATCGCCTTCGGCAGATCGGCCTCGGGGTGGTCCAGCGGCAGTTTCAGTTCGGTCAGGCGCAGCATCCGCGGGCTCGGATCGGGAAGACCGCACATGCTCGGCGAGGTCGCGGGCGGGCGCAAGCGGCGCCGCCTACAATGGCCGGCCGCCACCCGCCCGAGCCCCATGCCTCCCGCGCAATCCCCATCGACGGATGCCCGCACCGATACCCGGGTCGATGTCGTCGTCATCGGCGGCGGCGCCGCGGGCCTGATGTGCGCCCGGGTCGCGGGTCTGCGCGGACGCCGCGTGCGCGTGATCGAGCACGCCAACCGCTGCGGCAAGAAGATCCTGATGTCCGGCGGCGGTCGCTGCAATTTCACCAACACCGGTACCACCGCCGCCAATTTCATTTCGCGCAACCCGCATTTCTGCAAATCGGCGCTGGCGCGGTTCACCCCGCAGCACTTCATCGATCTGGTCGAGCGCCACGGCATCGCGTATCACGAAAAGGAACTCGGCCAGCTGTTCTGCGACGACTCGTCGAAGTTGATCGTGAAGATGCTGCTCGACGAATGCGCCGACGCCGGCGTGCGCATCGACACCGGGTGCAGCGTCGAGGCCGTGGAGAAGATCGACGAGGGCTTCCGCGTGCGCACCACGCAGGGCACGCTGCAGGCGGCGTCGCTGGTGGTGGCCACCGGCGGGCTGTCGATTCCGAGCATGGGCGCCACCGGCTTCGGCTACGAACTCGCGCGCAGCTTCGGCCACGCCGTTCTGCCGACCCGCGCCGGCCTGGTGCCGTTGACCCTGACCGGCAAACACCAGGAACGGCTGGCCGATCTCAGCGGCGTCGCGTTTCCGGTCACCGCGGAATGCAACGGACGCCGTTTCAGCAATTCCATGCTGATCACCCATCGCGGCGTCAGCGGTCCGGCGATCCTGCAGATCTCGTCGTACTGGAACGTCGGCGATGCGCTGCATCTCGACCTGTTGCCGCAGGGCGATGCGTTCGAACAGCTGAAGGCGTTGCGCGCGCGTCGCCCGGCGGCGGAACTGCGCACCATGCTCGGCGACCTGTTTCCGAAGCGCTTCGCCGAGCGGCTGTGCGACCTGTGGTTTCCCAGTCGCCCGATGCGCCAGTTCAACGATCCCGAATTGCGCACCATCGCCGCGCAGCTGCAGCGCTTTCCGCTGGTCGCCAGCGGCACCGAAGGCTACCGCACCGCCGAAGTCACCCTCGGCGGCGTCGACACCGACGAGTTGTCCTCGTCGACCATGCAGTCGAAACGCGTCTCCGGTCTGTACTTCATCGGCGAAGTCGTCGACGTCACCGGTTGGCTCGGCGGTTACAACTTCCAGTGGGCCTGGGCTTCGGGACACGCGGCCGGTTCGGTCGCATAAGGCGCACGCCGCGACGAACGATCCGATCGGCGTCGGGTCACACGTTGGAGACGGTTTCTCCGCTTGCGTCGCTGGCCGTGCGGATGCGTATGGAAAATGACGGTTCCGAAACGAAGCTCGCGATGGGGCATCGACTTCCGGAGGCATGCGTCGATGTCGCCGGACTGCATGTCCTCATGAAGAAATGACATGGCACAGGGATCGTACTTTCGTCCAATCCCGAAGTGGAGTCGCAGCTTCCGCGCGCATTGGCGACGATTCAAAGTGCATGTGTTGTCGATCGGAAAGTCGTCGATCCCGTGGTGCGACCGCTTTGTGTCGACAGACGAAAAGGCGTGCGATTGACGGCTGTTTTCGGTGAATCCGGGAATGATCCGGCGCGAACAATGCGCTTGATTGCAAACAATTTGTTCCTTGCGCATGCAGCGGCTTCGCGTCGAATTCGTGCCTGCTTCGGCGTCTGTCGAGGCACGCAAGAGGACGATTGTTTCGATTTGCATTCGCGCAATTTCGTGATTATAGTCGGAGCGAGTCGACATCCCGATGATTGCAAAGCACAGAGCGCGGATATCTCGGGAAATATAAGACCGTATATACATGTGTGCACTTGGCGCGTGCGGTTCGCGCGACGGAAATGGGTGCGTCGGGAGCAGCCCCCCATCATGTTTGCGGGGGTCGCCCGGGGTGCGAACGCATCGGGCCGCAAAGCTCTCGGCGTTGATCCAGATCAAAGTGCGCCCGGCATCGTGTGCCGTATGATCGGTCGGCCGTCGAAGATCGCGAATCGACGGCTGCGTGTCGAAATGCGCGTGCAGTACGCCGCAGTATCTTGCAAGGCAATGGATTTCGAGTGATTTTTCGACCCGGCGTCGAATGGCTGCGCGCTCATGCCTGCCAGGATCGTCGCCAATAAAGGAATGCGCAGGGGAAATGGAGAAGTTGAATATCGCATCGTCCTTGTCCCGCCGAAGGGGCACACGTCCATCCCGCACGGGACATCAGGATTCACCGCACGATGGATGGCGGATCGCTCTGCGGATGGACAGGCATCCGACGACACGGCGCTGTCACGCACGACAACGACAATGACGCGCGTTCGCGTGGAGTGAGCCTCGCACGCCCGCGCGCGAATCGACGGGGTTTTGCATTTCGATGATTCGACTCGGCTTCGATGCCGGGTCGACGGTGTCGCGTGTCGTCGTGGGCGGGTCCCGATGATGTCGCGCGCGATGCGAGCCCGCGTGTCGCGGCGACGACGGCTGTCCATGGGAACGATCGTCGATGGGGGATCGCGTGGCGGTCTTCGTCATCAATCGTGGCGGAACGATCGACGCAGGAACGGAAACAATTTTCGAACGAAGGAGAAGTGAATGTCGAAACGACCCTGCCTGGTGGTCGGCGCAAGCGGAAACATCGGCGAAGCCATCGCGATCCGCCTGCTGCAGGATGGACGTCGCGTCGCGCTGACCCATTCGCCGCGATCCCGTCCCTCTGACCGCGTTCCCGCGGATGACGGGAACGTCCGCTGGTATGGCGTCGATGTCTGCGACAGCGCGGATGTCGTGCGTCTGGTGCAGGCAGTGGAAAAGGATTTCGGAAGCGCGCCCGATCTCGTCTACAGCGCCGGAATCGTCAAGGACGGATCGATCGCGCTGATCACCGACGACGCGTGGAATGCGGTGATCCAGACCAATCTCACCGGCGCATTCAATTTCGTGCGGGCGTTGTCGAAATCCCTGATGGTCGCGGGCGATGGCCGGATTGTCCTGATCGGTTCGGTGACCGCGACGAAGGGCAATCCCGGACAGCTCAGCTACGCCGCCGCGAAAGCCGGCATGGAAGGGATGTGCCGGGTGATCGCAGTGGAACTGGGCAGGTTCGGCGTGACCTGCAACGTCGTGTCTCCGGGCGTCATCGAAAGCCGGATGATCGAGGAAACGCCGGCGCCGGCGGTCCAGCGGCTCTTGAAGAGCACGCCGCTGCGATCCCTCGGAAAGCCGTCCGACGTGGCGGGTCTGGTCGCTTTCCTGCTCGGATCGGAAGGACGCTACATCACGGGACAAACGCTTCAAATCGACGGCGGCATGACCGCACTCTGAACTCTGACAAGGAAAGGTGGAAGATCGTGACTGACATCAGCATCGGTGAAATCAAGGAAATCGTGGAAATCGCCCTGGACCGGGAACTCGACGAGTTTTCCCTGGACGCCAATTTCTACGAAGCCTATTCGATGGACTCCCTCGGCGCCGTGGCGCTGGTCGTGGAAGTCCAGAAGCGCTTCGACGTGCGCATCCCGGACGAAAGGATGCCCGAAGTCAGGACCGGCGAGCAGCTCAGGAAGATCGTCGCCGAGCTGATCCGGGCGAAGGAAGAAGAGAGCGTGCCCGCATGACGGACGCCGAAGTCGAATATCCGCAGACGCTCGACTACCACCAGATCGTCCGGTTGGTGCCGTATCGCTCGCCGTGGTTGTTGCTGGACAGGGTGATCAGCTGGGACAAGAAACGCATCGTCGTGCAGAAGGCGATCTCCGGCGCCGACCCGATGATGGCGGCGCATCTCGCCGACGGCCCGTCGATCATGCCGGGCGTGCTCTACATCGAATTCGTCGGACAGGCGACGATGCTGTTGGACGTGCTGTCCAGCGGCGGCAAGCGAGGTTCCGGCGGCGTCGGCGTTCTGGCGCGCTGCAAGGGCGAATTCGTGTCTCCCGCGTTCATCGGCGAGACGATCACCGCCGAAGTCACCGTCAGCGACGTCATCGCCGGGAAGACCATCTACGAAGGCGTCGTGCATGCCGGCGAACGGCTGATCTGCCGGGTCTCGGGCATGGGCGCGCTGATCAATACGCCAGTCGTTTCCGGCGCGCTTTGATTCCATCCCATTCGGACGGTGCCATGATAGAGCCATACAAGAAACCGATTTCCATCTCGAAGCACTGCTGCGCGATCGCGAACATCGGCAGCAGCTGGGATGAATGCTGGCAGTCGCTGCTGGAAGGCAAGCGGGTCTTCTCGAACGGGGCGGATCTGATTCCCAACTGGCCCGACAGTCCGCCGTTGTCCGCGATTCTCGATTTTCCGGGCATCGATGGGCAGCCGCCGTTCAACTGCCGGACCAGCGTGCTCGCGAAGATCGTCGGCACGCAGATGCGGCAAGCCGTGGACGATCTGATCGATGGCAACCCGCAGATCAGGCTGTCGCTGATGATCGCGACCTCGCACGGCGATCCCGGCCCGTTGTCCGAGGTCGTCGATCATCGCCAGGCGCGCATTCCCGACGACACGATCGCCATGTCCACCTGGGAAGGCGTGGTGGTCGACAACCTGATCAGGGAAGTCAATGCGGGCCTGGGCCGCTCGCTGCCGGGAACGACCACGTCCGCGGCGTGCGCCTCCTGTCTCGTCGCGCTGTCCTACGCGGCCGACCGCATCAATGCCGGGCTGAGCGATGCGGTACTGCTGGTCGCCATCGACACGCTGTCGCGGGTCGCGTCCGTGGGTTTCAACAATATCGGCGCGATGTCCAGGAACGGATGCCGTCCCTACGATCTCGAGCGCGACGGGACGACCGTCGGCGAAGGCGCGGTGGCGATGCTGTTGACGCGCGACGGCCTGATCGCCGCGCAGGATGTCCTCGGGCTGATCACGGGTACCTCCGTCTTCTGCGATGCCGCGCACATGGTCGAACCGAATCCGGTCGGCGTGGCCAGCGTCGTGCAGACCGCGATCCAGCAGGCGGGTCTGCAGCCTCCCGATGTGCGGGGCATTTTCTGGCACGGCACCGGTACGCGACAGAACGACAAGACCGAGGCCGCGGTCGCGAAGATCGTCTTCGGCGACAAGTCCCCGCTGTGCACGTCGACGAAGGGCTCGCTGGGCCACACCATGGGGGCTTCGGGCGGGTTCAATGTCCTCGCCGCCTGCGAAGCCAACAGGCAGGGCATATTCCCGCATGTCGTCGGCACCCTGAATCCCGAGTACGACAACATGACGCTGGCGCTGGACCGGCCGCATGCCGTCGAGCCCGGCCCCATGCTCGTCACCGCGCTCGGTTTCGGCGGCATCAACGCCGCTGCGGTCATCCTGCCTCCGGAGACAGTCCAATGAGCATCGTCATGCTCGAGAACGGGCCATACATCAATTCCATCGGCTGGACGCGCAAGCCGGATCATGCCGCCATCGCCGCGACCCATGCGGCCTATTCGTCGATGGCGAACCCGGTCGAATTCGACGGCTCCGGCGGCTATCGGCTGAAGGATTCCGACGCGGTGTGCGCGCCGACCGATCTGTCGCTGCCGCTGATGCGCAGCAGCGGCGTCGCGCGCGCGCGCTCGGCGGCGAAAAGCACCATCCTCGCCGCGCTGCTCGGCAAGGAGCTGATCGCGACGGTGTCCGGACGCGACGGCTACAGCGGAAACCGCACCGGGGTCGCGGTGGCATCGTGCACCGCGATCACGCCCATCGCCTGGGAGTTCGAGACCGTCGGCATGCGCAACGGCTGGCTGAAAACGGACACGATGCTGCTGCCCAGTTCGATTCCCAGTGCGATCACGACGCAGACCTCCGCGGTCTTCGATACGCACGCCACGGCGATCGCGTTCCAGGATGGCGCGTTCGGACTGTGCGCAGCGCTCGAACACGCCTATCTGTCCTTCGCGCACAACCGGTCCGACCATTTCCTGGTGATCGGGTCCGAGGAAATCTGCGGTGTCCAGTGCGACGCGCTGGATGCGTTGAAGGACGATCGGCCCCGCATCGACGGCGCTTCCGGGCTGGTGCTCGGCAAGTCGCCGTGCTCCCCCGACGACTGGCGGCTCGCGTTCTGCACGCATGTCGCGGGCGACGGGCATTTCGATCTGCCCGATGGCTGGAGCGGCGCTGAAGTCCTGGAACTGACGCTTTCCGCAGGTCCGACGGTCTTCACCGCGCCTCTGGTTCCGTACGCGCTCCATCATCTCTTCGCGCGTTCGGGCGGGCAGGCCGTGCTGGTGTGCTCGATGCCCGAGCGCGGGAAATACGTCGTCGGGTTCGAGCGGCCGCGGAACTGACGACGACAGCCAAGAGGCGAGTCGCCGGGCCGAAGACAAGGCGCCGGCGACGATCGGCCGATGCGCGACCGATCGTGCCGTCCCCACGAGTGTGGCAGCGGCGGAATCTCCGGTCTTGCCGCATGCGCACGGTCGTCGACGGCCGGTCGATACGGCTGCGCGACACGTGTCGGGCGGTCGACGGAGCGCGCCGGTGGAATGGAATTGAATGGATCTGTCTGGAAGAAACGCAGAATGGCCAGTGCCGAAGAGATTGCCGCGAATGTAGAAAAGGACGAGAAGGAAACGCTGTTTCCGGTGCTCTTCATGTTCCTGTCCTTCGGGAGCATGATCGTCGGTCTGGGTCTGATCTCGCTGTTCCAGGACTACTACGCGTACGCCCTGTGCGCGTTGCTGTACGTCGCGGTGGTCGCGATCGAGTTGCGATTCCGGATCAGGTCGCCGGTTTCGATCTCCATGCTGGTGCTCTACACGGGATTGGCGATCCTCGATTACGTCACCAAGGATTACACGGGTTATGCCGGGATCATCATTTTCGCCTGGCTGACGACGCTTTCGACCCTCCTGCTGCTGTTCGGAAAACCGTTCACGGCGTTCTATTCCAACGGCAAGGGGCTGCGGTCGCTTCATATCGCGTCGTCGCTGATCTGGACCGCAGCCTATGCGCTTTCGCTGCTCGCCAGCGTGCTGCTGATGCCGGACGTGCTGTACCTGATCATTCCGTATGTCCTGTGCATTTCCTTCGGGCTGCTGACGATTTTCCTGAACCTCGTCTGGTTCGGCCGGGGCAATGGCCGCCAGGAGCGCTTCTCGATCCAGGAGTTCGAGTTCCATCGCCTCCTTGTCGACTCGCCGGAATTTCCCACGTTCTGCGATTTCTTCGCGCGGCAGATCTACCGTCCGGGCGACGATGGCAACATGAAGACGGTCGCCGAGATCGCCGAGATCGTCTCGAAGACGGAGAAGGAGCTCGCCGAGGATTCGTACATCTTCGTCGCGAAGGACGCGGGACGGATCGTAGGCTGCATGCGCTGCATTCTCGATCGGAAGGGCAGACCGTTTCCGCTCGAGATCGAGATGGGCTCCTCGCTCGATCGGCTGAGAAAGGTCGGCAGACTGATGCACGTCGGCCGTCTGGCGGTCGACGATCATTATCGCGAGCGCCCGGCGGTGCTCAACGGACTGTTCAAATGCTTCCTGGATCTGTCCCTCAGTCGGGATGTGTCCTTCGTCGTCGCCGAAGGCTATCGGCATCGGCTGCCAACCTATCTCAAGCTGGGGTTCGAGATCATGTTCGATCGATCGGACCGGCGGCATGCGGTCAAGATGGCGTACGGCTACGTCTGCTATCCGATGTTCATGAATTTTTCGTTCCTGGTCTTCAATCGCGGCGACGCGTCCCTCAAGCGGTATCACTTCTCGGACTTCATCAATCCGTATCTGGCCGAGCGGTGGTACAAGCGCGCGGGGCTGCGCTATTACTTCAGGCCGCGGCAGCTGTGGCCATGGCGCTTCACGCTGCGGCAGGTCAAGGAACTGGTTTAGCGTTTCGTTGCAAAAACGCGCGACGCGGGCGTTCGAAACATCGCGGTCAGATCGCGAATCGGGCATCGCCCGGTTCGCATCCGAAGAATCGCCCGCTCGCGCGTCCGGTTCATCGTGGCGGCCATTCCCGGCTGCGTCGCAGGTGGTTGTCGACAGTCGACCGGAAACAGAATCGAAGGAGAGATTCGGTGGGATATTCGCGATACTCGGTGTGCCTCGCGGTCGCCATGCTGGTGGCGTCGTTCGCCGCGTCCGCGCAGGACATTCCCTATGGCGTCGTGGACCGGCAGAAGCTCGAGGCGGTGCTGCGGCAGGCGAAAACGCAGCTTGCGTCCAACGCCGATCACGCCGGCTGGCTGAAGGCGGCCGGCATCGCCAGCCATCAACTCGCATGGCTCCGGGTCGATTCGGCTTCGGAGGACGCGGTCAAATACCTGAAGCGCGCATCCGCCCTGAACCCCGCCGACGCGGAACTGCTGGCCTATCTGGGAAGTGCCCATGCGATGCTCGCGAGGGACAGCAGCCTGACCGTCAACAAGGTCGGCAATACGAACAAGGGCCTGGCCCTGCTCGATCGCGCGGTCAGGCGGGCGCCGGACAATCTGACCGTGCGCATCATCCGCGGCAGTGTCGCCTACGAATTGCCGCCGATGTTCTCACGGGAAAAGACCGCGCAGGACGACTATCTGTTCGTGGTGAAAGCCGCGCAGGCGGGTGCGCGGGTCAGTCCGGAACGGCTGTCGGAGATCTATTACAAGCTGGGGCAGTTGTCCGCGAAGCGCGGGCAGGTCGATGTCGCGAACAAGTTCTACGCCAGGGCCCGGAGCGTCGCTCCCCGGTCCATCTGGGCCGAGAAGGCGAGGAAGGCTGGTCGATGATCGAGCTCGAGGCCGTCTCCCATACCTATCTGATCGGCGAGCAGCGCACCAGCGCGGTTCGCGAGGTCGACTTCCGCGTGGAGCAGGGCGAAATCGTTTCGATCGTCGGTCCGTCCGGAAGCGGCAAGTCGACCCTGTTGAACGTGATGGGCTGCCTGTTGACGCCCGACAGCGGCGCCGTGCGGATCATGGGGAAGGACATGTCGCGCCTGAGCGACGCGGCGAAGGCCGAGATCCGGCGCCGCCACATCGGTTTCATCTTCCAGTCGTTCAATCTGATTCCGGTGTTGAACGCGTTCGAGAACATCGAGTATCCGCTGATCATCGGCGGAGCCGCCGCTGGCGAACGGAAGCGGCGCGTCGGCGCCATCCTGGAGCGGGTCGGGCTCGCGCAACATCAGCACAAGCGCCCGGATCAATTGTCGGGTGGGCAGAAACAGCGGGTCGCGATCGCGCGCGCTCTCATCACGAATCCCGGGTTCGTCCTGGCGGATGAGCCGACCGCGAATCTGGACAGCCATACGGCGACCGAGATCCTCGCGCTGATGTCGGAGCTGAATCGCGAGCTGAAGACCGCGCTGATCTTCTCGACGCACGATCCGAAGGTTTCCGCCTTCGCGCACAAACAGGTTCGCATCGAAGACGGGACGCTGGTCGCATGAATACATGGAAGCTCGCGCTCCGGAACGTGTTCCGGAACAAGCGACGCACGGCGATCACCTTCCTGTCGATCGTCTCGGCGGCGTCCGCGATCATCGTGTTCGGCGGGTTCATCGATTTCTCGTTCGAGGGATTGCGCGAAACCACGATCAGAACCCAGCTGGGCCACTTCCAGATCGCGAAGAAAGGCTACTTCGAGCAGGGTGCGGGGCTTTCCGAGCAGTATCTGATCGACAATCCCGCCGAAATCGAGGCGGACATCCGGCGGTCTCCGCTGGTCAACGCGACGACCTGGCGGTTGTCCGGTTCCGGCTTGATCAGCAACGGCGAGACCACGCTCTCAGCCCGTCTCATCGGCGTCATGCCCGAACGGGAAGAGGAATTCTCGGCCTTCGAGATCGTGCTGGAAGGCCGGCAGCTGGACGAGGACACGCCCGACGGCTGCGTGATCGGCTCGGGGCTCGCCAAAGGTCTACACGCCGGGGAAGACGCGTCGCTCACGATCCTCAGCACGACGCTGGACGGCGTGGTGAACGCGATCGACTGCAGGGTGGTCGGCATCATCCGGACCGCGTCGAAAGAGTACGACAACGTCTACGTGAAGGTCCCGCTGCCGCTGCTGCAGCGGCTGATCGATACGCAGAAGGTCGAGAAGATCCTGGTGCTGGCGAACGATACCCGGCAGACGCCGGAGTTGCAGAAGGTCATCGAAGCATCGCTGAAGAAGCGGCCCGGGCTGGAATTCCGAACTTGGCTGGATCTTGCGGAGTTCTATCGCGGCGTCGTCAACCTGTACACCAGCATCTTCGGCCTGACTTCCATCGTGCTCGGTATCGTGGTCTTCCTCAGCATCGCCAACACGATGGGCATGTCCGCGTTCGAACGGTTCCGCGAAATCGGCACGCTGCGGGCCATCGGCCAGACGCGCGCCGGTATCGTGAAGATGTTCGTCTTCGAAGGCGTCCTGATCGGCATCATCGGTGGGCTTCTCGGTCTGACCGCTGGCGCTTTGTTGGCCTACGGCATCAACGCCCTCGGCGGCATCGATGTCGCGGCGCCGCCGGGCATGTCCTCGGGATATACCGCATTCATCAATCTCAGCCCGAAAGCCTTCCTCTACGCATTCTTCACGTCGGTCGCGGCCTCCACCCTGTCGTCGTTCTATCCCGGGCATCTCGCGTCCCGGATGGACATCATCAAGGCGCTACACCACTCATGAAATTCATCAGGATCATCTCCGCATGTCTTGCGATCGGCCTCTGCGCCGCAGGCGTGCGCGCACAGGACATGGATGGGGCGGACATCCTCCGGAAAACCGATTCGGTCCGATCGCCGTCGCCGAATTTCGCCTTCAGCGTGCAATTGCAGTCCAGGACGCGGGCGGGGCAGAGCGAAAGCGAGTTCGAGGTGTCAGTCCGCGAAAGCACCAAGAGTCTGGTACTGTATCGCCAGCCGCTCAAGCAGCGCGGGCGCGCGCTGCTTCTCGACGGGCCGAACATGTGGATCCATATCCCGGGAACGAATCGCCCGATCCGCATCTCGGCGCAGCAGCAACTGGTCGGGGCGGTCTCCAACGCCGACGTGGCGCGCGTGGTCTTCAGCATCGATTACGCCAGCGAGCGCATCGAGAAGGTCCGCCTGGGCGATACGCCGGCGCTGAAGCTTTCCCTTCGCGCGAAGCAGCCGACTTCGAGCTACCAGACGATCCAGTTGTGGGTCGGCGAGCAGGATTATCGACCGCTGAAGGCGGAGTTCTTTTCGCTGTCCGGCAAGCTGGTCAGGACGATCCAGTACGGCGGCTACAAGCCCGTGCTGGGTCGGCAGCGACCGACCGTGCTGGAGATCACCGATGCGATCAATCCTTCGGTCAGCGCGACGCTGACGTTCTCGAACTTCAGGATCAAGGAAACGCCTGCCGAGTACTACCAGCCGTCGTATCTCGGGAGACTGTCGCATTAACCGCTTCGGATGCCTCTGCGTGCTCGCGGCCTGCCTGCACGCGGGCGTGTGCTCGGCTGCGGTGGAAGAGGCGTCTCCGCCGTCCGATGCGTCGGACGGCGAAGCGGAGAAGAGCCCAGATGCCGGCGAAGCGGCCCGGACCGGCCTCGATCTGTCCGGGTATGCCAGCGTGCGCGCCCGTCACGATCTGGAGGATCACGGCGACAGCGCGAGCCGGGGAGCGGTCGTCGCGGTGATCCGGGCGAATCTCGAGTTCGATGGCGGCAAGCTCGCAGCGCAGCTGCGGCCGGAGTTCGTGCGGGCGAGCCGCTCCCGCGACCGGGTCGCGCAGGTCCGCGTGGACGAACTGAACTGGGAAAAGGAAATCGCCGCGTCTTCCTTCCTGTTCGCGGGTCGCAAGCGGATCGTGAACGGCGTGGCGCTGGGACGCAATCCGACCGATTTCCTCAATCTGGGCAAGCCGGAAGACCGGACGCTCGCCGACGAGGATCGTCGTGCCGAAAAGAAGGGGGACGATCTCGTCGGCTGGTCCCATTTCGGTCCGGCGTACAGCGTGCAGGCGGCGGTCGTTTCGCCCGAACACGGGAGCCACCGGGTGCGGGCGCTCGTGCAGCTGACCGGAAGGATCGACGCGGTTTCGACCGATTATTCGATCATCGGCTACTACGCCGAAAACCCGGGCGTGGGGCTGAATCTGTCGACGGCGATCGGCGACAGGATGACCGCCCATGCGGAAATGGCCGTGCGTGGCGACCGCGATCGACAGCGGCCGGTTGCGGACGCGCAGAATGCACTGATCGGGACGGTGGAAGATCGGGACGGATCGTTCGCGGACATCGTCGTCGGCGGCCAGTACACCTCGGATGCGGGGTGGACGTTCACGGCCGAGTATTGGCGCAACGCCAACGGCTATTCGGACGACGAGTTCTCGAGTCTCGAGCGCTCGCTGCGCACCGGGCTGGGCGATCCCGGGCTGGCGGGCAACCTGATCGCGACGCCCGAACTTCGGCGGGAAAAGATTTTCTTCAGGATCAGCGACGTCAAGCTGCGTGACAACGTCGAGCTGGAAACCACGATGATCCATGGCCTCGACGACGACAGCCGATTCGTCCGCGGCGCCGTCATCTGGGATGTCGCGGACGCCGATGCCATCAAGGCGGGCGTGGACGTCTTGTCCGGGTCGGCATTCAGCGAATACGGCGCGAGCCCTGTCGATACCAGGATTTTCCTCATCTACAAACGATACTTCTGACCGCCATGTCCAACATCCAGAGCGTGCCCGACGACGGGCTGATGTCGTTTCCGATTTCCGAGCGCTATTCCGCGGAGCACGATGCGTCGCTGCATCTGCTGTGGTCCACCTGGCGCGCCTGCGGGAAGCCATGCTTCAGCCGCGAATTGCTGCAGGACATGGGCTACGGTGTCTCCACCCTGATGGACGGCACCTCTCCGGCCTCGCATGCGCTGCGCTATTTCGTGATGCGTTCCCGCTGGGACGGCGTGTTCACGCTCGGCGCGGATCTCGGGTATTTCCAGGAGATGATCCTGACCCGGGACCGGGACGCGCTGATGTCGTATGCGCGGCAGTCGGCGGACATGATGTACGCGCTGCATTCCGGTTTCGGGAAAGGCGTGGCTTCCATCGCGCTGGTGCAGGGCCGTTGCATCGGCGGTGGATTCGAGGTCGCGGTCGCCTGCGACTACCTATTCGCCGAGCGGCAATCGGAATTCGGTTTTCCGGAAATCCAGCTCGGCATCTTTCCCGGCATGGGTGCGCTTCCGATCCTGGCCCGGCGCCTGTCGCGAAGCGATTACGAGGCGGTCTGCCACACCGGCAAAACCTTCAGCGCCGACGAACTGAAGGCCATGGGGATCGTCGATGTCGTCGTCGAGACCGGCGAAGGCGAGGGCGCCGTCGTCGACTTCGTGAAGAAGCGCCATGGCGCGTTCCGGTCCCACCAGACGATGGCGGACATCCGCAGGCGCGCCTCGCCGCTTTCGCGCGCGGATTTCCATGCGGGCCTCGATGCCTGGGTGGACATCGTGATGTCCCTCGACAGGAGACGGCTGGCCCTGCTGTCCCTGGCGGCGCAGAAGCAGCAGACCGCATGACCGGCAAGCCGACAGCCTCGCCCCTCGTCGGGCTTGCGACCCATCTGCTGCAGTTCCTCCCCCTGAGCGGCTTCCTGTTGGTCGCGTTCCGGCACGGGGCGCCCGGCCTGGAGGATTGGCTGATCGCCTTCATGGCCGGCGGCGCGCTCGCCGTGCTGCAGGTCCTGCTCACGCTGGCGTTCGCGCGCGGTCGACCCCTCAACCGCATGCTCCTCGGCGTGAATGCGTATCTCGTCGTCGGCGGCTTTTCCGCGCTCACGAACCAGCTCTGGATACTGCAGTCGCTCAACGATCTGCGGGAGAGCGGCCTGTTCCTGTGCATCCTCGCGGTAGGCGTTCTCACCACGCTCGGCACGCGCGCCGGTTTCGTCGGGCGCGAGGATCGTTCCGGCGCCGGGCTCACGGCCCGATACTCGCGGGCGCTGCTGGCGATGGCCGCGATCGCCACGATCCCTTCCTTTCTGCTCAGGGGGCAACTGCTGTATTCGGCCGTGATTCCCCTGACCATCCTGAGCATGGTGCAGCGGCGGCTGGGGAATCGCATCGAGACATCGTGAATGCCGCCGCCTCCGGTCGCGACGGCATCGCTCTCGTCAGCAGGAGATGGCGAAGACGAGGAGGACGAGGCGGAAGTCTTCCGCTCCGATCGCGCTTCGTGGCCGGGCCCGCGAGAAACGCGGGCCCGGGATGACACGAATGCGAACCATCGCATTCCTTTCGTGCGCACGCCTGGTCGTGACGACGACCTGCGAGGGGTTTACTTGCCGTCGCGGTCGGAATCGCCCGGCATGGCGCGCTCGACGCGGTCCCACGCGGCACGCGCTGCCGTACGTGCGCGATCCCACGGCAGCGTGGATTGGCCACGCTGCGCATCGTATTCGCGCTGCAGATCCGTTTCCACATCCTCGAAACGGCGGTCCGCATATCGCGCGCGGGCTTCATAGCCGGTGCGATAGGCTGGCGCGTAGTCGTCGTAGCTGTGTTCCTTCGCGTAGTAGGGCTCGTTGGGATACTGATTGCGCCAGTAGGCGTCTTCGGCGGTCGGATTCACGACTTCGCCGATGCCCTTGCCGGCCAGACCGCCGACGACCGCGCCGATGGCCGCGCCCGCGAGCGCGCCCGCAGGGCCTGCCACCGCGCCGATGGCCGCGCCGGTGGCGCCGGCCGCGGCTGCGCCGATGCCGGTGCCGACCGGATGCGAGCCGGGCGCACCGGTGATCGGATCGCGGTTGAGATCCTTGTCCAGGGTCTTGTCGATGTTCTTCTCGTGTTCGTTCATGGGGATACCTGCGTCGGGGGAAACCACGGCGGAGTGCCGCAGCCATGGAAATGGGTGCAAGTTCCATGCCATCGGCGAATCCACCGCGCCATGCGCTTCCGCGGCGATCGCAACGAAACCTTCACGCGCATTCCGCATCGTCCGATCACGCGTTCGTGCAATACGCGGGCTGCGCATGTGCAAGCGCGCGCGTGTGCGCGACTCGATGCGAAGACGATGGCCTCATCGTGCGCAGGCGTGTGCGCACGTGCGTGAATGCGTGTGCGTGCTATGGGTTCGGCCTGCAGCGTCGCCCTGCGGATCGCGCACGCAGGATCCGCCGCGGCGGGGCGGACGGACGTCATTCGCGGGCGGAACCGTCCGTGTCGTCGCCCTGTCGCGTCTTGAGCCTCGCCGAAATCCTGCGTTCGATCCGATCAAGCGCGGTCAGGACCAGCAACGTCAGCGCCGCGGCGCCGATGCCCAGGACGTAGTAGCGGAAGGCGATCGCGATGCCGATCACGGCGACGATGAGCAGCGACGCGGCGGTGGTGATGCCGATGACGGTGTTGCGGTCGCGGCTGGCGAAAATCGTGCCGGCGCCGATGAAGGCGACGCCCGCGACAACCGCCTCGACCAGACGAAGCGGATCCGCCACGACGTTCGACATGTGCGAGAAGCGCGCGTCGGCGAGCACCGATTGGCCGATGCAGACCAGCAGCGCGGCACTGCCCGCGACGAGGGTGTGGGTGCGGAAGCCCGCGGGACGATCCTTGATTTCACGCTCGAGACCGATGATGCCGCCCAGCGACATCGCCAGGGCCAGGTCGACGATCATCCACAGCGGAGATGCGGCCATTAGGCACCGGCCTCCTGCGGCGATGCCTGCAGCATCCGCGCGCCGCCACTGGCGGTTTGCCCGCATCCCGCCCTCATCGTGGCATCGCCGAGACACGCCACACGGCGTTGCCCACGTCGTCCGCCACCAGCACGCCACCGCGCGCATCGATGGCGACACCGGCCGGCCTGCCGCGCGCGTTGCCGGCCTCGTCGACGAATCCGGTGAGGATGTCCTGGATCGCGCCCTGCGGCCTGCCGGCGGAAAACGGCACGAAGACGACCTTGTAGCCATTGAGCGGTGTCCGGTTCCACGACCCGTGCAGGCCGATGTAAGCGCCGCGCGCATCGAATGCCAGGCCCAGCGGCGCCACGTGCGATCCGAGCGCGAAGTCCGGAAGGATGGCGGGCGGCGGTGCGCCGCCTTCCGGCTGAGCCGGCGCGCGCGGATCGGGACGACCGTAGTAGAGATAGGGCCAACCGTAGAACGCGCCTTCGCGCACTTCGGTCAGATAATCGGGCACGAGATCGCTGCCCAGTTCGTCGCGTTCGTTCACCACAGTCCACAGCGCGCCGCTGGCCGGTTGCCATGCCAGCCCCACGGGATTGCGCAGGCCGGAAGCGAACACGCGTCCCTTGCCGCTGCGGAGATCGAATTCCCAGATCGACGCGCGGCCGGCTTCGGCGGCCATGCCGTTCTCGCCGACATTGCTGTTCGAACCGACACCGATGTACAGCCGCGAGCCGTCGGCGCTGGCGAGCAGGCTCCTGGTCCAGTGATGATTGAGATCATCGCCCTTGCCCGGCAGGTCGAACAGCTTCACCGGCGCCGCGTCGATGCGCGTGTCGCCGACGGCATAGGGCACCCGCACCAGCGCATCGGCATTCGCGATGTACAGCGTGTCCTCGACCAGCGCCATCCCGAAGGGCGAATGCAGGCCGTCGAGGAGCACGCTGCGCATCTCGGCCCGGCCATCGCCGTCGGCGTCGCGCAGCAGGGTGATCCGGTCGGCGCTCGGCACACCGGCGCCGGCCCGCTTCATCACCGACCCCATGATCGCGCCCCGCAGCCCGCGGATGCCGGACTTGCCCGGCGGTGCATTGCTTTCCGCCACCAGCACGTCGCCGTTGGGAAGGACATGGAGCCAGCGCGGATGCGACAGATCGCGCGCGAAGGCGGTGAACTTCCAGCCGTCCGCGGCGACCGGCAGCGACGATGCGGACCAGCCGACGGCGGGCGCGATGTCGATGGTGGGGATGAGGCGTTGCTGCGGCGTGACGATCCTCGGCGTGGCTCCGGCGTCCTCGTTGGCCAGGAGTTGCGCCCGCTCGCCGCACGCGGACAGCGCGATGGCGAACGCCGCCGCGGAGGCGATGCGCCATGGCCTCGCGCGCGATCGGAGCGTTTCGGGGCAAGCGGGGGCGTCGTCGATCGGCATGGAGATTCCGATACGGGGCAGAAGGAAGATGTCGGAGGCTAACACCACGCACGGCGGCGGGAGGTCCGCGTGCGCCCGCGCTCGGCGCCGCTTCAGGAAACGTGGATGACGACGTGCAAAACGCGCGATCGCTGTGCAAAACGCGCTGTGGAATCGCCATTCGTCGCGCGTTGGCGGACGCGCTCGCGGATGGGTATAGCATCTCCGGCCAACGCGCTCCGCGCGCCTCCGCACCGCAACGGGGCGCGAGGGCCGCGAGCGGCATCGTCGAAGAGGTGAGACTTGGCCTGGAGCAAAAGACGGATGCTGACCGTCATCATCACCATCGCGATCACGATCGTCATCGCCGCCATCGCGATGAATTTCGTCACGCCGGAGAAGCGCATCGAACGCCGACTCGATCATCGCCATGCGATCGCGGACCCGCAGTTCCGCCGCGAGATGAGCGTCATGCTCGGTCCCGGCATCCTGCCCGGAAACCGCGTGACCGAATTGAACAACGGCGACGAAATCTTCCCGGCGATGCTCGATGCGATCCGCGGCGCGCAGCGCACCATCAATTTCGAGACCTACATCTACTGGTCGGGCGACACCGGGAAGGCGTTCGCCGAAGCGCTGTCGGAGCGTGCTCGCGCCGGCGTCAAGGTCAATGTCCTGCTGGATTGGGTCGGCAGCATCAAGATGGAGGACGCGCTGATCGAGCGGATGAAAGCGGCGGGCGTCGTCGTCGAGAAGTACCGGCCGCTCAAGTGGTACAACCTGGGCCGGCTCAACAACCGGACGCATCGCAAGATCCTCGTGATCGACGGTCGCGTGGGCTTCACCGGCGGGGTCGGCGTCGCGGATCAGTGGACCGGGCACGCCCAGGATCCGGAGCACTGGCGCGATCTGCATTTCAAGGTCGAGGGGCCCGTGGTGCTGCAGTTCCAGGCCGCGTTCAACGACAACTGGATCAAGACCACCGGCGAAGTGCTCAACGGCGAGGACTATTTCCCGCCGCTCGCCGAGGTCGGCGACATGCCGGCGCACATGTTCGTCGCATCGCCCTCCGGGGGCAGCGAAAGCATGCACCTGATGTATCTGATGACGATCGCCGCATCCACGAAAACCATCGATCTGCATGCGGCCTATTTCGTCCCCGATCCGCTGATCATCAAGGCGCTGCTCGCGGCGCGCGCGCGTGGCGTGCGCGTCAGGGTCATGGTGCCCGGCAAGCACATCGATTCGGAAACCGTTCGTCTCGCCTCCAAGGCGCACTGGGGCGAACTGCTGCTCGGCGGCGTCGAGATCCACGAGTACCAGCCGACGATGATGCACAACAAGATGCTGATCGTGGACGAGGAACTGGTGTCGGTCGGATCGACCAATTTCGACGTCCGTTCGTTCCAGCTCAACGACGAGGCCAGCATGAACGTCTACGATCGGGCGTTCGCCACCGAAATGACCGCGGTCTTCGAAGCCGACATGGCGCATGCGAAGCCCTACACGTACGCGATGTGGGAAGCGCGCCCGCTTCGGGAGAAGTTCTTCGAGAAGCTGGTGCTGCCGATCAAATCGCAGTTGTAGGCGCGTCGCCCGCGAACGAAGCGACCGCTTCGGATTCGACGCAGGCCACGAAGCGTTCGCCGTCCGCGATCTCGATCTCGCAGCCGCCCGTGAACAGCGAGAAGGCGGGCAGCACGGTCCGTTCGGGCCCGAGCCAGAAGATCGGCCAGCGCCCCGGAAGCGACGGCAGCCGCGACACCGGATGCACGTGGCCGCAGACGACATGATGCGCGGCGACCGTTGCGGGCGCATGCCGGAAGGCGAGGCCGTCTTCGTCCACCGCCGGTCCCAGCAGCCCGACGCCGAGGCGCGCCGTCGCGAGCGCGGCATCGTGGTTTCCGGTCAGCACGCGGATGTCGAGCGTCGCATGGGCGTCGCGCCAGGCATGCCATCGGCTGCGCCAGGACGCCGCTTCGACCGCGCCATGCAGGAAGTCGCCGAGAATCCAGAGCTCGCGTGCGCCGGTGCGCGCCGCGAGGCCCGACAGGCGTTCGAGGTCGAGGGCCGTTCCGCCCGTGGGCATCGCGATGCCGAAGCGGCGGAACGCGTCGGCCTTGCCCAGATGCAGGTCGGACAGGATCAACCGCGAACGCGCGGGCCAGAACAGGGCGCGTTCGGCCAGCGCGCGCATCGGGTGCCCGCCGATCCGCACGCCGATGTCAGCGGGCATGACGTTTCTCCAGTTGCGCCGCGGCGCGCCGGACCCGCGCCTGCCAGTCCTCGGTGCTGAGCCGCCCGCGGAACCCGTCGGTCCACAGCGGGAACGACAGCGGGGTGAAGCCGGACGGCGCGTACAGCGCGATCGTGCGCCGCGCGCAGTCGTCCAGTGTCGCCTCGATGCGCCGCAGATCGAGCTGCACCTGCAGCACCTCGCGTTCCGCCTGGGCGAGCAGGACATGGTCCGGGTCGAAGCGTTGCAGCACGTCGAAGATCAGCCCGCTCGAGGCCTGCACGGCGCGCATCGATTTCGGCGCGCCGCCGGGCAGCGAGGGCACCAGCAGGCCGGCGATGCGTGCGATCTCGCGGAACTGGCGGCGCGACAGTTCGCCGAGATTCATGCCCTCGCGCAGATCGTCGAGCAGATGCGCCGACGCCAGCATCGCGCGCACGGCGTCGATGTCGAGCGCGACCGGATCGGCCGGCGACAGCATGAAGCCGTAGTCGTTCGCGGCGTAGCGGAAGCTGTTCTTCCGCGATCGCCCCAGGCGAAGCGCGCACAGCGCCGCCAATCCTTCGTGCACGAGGCGACCCGCGAACGGATACACGAAGACGTGCTCGCCGTCGCGGGCGCGGATGCATTCCACCAGCAGCCGGCCCGGCGCGGGAAGATCGGAGAGGCGTCGCTGCAGCGCGAGCAGCCGCGCGACGGCGGACAGCTCCGGCACCCGCGGCGCGCCGTCGCGCGCGAGGCCGAACAGAGCCTCGGCTTCGTGCGCGAGCCGGTTCGACAGCGGCATCCGCCCGCCCTGCCACTGCGGTACGTCGCCGCCCGCGCCCTTCGCGATCTTCACGAATGCGGTCATGTCCTCCAGCCGGAACAGTTCGAGCATGCGGCCGGCGAACTGGAAGCGGTCGCCGGGACGCAGGCGACCGACGAAACTTTCCTCGATCGATCCCAGGCGCGCGCCGCGCAGCATCTTCACCGACACCGAGCCGTCGCTGGCGATGGTGCCGATCGAAAGCCGATGGCGCAGCGCGATGCGGCGATCGTGGACGCGGTACACGCCGTCGTCGTCGCGCACCACCCGATGATGGTCCGGGTACGCCTCCAGCGCCTGGCCGCCGCGGACGATGAAGTCGAGCACGGCCCGCCAGCGCCCGGCGTCCAGCGCCGCGTACGCATGGGTGCCGCGCACTTCGGCGAACAACGCGTCCGCCGCGAAGCCGCCGCCCAGCGCGAGAGTGACGCAGTGCTGGGCCAGCACGTCCTCGCACAGCGTCGGCGGCGGTCGCGGCTCGATGTCGCCGCGTCCCAGCGCGATCCGCGCGGCCGCGTATTCGACGAGTTCGAGCGCGTGGGTGGGCACGCAGATCACGTGGCCCGATTCGCCCGGGCGATGGCGCGAACGCCCGGCGCGCTGCTGCAGCCGCGCGATGCCCTTGGGGCTGCCGATCTGGAACACCTGGTCGACCGTGGGATAGTCCACGCCCAGATCGAGACTGGACGTGGCGACGACGCAGCGGATGCGACCGTCGCGCAGGCCCTGTTCGGCATCGGCGCGCAGCGATGCGTCGAGCGATCCGTGGTGCAGGGCCAGCGTCGACGGATCCTCCGGCCAGACCGCGGACAGCGCCTGGTGCCACAGCTCCGCCTGCGCGCGCGTGTTGGTGAACAACAGGCTCGTGCGCGCGGCGAAGATCCGTTCGACCACGCGCGGCAATTGCCCCAGCCCGAGATGGCCGGCCCAGACGAAGCGCTCGCCGGCGTCCGGCAGCAGCGTCTCCACCGCGACCGCGCGCGGCAGCGGCGACGGCACGATCGCACCATGCGGCGCATGCGGCAGCAGGACATCGCGCGCTTCCTCGAGATTGCCGAGCGTCGCCGACAAGCCCCACAGGCGCAGTTCCGGCGACAGCGCTCGCAGCCGCGCCAGCCCCAGCTGCAGCAGCACGCCGCGCTTGTTGCCGACCAGTTCGTGCCATTCGTCGACGACGACCGCGCGCAGCTGCGCGAAATTCTCCGCCGCTTCCGGATAGGACAGCAGCAGGGCGAGCGACTCGGGCGTGGTCACCAGCACATCGACCCGGCCGTTTCTGGCCAGGCGTTTGTCGCGAGCGCCGGCATCGCCGGTGCGCAGGGCCACCTGCCAGTCCAGGCCGAGCTCGTCGATGGGCGCGCGCAGGGCGCGCAGCGTGTCCACCGCGAGCGCGCGCAGCGGCGTGATCCACAGCACCGCGAGTCGCCTCGGGTTCGCCGCGCGCCTGCGCGATGAGGAGGCGGCGCGCTGCGCTGCGCGTTGGCGCCGCAGCGCTTCGATCAGCGGGCCGCCGATCGCCGCGAGCGTCTTGCCGCTGCCGGTCGGCGTATGGATGAGACCGGATTCGCCGCGCGCGTAGCGTCGCCACACCTCGCGCTGGAAACGGGCGGGCGTCCAGCCGCGCGCGGTGAACCATGCGGCGAGCGCCTCGCCTGCGGAGGCATGTCCCGCAGGGTCATGCCCCGCAGGGTCGCGCTTCGCAAGATCGCGCTTCGCAGGCTCGTGATCGGCGCTCATTGCGCCAGCGCCCGCAGCGTGTCGAGGCGATCGGCCTCGGCGGCGGGCTTGTCGTGGCGCCAGCGCAGGATCCGCGGAAAGCGCACGGCGATCCCGGATTTGTGCCGGCGGCTGCGGTTCACGCCTTCGAAGCCCAGTTCGAACACCTGCTCGGCGCGCACCGACCGCACCGGCCCGAAGCGTTCGAGGGTGTTCGCCCGGATCCATTTGTCGAGCGCGAGGATTTCCCGGTCGTCGAGCCCCGAATAGGCTTTCGCGACGGGCACCAGCGCATCGCCGTCCCAGACCGCGAAGGTGTAGTCGGTGTAGAGGGTGCTGCGGCGGCCATGGCCCGACTGGGCGTAGATCATCACCGCGTCGATCGTGAGCGGATCGATCTTCCATTTCCACCAGTCGCCGCGCCGGCGCCCGGATTGATACGGCGACGAGCGGCGCTTGAGCATCAGGCCTTCGACGCCGCGCGCACGCGCCTGCACGCGCAGGCCGGCCGCGGACGCCCAGTCCGGCGCGTCGAGCGCGGGCGAAGGACGGATGCGGCCGTCGGGTGTTTCGCGCAGCAGCGCCGCCAACGCCGCCTGCCGTTCCGACAGCGACCGCGGACGCCAGTCTTCGCCGTCGAGCTCCATCAGATCGTAGGCGAGCATGCGCACCGGGGTCGCGGCGAGCGTCTTCGGACCGGGTTTGCGGCGCTGGATGCGCGTCTGCAGCGCGGTGAACGGCAGCGGCGCATCGTCGTCGTCGCCCCACGCCAGCAGCTCGCCGTCGATCACGCAATCGCGGGGCAGGGCGGCGATCGCGCCTTCGATTTCGGGGAAGCGACCGTCCAGCCGCTCTTCGCCGCGCGACCACAGCGCGACGCCGCCGTTGCGGCGGATCGCCTGCAGCCGGATGCCGTCCCATTTCCATTCCAGCGACCAGTCGGCGATGTCGCCGAGATCGGTCACGTCGGCGTCGAGCGGAGAGGCGAGGAAGAACGGATACGGCTGCTCGCGGTCGCTGGCGAGCGCCTCCGGATTGAGCAGGTCGGCGAGGAAGGCCGCGGTCGGCGTCCAGTCGCCGAGCATGCGCTGCGCGATCCGCGCGATGTCGATGCCGGACAGCGTCGACAGCGCCTGCTGCACGAGGCGCTGCGACACGCCGACGCGCAGTGCGCCGGTCAGCAGCTTGTTGAACAGCAGGCGTTCGTCGAAGGGCAGGCGCCGCCACGCATCGACGACGACGGCGCGCCGGGCTTCGACCGGGGCGCCGGCCAGCGGCAGCAGCCGATCCTCGATCCAGTCGGCGAGGGATCGCGGTTCGCGGTCGGCCGCGACCGGGTCGTCCAGCAACAGCGCCAGCGTTTCGGCGAGATCGCCGACCTGGTCGTAGCATTCGTCGACCAGCCAGTCGGGATTGCCGCTTTCCTCGGCGATCCACTGCCGCAGTTCGCGCGTGTCGGCGATCTTGCCGGTTTTGCTGCCGCCGGCCTTGCCGCCGCCGATCTTGCCGCCCGACAGCAGCCACAGCGCCCAGGCGGCATCGCGCGGCGGCGCTTCGCCGAAATAGCCGATCAGCGCGGCGCGCTTGTCGAGCGTCGCGGTGCTGCGGTCGAGATCGCGATACAGCGCGGCGAAACGTTTCATGCGTCGTCGTCGCCGAACCGGGTCGGGAACGCCTCCGCCGCGATGCCGCGTTCGTTGAGCGCGCGGATCAGGGCATCGGTGTTGCCGTGGGTCGCGATCACCCGGGACGCGCCGGTGGCGACGATCGTGCGCAGCAGGTCCGGCCAGTCGGCGTGATCGGAGATCACGAAGCCGCGGTCGTAGCCGCGCCGGCGCCGGTTTCCGCGCAGGCGCATCCAGCCGGAGGCGAATCCCAGCTGCGCGCGCCGGAATCGCCGCAGCCACGGGCTGCCGGCGGCGGACGGCGGCGCCAGCACGAGCGCACCGGCGAAATCCGCGCCGGGTGTCGACTCCGCGACGGTCCGCGTTTCCAGCATCGCGATGCCCTCGGCGCGATAGACATCGACGCCGGCCGCGATCGCGCCGTGGAGATGCGCCGGTCGATCGGTCAGCGCGCCCAGCTCGGCGAGAATGCGCTGCGCCTTGCCGAGCGCGTAGCACAGCAGCACCGCGGCATCGCCTCCGCGCGCGCAGTGATCGCGCCATTCGAGGATCTCGCGCGCCACCTCCGTCGTCGCGGGCCAGCGGTAGACCGGCAGGCCGAACGTCGCTTCGGTGATGAACACATCGCAGGGCACGACCTCGAACGGCGCGCAGGTCGGGTCCGGCTGGCGCTTGTAGTCGCCGGACGCGACCCAGACCTCGCCGTCGCATTCGACCCGCACCTGCGCCGAGCCGAGCACATGCCCGGCCGGATGCAGCGACACCGTGGCCCGGCCGAGACGGAAGCGTTCGCCGTAGGCGTAGGCGTGGAACCGCTGCTCGCCCAGACGCCATCGCAGGATCGGCAGGCCGTCGCGCGTGCCGTGATACTCGCCCATGCCGCCGCGCGCATGATCGCCGTGGCCGTGGGTGATCACGGCGCGCGCCACCGGCATCCACGGGTCGATGTGGAAATCGCCGGCCGGGCAATACAGGCCTTCGCGGCGGAGAACGATCAGATCGGGGCCGTGGGACGATCGCTGCATCGATCCAGTATAGCGACGCGCACGCGCACGCCGGCGGTCGTGCGAACCTCGTGGAATGCAGTGCAATGCGCACGGTCATGCCGCGCACTTTCATGCCCGCTGCGCCGCGCGAATGGATGCCGGTATCCATCCGCACGTGCCTCATGTCAGGCCACCGCGCCGCGACGACGCGCTGCAGCGCACCTTGACGCCCGCCTGCGGCCGCGCGACAGTCGATCGGTCCCGACAGGGGGACGCATGGAACACTCAACGGAGGAGTCGTGATGGGCCGGAGCAGCACAGGGGACGAACGCATCGCGTACGCGAAGATCCATCCGTCGATCGGCATCGCCCGGGTCGGCAATTCGAAGAAGGAAGACGGCTATTACATCGGCCCGCAGGTGGTCGATCCCGCGCCGAAACCGCCCGGCGCCTATCGCGACAAGGCCGGCGCGCTGAAGCGGGAGGTCGCGGAGTTCCGGATCTACGGTTACGACGCCCAAGGCCGGGTGGTGCGCGAACTGCGGATGGGCGAGGGCACCGAGATCGAATGGACGGTCGAACTCGCGAACCACAAGGCCGCCTGGTACAACTTCGAACTCGCGCTGGACATCCCCGAAGCCGCGACCGCACCGCCATCGACGCGCCGCAACGCCTCGATCAAGCTGCCGGAACGCCACAAACTCGCGATCGAACCCGGCGCGCGCACCATCGCCAAGCCCGACACGCAGGGCAAGGCGTATCGGTTCGACGGCGGCAAGTTCATGAACATCGCGGTGCCGCTGGGCGAACTGCGCACCGATGCGCAGGGCCGGCTGCTGGTGTTCGGCGGACACGGCAAATCCGCGTCGATCGACAAGAAGGCGCCGACCACCTTCGCCAACAACGATGGCTGGTACGACGACACCGGCGACGGTCCGGTGACCGCGCGGGTGAAACTGGGCGGTCGCGAACTCAAGGTCGCGCCGGCGTGGGTGGTGGTGGCGCCGCCGAATTACGGTCCGCAGCAGAAATCCGTGCGCACCATGTACGCGCTGATGACCGATGTCGCGATCCAGGCCGGGCAGCTGCCGGCGCCGACCCGGCCGTCGTTCCAGCACGATCTGCTGCCGATCTTCCGCGCGATGTGCGACCTGCAGTGGATGAACGCAGGCTTCGCCGCAGGCTTCGGCCACGGCATGCCGCAGCACTTCCTCGCGCCCGATTATCTGCGCAAACTCGCGGCGCCGGGCGAGACCTGGGCCGAGCTGCGGCGCACGGTCGCGAACGCGTTCCGCAATCCCGACGACGGCGATATTTCGATGAAGCCGTGGCCCTGGGTGTACGGCGATGCGATGGATGTCCCGATGCCGCCGGTGCCGCGGGCGATGACCGCGCTGACCACCACGCAGCTGGCAATGCTGGACCGCTGGGCGAACGGCGACTTCATCGCCGATTACGATCCTACGTTCCGGCCGCCGGGATCGATCGACGACGTGCCGTTGGCCGAACAGCCGGCGATGCTGGATCGCGCCGCGCTGGAGTTCTGCCTGGCCGACGCCTTTCATCCGGGATGCGAAATGACCTGGCCGGTGCGCCACGCGACGATGTATCTGGAACCGTATCGCTGGCGTCACCGCGCCAAGGACGATCCCGAACCCGATTACGGCAGCACGCTGACCTCGGCGGAGGCGCTGTCGTACAACGGTCCGATGTACGGCCAGTCGCCGGGTTCGATCACGCGCTGGATGGCGATTCCGTGGCAGACCGACACCGCGAGCTGCCGTTCCGGCTACGAGCCACAGTACGACCCGTACCTGCCGACCTTCTGGCCGGCGCGCGTGCCGAACCAGGTGCTGAGCGACGAGAACTACCGCAAGGTGATGAACAGGAAACTGTCGCGAGAACAGCGCCTCGCCGCGTTCAACGATCGTTCGGACTGGGATCGCACCCTGGGCGTGGGCTACGAGCAGCAGTTGCAGACGATGGTCGACCACTTCGATCGCCAGGGCATCGTCGAGGTGCGTCCGGGGATTCCCGACGATCCGGATTTCCCGGCGGTGATGCAGGTCGAAGACCGCGGCGGCAAGGACATGACCGAGACCGAGCGCTATCTCACCGACAGCCGCATGCGCCGGGTGGCCATGCTCGGAACGCCGAAACCGCGCGAATGACGTATGGCTGATCGTTGCGTGGCGTTGACGGAGTGGGATGCCATCGTCGTCGGCGCCGGGCCCGCGGGCTCGGCGCTGGCCAGCCGTCTACGACCGCACGGTCGCGTGCTGCTGCTGGAGCGCGATGCGGCCGTCACGCACGCATCGCCGCGCATCGGCGAATCGCTGCCGGGCGCGGCGCGGGTGCTGCTGCAGCGTCTGGGTGCGTTCGAACGTTTCCTCGCCGACGGTCACGGCGAACGCGGCGCGACCGTCTCGGCATGGGATCGCGAGGAACCGGTGTGGTTCGATCACCTGCGTGATCCGAACGGACCCGGCTGGCATCTGGATCGCGCGCGCTTCGATGCGGGCCTGCGCGAAACCGCGGTCGCCGCGGGTGCGGTGCTGATCGAGAACTGCGGCCGGCTGCGGGTGTCGCGCAACACGAACATCTGGTGCGTCGATGTCGAAGCGCAGGGGACACAGCACCGCGCGCCGATTCTGGTGGATGCCAGCGGTCGCGGCGCGACCGTCGCCCGACAGCTCGGTCTGGCGCGACGCACCGACGACGCGCTGATCTGCCTGTATGCCCATCTGCGGGCGGATGCCGACGACGAGGACCATTGCACCCGCATCTGCGCCGATCGCGACGGCTGGTGGTACAGCGTGCGCATCCCGTCCGGACAGCGCGTGCTCGCGTTCCATCTCGACGCCGACGATCCGGCGCTGAAAACGCTGCGCGATCCGGAACGTTTCCTCGCGAAGGCGAAGCGACAGCCGCTGCTCGCCGATGCGCTGCCATCCACGGGCGCCGTCGAAGTGCATGCACGTCCCGCCGGCAGCGCCGCGCTCGACGTCGAAGCCCTGGCCGACACCCCGCCCGGATTCTTCGCCATCGGCGACGCGATGCTGGCGTTCGACCCGATCGCATCGCAGGGCATTTTCCACGCGCTGGCCTCGGCCGAAAGCGCCGCCGCCGCGATCGCGCGACAGCGTGCCGGCGAACCCGCGGCGCGCGCGGCCTATCTGCAGGAAATGAGTGCGGTTTGCCAGCGCTACCACGAACATCTGCGCATGACCTACGACGGTGTCGTGCGGCATCGCCACGAACCGTTCTGGGCGCGCAGGATCGGCAACTGACGCAAAACGAAAAGCCCGAGGCTTTCGCCTCGATGCCAGCCGGTTGCGCCGAATCGACCTGCAATCTGCGCACTTCGGTTGGCGAGGTACTGTCCGCCTGCGGCGACTTGCGATGCTCACGTGCCCAGGCATACGGCACATCAGTGCCGATCTCCAGCCGTCGTTGCTGTCATGCACGACTCGCAGGTCTCTATCGAATGGGGGCGATTCACTTCGGCACGCGTTGCTGCGAAGTGACGCGTCACTGGCGTGATCGGTTCGTTCCCAGCGCCGCTTCGGCATCGGCGAGTTCTTGGTAGCGACGGCCGTAGCCGAGGGTGCGGATGAGTTGGGCGGCTAGGGCGAGTTCGGCTTTCGCATCGACATTCATTCCTCCGCCTTCCTCTTTCAAACTTCCAGCGAGGCGGGCTCGCGTCAGGTGGATATCGGCGAGGTAGAGCGGCATGGGGCCGCGCTCGGCGATCTGCTGGGCTTCGGCCAGGTGCTTCAGGGCGAGGTCATGCTCGCCGCGGACGAAGTGGTAGAGCGAGGCGGTGAGCAGGCCAAGGGGAAGTTGATCCATCATTCCTGCGGCGCGGAGGCCGTTGACGGCGGTGGCGACGTGCGGCAGGTCGAGCGTTGCTTGTGGGAGCGGGTTCGCCAGGATGGCCCGGATCAGCCCGACGCGGGCGAGGGTCAGGTGATCGAGGGCGATGTCGAGGAGCAAGTTTCTTGGGGTCGACCAACTCAACGTCGTCGTCGCCCGGCGTTCGACCTCGGCAAGGCCATCTGAGATTTGAGATTCCAAATTTGAGAAGGGCTGATTGAGAAGTTGCTGCCACGCGGCCTGTTCGGGGGGGGCAAGCAGCCAGCCGCAGTAGTGGAAGCCTGGCACCGAATAGAGCAGGTCGAACTGCGGTTGCCTGTCCTGCTGCAGCCGTTCGGCCTCGGCGAAGAGGGTGCCGGCTTCGGCCCGCTGGCCGGACTGGTACAAGGCATCCGCCGCTGTGTTGCGGTTGCTGATCCGCTGGAACGCATCGCCGCTCTGGTCGGCGTGGCGGATCGACTGGCGGGCATCGGTCACGGCGTCCGGCAAGCGGCCCAGCGTCACCTCCAAGTCGCTCAGGTTGCAGGCAACAGCCGCTGCGTTCTGCCAACGGCCGCTTGCCACGTTGAGTTCAAGAGTCGAACGCATCGGTTGCAGCGCTTCGGACAAGCGGCCGAGGGCACCGAGGCGGAACGCAGCCTCGTTCAGCAGCCAGGCCTGATCGTCTTCGGTCAGGTTCGGCGACACCTGGCGCCACGGCTCGTCGAAGAAGGCCGCCACCGCCGCGAGGTCGGCTCCGATTGCTCCGAGTTTCTTCGTGCTGTAGTAACCGCCGCTCCCCGTGCCGCGGAGGATGCGGTCGACGTAGACCTTTTTGCGCGCCTCGTGATGTCGTCCGGCGAGGCAGCCGTGGCTGACGGCTTCGTAGAGCGGGGCCAGTCCGTCGATGCCGTCCGGGCGGTGCGGCGTGTCCTCGCACAAGTAGTCAAACAGCCGCGAGTGGGCCGCTTCGAACGCCGCCGGCTGGTCCCGCTTCAACTGGGCCGCGAAGTACTCGCGGATCAGCGGGTGGGCGTCGATCGCGTCGGCCGAGACGGAGAGCAGTTCCACCTCGCTCAGTCGTTTCACCGCGATATTCCACTGCTGCGGCGTCAGCGTCACCAGCGCGTCGGTGAGCCCCGGAATCGACGGCCCCGCCCGCAGGGCTTGCAGGCAAGGCTTCGCCATCGGCCGGTCGAACAGGCCGGTCAGCCGCAGCACGGCCAGTTCCCGCTGATGCTCGGGTCCGGCGCTTTGCAGCCACCGCTCGTAGGCAATCATCACCTTGAACGCCGAGCGGCCCTGGTGCTCCTCGTCCGCCGCTTCGAACTTCACCTCGCGGTAATGGCGGATGTCGCGGTCGTCGTAGGCGTCGGCGATGAATCGCCCGAGCAGGCTGAGGGTCAGCGCGTGGCCGCCGGCGTCCTTCCACGCCGCGTGCAACTCCTCGTCCGTGCCGACGATCTGCAGGTGCCGCAGAAGATCGACGGCCGCTTCCTTCGCCAGCTTGTCGAGCTTCTGCTCCTCGGTGGTGGCGTATCCCTCGACGTTGGTCAGGTGTTCGCGGGTGGTGATGACGACCAGACCGGGGTTGTCGGCGGCGAGTTCCCGCAGCAGGGCTTCGAGCGCCTGGTCCTTCAGCCGCCCGGCCTGGGGGTCGTTCGGCGGGTATTGCAGCGGTTCGATGCCGTCCAGGATCAGCAGCGTGCGGTGCCGGCGAATCAGCCCGGCCAGCCGCTCGCCGCGTTCATGCGGGCCGCCTTGGGTCGGATCGGGGTCGCCGAAGAATGCGAGCGCTCTGGCGATGAACAGGTCGGCGGAGGTCTGCCGGCTTTCGCCGGTCCCCTGGCTGTAAAAGCTCCAGTCGAAGTAGCGCTCGACGCCGGGCCAGCCTGTCGCCGCGAAGCGTGTCTGCACCCAGCGGAACACCAGCGACGTCTTCCCCGCGCCGCCCCAGGCCACCAGCGTGTAGACGTTCAGCGTTCCCTTCGCCCAAGCCGCATCGAGTGCGGCCAATTCCGTCTCGCGGCCGAACAGCACGCGCGGCGCGTGTTTCGCCAACTGCGTGCCCGCGATTTTGCGCGTGTCATCGAAAGTTTTGTTTTTGGCTTCGGCGGCTGGCGGGACAGACGGGAAGGACAGCGGCTGGCCAGTCGCCCGAGGCTTGCGTTTCGGGGTTCCAACCGGCCTCGGTACGACACCGCTTTGGTTCAGCAATGCGTCGTACAACGCCTCGTAGCTCGCATCGGAATCCACGACGTAAAAAGTCTGTGCCCGCAGCGGTTCGGGAACATAAGGCTCGTCGGTGCGTGCGAAGAGCACGGGAATGCACTTGGTCGAAACGCTGCGGTCGTCATACAGCGACTGGGTCATCAGTGCGCCTTCCCAGTCCACTCCCTTGCCTTTGCCCGGCACCTCCCGTCCGCGAAACCGGCGGTAGTACGTTTCCGTGCACACGCACAAGACGTGCGTCGCTTTCTCCAGACCGTTCAGCATCCATCGCGGCCAACCCTCGGGCGGCGATCCCCTTTCGACGTAGCGGTCAAGGATCGTCTCGATGCCGTCAGCCCGCAGACGCTCCGAAAGTCCCAGGACCCGCTCCCGATGTTCGTCGGAGTCATGGCTGTAGCTGATGAAAATGCTGAGTGGCAACTGATCAGTCATGGGAGCGCTCGAAGGGGTTGGTTCTGTTCTTCAATGCCGAGTCGCCTTTGGCACTCGTTGCTGCGAAGTGACGAGTCGCTTGCGTGGTCGGTTCGTTCCCAGCGCCGCTTCGGCATCGGCGAGTGCTTCGGTGCGACGGCCGTAGCCGAGGCTGCGGACGAGGATGGCGGCTTGGGCACGTTCGGCTTTCGCATCGACATTCATCCTTCCTCCTTCCTCCTTCCTCCTTGAAACTTCCTCCTTGAAACTTCCAGCGAGCTTCGCTCGCGTCCGGGTGGATGTCGGCGAGCGAGAGCGGCATGGGGCCGCGTATGGGACTTTCAGACGTCCTTTTCGAAGAGTCTGGCGAGTACGCGACGGCCGCGCAAGCGCCGGTTGGGGCTCGGATTGGAGGTCCGCGCGCGGGATTTCGGCTGCGCGGGGCGGGGCGGCGGCACGAGCCGGATGTGCAGACCCGGGTCGATCCCGCTCGGATCGCAACCGCCGCGGCGCCTCATAACGAGCGTCGCCGACAGGAGGTCAAGGTCGACCCGGGATGACGACCGGCGACGCAAACAAAAAGCCCGAGGCTTTCGCCCCGGGCTTTTCGTTTCGATTGGTGGAGGTGGGGGGAATCGAACCCCCGTCCGAAAGCGCGCGATCTCCGGTACTACATGCTTAGCTCGTTGTTGATTCTCGTACGACGGCAACACAACGTGCGAGGCACACCGTCGTCCACACCCGCTAAGTTCACTGCCGGTTGGCGGGTCGCCGCCGGAAGCTGTTCCGTGATAATGACCCTACATCCACGAGCACGGGCACAAGTGGGTTCGGGGCTTACGCCTTAAGCGGCGAGAGCGTAGTTGTCGTCGTTGGCAACTAAAGTTTGCAGCTGGATTAACGAGGAAAGCTACCCCCTCGGCATGCACCAGTGGATGTTGCTACTCCCGTCGAAGCCAGGTGCACCCCCGGAAGATCGACAGCGGTGAAGCGATCTCACTGACGGTGAGGAGTATGGGGGCGGGGCGGGGCGGGTTCAAGCGCGCCGACATTGCACCCGGGGAATGTCCGTTCAGGCGTCCCGGCCCTTCAGGCATCTTTGTTGTGTCGGCGCATGGTGCGCTGTTTCTCGCGCGCCCAGTCGCGGTCCTTCGAGGCCTGCCGCTTGTCGTGGTCCTGCTTGCCCTTGGCGAGCGCGATCTCCAGCTTCACCTTGTTGCCCTTCCAGTACATCGCCGTCGGCACGATGGTGTAACCGTCGCGCTGGACCTTGCCGATCCACTGGTCGATCTCGCGGCGATGCAGCAGCAGCTTGCGCGTGCGGCGGTCGTTGGCGACCACGTGGGTGGAGGCGGAGATCAGCGGAGTGATCTGGGCGCCGATCAGGAACAGTTCGCCGCCCTGGACCAGGGCGTAGCCGTCGCCGATGTTCGCGCGGCCGGCGCGGATCGCCTTCAGCTCCCAGCCCTGCAGGGCGAGCCCGGCCTCCAGGCGTTGTTCGAGGTGGTATTCGTGCCGCGACCGTTTGTTCAAGGCGATGGTCTTCACCGCCGGGGCGGACTTGCCCGCCTTGTCGCCGCCCTTTGCCTTATCCTTTCCGACTTTCTGCTTGCTCATTCGCCGTATTGTCCCCGATGCGGGGCGGACTGGCGAGTCGTCCGGCCGATCATCCAGACACCATCCCGCGTATCGCCCACGAGTCCAGCCACATGCCGGTCATCCAACGCTCCGCCCTGGTCGAACATTCCGCCGCCAAGATGTTCTCGTTGGTCAACGACATCGCCGCGTATCCCCGGCGTTTCGACTGGTGCGAGCGGGCGCAGGTGCTGGAGGCGTGCGAGACCCGGGTGGTGGCGCGGCTGGATCTGGGCATGGGCGGGCTGAGCACCTGGTTCACCACCGAGAACACGCTCGCGCCGCCGCATCACATCGACATGGTCCTGCGCGACGGGCCGTTCAGGAAGCTCGTCGGGCGCTGGCAGTTCCACGCGCTGGACGAATCCGCCTGCAAGGTCACGCTGACCCTGGATTTCGAACCGCAGACCCGGCTGCTGGGTCCGGCCTTCGTGCTCGGATTCCAGACCCTGGCCGACCGCATGGTGGACGACTTCGTGCGCGTGGCCGACCGCGGAGACGAGTGAGGCATGGCCGGGCGCATCCGCGTGGAGGTGCTGTGGGCCTGGCCGCGGCGGCATGTGGCGAAGACGCTCGAACTGGCGGAAGGCGCGACCGTCGCCGATGCCATCGCGGCCGCGGAGCCCCCGGCCGAGTTCGATGCGAGTCGGGGCGTGGCGGTGTTCGGGGAGATCGTCGAGGCGACGCAGCTGCTGCGCAACGGCGACCGGATCGAACTGCTGCGGCCGCTGCTGATCGACCCGAAAGAAGCCCGTCGGCGCCGCGCGCGCAAACCGGCGCGGGAGTGACGACGGGGCGTCAGGAAATTCGCAAAGAAAAAACGCCGGCTCAACGCCGGCGTTTTTTCTTGTCGTCCTTGGCCAGGTTCGGGCCGAACTGGCGGCGGGCGTTCTGGGCGAGGACGTCGTCCTGTTCCGGGAAGTAGTCGCCTTCCCACTTCGTGACCGCGCCGTTCTCGAAGAACACCGTGAAATTCTTCACTTCGGTGGTGCCGCGGCGGTCGATGCGCTGCGTGGCGGTGTAATCCCAGCGGTTTTCGTTGAAGGAGTCGGTGATCGAGGGGGTGCCGAGCAGGCTGACCACGTCCTGTTTGCTCATCCCGGCCTGCAACTGGTCGACGGCGTTCTTTTCGATCAGGTTGCCCTGGTAGATCGGCTGCTTGTAGAAGATGCCGCAGCCGCTGGTGGCGAGCGCGACGGCAAGCAGGAGCAGGGGGGCGCGGAACGAGCGGCGGGTGATCGTGGGCATGAGGCGGCCGGCTGGGAAAGGAGGTGTCGCGGGCACCGATGATACACTGACGCCCGGCAAGCCCGGCAGTCGCGCTGCACGCCGCCGTTCATCGCGGGTTGGATGCCGCCCCCTCCGCCCACCGGAACGCGTTCATGGAAACGTTCATGGAAACCAGAGATCTCCGCAAGCTCGGCCTGAAAGTCACCCATCCCCGCATGCGGATCCTGGAGTTGCTGGAGCAGGCCCGTCCGCGACACATGACCGCAGAGGACATCTACCGGAAATTGGTGGAAGAGGGCGACGAGATCGGTCTGGCCACGGTTTACCGGGTGCTGACCCAGTTCGAGGCCGCCGGCCTGGTGCTGAAGCACAACTTCGAGGGCGGCCATGCCGTCTACGAACTGGACCGTGGCGAGCACCACGATCACATGGTCGACATCGACACCGGCAAGATCATCGAATTCGAGAGCACCGAGATCGAGGCGTTGCAGCACAAGATCGCGGCCGAATACGGCTACGAGATCGAAGCGCACGCGCTGGTGCTGTACGTGCGCAAGAAGTCCTGACGCGCAGTACGAGTCGCAGGTAGAGCGGCCTTCAGGCCGCTGCTCTTGATGTAAGAAAAAGCAGCGGCCTGAAGGCCGCTCTACCGGCTGTAACGAGCGAAAACCCGGGGTTTCGCTGCGCTTCCGCGCCCGCCTGCGGTCAGGGGATCACGCCACGCTGTCGAGCAGCCGCTTCGCCGCCGCGCGCGCTTCCCGGCTGACTTCCACGCCGCCGAGCATCCGCGCCAGTTCTTCCTGACGTTCCTTCGGGCCCAGCTTCTGCACCGCGCTCTGGGTCATGCCGGCGGCTTCGGCCTTGCTGACGCGATAGTGCGCGTGGCCCTGGGCGGCGACCTGCGGCTGGTGGGTCACGCACAGCACCTGGCGCTTCTCGCCGAGGGCGCGCAGTTTCTGGCCGACGATCTCCGCGACCGCGCCGCCGATGCCGGAATCGACTTCGTCGAACACCATCGTCGGCACCGCGTCCAGGCCGAGGGCCGCGACTTCGATCGCCAGCGAGACCCGCGACAGTTCGCCGCCGGAGGCGACCTTGCGCAGCGGCCGCGGCGGCTGCCCGGCGTTGGCCGACACCAGGAACTCGACCCGTTCCGCGCCCTGCGGGTCAGGTCGACCGGCATCGACGGGTTCCAGCGCGATCTCGAAGCGCCCGCCGCCCATGCCGAGTTCGGCGATGAGCGTGCTGGCCGCCCGCGACAGCGTCGCCGCAGCGGCACTGCGGGCGGCGGTGAGTTCGGCGGCGGCGGCGGACCAGCGGTTCGCGGCGCGGGCGATCTCGGCGTCGAGCGTGGCCAGCCGCGTGCCGGCATTGCGCAGCGATTCCAGCTCGGTCGCGAGCCGTTCGCGGACGTCCAGCAGCGCTTCGGGCAGGACCCTGTGTTTGCGGCCCAGTTCGTGCAGACGGCCGAGGCGGTCTTCCAGCGCCTCGAACTGGTCGGGGTCGAGGTCGAGGTCGTCGCGGATCCGCTGCAGCAGCCGCGTGGCTTCGTCGATCTGGATCGCGGCGGCGTCGAGCATGCCGTCCACTTCGCCCAACCGCGGTTCGTCGCCGCGCGCGCGGGCCAGATCGCCGCGCAGGGATTGCAGGGTCTGCAGCAGCGATGGCGCGTCGTCGCCTTCCAGCGTGGTCAGGGCGCGTTCGCAGGTGTCGATCAGTCCGGCGGCGTTGGCGTGGCGGCGATGCTGGGCCACGAGATCGACGATCGATGCCGGCTCCAGAGTCTCGCGGTCGAGTTCGCGCCACTGGTGATCGAGGAGTTCGATCCGGTCGGAGACATCGCCGGCGCGGGACAGGATGTCGCGTTCGCGCAGCAGCGCCGACCAGGCCGCGGTGGCGTCGCGCACGGCCGCCAGCGGCGCGGTGTGGCGGCCGAAGGCGTCGAGCAGATCGAGCTGGCTGGCCTTCGATAGCAGCGCCTGGTGTTCGTGCTGGCCGTGGATTTCGACCAGCAGCCCGGCGAGTTCGGCCAGTTGCGCGACCGTGACCGGCCGGCCGTTGATCCAGGCCCGCGAGCCGCCGTCCGAGCGCAGGGTGCGGCGCAGATGGCAGGCGGCGCTGCCGTCGCCGTCGCCGTCGTCGAGCATGTCCTGTTCGCGCAGCCACTCGAGCGCTTCGGCGCGGTCGGCGAGATCGAATTCGGCGCTCAATTCGGCGCGCTCGGCGCCGTGGCGGACCATGCCGCTGTCGGCGCGCAGCCCCGAGAGGAAGCCCAGCGCGTCCACCAGCAGCGATTTGCCGGCGCCGGTTTCGCCGGAGATCACGGTCATGCCTGGGCCGAATTCGAGCTCGGCGGCGGAGACGACGGCGAAATCGCGAAGAGTGAGATGAGTCAGCATGGGGCGGAATTGTGCATCAAAAGTGCGCAACCGACCCCGGCGCGAACCGCGACCGGCGCCGACAGCGTTGGGGATGCCGATGTCGACGCCGATCCGGTCGCGCCGGGTTCGTGGGACGATTGGAACCGGTGGCCGTCTCAGGGGCCGAGACGCCGCGCTCTTGCGTCGCCACCCGTCTGCGCCTATACCGCTCTGCATGAGCCGTACCCCCGATGCCACCCTCGACCCCCGCGCCCGTCTGCTGCTGCGCACGCTGATCTCGCGCTACATCCGCGATGGCGAGCCGGTGGGTTCGCAGACGCTGGCCCGGCACGCGGGCCTGGACGTCAGCGCGGCCACGATCCGCAACATCCTGGCCGAGCTGGAAGACGTGGGCCTGTTGTCGGCGCCGCATACCTCCGCCGGACGCGTGCCCACCGCGCAGGGCTACCGGGTGTTCGTCGACAGCCTGCTGCAGATCCAGCCGCTGGCCGACATCGAACTCAATCGCCTGCGTTCCGAACTGTCGGCCGGCGCCGGCACCCAGAGCCTGCTGGGCAGCGCGTCCGAACTGGTGTCGGCGATGACCCATTTCGTCGGCGTGGTGAGCGTGCCGAAGCGCGAGCAGTTCGCGTTCAAGCACGTCGATTTCGTGCCGCTGGACGGCCAGCGGGTGCTGGCCATTCTCGTCTTCGCCGACAACGACGTGCAGAACCGCATCCTGCAGACCCGGCGCGGCTACGAGCCGGGCGAACTGGAGCGGATCGCGAACTATCTCAACGCGCACTACGCCGGCCGGCCCCTGGCCGAGGCCCGCGCGCTGCTGCTGGCCGAACTGCGCAGCGCGCGGCAGGAGATGGAAACCCTGATGACCCAGGCGCTGGAACTGGCCGACCAGGCGCTCGCCAGCGATGCCGAGGACATGCTGGTGGCCGGCCAGACCCGCCTGATCGGCGTGCAGGACCTGTCGAACCTGGAGCGCCTGCGCGAACTGTTCGAGGCCTTCGCCAGCAAGCGCGAGATCCTGCAGGTACTGGAACGCACGTTGCGCGCCCCCGGCGTGCGGATCTTCATCGGCGAGGAAACCGGCATGGCGCCGCTGGACAGCGTGTCGCTGGTCACCGCGCCGTACGGAGTGGGCGGCCGCACGCTCGGCGTGCTCGGCGTGATCGGCCCGACCCGGATGGCCTACGAGCGGGTGATTCCGGTGGTGCAGGCGGCGGCATCGGTCCTGAGCGAGGCGCTGGGGCCGGACGAAGGGCGGTAAGGCGAACCGGATCGCACCGCCGGGCGGGTGGAAACGAACCGAACCACCATCGTTTCATCGTCTTCAGCCGTGGGCACGGCCTCGTTCGCGTCGCGCGCCAGGTTCTGCCTGGGCCCCCTTGATTCCCCGGCGCACGGCCCCATTGCAGGGCGGTCGGCGGGTTCTCCCGCCTCCGCCTGCCACCGGATGCCAGATGAATCAAGAACATAGCCAACAGGACGAACCGACTTCCGCGCAATCCTCCGCGCATGCCGACACGGCCGCCGCCGACAGCCCGGAGGCCATCATCGAAAGCCTTCGTGCGGAACTGGAACAACTGCGGGCCGACGGTCTGCGCGAGCGCGCCGATCTGGAAAACCAGCGCAAGCGCATGGCGCGCGAAGTCGAGATGGCGCGCAAATTCGCCAACGAACGCCTGCTGGGCGACCTGCTGCCGCTGTTCGACAGCATGGAAGCGGGGCTTGCCGCCGCGGCCGAAGGCGACCCGCTGCGCGCCGGCATGGAACTGACCCTGCGCCAGCTGCAGCGCATCGCCGGCGCCAACGGTCTGGTGGCGGTGGCGCCGGCGCCGGGCGATGTCTTCAACCCCGACCAGCATCAGGCGATGAGCATGATCGACGCCGAGGGCATCGCCCCGGGCGCGGTCGCGCAGACCTTCCAGAAGGGCTGGCTGCTCAACGAGCGCCTGCTGCGTCCGGCGCTGGTGGTGGTGGCGAAGCAGGACTGAGCGCGCCGCGCGCCATTCACGCGGCGGTCGCACGCGGCGCTTGAAACGCGCACCGGACCACCCCACACACAGATCATCGGCGGCGCGACCGCCCCAAACATCGAATTTCAGAGGACACCGTCATGGGCAAGATCATCGGCATCGATCTGGGCACGACCAATTCGTGCGTCGCGATCATGGAAGGCGGCAAGGCAAAAGTCATCGAGAACAGCGAGGGCGACCGCACCACGCCGTCGATCATCGCCTACACGAAGGACGGCGAAGTGCTGGCCGGCGCCAGCGCCAAGCGCCAGGCCGTCACCAATCCCAAGAACACCTTCTACGCGGTGAAGCGCCTCATCGGCCGCAAGTTCACCGACGCCGAAGTGAAGAAGGATCTGGACCTGGTGCCCTACGGCATCATCCAGCACAGCAACGGCGACGCCTGGGTCGAAACCAGCGACGGCCGCAAGATGGCGCCGCCGGAAATCTCCGCGCGCGTGCTCGAGAAAATGAAGAAGACCGCCGAAGCCTACCTCGGCGAAGCGGTGACCGAAGCGGTGATCACCGTGCCGGCCTACTTCAACGACAGCCAGCGCCAGGCGACCAAGGACGCCGGCCGCATCGCCGGCCTGGAAGTGAAGCGCATCATCAACGAGCCGACCGCGGCCGCGCTGGCCTACGGCCTGGACAAGGGCGACGGTGGCGCCGATCGCAAGATCGCCGTGTACGACCTCGGCGGCGGCACCTTCGACGTGTCGATCATCGAGATCGCGAACGTCGACGGCGAGAAGCAGTTCGAAGTGCTGGCCACCAACGGCGACACCTTCCTGGGCGGCGAAGACTTCGACAAGCGCGTCATCGACTATCTCGTCGAGGAATTCCAGAAGGACCAGGGCATCGACCTGCGCAAGGATCCGCTGGCCCTGCAGCGCCTGAAGGACGCGGCCGAGCGCGCGAAGATCGAGCTGTCCAGCTCGCAGCAGACCGAAGTGAATCTGCCGTACGTCACCGCCGACGCGTCCGGTCCGAAGCACCTCAACATCAAGCTCACCCGCGCCAAGCTCGAAGCGCTGGTCGACGAACTGATCCGCAAGTCGATCGAACCCTGCCGCACGGCGCTGAACGACGCCGGCCTGCGCGCCAGCGACATCAGCGAAGTGATCCTCGTCGGTGGACAGACCCGCATGCCGAAGGTGCAGGCGGCGGTGGCCGAGTTCTTCGGCAAGGAACCGCGCAAGGACGTGAACCCGGACGAGGCCGTCGCCATCGGCGCCGCGATCCAGGGCGGCGTGCTGGCCGGAGACGTGAAGGACGTGCTGCTGCTCGACGTGACCCCGCTGTCGCTGGGCATCGAAGTGCTGGGCGGCGAGTTCAACAAGGTGATCGAGAAGAACACCACCATCCCGACCAAGGCGACGCAGACCTATTCGACCGCCGCCGACAACCAGACCGCGGTGACCGTGCACGTGCTGCAGGGCGAACGCGCGCAGGCGATGTACAACAAGTCGCTGGCCCGCTTCGATCTGGCCGGCATCGACCCGGCGCGTCGCGGCGAACCGCAGATCGAGGTCACCTTCGACATCGACGCCAACGGCATCCTGCACGTGTCGGCGAAGGACAAGAAGACCGGCAAGGAACAGAAGGTCGAGATCAAGGCCGGTTCGGGCCTGTCGGACGACGAGATCCAGCGGATGGTGCAGGACGCCGAGGCCCATCGCGAGGACGACAAGCGCTTCCATGAGCTCGTGCAGGCCCGCAACCATGCCGATGCCCTGATCCACGCCACCCGCACCGCGATCAACGATCACGGCGACAAGGTGCCGGGCGAGGTGATTGGTCGCGCCGAGGGCGCCATCGCCGAGGTCGAGACCGCGATGAAGGGCGACGACAAGGCCCAGATCGAGTCCAAGTCGAAGGCGCTGGAAGAGGTCATGCAGTCGCTGATGGGCGCGGCCAACGCCGGCCAGCAGCCCGGCGGCGACGCCGGTGCCGGCCCGTCCGCGTCGTCGCGCAACGACGATGTGGTCGACGCCGAATTCACCGAGGTGAAGGACGACAACAAGTAATCCCGCCCATCGGGATGCAGGCAACGGGAGACGCGGTCCGCCGCGATCTCCCGTTTCCATGTTGAAGACCCGCGCTTTTCCCGATCGACCGCATTCTCTCCACCGCCTGATCGCCGCCGGAATCCATGAGCAAACGCGACTATTACGAAGTTCTGGGCGTGGCCCGCAACGCCAGCGACGAAGAGCTGAAAAAGGCCTATCGCCGGTTGGCGATGAAGCTGCATCCGGACCGCAATCCCGACGACGCCAGCGCCGAGGCGGCGTTCAAGGAAGCGAAGGAAGCCTACGAAGTGCTGTCCGACGCCAACAAGCGTCGCGCCTACGACGCGCACGGCCATGCGGCCTTCGAGCACGGCATGGGCGGCGGAGGCGGCGGTGGGCAGGGTTACGCCGACATCAACGATGTCTTCGGCGACATCTTCGGCAACATTTTCGGCGGGGGCGGCGGCGCGCGCGCGCCGCGTCGCGGCGCCGACATCGGCTACGTGATCGAGCTCGACCTGGAAGACGCCGTCGCCGGCATCGACCGCCGCATCGAAGTGCCGACCATGGTCGGCTGCAAGCCCTGCAAGGGCAGCGGTTCGGAAGACGGCAAACTCGAAACCTGCGCCAGTTGCCAGGGCCGCGGCCAGGTGCGCTTCCAGCGCGGCATCTTCTCGATGCAGCAGCCGTGCCCGACCTGCGGCGGCCGCGGCCAGAAGCTGAGCAATCCCTGCAAGATCTGCCACGGCGCCGGGCGCGTCGAGGAAGAAAAAGTCCTGTCGGTGAAGATTCCCGCGGGCGTGGACAACGGCGACCGCATCCGCCTCTCCGGCGAAGGCGAGGCCGGGCCTGCCGGCGCACCGCCGGGCGATCTGTATGTCGAGATCCGCGTGCGCGAGCACGAGATCTTCCAGCGCGACGGCGACGATCTGCACTGCGAAGTGCCGATCCGGTTCTCGCAGGCCGCGCTCGGCGACAGCGTGCGCGTGCCGACCCTGGGCGGCGAGGCCGAAATCCGCGTGCCCGCGGAGACCCAGACCGGCAAGGTGTTCCGCCTGCGCGAGAAGGGCGTGAAGTCGGTGCGCAGCCGCAGCACCGGCGATCTCTATTGCCGGGTCGTGGTCGAAACGCCGGTGAATCTCACGGCGCACCAGCGCGAGCTGCTGCAGCAGTTCGAAGCGACCTTCACCGGCGAGAACGCGCGCCGCCATTCGCCGCGGTCCAGCACGTTCATCGACGGCGTCAAGAGCTTCTGGGCGCGGATGACGTCCTGAACCGGGCGGCCCGGCCGGCGAACCGCCGATGCGGGCCCGCGACGATCGGGAACATTTTCGCCGTCGTTCGCAGCGGCAGCCTCAGGCGGCCAGCGGTTGCCGGGCTGCGGCCCTGCCGCGCTTCGCCGGCGCCAGCCAGCCCTGCATCCGCGAGGAATAGCGATCGATCACGGCTTCCGCCAGCGCGGCATCGTCGAGCTGCGACGGGTGGAACGACGGGCGCGCGTACGCCATCACGTGCTTCAGCGTGCGCACCAGCATGTGGTTTCCGGCGCCCAGATGATCCAGGAACTGGCGCCAGATCGACCATTGGAACAAACGCTTGTCCTGCACGAGGAAGCGCATCATTCCGAAGGTCATCAGGCCGTAGAACAGCGGCAGAGTCATCGCCAGGCCGGCGAAGCGCACGGCATACGAAGGCGTGACCGCCTGCATCACGTCGAACGAAACCCGCTTGTGTTCGATCTCTTCCGCGAAGTGCCATTCCATCAGCGCGCGCACCTCGGGATGCGCGTCTTCCAGGATGCCCTGCGAGAGGAACTCGTGCGCGAGATACGCGTTCACGTACTCGACGCAGCTGACCATCGATACGCGCAGCGGCAGCGGCGCGATCCGTTCGATCAGGCGGAAGGTCAGCTTGTCCACCCACCGCTCGAACGTGCGGAAGCGGTAGCCCTGCCGATCGAGGTTCCGCCAGTAGCGCTTGTGGGCGACGCCGTGTTCCGCTTCCTGGTGGATGAACGCGATCGCGGTCGCGCGCAGTGCGGGGTCGGCGATGCGCGGCAGGCACGCATTGATCGTGCGCATGTAGAAGGCTTCGTTGGCGGGCACCAGCACGGTGTAGGTGTTGAGCAGTGCGGCGATCGTCGGTGACGACGGCAGCCAGTCGCGGGGAATGTCCGCGTGCAACGGGGCGGTGAAACGACGTGCGAAAAGATCTCTGGTCATATGGGACCCCCCTGTCCCCGATCCAAAATCGAGGGCCAAGAGTACTCCCATGCCGGCGCCTGCACGTTGCGCCGGCGCCATCCCGTCGCTTGCGGCGCGTGGATTTGCGGTCAAAATGAGACTTTCCCCACGTTTTGGAGCGACCTCAGGATGAATCGACGGCCGGTGATCGGACTTGTCGGCAGCGAAGGCGCCTATGGCCGCTGGCTGCGGCGTTTTTTCGCTGAACGGATGGGATTGCGCGTGCTGGGATACGACCCCGTATCGTCGACGTCCGATCCGGTCGACTCGGTGCTGGCGCAGGCCGATGTCCTCGTTTTCTCGGCGCCGATCCGCGACACGGTGGCGGTGATCGATCACTGGCGCGAGCGCTCGGAAGAACGCGAGCGTGGTCGGCTGTGGCTGGACATCACCTCGATCAAGCAGGCGCCGCTGGCGGCGATGCTGCGCTCGCAGGCCGAAGTCGTCGGCCTGCACCCGATGACCGCGCCGCCGAAGACGCCGACGCTCAAGGGCCGCGTGCTCGCGATCTGCGAAGCCCGCCTCGATGTCTGGCGACCGTGGCTGGCGCAGTTGCTCGATGCGCTGCAGGCGGAGTGCGTGCGGGTATCGCCCGAGCACCACGACCGCGCGATGGCGCTGGTGCAGGCGATGGTGCACGCCACCCATCTCGCCCAGGCCGGCGTGCTGCGCGGCTATGTCTCGACGCTCGGCCCGCCATCGGCGCTGTTGCCGCTGCGGACCGCGTCGTTCGAACTCGACGTGGCGATGATGACCCGCATCCTGTCGCTGAATCCGCAGATCTACGAGGACATCCAGTTCGGCAATCCGCACACCGCGGAGATGCTGGATCGGCTGCTCGCGGAGCTGCAATCGCTGCGCGCGCTGGTGGGGCAGGGCGATGAAGCGGCGCGCGCCGCATTCCGCGCCCGCCATCTGCACGACAACCGCGCAGCCTTCGACGGACGCGCGCTCGCCGAGGGCAACTACACCTTCGAACGCGTGGGCTATCTGCTCGCCGACCTGGTCGAGGCGCCGTCGTTGAGCGTGCATCTGCCCGATGATCGCGCCGGCTCGCTGCGCGCGCTGCTGGACGTGTTCGAACGCCATGGCATCAGCCTGTCTTCGATCCATTCCTCGCGCACGCCGTCGGGCGACGTGCATTTCCGTTTCGGGTTCGGGCCGGACGTGGCCGCCGCGGCATTGTCGGCCGCCGCCGTGGAGATCGACGCGACCGGCACCGGGCGGGTGCTCGAATCCGTGCCCGCGCCTGCGGGCTGACGCGTCGCCGGCGCCGTTCGGCAGAGCGGCGCGGATGGTACGCTGAACGCATGTCCGAGCCCCAGCACGCCCCCCTCCGTCTCCTCATCCACGGCGCCAGCGGGCGCATGGGCCAGACCCTGCTGCGGCTGGCCGCCGAACGCGACGACCTGCGCGTCGTCTCGGCGGTGGCACCGGCCACGGCCGACGCCGGCCTGCTCGGCCAGCCCTTCCATCCGGTGAAGGATCTGGAGAACGCGCCCGATTTCGACGTCGCCGTGGATTTCAGCCTGCCGGCCGCGTTCGACGCCATCCTGTCCCTGTGCGCGCAGCGCGGCGCGGCCTTCGTCTCCGGGACCACCGGCCTCGCCACACAGCAGCAGCGCGCGCTGCAGGCCGCGTCCCGCATCGTGCCGGTGCTGTGGTCGGCGAACTTCAGCCTCGGCGTGGCCGTACTGGACGACCTGGTGGAACGCGCGGCGGCGGCGCTCAAGGCCTGGGACTGCGACATCGTCGAGGCGCATCACACCCGAAAGCTCGATGCGCCGTCGGGCACCGCACTGGCGCTGGGCGCGGCCGCACAGCGCGGGGGCGCCGATCCGCGCTATGCCAGCCTGCGCGCCGGCGACATCGTCGGCGAGCATCTGGTCCAGTTCGCCGGGCCGGGCGAGCGGATCGAACTGATCCACCGCGCCACCAGTCGCGACATCTTCGCCCGCGGCGCGCTGCATGCCGCCGCCGTGTTGCCGGGCCGGGCGGCGGGCAGTTACCGGCTGCGCGATCTGCTCGGCGACGTCTGACGCAGCGCAGCAGATTCCGCTGGCGGAGGCCGCCGCTCGCCGGTACAATTCCGTCTCGCCTCACACCAGAAGCCACGGGCCGGTTACAGACCGCGCCCGGGGCTTTGTGCAACCTGAAGCAGCCCAAGCAAAGGCGAACTCCGTGACCGAAACCGCAATCCTTGTCCTCGAAGACGGCACCGTATTCGAGGGCGAATCCGTAGGCGCGCCCGGCCTGTCCGTGGGCGAGGTCGTGTTCAACACCGCGATCACCGGATATCAGGAAGTCCTGACCGATCCGTCCTACGCCCGCCAGCTGGTCACCCTGACCTATCCCCACATCGGCAACACCGGCTGCACCGACCTCGACGACGAGGCCGGCAAGGTCTGGGCATCCGGCCTGATCGTGCGCAACGTGCCGCGCAGACCCAGCAACTGGCGCAGCCGGATCGCACTGCCGGAATGGCTCAGGGCCCGCGGCATCGTCGCGATTTCCGAGATCGACACCCGCAAGCTCACGCGCCTGCTGCGCGATCGCGGCGCCCAGAACGGCGCGCTGATGGCCGGTGCGGCTCTCGATCTGCGCGCAGATGTCGACAGGGCGCTGGAAGCCGCGCGCAAATTCCCCGGCCTCAAGGGCATGGATCTGGCGAAGGTGGTCACCACCGATGCCGCCTATCCGTGGACCGAAGGCCAGCTCGACCTCGACCGCAACACGTTCGTGTCCGCGACGCCGAAGTTCAGGGTCGTGGCCTACGATTTCGGCGTGAAGCGCAACATCCTGCGCATGCTCGCGGAGCGGCATTGCGACGTGACCGTGGTGCCGGCGCAGACGCCGGTCGCCGATGTGCTGGCGATGCGGCCCGACGGCGTGTTCCTCTCCAACGGCCCCGGCGATCCGGCGCCCTGCGACTACGCCATCGCCGCGATCCGCGAATGCATCGCCCGGAAGATTCCGACCTTCGGCATCTGCCTCGGCCATCAGCTCCTCGGGCTCGCCGCCGGCGCGCAGACGCTGAAGATGAAATTCGGCCATCACGGCGCGAACCATCCGGTGATCGATATCGACAGCGGCCGGGTGATGATCACCTCGCAGAACCACGGCTTCGCGGTCGACGAAACCACGCTGCCGGCGAACGTGCGCGTGACCCACCGCTCGCTGTTCGACGGCAGCAATCAGGGCATCGCCCTGACCGACGCGCCGGCATTCAGTTTCCAGGGCCATCCGGAAGCCAGCCCCGGCCCGCACGATGTTTCGCCGCTGTTCGATCGTTTCGTGGCGATGATGGAGAACCCCGCATGAGTCTTTCGCTGCTGGTCCGTCTGGCCTTCGGCAGTGCGATCGCGTTCGCCCTGTCGGCGCCCGTTTCCGCGAACGCGGCCGATGTCGCGTCGGGAGAATCCGTCGCGGTCGAAGCGCCGGCGCCCGCGGCGCCGCCGACCGATGCCGATGTCGACCGGTTCGTGGGTTGGATGGGACTCGGCGATGCGATCCCGGCCATCCTCCGCACGGAACTGGCGAAAGTGCCGGAGATGCGGGCGCTGAGCGCGCAGCAGCAGGAGTGCATGATCGAGGTCCTGCGCCCGCCGATGCGGTCGATGCTGCGGACGAGCTTCCGCGAACTGCTCGGCGAACGCGAGATTTTCCTGGCCTGGGCCGAGTTCGTCGAGACCGATGCCGGCAGGAAGCTGTTCGCCTTCGTGCGCGCCGGCGTCGAGGCCAAGATCAAGGATCAGGCGGCGCCGGATCCGGCTGCGTTCTTCGCAGACATCGGCGAGCAGGAACAGATGCAGATGGCGCAGTTCATGATGACGCCCGCGGCGGCCGTGATGAACAAACCGTTTCCGGACATGCAGCCGCCGGCGGAGATGTTCGAACAGTTCGAGCAGGAAGCACGGACGCGCTGCGGCATCGATCTTCCGAAAGGCTGATGCGCGGAACCGGACCGGAACGATGGACGCGGCGCCTGCGACGTCTCCGCAGGTGGCTCGCGCTGGCGGCACTGGCGGGCGCCTATCCGGCGTTCGTGCTCGGCACGGTCTATGCGACCACCCTGCGTTCCGATCTTCCGGGCGGTCGCCACGGTCCCAAGGATGCCTACCGTCATAGTCTCGCCAGCGCGACCGTGGCCTACACCGGGTCGCCGCGCTGGGTGGAATGGGTGACGGCCGTGATGGAGGACGGCGGACGCGGCGATGCCGCGCGTGCGATGGATGCGCACAACAACCGCCTCGGCGCGCGCATCGGCGCCCGGGCGGACAGTTGGACACAGATGCGGGCCGACGTGTTCGCCGCCGTGCAGGCGGGCGGGGCGATGGTCGAAGACGACGACAGGATCACCTGGTTGCCGCCGGAACGCTGGCGGGAGCGCCTGTACTGATGCGCCGCATGCCGGCGGTCGTCGATCCACCTTTCTTCCCTACTCGAGTGCACGCCATGTCCCAGTCTTTCCGCTCTTTCCGGCCTCGTCGCGCCCTCCGGCTGTTCGGCATGCTGCTGGGTTCGGCGTTCGTCCTGTCCGCGCATGCCGCACGTGCTGTCGAACCCGGCACCGAACCCGGCGCCGACGACGCACTCGTCTCGCGCATGACCGATCTGCAGGTGCGGATGTTTCCTTTCGGTACCATCTTCGAGATGCTGGCCAAGGACGATCCGAAGTGGCCGATGCAGCAGAATCCGGATGCCGTCACGCCGAAACAGCTCGACTGCCTGCGCGGCGAACTGTCGATGGACGGCTATCGCCGCTACAAGCGGACGCGCGTGGCGGCTTACGTCGCCGCGAATCCGAAGCGCGCCGAGGCCGAGGCCGAATTGTTGTCGCAGGGCGCGGCCGAGTTGTTCGGCAAGCTGGTCTTGGCCGGCGCCGAAGCCGAACGCAGCGGTGCGCCAGCGACCCCGGAGGAGGCGCTCAAGGATGCGACCCCCGAGCAGATGATGGCGTTCATGAGCTTCTTCAGCGATCCGAACTACGCCGAACTGCGCAAGATGTCGGGTCTGGGCGACGCGCTCGACACCCGGAAATCGGCCGAGGAGAACAAATCCGCCGGCGAGCAGCTCGGTTCGACGATCACGATGCAGATCATGCTGGGCGCGATGGCGACGTGTCAGGTGCCGACGTCGGTGCTGTTCCGGGAATGACCTGCGCGCGCCGCATCCGCGTTTCCCCGCCCGCACCATCGCCCATCCCATTTTTTCCATTCGAGTGAAGACATGCCCAAGCGCACCGACATCCAGACCATCCTGATCATCGGCGCCGGTCCGATCGTGATCGGCCAGGCCTGCGAGTTCGACTATTCCGGCGCCCAGGCCTGCAAGGCGCTGCGCGACGAGGGTTATCGCGTGGTGCTGGTCAACAGCAATCCGGCGACGATCATGACCGACCCGGAGATGGCCGACGCGGTCTACATCGAGCCGATCAACTGGCGCACGGTCGAGAAGATCATCGCCAAGGAAAAACCCCATGCGCTGCTGCCGACGATGGGTGGCCAGACCGCGCTGAATTGCGCGCTCGACCTCGCCGACAACGGCGTGCTGGAGAAATACGGCGTCGAGCTGATCGGCGCCAAGCGCGACGCGATCCGCATGGCCGAGGATCGCGAGCTGTTCCGGGTCGCGATGCAGGAGATCGGCCTCGAATGCCCGAAGGCGGAAGTCGCGCGCACCTTCGAACAGGCGGTGGAGATCCAGGCCAAGGTCGGTTATCCGACCATCATCCGCCCGAGCTTCACGCTCGGCGGCACCGGCGGCGGCATCGCCTACAACAGGGAAGAGTTCGAGGAGATCGCGAAGCGCGGCCTCGATCTGTCGCCGGTGCACGAAGTGCTGATCGAGGAATCGGTGCTCGGCTGGAAGGAATTCGAGATGGAAGTGGTTCGCGACACCGCGGACAACTGCATCATCGTCTGCTCGATCGAGAACCTCGACCCGATGGGCGTGCACACCGGCGACAGCATCACCGTCGCCCCGGCGCAGACGCTCACCGACAAGGAATACCAGCGCCTGCGCGACGCCTCAATCGCGGTGCTGCGCAAGATCGGCGTGGACACCGGCGGCTCCAACGTGCAGTTCGGCATCAACGCGCAGAACGGCCGCGTCGTGGTGATCGAGATGAATCCGCGCGTCTCGCGCTCGTCGGCGCTGGCGTCGAAAGCCACCGGCTTCCCGATCGCCAAGGTCGCGGCCAAGCTCGCGGTCGGCTACACCCTCGACGAGCTGAAGAACGAAATCACCGGCGGCCTGACCCCGGCGTCGTTCGAGCCCAGCATCGATTACGTCGTGACCAAGATTCCGCGCTTCGCGTTCGAGAAGTTCCCGGCCGCCGACGCGCGCCTGACCACGCAGATGAAATCGGTGGGCGAGGTGATGGCGATCGGCCGCACCTTCCAGGAATCGCTGCAGAAGGCGCTGCGCGGGCTGGAGACCGGCAAGGTCGGTCTCGATCCGACCGGTCTGGATCTCGCCAGCGACGAAGGCATGGCGCGCCTGCGCCGGGAAGTGAAGGAAGCCGGCCCCGAGCGCATGTTCTATCTCGCCGATGCGTTCCGCGCCGGGCTGTCGGTGGAAGACGTGCATGCCTTGTCCTTCGTCGATCCGTGGTTCCTCGACCAGATCGAGGAACTGATCGCCTGCGAACGCGAGGTCGCCGCCGCCGGTCTCGAAGGGCTCGACGCGAAGCGCCTGCGCGCGTTGAAGCGCCGCGGCTTTTCCGATGCGCGCCTGGCCCAGCTCGCCGGCACCAACGAAACCGCGGTGCGCGCGCTGCGCAAGGCCTTCGGCGTGCGCCCGGTCTACAAGCGCGTCGATTCCTGCGCCGCCGAGTTCGCCACCACCACCGCATATCTGTATTCGACCTACGAGGACGAATGCGAGGCCGCGCCGTCCTCGCGCGACAAGATCATGGTGCTGGGCGGCGGCCCGAACCGCATCGGCCAGGGCATCGAATTCGATTACTGCTGCGTGCACGCGGCGCTGGCGCTGCGCGAAGACGGGTACGAGACCATCATGGTCAACTGCAACCCGGAAACCGTCTCCACCGACTACGACACCTCCGACCGCCTGTACTTCGAACCGCTGACGCTGGAAGACGTGCTGGAGATCGTGGAACTGGAACAGCCGAAGGGCGTGATCGTGCAGTACGGCGGCCAGACCCCGCTGAAACTCGCGCAGGCGCTGGAAGCCAACGGTGTGCCGGTGATCGGCACCTCGCCGGATTCGATCGATCTGGCCGAGGACCGCGAACGTTTCCAGAAGCTGGTCGAAGAGCTCGGCCTGAAGCAGCCGGCGAACCGCACCGCGCGCAACGCCGACGAGGCCATCGCGCTGGCGCGTGAGATCGGCTATCCGCTGGTGGTGCGCCCGAGCTACGTGCTGGGCGGCCGCGCGATGGAAGTGGTGTATTCAGACGCCGACCTGTCGCGCTACATCCGCGACGCGGTGAAGGTCTCGAACGATTCGCCGGTGCTGCTGGACCGCTTCCTCGACCACGCGGTCGAGGTCGATGTGGACATCATCGCCGACAAGGACGGCAACGTGCTGATCGGCGGGGTGATGGAGCACATCGAGGAAGCCGGCGTGCATTCCGGCGATTCGTCGTGCTCGCTGCCGCCGTATTCGCTGTCGGCCGAGACCCAGAATCGCCTGCGCGACCAGGTCGTGGCGCTGGCCAAGGCGCTCAAGGTCGTCGGCCTGATGAACACCCAGTTCGCGATCCAGACCGCGACTTCCGACGACGGCGGTGACGGCAGCGACACCATCTTCCTGCTGGAAGTGAATCCGCGCGCCTCGCGCACCGTGCCGTTCGTCTCCAAGGCCACGGGCATGCCGCTGGCCAAGATCGCCGCGCGCTGCATGGCCGGCAAGACCCTGGCCGAACAGGGCGCGACGAAGGAAATCGTGCCGGATTACTACTCGGTGAAGGAAGCGATCTTCCCGTTCGCCAAGTTCCAGGGCGTCGATCCGATCCTGGGCCCGGAAATGCGTTCGACCGGCGAGGTCATGGGCGTCGGCCGCAGCTTCGGCGCGGCGTTCGCGCGCGCCCAGGAAGCCGCCGGGATCAAGGCGCCGCCGAAGGGCAAGGCCTTCATCTCCGTGCGCGACCCCGACAAGCAGCGCGTGCTCGCGGTGACGGACGAACTGCTGCGCCGCGGCTACAGCCTCGTCGCCACCCGCGGCACCGCCGGCTGGCTGCAGTCGCAGGGCATCGCCTGCGAAATCGTCAACAAGGTCGCCGAAGGGCGTCCGCACATCGTCGACCGGATCAAGAACGGCGAGATCGTCTACATCGTCAATACCACCGAGGGCAAGCAGGCCATCGCGGATTCGTTCTCGATCCGCCGGGAAGCCCTGCAGCAGCGCGTGACCTACTCGACCACGATTGCGGGCGCGAAGGCCTTGCTGCATTCTCTCGATTTCCGCGACAGTGGCCCGGTGTGGGCGCTGCAGGAACTGCACAAGGAACTGGAAGCATGAGAGCTCCCCTGACCATGAAAGGCGCCCAGCGCCTGCGCGCCGAACTGGAACAGCTCAAGAGCGTGCAGCGGCCGGCGGTGATCAACGCCATCGCCGAGGCCCGCGCCCATGGCGACCTCAAGGAAAACGCCGAATACCACGCCGCGCGCGAGCAGCAGGGCTTCATCGAGGGCCGGATCAAGCAGCTCGAAGCCGAGCTGTCGCACGCGCAGGTCATCGACGTGTCCACGCTGAACGCCGGTTCGCGGGTGGTGTTCGGCGCGAACGTGACCCTGGCCGATGTCGAGAGCGACGAAGAGAAGCGCTACCAGATCGTGGGCGACCTCGAGGCCGACATCAAGCAGGGCCTGATCGCGATTTCCTCGCCGCTGGCGCGCGCGCTCATCGGCAAGCACGAAGGCGACGTGGTCGAGATCGACGCGCCCGCCGGCAAGCGCGAATACGAATTGATGAAGGTCGCGTACGAAGGCTGACCGGAGTCCGTCGCGGTGTCGCGCGCGCTGTTCCTGTTGCCGGCCTGGTCGACGTTCGGCCGGCAGTCCTTGACGGCCGAGGTCGCGAAAGCGTTCGGCCGTGCGGATCGCGCCGACGCGGGCGCGATGGGCGGTGAAGCGCAACTGCGGCGCCATTTTTCCACGCTGCCCGCGCACTGGGCGCCGGCGGCGCTGACCCGCCAGGCCGATGCCGGCGACGCCGCGGGCGCGGCCTGGCTGCGCGCCGACCCCGCGCACGTCCGGCCCGACATCAACGGCGCGCGCCTGCTCGGTCTCGGCGAACGGCTGTCGCTGTCGCAGGACGATGTCGATTCGCTGCTGCCGGCGCTGAAGCCGGTGTTCGGCGACAGCGGTTTCGCGCTCGATGCGCCGGTGCCCGCACGCTGGTACCTGCGCCTGCCGCGCGAAGCGAAACTGCCGGCGTTCAGCGCGCCCGACGAGGCGCTCGGCGAGGATCTGTTCGAGCACCAGCCGGAGGGTCCGGAAGGCCGGCGCTGGCGCACGCTGCTCAACGAGGTGCAGATCGTCCTGCACAACCATCCGTGGAACGCGCGCCGCGCCGAACGCGGTCTCGTGCCGATCAACGCGCTCTGGGTGTGGGGCGGCGGTGTGCTGCCGGATGCGGTGTCGAGCGCGGTGTCCTCCGCCGCCAGCGACGACGATCTCGTCCGCGCGCTCGCGACCGTCGCCGGTGGCGCGGCCACGCGCTTGCCGTCGGCGTTCGACATCCGATCCGACGCCGCGTTGTACGACCTGCGACGGACGCGCGATCTCGCCGCACTGCAACGCGACTGGCTGATGCCGGCGCTGCGCGCACTGTCGGACGGTACGTTGAGCACGCTCGATATCGATGCGGCCGACGGCATGCGCCTGCGGCTCGCGCGCGGTCAGCGCTGGCGCTTCTGGCGCGGCGCTTGGGTGCCACCACAGCCGCCATCGGAACAGGGCGCATGAGCCGTTCCATACGGCGTCGCGACGCCGGCGCCGATGCACGCATGCCCGATGCGGACGTGCAGGCCTCCGACGGCGATTGGCCGGCGGAGGTGCCACCGCTGCTGCGCCGCATCTACGCCGCGCGCGGTGCTGCGACCCATGCGCTGGCGCAGCCGCGCCTCAACCGGCTGTTGCCGCCCGACGGGCTCGGCGCGGTCGATGCGGCCGCCGCGCTGCTGCAACAGGCGATGGCCGCGGGTCGGCACATCGTCGTCGTCGGCGATTTCGACTGCGACGGCGCCACCGCCTGCGCGGTCGCGGTGCGCGGCCTGCACATGCTCGGCGCCAAACACGTGTCCTACGCGGTGCCGAACCGGATCGTGCACGGCTACGGGCTGTCGCCGGGCCTGGTCGACGATCTCGCCGCGCTCGCGCCCCATCTCCTGGTGACGGTCGATCACGGCATCGCCTGTCTGGCCGGGGTCGCCGCCGCGAAGGCGCGCGGCTGGCAGGTGCTGGTCACCGATCACCATCTGCCCGGCGAGCATCTGCCGCAGGCCGATGTCATCGTCGATCCGAATCTGCCCGGCGACGATTTCCCGTCGAAGGCGTTGGCCGGCGTCGGCGTGATGTTCTACGTGCTGCTGGCCTTGCGCAGACGATTGCGCGATGCGGGATGTTTTCCGGGTGAACCGCCGGACCTGTCGGTGCTGCTGGATCTGGTCGCGGTCGGCACCGTCGCCGATCTCGTCGCGCTCGACGCCAACAATCGCACCCTGGTCGCGGCCGGCCTGCGCCGCCTGCGCGCGGGTCGCGGCTGCGCGGGACTCCACGCGCTGATCGACGTGTCGCGCCGTCAATGCGCCGCGTTGACCGCCGCCGACATCGGCTTCGCGCTGGCGCCGCGCATCAATGCCGCCGGCCGGCTGGAAGACATGGCGCTGGGCATCGAATGCCTGCTCTGCGACGACCCGCGCCGCGCGCGCGAACTGGCGGAGATTCTCGACGGCATCAACGCCGAGCGGCGCGGCGTGCAGCAGCAGATGGTCGGTGACGCCGAGGATGCGATCGCGGCGCTGTCGTTCGAGATCGAGGGCGGACGCGCCACGATCTGCCTGTATCGCGAAGACTGGCACCCCGGCGTGGTCGGGCTGGTCGCCTCGAAGATCAAGGAGCGCGTGCATCGCCCGGCGATCGCGTTCGCGCCCAGCGATGCCGGCAGCGACCTGCTGCGCGGTTCCGCGCGTTCGATCGCCGGGTTCCACATCCGCGACGCGCTGGCGATGGTGGATGCGCGCCATCCCGGGCTGATCGAGAAATTCGGCGGCCATGCGATGGCCGCGGGCCTCAGTCTGCGTCTGACCGCGCTGCCGCGCTTCCAGGCCGCGTTCGAGCAGTGCGCGGCGGAGCTGCTGTCGCCCGAGCTGCTGCAGGACGTGATTCTCAGCGACGGCGCGATCGCGCCCGGCGAGTGCGCCATCGCCACCGCGCTGGCGCTCCGCGATGGCGGGCCGTGGGGACAGGGCTTTCCCGAGCCGGTGTTCGACGATGAGTTCGAGATCGTGAGCTGGAAGCCGGTGGGCGAACAGCATCTCAAGCTCGAACTCGCGTGGCCGGGCGGCACGCGACGCATTCCGGCGATCCATTTCGGCGGCTGGAACGGCGAGCCGCCGCCGCGGCGCGCGCGCATCGCCTACCGGCTGCAGCCCGACGATTGGCGCGGCGGCGACGCCGTGCAACTGGTGGTGGTGCATCGGGAATCCGTGGCCGGCTGAGTCCGGAACGTCGCGAGGGCGGTTAGCATGTCGCGAGTCTCGACCCCGTTCGTCCGCACGGTGCGTTGAGAAGACATCCTCTCCAGGGGCACCGCCATGTCACGCAGCTTCACTGGTTCCATCCTCCTGACGCTCGCCGCCGGCCTGATGCTCGGCCACGCCGCCGTCGCGCAGCGCGCGCCGCGATCCATCGACCGCCCGCAGCCCGAACCCGCGCTGATCGCGCCACCGCTGATCGTGTCGCCAGGCGCCGCCGTCCCGATCGGCCTGCGCTCGGCCTCGCTCGAAGTCGAGACGAACGGTGGGCTGTCGCGCAGCACGCTGCTGCTGACCCTCTACAACCCGAACGACCGCCTGCTGGAAGGCACCCTGGAATTCCCGCTGCAGCCGGGCCAGCAGGTCAGCGCGTTCGCGCTGGATGTCGGCGGCGAACTGCGCGATGCGGTGCCGGTGCCGAAACAGAAGGCGCAGCAGGTGTTCGAGAGCATCGAGCGCCGCAACGTCGATCCCGGCCTGCTGGAACAGACCGCAGGCAATCATTTCCGTCTCCGCGTCTACCCGATTCCCGCCCGCGGCACCCGCCAGGTGCGGCTGGTGATCGATGAAGCGCTGCGCCGCGAGAACGGTGCGTGGCGGCTGGACGTGCCGGTGCAACTGCTGTCCACCGCCGATCGCCTCGCGCTGTCGGTCCGCGCCCGCGGCCTGAGCGCGGCGCCGACGCAACTGGGCGGCTTCGCGGCGCTGGATTTCGACCGCGTGCGCGGCGGCTATGCCGCCCGCTACGAATCCCTGCGCGAAACGCTGCCGTCCTCGCCGGCGACGCATCGGCTGAAGCCGTTGGGCCTGCGCCTGCCCGCAGCCACGTCCGCGCAGGCCTATGTGCAGTCCTACGACGGCGACCGGTTCGCGCTCGTGGACCTGCCGCTGGCAGTCGGTGAGGCGCGCCAGCGCACGCTGCCGTCGTCGGTCGGTCTGCTGTGGGACGCGTCCGGATCGGCGCGCAAGCGCGACCGGCAGAGCGAGTTCGCGCTGCTCGACCGCTATTTCAAGGCGATGGGCGACGGCAGCGCGACGCTGCGCTTGCTGCGCGACGTGGGCGAGGATGGCGGTCGCTTCGAGATCCGCGGCGGCGACTGGAGCGCGCTGCGCAAGGCGCTGGAGACCACGATCTACGATGGCGCCAGCGATCTGGCCGACTGGACGCCGCAGCCGGGCATCGGCGAATACCTGCTGGTGAGCGATGGCCTGCGCAATTACGGCAGCGCCGCGTTCCCGGCGCTGCGCGAAGGCCAGGCGCTGTATGCGTTGAGCTCGGCCGGTGCCGAGGCCGACGCCACGCGCCTGTCCGCGCTGGCGACGGCGCGCGGCGGCCGGCTGGTGCAATGGCAGGGCCGCGATGGCCTCGATGCCGCGACCGCGGCGCTGCTGCGCGATAGCACCCGCATCGTCGGTCTTGAAGGCGAGGGCATCGAAGACCTGCAGCCGCAGGCCTGGGAAGTCGACGGCGGTCTGCTGCGCGTCGCCGGTCGCCTGACCGAATCCACCGCCACCGTCCGCGTGCGCCTGCAGGAAGGCGGCAGGGCGCGCACCGTCGAACTGCCGGTGGCCGCGGATGCGCCTGAGAGCGCGCAGGTCGCGACGCTGTGGGCGAGCTGGCAGGTGGCCGCGCGTGCGTCCGAGCCGGAGCGGCATCGCGGTGCGATCACGCGCCTCGGCCAGCGCTTCGGCCTGGTCACGCCGGGCACGTCGCTGCTGGTGCTCGAAGCCGCCGCCGACTACGTGCGTTACGACATTCCCGCGCCGGCCGCGCTGCGTGCGGAAGTCGATGCGCTGCGGCGGACGCAACAGGCCGAGAAGGCGCAGTCGCGCAGCCAGCGCCTGGAAGAAGTGGCGCTGCGTTTCGCCGAGCGCATCGAATGGTGGAAGCGCGATTTCCCGAAGGGCGCGCCGCCGAAACCGGAAGCGCCGAAGGCCGGCGCGGTCGCCAGCGCGATGGCGCCGGCCGGTGCGCCACCGCCGCCACCGCCGGCGCCGGTCGCGGACATGGCCATGGCGCAGGAAGCGGTCGCCGCGGACGCCCTTGCGCGCAGCGCGGAGCGCGAGGAAGCCGCCCGCGCCGCGCCCGCGCGTGCGCTGCTTCGCAGCCGTGCCGACGCCGCCGCGGAATCCGCGGGCGACGACGGTGCCGTGGGTGCGGGCGTGTCGATCCAGTTGCAGGCCTGGGCCCCGGATTCGCCGTACGCCCGCCGACTGCGCGATGCGAAGGCCGAGGATCTGTACGCCGTCTATCTCGACGAGCGCGACAGCCATGCCGACAGCACCGCGTTCTATCTCGACGTGGCCGATCTGCTGCTGAAGAAGGGCCGCCGCGCCGAAGCCCTGCGGGTGCTGTCGAACCTGGCCGAACTCGATCTGGAAAACCGCCACGTGCTGCGGGTGCTCGGCTACCGGCTGATGCAGGCGCAGGACTTCGCACGCGCGGTCGACGTGTTCCGCGAGGTGCTGCGTCTTGCCGACGAGGAGCCGCAGAGCCATCGCGATCTCGGCCTGGCGCTCGCCGCGTCCGGGCAGCGCCAGGAAGGCATCGAACGTCTGTACGAAGTCGCCGCGCGGCCGTGGGATGCGCGCTTCTCCGAAGTCGAACTGGTCGCGCTGAACGAGATGAACGCGATCATCGCCACCAGCCCGACGCCGCTCGACACCGCGTTCGTCGACCGCCGGTTGCTGAAGAACATGCCGCTGGACCTGCGCGTGGTGCTGTCCTGGGACAGCGACAACAGCGACATGGACCTGTGGGTGACCGATCCGAACGGCGAACGCTGCTACTACGGCAACCGGAACACCTACCAGGGCGGGCTGATCAGCGACGATTTCACCGGCGGCTATGGCCCCGAGGAATTCGTGCTGAAGAACGCCAAGCCGGGCAAATACAAGGTCGAAGCCAACTTCTTCGGCGACCGCCAGCAGATCGTCACCGGCGCGACCACGCTCAACCTCGGCTTCAGCACGGGCTGGGGCACGAAGCGCCACAAACAGGAATCCGTGACCCTGCGTCTGAACGGCCGCAGCGAGACGGTGTTCGTGGGCGAGTTCGAGGTGAAGTGATGTCGTCCTTCAGGCGGCCGTGATCCTCCACGGCCGCCGTACATGGGAGGGATCGTTGGAGACCGCACGTATCGAAGCCTGCCTTTCGCTGATCTCGGAGGAATGGACAAGCTTGCCCGAAGCTTCGAGGCCGCCCGCCGTCTGGATCTCGCACCGTCACTCCTATCGAACCGAACGGGGCCTTGGCGAGATGCCGGTGTCGGCGGCATGGCATCTCGACGGCGATGGCCTTGTGCGCCGGCGAGTCGGCGACTTCACCCGATTCCTGTCGATCCATGCCGGGGCAGCCTGGCATCGAGGCGCACTGTCGCCTCCGCGTGCCGCGATCTTTCGCGCCGGCACCCATGAAATCGGTTTGGCCAATTTCGCGGAGGTGCCGACGACCGACCAGATTTACATCGAAACGATCTGGGGTGGTCTGAATGGCACGGGGGCGCATTACCGCTACGACCCGTCCGCCGCTGCCCTTGAGTGCGAACGGGTCTGCTGGCGATCCTGAAGAGCGGCGACTCAAGCTTCGGATGCGCCTGCGCCCGTCGTCTCGATGCTTGCCCTCGCGCTGTGAGGAGCGGCAGCCTTCAGCCCGAACAACGGCCGCATCCACCGCACCCGCCGCACGATCTCGAAACCGAGAAAGCACAGCCCGAACGTCGCCAGCACCAGCAGCGGACCTTCGATCGCCGGCCGCAGGCCCAGCGGCTGCGCGTTGTGCGCCAGGATCACGATCACCGTCTGATGCAGGATGTAGACCGGGAACACGGCTTCGCGCAGGTAGCGCAGTGCGGGGCCGTCGCGGAAGGCGATGCCGCGGACGATGCCGAGGATCGCGGCGATCGCGGTCCACTGGAACAGCGCCCAGACCGCGCGCTGCAGCATGCGCAGCGCGTCCGGCGGCGGGCGGTCGTCGCCGTAGCCGCTGCCGTAGAAGTACCAGACGATGAAGACGTACCCGGCAGCCGCGAGGCCGACCGAGATCCAGCGCATGCGCTGCAGCGCGTCCCAGACGCCGGCGCGGGTCGCGACCAGCGCGCCGAGCAGGAAGATCGGCAGGTACTGCGCGTGGTTGTACCAGTCGTCGACGAGGGCGTGCGTCGACTCGAAGCGTTCGACCAGCAGGATCCGCGCGACCGCCAGCCACAGCACCGGCCACAGCAGCACGCCCGCCCCCGACAACCGCCGTTCCAGCCAGCCGCCCACCACGTCGACCGTCTTCGGCGCGAAACGCAGCAGGGCCCAGATCGCGAGCGTGTAGACCCATAGGTAGGCGACGAACCACAGGTGGTTCCAGGTGGGCAGGTCCAGGCAGTCGCCATCGCGGCAGAACGTGCCGTCGCCCTGCAGATACCGTCCCCAGAAGGCGAGATAACCGTCTTGATAGCCGCCTGGCAGCTTTTCGACGACTTCGTAGTAGGCCTGCGGCGTCACCACCACCAGCATGCCGAAGATCAGCGGGACCAGCAGCCGCCAGGAGCGCTGGCCGACGAATCCGGCCGGGGTCCTGCGGAACAGGAAGGCGGTGGCGACCCCGGAGATCAGGAACAACAGAGACAGCCGCCAGGGTGCGGTCAGCAGCATCAGCGGTTCGAGGGTGTCGCCGGCGTACGGGCTTTTCACATGCCAGTCCCAGCTCACGTAGTACATGCCGGTGTGGTACAGCACCAGCAGGCAGAATGCGGCCACCCGCACCCAGTCCAGATCGTATCGGCGTCCCATCGTCGTCTCCATCCCGGAAGCGGGCGTCTCGGAAGTGGGCGCCAGTCTCGTCGCGGCCGATCCGCCGGCCAGCGCCAAGTGCCTGATCGCACTTGGAAAGGGACGAACCGTGGGCGGGCAGGGATGGTCCGGGGACGGAATCCACGCACGCACGCCTAGAATGCGCGGATGTCCATCGCGCCCACGACCACCCATTCCGATACCGCCGGTCTTGCGTGGTTGCGGCGCTGGCATCGCGCGATCGAGATCGGGTTCTGGATCGGCCTGACCGCGGTCAACGGCGTCGCCAACAGCGTCACCGTGCTCATGGACATCCGCCGGGTCGGGCTGGACTTCGCGGATTGGGAGCCGGTGGTCTGGGAGTGGTCGAGCGGGATCGTGATCCTGCTGCTGATTCCCGGCGTTGCCTGGCTCACCCGGCGCTTTCCCCTGCATTGGGGTGTCCTGCGCCGCCATCTGTGCTGGCTGCTGCTGGGCAGCGTGGCGTTCTCGCTGCTGCACGTGGCCGGGATGGTCGCATTGCGCGAGCTGGCCTACGCCATGCAGGGTGGGGACTACGATTTCGGCCACTGGCCCAGCGAGCTGCTCTACGAATACCTGAAGGATGTCCGCGGCTACGTCATGATCGTGTCGGTCATGGAGAGTTACCGCTTCATCGTCCGCCGCCTGCAGGGCGAGGCCAGCCTGCTCGGGCCACCGGACGAGGGCGAGCCGGTGGAATCGCTGGACCGTCCCGAGCGCTTCCTGGTCCGCAAGCTGGGCCGCGAATTCCTGATCGCCGCGAACGACATCGAATGGCTGCAGGCCTCGGGCAATTACGTGAATCTGCGGGTCCGCGGCCACGACTACCCGCTGCGCAGCACCATCGCCGGGATCGAAGCCCGGCTGGACCCGGAGCGCTTCGTCCGCGTCCACCGCAGCTACATCGTCAATCTCGGCGGCGTCGCGTCGATCGAGCCGCTCGACAGCGGCGATGCCCGCATCCATCTGCGCGATGGCGCCGCGGTGCCCTGCAGCCGGACCTACCGCGACGCGCTGCGCGCCCGGGTCGGGGTGGCCTGAGGCGTTCCGGACCATCATCGCGCGACACCCTGCTAGAATCGCCGGTCTTTGCTGCAACCGCACATCACGCCATGATCGAACTCAACCCGATCCGCCAGCGCATCGCCGACCTCCGTGGCCGGCTCGATTCGCTGAGGGGGTATCTTTGACTACGACGCCAAGGTCGAGCGTCTGGAAGAAGTCAACCGCGAGCTGGAAAACCCCGATATCTGGAACGACGCCGAACGCGCGCAGGCCCTGGGCCGCGAGCGCTCGATGCTCGACAAGACCGTCAACGGCATCCGCGACCTGAAGGACGGCCTGGCCGGCGCCGAGGAACTCCTCGAACTGGTCGAGATGGAAGAGGACGACGACACCGCGCTCGCGATCCAGAACGACGTGGAGCGCTATGCTCGGGGCGTCGATCAGCTGGAGTTCCAGCGCATGTTCTCCGGCAAGATGGATTCGGCGAACGCCTATGTCGACATCCAGGCCGGCGCCGGCGGCACCGAGGCCCAGGACTGGGCGGAAATGCTGCTCCGCATGTATCTGCGCTGGGCCGAATCGCGCGGCTGGAAGACCGAGCTGATGGAAGCCAGCGCCGGCGACGTGGCCGGCATCAAGTCGGCGACGGTCCGGGTCGAGGGCGAATACGCCTACGGCTGGCTGAAGACCGAGATCGGCGTGCACCGGCTGGTGCGCAAGTCGCCGTTCGATTCCGACAACCGCCGCCACACCTCGTTCACCTCGGTGTTCGTCTCGCCGGAAGTCGACGACGACATCGACATCGAGATCAATCCGGCGGACCTCAAGACCGACGTGTATCGCTCCTCGGGCGCGGGCGGCCAGCACGTGAACAAGACCGAATCCGCGGTGCGCATCACCCACGTGCCCTCGGGCATTGTCGTCGCCTGCCAGAACGGCCGCAGCCAGCACCAGAACCGCGACACCGCGATGAAGATGCTGAAGGCGAAGTTGTACGAAATGGAAATCCAGAAGCGCAACGCCGAGCGCGACGCACTGGAAGCCACCAAGTCCGACATCGGCTGGGGCAGCCAGATCCGCAACTACGTGCTCGACCAGTCGCGGATCAAGGATCTGCGCACCGGCATCGAGCGCAGCGACACCCAGAAGGTGCTCGACGGCGATCTCGACGAATTCGTCGAGGCCAGCCTGAAGTCCGGCCTGGAGGCCGGCGCCAAACGCATCGACGCCGTCTGAACCGTCGCGGCAGGCGCGGCGGTGGCCGCGGACAACGTGGCCGATTGCGATCCTGCATCCTCTCGCATTCCCACGATCCCCCCACGGACCACCGCCATGACCGACGCCCAGACCCCGCCGCACGACGAGAACGCCCTGATCGCGGAGCGGCGCGCGAAACTCGCGGCACTCCGCGCGCAGGGCACGGCCTATCCCAACGATTTCCGTCGCGAGGACTACGCCCGCGACCTGCAGGATGCCTACGAGGACGCCGATCGCTGGACCGGCGAAGCGTTGGAGGCCGAAGGCCGTCGCGTCACGATCGCCGGGCGGCTGATGGCCAAGCGGGTGATGGGCAAGGCCGCGTTCGCCCAGATCCAGGACATGAGCGGCGGCATCCAGCTGTTCCTGCAGTCGATCGCGCTGGGCGACGCCTACGATGCCTTCAAGCATTGGGACATCGGCGACATCGTCGGTGCCGAAGGTGCGCTGATGCGCACGAAGACCGGCGAGTTGTCGGTGAAGGTGACCTCGCTGCGCCTGCTGACCAAGTCGCTGCGCCCGCTGCCGGACAAGTGGCATGGGCTCAGCGATGTCGAGCAGCGCTACCGCCAGCGTTACGTCGATCTGATCGTCACTCCCGAGGCGCGCGAAGTCTTCCGCAAGCGATCGATCATCGTTTCCGCGATCCGGCGCTGGCTCGACGACCGTCGTTTCCAGGAAGTGGAGACGCCGATGATGCATTACATCGCCGGCGGCGCCACCGCTCGGCCGTTCACGACCCATCACAACGCGCTCGATCTCGACCTGTATCTGCGCGTCGCGCCGGAGCTGTACCTGAAGCGCCTGGTCGTCGGCGGTTTCGAGCGCGTGTACGAGATCAACCGCAACTTCCGCAACGAAGGCGTCAGCACCCGCCACAACCCCGAATTCACCATGCTCGAACTGTACGAGGCGTATGCCACGTACCACGAGGTGATGGATCTCACCGAAGGGCTGATCCGCCATGTCGCCAACGACACCCTCGGCATCGGCGAGGTCGAATGGGACGGCAACACCATCGGCCTGGACAAGCCGTTCCGGCGCTGGAAGCTGGAAGAGGCGGTGCGCGAGCGCAATCCGGAAATCTCGGTCGCCGACTGCCGCGACCGCGAGGCGCTGGCCGCGCACTGCGCGCGCCTGAAGGTGCACGTCAAGCCGGGCTACGGCTGGGGCAAGCTGCTGCTCGAGATCTTCGAGAAGACGGTCGAAGCCGACCTGATCCAGCCGACCTTCATCACCCATTATCCGGTGGAGGTTTCGCCGCTGGCCCGCGAGTCCGACAGCGAGCCGGGCATCACCGATCGCTTCGAGCTGTTCATCGGCGGCAAGGAAATGGCCAACGGATTCTCGGAACTGAACGACTCGGAAGACCAGGCCGCGCGCTTCCGTGCGCAGGTCGAAGCGAAGGAGGGCGGCGACGACGAGGCCATGCATTACGACGCCGACTACATCCGCGCGCTGGAAGTCGGCCTGCCGCCGACCGGCGGCCTCGGCGTGGGCATCGACCGCCTGGTGATGCTGCTGACCGGGTCGACTTCGATCCGCGACGTGCTGCTCTTCCCCTACATGCGCCCCGAGCTTTGAGCACTGTCAGGACCGACAGGTCGGGCAGGGGCTCGCCATTCCCGGCCGCAGGGGCGACACTGTCCCGTCCCTGACTCGCCCGGCACGTTCTGCGCGCCGTGCGGCGAAGGGATCATGCCGAGGCCGTCCGGATTGGCCTAGAATGGTCCCGGATCAAGCGCATGCGAGACAAGGCACGGAAATTGCTTTAGATTTCGTGGCAGGAACGAATCCAATCCATACACCACGCACGCAAGGACGCACGGTATCCGCATGTGGGGCAACTCCGTGAAAATCGTCATCGTCGATGACCAGACATCCGCACGCACGATGCTGCGGCATATCCTCGAGGACATCAGTCCCGAGCTGGAGGTGTTCGACTTCGGCGACTCGGAAGAGGCTCTGCGCTGGTCCGAGAACAACCGCCCCGACCTGCTCCTGCTCGACTACCACATGCCGGTCGTCGACGGCCTGGAGTTCGCGCGCCGCTTCCGCCGCTCGCTGAGCAACCGCGATGTTCCGATCGTGCTGGTGACGGTGGTCGGCGACGAACCCATCCGCCAGGCCGCGCTCGACGCCGGCGTCATCGATTTCCTGGTCAAGCCGGTCCGCCCGCGCGAGCTGCGCGCCCGCTGCCGCAACCTGCTGCAGCTCCGCCAGCAGTCCGAATCGATCAAACAGCGCGCGCTGTCGCTGGAGCAGCGGCTGCTGTCGAGCATGCACGAGGTCGAGGAACGCGAGCGCGAAACCCTGTCGCGGCTCGCCCGCGCGATCGAGTATCGCGACATCGGCACCAGCGCCTATCTCGAACGCATGGCCCACATCGCCGGCCTGATCGCCGAAGGTCTGGGCATGTCCGAGGAAGAGGTGCGCCTGATCGAGCTGGCCGCGCCGCTGCACGACATCGGCAAGATCGCGATCCCGGACGACGTGCTGCTCAAGCCCGGCCCGCTGGACGAACACCAGTTGAGCATCATGCGCCGCCACCCGCAGATCGGGCACGAACTGCTGAGCGGCAGCCAGAACCGTTTCATCCAGGCCGGCGCCGCGATCGCGCTGCGCCACCACGAGCGCTACGACGGCAGCGGTTATCCCGACGGCCTCAGCGGCGCGCACATCCCGATCGAAGCCCGCATCGTGGCCGTCGCCGACGTCTTCGATGCCCTGATCTCGCCGCGGCCCTACAAGGCGCCGTGGACCTTCGACAACGCGCTCGATTTCCTCCAGGAGCAGAGCGGCAAGCTGTTCGATCCGCAGTGCGTCCAGGCGCTGGTGCAGAACCGCGCTCGGTTGGAGGACATCTGCGAACGTTATTCCACCAGTTCGCAACGCCCGGGCTTCGAGTGACCCGGCTGCGCGCCCTGGCGGAACTGATGCATGCCCGGTTGCAGAATCGACCGGACAGCGAGCACGAACAGGCCCTGATCCGCCTGGTGGCCCTTTCGGTGGTCCTCGTCTACATGGTCGCGCGCCGCGCGATCGGCATGGACAGCAGCGATCATTCGATCAACATCGTTTTCTTCCTCGTCGCCATCGGACTGGTGGTCGGTTCCGCCATCTTCGCCAGGATCGTCATGAATCCGGGCGTGTCGCACCGGCGCCGGCTCCTCGGCATCGTGTCGGACTACGGGCTGATGGGCGCGGCGATGACCGTGCTCAGCGAGCCGCTGGCGTGGGTGTACGTCCTGCTGATGTGGGTGACGGTCGGCAACGGCCTGCGCTTCGGCACGCTGTATCTGCGCGGCGGCGTGCTGATGGCGATGTTCGCCTTCGGCAGCGTGATCCTGCTCAGCCCGTATTGGCAGCAGAACCTCAGTTTCTCGATCGGACTGCTGCTCGGGCTCGCCGCGATTCCGCTGTATCTCGCCGGCCTGCTGCGCGCGCTGACTCGCGCGACCGAAGCGGCGAACAAGGCGAACGAGGCCAAGACGCGATTCCTCGCGAACATGAGCCATGAGTTCCGGACTCCGCTGAACGGTCTGGCGGGCATGTCCGAACTGCTCGCGACCACCCGCCTGGATTCGGAGCAGCGGCAGTATCTGGGCACCATCCAGGCGTCGACCCGGTCGCTGCTGTCGCTGGTGGAAGACGTGCTCGACATTTCGGCGATCGAGGCCGGCAAGCTCAAGCTGCACTCCGAGGATTTCCAGCTATCGGAGATCATCGAGCACGTCGGCCTGATCGTCGGGCCGATGGCCCAGGGCAAGGGCCTGTCGTACCAGACCCGCGTCGGCGCCGACGTGCCCAAGTTCCTGCGCGGCGATGCTGCCCATCTGCGGCAGGTTCTGCTCAATCTCGCCAGCAATGCGGTCAAGTTCACCGACACCGGTTATGTCAGGGTCGAGGTCGAACTCGTTCCCGAGCCCGAACCCGGCGAACTGTTGCGCCTCCGCTTCGTGGTCAGCGATTCCGGCGTCGGCATCCCGATGTCGGCCAAGGCCAAGATCTTCGAAGCCTTCGAGCAGATCGATGCCAGTCTCTCGCGCCGTCACGGCGGCACCGGGCTGGGCACGACGATCGCCAAGGGATTGACCGAAGCGATGGGTGGATCGATCGGATTCGAAAGCACCGAAGGCAGCGGCACCCGGTTCTGGGTCGAGCTGCCTTTCGAGAAGACCCAGATCGTCGCGGAATTCGTCGACGGCAGGGTCCTGTCGCCCGAGGCGGCGGCCGGTGCCGAGACGGCCGTCGACAACGTCATCGCCTTCAGCGACCCGTTCCTGCGGCATCGGGCCCGGATCAAGACCCTGCGCATCCTGATCGCCGACGACCATGCGGCGAACCGGATGGTGCTGGAAAGTCTGCTCGGCAAGGCCGGACACCGGGTCACGACCGTCGAGGACGGCGAGGCCGTGCTCGAACACCTCGCATGCGCCGACTTCGACGCCGTCGTGGTCGATCTGCACATGCCCGGCATCTCGGGCCTCGACATGCTGCATCAGTTGCGGGTCATGGAATCCGGCTCGGCCAGAAAAACGCCGGTCATCGTGCTGAGCGCCGACGTGACCCCCGATTCCATTCGCCGCTGCGAGGAAGCCGGCGCGCGCGCGTTCATCGGGAAACCCGTGTCCGCCTCGCGCCTGCTGGACTGTCTGGCCGATATCGCGACCACCCAGAAAGGGGCGGGCACGGCGATGGTTCAGACCCCGAAAAGCGAAGCGCCCCTCACCGACATGATGTTCGACCCTTCGCTGCTGGACGAGCTGGTTTCGCTCGGCATGGGCAACGAGTTCATGGCCAAATTCATCCGGCAATGCCTTCAGGATGCCGAGGGTTGCCTGTCGGAGCTCAACAAGGAAGGTTCGGCGGGCCGCTGGGACATGGTCCGCGAACAGGCCCACGCCCTCAAGGGCGTGGCCAGCAATCTCGGGCTCGTCAAGCTTCGCGATGTGTGCGGCGACATCATGCGCATTCCGGAATGGCAATTGGCGAAGGAGTGGAACAGCCGCCTTTCCAGCGTCCGCGAATACGTCGCGGTCGGCCGTACCATCCTGGCCGCGCACGGTACGATGGACCGTGCGCGAGACAGCGGCCTCGACGGCATTTCCTGATCTGATGAAATGATCAGGCAGCCGCGTGACGGGCGATCCGTTCCTGCGCCTTGACGATTCTTTCCATGGTCCGCAGCGATTTGTCGCCCAGCGCCAGCGCGGTGTCCACCCACACTTCCGTGATTCCCATCAGCTCGTCGTAACCGATCGGCTGCGCGATGTTGCGCACGGCGTTCAGGGCCAGATGGGCGTGGGGGGTACGCTGCTGTTTGCGGATCACTTCCTCGACCGCCGCTTCGCCTTCGCCCTTCGGAACCAGAACGTCGACGATGCCGAGCGCGTGCATTTCCTCGCTGCTGTAGATCCGACCTTCGAGGATGATCTTCTCCGCGAGCTGCGGCGAAACGCGCTTGCACAGGAACGAGTAGGCGCCCATGCCCGGGAAAAGGCCGAACAGCACTTCCGGCAGCCCCATGCCGATGCCTTCTTCCGCGACGATCGTATGACAGGCCAGGGCCAGTTCCAGACCGCCGCCGAGGGCATCGCCCTGCAGCAGTGCGATGGTGCGGACATCGCCGCCCAGGCCGGTGTGAATGTGATAGACGCCATCAATGCAACGGCGCGCGTATTCGAGGAGCTTGTGCCGATTGTTTTCGCGGATCAGCTGCGCGAAGAGATTCAGGTCCCCGCCGAGGTTGAACGCTTCGGCGTCGGACGCGATCACGACGTGGCGCAGTTCGCCGGGCTTGCGCTGACTTTCGCGCAGCGTGATCGAGGTGAGATAGGCCCACATGTCTTCCATCAGGGCGGTCCGGAAGCAGGGCCGAACGCCCCACGGGGTATCGGCATGCATGTACATCCAGTGGGCATCGTTGCTCGGGGTGGTTTCGACGCGGATGGTGTTGAACAGAGAGGTGCGGATGAGCTTTTCGACGTTGGACATGGTGATTCCCCAGTTGGATGCGGCGTGCCGGCCGGGCGGTCCGGTACGCCGGACGATGTGAGATGAAGCCCGGTTGTCGCCTGTATGCGCTGAAAATCGAGAACTTTCAAGTCGAACCAACCCGCTAAGAAAGACAGGTCCGGACGCGCGACGGACGCTGCGATCGGCCCGTTCGACGCCGAAATGCGAACTGGGTCGCTTTATTCGACCGGGCTCGATATCGGTGCCGGCGGCATCGTGATCGCACCGGTCCGCGGCGCGATCGCGCACTGCGGACGTGCGATGTTCTGCCGGTGTCCGCGGGCCTGGCGTTGCCTGGAAGCGGAATGTGTTCCGTTTTCTGCAGGATCAATCGTTTGCAATGCATCGGCGGATGCGGACATGCATGCGGATCCGGGTTCCTACGATGGCATGCGGGCCGCGAGCGCGCGCGCGATGCCGTCCAATGCTTCCCGATTCGCCTGCCTGCCGAAGAGACCGAACGTACGTGCCAGCAAACGGAGGCCAAAACCCGCCATATCGCCGCGTTTCCGCGGGATGCAGTGCAGATGCAGATGCGGAATGTGCTGATTTGCGGCGATGCCGTCGTTCAACAGCAGGTTGCCGCCGCCGACCGCATGCCCGCTGGCCTCCTGTGCGCGCATGACAGCGTCGGCCATCGCGAACAGCCGCTGCTGCGCCGATGGATCCAGTTCCGCGATCCTGCCGACATGCCGCTTCGGCACGATCAGCACGTGGCCGCTGCGGATCGGGTGGATATCCATCACCGCCATCCAATGCGCATCCTCGTTGACCACGCTCGACGGCAGGTCGCCGGCGACGATGGCGCAGAAAATGCAGCCTGCATGGGGCGTGTCGTGATTCACTTCGCGTACTCCATTCCGTTCTCGATCGTCGCGCTGCGCCTCGCGCGCGGAATGCGTTCCGGCGGACGCACGCGATCGGCCAGCGCCGGGTAATCGATCTTGCCGTTGTTGTTGAGCGGAAGCGCGTCCAGTCGATGGATCTCCGACGGCACCATGTAGGCCGGCAGGCGCAGTTTCATCGCCGCGAGCGCGGCGCGCGCATCGAAATCCGCGCTCGCCACGAAGGCCGCGATGCCGTGGGCGGCTTCGCCGCTGCGTGCGGAGATCGTGACCACCGCGACGTCGACCGGACGATCGGGAGCGGAGCAGATCTCGCGCAGATGCGCTTCGACTTCCTGCAGTTCGATGCGATAGCCGCGCAGCTTGACCTGGCGATCCGCGCGTCCGCGGAAATGGGCGATGCCGGCAGGATCGATGGCGGCCAGATCGCCGGTGCGGTACCAGCGCGGGGAAGCGAGGTCGTCGAAGTGCACGTCGACGAAACGCGCGGCGGTCTGCGCCGGATCGCGCCAATATCCGAAGGCGAGCTGCGCGCCGCCGAGCCAGAGTTCGCCGACCTCGTCGATGTCGCAGCGCGTGCCGTCTTCGCGTACGACCGCGATGTCCATCGCCGGAAACGCTTCGCCGATCGGAATCACGGCGCGTTCGCGATCCTCTTCGTGGATGCGATATGCGGTGCATGCGATCGTGGCTTCGGTCGGGCCGTACAGATTCTCGTTGCGTGCGTTGGGCGCGGCCGCCATCCATGCGGCCGCGAGCGGACCGGGCAGCGCCTCGCCGCAGAACAGCGCGAGCTTCACCGCGGGCAGCGCGCCGGGATTGAGCAGACGATAACGCTGCAACGTCGCGGCCATCGACGGCACCGAGAACCAGACCGTCAACCGGTGCTCGTTGACGAAATCCGTCGGTAGCAGCAATGCCGATCGCGGAACGGAATACAGACAGGCGCCCACCGCCCAGGTCACGAACATGTCGTGCATGGAGAGATCGAAGGTCGGTTCGAAGAACTGCGAGCAGCGCTGGTGCTCGTCCAGTTCCGGATAGCGCGCAACGACGGCGTCGACATACGCGCGGAGCGCCGCGTGGCCGACGGCGACGCCCTTGGGCACGCCGGTGCTGCCCGACGTGAACAGCAGATAGGCGATCCGCGCATCGTCCACGGCGAGTCCGGAACCGGCGTCGACCGCGTCGCTCGCCGTCTTCGTCCGTCGCGCTTCCGCGACATCAACCTTCGGCGACGAAGCGGCGTCGATGGCTTCGCCCGCCGATGCGCCCGATGTCAGCATCACCATCGGGAACCCGAGTCCTGCGATCAGGCCGGGCAGGAGGGCCAGGCCGTTTTCATCGCAGATCAGTACCGAGGGACGCGTCCGTTCGAGGATTCCGGCCATGCGCGCTTCGGGAAAACTCGTCCCCAGCGGAACATGGATCTTGCCCGCGAGCATGCACGCCAGCGGCGCGCAATACGCGGTCAGGCTGCGCTCGCCCAGTGTGGCGCACACGGCGCCGTCGACGGCGGCCAGCCGGTCGGCGAGCCGTCGCGCGTGCGACTCCAGCGCGCGGTAGGAATACGTGCGCCCGTCGACCCACAGCGCCGGTCTGTCGGGAAAACGTCGGGCCGACTCCAGGAAGTATTCGACAGCGTTCGTGTCTTCCATGGCATCGCGTCCCGTCAGGCGGCCTTCTGCTGATCGGGAGCGAGATGTCGGCGGACGAGATCCGCGACCCGCTGGTCGTAATAGTGCGCGAAATGGTCGCCATCCACGTCCTGGTGCAGATGACCGTGGCGCAGGCCGTCGCAGAGCGCCTTGCCGATGTCCGGATGGGTGACGATGTCCTGATCGCCGACGTAGACCAGAACCTGATGACCCACGTCGTGGGTCCAGGCGTCCGGTCGTTCGGCGAAAAGCGTGCGCATCATGTTCGCATAGCGGAACAACGATTCCGGAGTGCGGAAGGGCAGGCTGGTCATGTACAGCAGATAGGGGTCCGTGCTGGTCAGGATGTTGCTCAGCATCTTCTTGTCGCCGGCATCGGTGGACGCCGCGCCGTAGATCAGTTCGCAGTATTTTTCCGCCATGCGATAGTTGCCCGCGATCTTGTCGAACAGCGAACGGATGCCGGATTCGAAGCGGGTGACGCGCACGGTGTCGGACGGGCGGATCGATACGCCCGGATTCAGCAGCACGGCGGCCCGGACGCGGTCCGGGAACGCGGCCATGGCGCGGAGCGCGACCTGGGCGCCGCTGCTCCAGCCGACGACGCTCGCGCAGCCCAGGCCCAGCGCCTTCTGGATGTCGATCATGTCCTGCGCGTGCGCGATCGATCCGCATGCGTCGGCGGCGAATGGATGTTCGATCGTCGGGACCCAGCGGCATTCCCAGGTGACGACGTGGAAATCGTCGCGCAGGCGCTGGGCGAGGGGCCACATGAATTCCGCGGGCATGCCGTAGGCATTGGCCAGCATCAGCGGCGGCAGGGTGGGATTGCCGCAGGAAAACACGTTGATGACGGCACCATCGCGGACGGTCACGGCCTGCGTGCGGAAACCGACGCCGCCCGCTTCCTCCTGCTGCAGTTCCAGTACGAACAGCGTCAGATAGCGATCGACGTCGTTCCAGTCGAGCTGTGGCTGCGGCGGTGCGCTGCGCGCGAAATGCTTTTCGGCGTTGTAGTAACCGGCATAGAACTTCGTGCGCTTGTCGAACAGTTTCTGCAGCGGGCCGATGTCTTCGCCGCGGGTCGACACGAAGGCGAGACGATTGGCGCCGGTCTTGCTGTCGATCATCGCGATCAGCTTCGGCAGGCTGACGCCTTCGGGATTGCTCAGGTGGAAGAATCGCTGTTCGCCGAACCCCTCGATGGAGAGCCGCATCATGTCGTTGACGCATTCGTCGACCGGCGTCAGGTTGGCGGTCGCGCGCTCGTTGCCGAGCAGCTCGAGCGGATGCTTCAGTTTGGAAAGCGTCTCGCGCAGCCGGTGCACTTCCTTGGCCAGACCGTAAACGCCGAAGCGGGTCGTCCCGCTCTGGTGGCTCCTGCGCGGCCCCATCACGATCGTCGGACGCAGGATGCGGTAGCTCAGGCCATGCGCTTCGCAGAAATCGATCACGCGGTTCTCCGCGAGATTCTTGCTTTCCTCGTAGGCGTTGTTGTATTCGCGCTGCGGCGAATGCCGGGCCTCTTCGATCCGCCCCTGCGCCTTGCCCACGCTGTATGCGGTCGAGATGTGCACGAATTCCGCAGGCTCGTTTTCGTTCCGGTCCGCGGACAGCGTCCTGAACAGTTCGAGCATGTTGCCCGTGCCGCCGATGTTGTGTTCGAAGATCTCCTGGCGATGCCGATCCTCGAATTTCAGGCTGGCGGCGCAATGCCAGAACGCGCGCAGTCCGACCTCGCGCAGGCGCGCCACCGTGTCCGCGTCCAGCCCGCAGTCGGTGCGGGTGATGTCGCCGGTCAGCACATGCAGCCTGCTGTCGAGCAGGCCCTTGGGCAGGCTCATGCCGTACGAGGCCGCGCACTCGGCCAGATGCGCGTAGAGCCGGGCACGGGCCTGGGTTTCCGAATCGCCACGGACGATGGCGTAGACCGGGCCCGGCGATTCGATCCTGCGCAGCAGGAAATGGCCGCCGAGGAAGCCGGTCGCACCGGTCAGCAGAATGGGGTTGTGGCGGTCGTCGGAAACGGGTGGATTCGAGTCGCGGATTTCGGAAGGCTGCACGGGGAACTCCTTGTAGGCGAGCGTGCGGCTGCCGGCGATTCGCGGCAGACCGGACGTCGCGCGCCGGCATTGATCAGGATTGGAAGAGGAAGTTGTCGCGAACGCGGGCCAGCGTCGCCGTCCTGGGAATCAGGTCGGGCGTGACCGGGATTTCGCGATCGATCAGCTCTTCGATGATGAGGATGTATTCGACGAAATTGATCGAGTCGATCAGTTTCTGCTCGAACAGATCGGTGTCGTCGTCGATATGCGCGAGGTCCGGATGTTTCTCGAGGATCCACTCGCGCAGGGCTTCGATGCCCGTCGTCGCGATGCTCATGACGGACTCCCGATCAGCGGGATGCCGATTTCGTTCATGAACTTCAGCGGCCTCGCCAGCACCGCCGAGACGTGGTGCGCGCGGCGCGCGGGATGCGCGAGCAGGCTGCGCCGGAGCGCCACGCCGCCCTCGATGCCGCTGTCGCGGTACATCGCGGGTTGATACAGCGATTCGATCGATATCTGCACGAAGCGCTGCAGGTGGGCGATGGCGGCTTCGCGCTCGGACTTTCCGCTCGCGGCGAACGCGATGTCGTGGGTCTGCGCCAGCAGCGCGCGACCGAAGGTGATGTGCCTGGCCTCGTCCGCGTGGTGGATCTGGTGGATCATGCGCACGAACGGCGAGACCCGGTCGTCGCCGCCGGCGACGACGTTGTAGTGGCCGCCGATCTCCTCGAAGATGAAGATGCGCGCGAACAGCAGGAAAAACGACATTTCCCTGCCGAAATGCTCGTCGGCGATGCCGATTTTCTTGCTCGAATAGATCTTCCCGCCGTAGCGCCGGCAGAACTCGCCGAAGAACCAGAGATGCTTGTTCTCTTCGTCGATGAAATGATGGATGTAGGTTTCGATGTCGGGGAGGTCGGGCGTGTACAACTGCGCGGAAAGCGCGCTGATGAGTTCGCGTTCGCCCTCGACGTTGAGGCTGAACGCGTTGATGCACTCCCACTTCGACAGCCGTTTGAGCTGCCGTTCGGACAGTGCCTCCGCATGCTCGGTGCCGTGGACGCTGAGCAGTTCCGGCGACAGCCACCACTCGTCGTCGGGGATGGCGTCCGCCCATTCGATCTGCGAGAAGCTGTTGACGTGGCGTTCGCGCGAGAGACGGATCAGTTGCTGGACGCGGGACGCGAAGACCGGATCGGCATCGATCCCGGCGAGCGATGCGTTCGATGCTGCAAGAGCGGTGTGTGGTGGCATGTGCTGAGTCCTTTCCGCCATCCGGACATCGATGGCGCCCTGTTCCTGGTGAGGCCGTCAATCCTGCGGTTGCATCGTCGGGACGTCCTTCGATATCTCCCCGGATCGGCTTGTACCGCAGAATACTTCAAACGTTTGATTGATCAAGCTGCGGTGCGGCATGGATAATCAAGTCGTTGATTTTCCGGGAATATTGCATTCTGCACGACCACGGCGCGGCGGTAACCCGATGCGGGTCACGCTCGAAACACGGGAAGCGAAGCGCCGGGATGGCGGACACGGACACGCCGGCCGCGAGACTCGGGCCTGGTAAAAAAAGAGGGGGCGCGCCGTCGGCGCGGGATCGGCGGGCACTGCGTGCCGTTTCCGAGGGAAACGGCACGCAGTCCGCGGTGCGGCTATTGCGTCGTGGTGGCCTGGTCCCGCAGCTCGCGGCGGAGGATCTTGCCCACGTTGGTCTTCGGCAGTTCGGTGCGGAACTCGACGAACTTCGGCTGCTTGTAGCCGGTGAGATTCTCGCGCGCGTGCGCACGAACCTGTTCGGCGGTGAGGTTGGGATCCTTCTTGACGATCACGACCTTGACCGCTTCGCCGGACTTGTCGTCGGGAACACCGACGGCGGCCACTTCCAGCACTTCGGGCATCAGCGCGATGACATCTTCGACTTCGTTCGGATACACGTTGAAGCCGGACACCAGGATCATGTCCTTCTTGCGGTCGACGATGTAGAAGAAGCCGTTGCCGTCCATCCGCGCCATGTCGCCGGTATGCAGCCAGCCATGCTCGTCGATGATCTTCGCGGTCTCGTCCGGCCGTTGCCAGTAGCCTTTCATCACCTGCGGGCCGCGAATGCACAGCTCGCCGATTTCATCGACGCCGAGCTTGTTGTTGTTGTCATCCATCACGCAGGCATCGGTGGACGGAATCGGCAGGCCGATCGAACCGTTGTACTCGGGCAGATCCAGCGGATTCATGCACGCGGCCGGCGAGGTCTCGGTCAGGCCGTAGGCTTCCACCAGCGTGCAGCCGGTGACCTGCTTCCAGCGTTCCGCGACCGCGCGCTGCACGGCCATGCCGCCGCCAAGGGTGAGGTGCAGATGGGAGAAGTCGATCTTGTCGAAGCCGGGCGTATTCAGCAGTCCGTTGAACAAGGTGTTCACGCCGGTGATGGCGGTGAACGGCACCTTGCTCAGCTCCTTGACGAAGCCGGCCATGTCGCGCGGGTTGGTGATGAGATAGTTGTGCCCGCCGAACTTCATGAAGACCAGGCTGTTCGCGGTCAGCGCGAAGATGTGGTACAGCGGCAGCGCGGTGATGATGATCTCTTCGCCCATGCGCGCGTTGCGCCCGATCCACATCGAAGCCTGCTGCATGTTGGCCACGAGGTTCCGGTGGGTCAGCATCGCGCCCTTGGAGACGCCGGTAGTGCCGCCGGTGTACTGCAGGAAGGCGATGTCTTCCGGAGCGATGTCGATCTCCGGCAGCGTGTGCATCTGGCCGAGGGTCAGTGCGTCGCGGAAGCGGATGGCGTTGGGGATGTCGTAATCCGGCACCATCTTCTTGACGTGCTTCAGGACGAAATTGACGATCATGCTCTTGGGGAAGGAGAGCATGTCGCCCAGGCCGGTGGTGATGACCTGCTTCACCGGCGTATCGGCGATGACTTCCTGGACGGTCTTGCCGAAGTTGTCCATGACCAGGATCGCGCTCGCGCCCGAGTCGACCAGCTGGTGCTTGAGTTCGCGCGGGGTGTACATCGGATTGGTGTTCACCACCGTGAGGCCGGCGCGGAGCACACCGAAAATCGCGATCGGATACTGCAGGCAGTTGGGCATCATGATCGCGACCCGATCGCCCTTCTTGAGTTTCAGCTCGCCGAGCAGGTAGGCCGCGAACTGCTTGCTGTAGCGATCGACCTCATCGTAGGTGAGGGACTTGCCCATGTTCGAGAATGCGGTGCGATCGCGATATTTTTCCAGCGACGTCTGCAGCACGGACACGATCGAACGATATTCGTCGACATCGACTTCCTGCGATACGGAAGTCGGATAACTCGCGATCCACGGGCGCTCTTGCATCATGTGTTCCCCTCCATCATCTTCGAGTGCGGCCGGTGTTCGGCCGTTCATTGTTGTCCCGTCGATTGGAGCATAGGCCCCCTGAGGCCGCAAGACGTTTCCGCGCCGATTTCGGGCGGGATGCCGCGCCCTGCGGCGCCCGCCTCTCCGGCGGGCACCGACGCTCGGGGAGGCGGTGCCCGCGATGCCCCGATCGATGCCGCGGACGCGCGAATCGGCGATGCCGGGCGCAGGGACGGAGCGAATGGGGTCAGGGCGAAGAGGCTCAGGCCGAGGGTGCGGCCGCGAGCTGTCGCAATACGTAGTGGAGAATGCCGCCGTGCCTGAAGTATTCGACTTCCTTCGGCGTGAGCAGCAGGACCCTGGCTTCGAATCGCTTTTCGCCGCCCGGCCTGCGCGCGACGATCGTCGCCGTCTTCGCGGCGCCGTCGTCGAGGCCGACGATATCGATGACTTCGGAACCGTCGAGGCTGAGCGTCTGTGCATTCTCGCCGTCGCGGAACTGCAGCGGCAGCACGCCCATGCCGACCAGATTGGAGCGGTGGATGCGCTCGAAACTCTCGGCGATCACCGCCTTCACCCCGAGCAGGTTGGTGCCCTTGGCCGCCCAGTCGCGGCTGGAACCGGTCCCGTATTCCTTGCCCGCCATCACCACCAGCGGCACGGCTTCGGCCTTGTAACGCATCGCCGCGTCGTAGATCGAGAGCTTCTCGCCGGACGGCTGGTGCAGCGTATTGCCGCCTTCCTCGCCGCCGAGCATGAGGTTCCTGATCCGGATGTTGGCGAAGGTGCCGCGGACCATCACGTCGTCGTTGCCGCGACGCGAACCGTAGCTGTTGAAGTCCGCGGGCTGCACGCCGCGCGACTGCAGGAAACGCCCGGCGGGCGAGCTGGCCTTGATGTTGCCTGCGGGCGAAATGTGATCGGTGGTGATCGAATCGCCGAACAGACCGAGCACCCGCGCGCCGTGGATATCGCCGATGGTGCCGACCCGCATGCTCATGCCTTCGAAATAGGGCGGATGCTTGATGTAGGTCGACGCATCGTCCCAGACGTAGGATTCGCCTTCCGGCGAGGCGATCGCGTTCCAGCGGCTGTCGCCCTTGAACACGTCGGCGTAGTTCCGCGCGAACATCTCCGGCCCCACCGTGGCGGCGATCAGGTCGCCGATCTCCTTGTTGCTGGGCCACACGTCGCGCAGGTAGACCGGATGGCCGTCGCTGCCGGTGCCGAGCGGATCGCGGGTGAGATCGATGTCGATCGTGCCGGCGAGGGCGTAGGCGACGACCAGCGGCGGCGAAGCGAGGTAGTTCATCTTCACCTCGGGATGCACGCGGCCTTCGAAGTTGCGGTTGCCGGAGAGCACCGAAGCCACGACCAGGTCGCCGTCCGCGATGCCTTTCGAGACTTCGTCCGGCAGCGGACCGGAATTGCCGATGCAGGTGGTGCAGCCATAGCCGACGACGTGGAAGCCGAGCGCTTCCAGATCGTCGAGCACGCCGGCCTTCTTCAGATAATCGGTCACCACCAGCGAGCCCGGGCCGAGCGAGGTCTTGACCCACGGCATGGACTTCAGGCCCTTCGCCACCGCGTTGCGCGCCAGCAGGCCGGCGCCGAGCATCACCGCCGGGTTCGAGGTGTTGGTGCAGGAGGTGATCGCGGCGATCACCACCGAACCATCGGTCAGTTCGCAGTCCTTGTCGCGGATGCGGATCTTCGCCGTCGGCCTCGCCGCCAGATGTTCCGCCTGCGGCTGCGCGGCGCCTTCGGCGTCCATCCGCGCGGTGTCCTCGCGTTTCGGCCTGCGCGCGGCGGTCAGACCTTCGAGATTCGCGTGGTAATCGGCGCGGACATCGCCCAGCAGCACGCGGTCCTGCGGGCGTTTCGGGCCCGCGAGCGAAGGCCGTACGTCGCCCAGATCGAGTTCGAGCGTGGCGGAGTAGGTCGCGGCCGGCGTGGACGCGTCGTGCCACAGGCCCTGCGCTTTCGCATAGCGCTCGACCAGCGCGATCTGCGCCTCGCTGCGGCCCGAGAGGCGCAGATAGGTCAGCGATTCGGCGTCGATCGGGAAGATGCCGCAGGTCGCGCCGTATTCGGGCGCCATGTTGGCGATGGTGGCGCGGTCCGCGAGCGGGAGGTGCTGCAGGCCGTCGCCGAAGAATTCGACGAATTTGCCGACCACGCCGTGCCGGCGCAGCATCTGGGTCACGGTGAGCACCAGATCGGTGGCGGTGGCGCCTTCGGGCAGCCGGCCGCCGAGCCTGAAGCCGACGACCTGGGGAATCAGCATCGACGAAGGCTGGCCGAGCATCGCGGCTTCGGCCTCGATCCCGCCGACGCCCCAGCCGAGCACGCCGATGCCGTTGATCATGGTGGTATGCGAATCGGTGCCGAACACGGTGTCCGGGAACGCATGGGGTTCGCCGTCGATCTCGCGTTCCATCACCACCCGCGCCAGATGCTCCAGGTTCACCTGATGCACGATGCCGGTGTTGGGCGGCACCACCTTGAAGTTGTCGAACGCCTTCTGGCCCCAGCGCAGGAAACCGTAGCGTTCGCGGTTGCGCGCGAATTCGATCTGGCCGTTGAGGTCCAGCGCCTCGGGCTTGCCGAAGACATCGACCTGCACCGAATGGTCGATCACCAGTTCCGATGGAATCAGCGGATTGATCCGCTTCGCGTCGCCGCCCAGCTTCACGACCGCGTCGCGCATCGCCGCCAGATCGACCACGCAGGGCACGCCGGTGAAGTCCTGCAGCACCACGCGGGCGGGCATGAACGCGATCTCGGTGTCGGGTTCGCGGGTCGCGTCCCAGCGCGCCACCGCCTCGATGTGCTCGGGCAGGACGCTCACGCCGTCCTCGTGCCGGAGCAGGTTCTCCAGCAGGATCTTCATCGAATAGGGCAGGCGGGCGAGGTTGCCGAACCGGGCTTCGAGCCGCGGCAGGCTGAAGTAGTGCAGGGAACGGCCGTCGACGTCGAGGAGGCTGCGGGTGCCGAAGGAATCGCGCATGTCTGGGCTCCGTTGGGGAATTCGGGGCGGATCGGTCGCCGACGCCTGCCGCGGGCATGCCGCGGGGGCAACGGCAACATCATGCCCGCATCATGGGGCCGAATGATCGGATCCGATGGAGTATGCATGAAAAAGTATGTATCATTTCCGCATACCAGAACCGGGGCCCGCCCATGGAAGCGATCGTCGCCGAACGCGGCCAGATCACCCTGCCGAAGGCCGTCCGCGATGCGCTGGGCCTGACCAAGGGCAGCGTGTTGAAGGTCGAGCTGGAAGGCAGCCGGATCGTCCTGCGCAAGTCCGTGGACGACGCCATTTCCCGCGCCCGCGGCCGGTTCCGCCTCGACGGTTTCGAATCCAGCGACGCGGCGATCGAAGCCGTGCGCGGCCATGTCGCCGAGGCATCGGCAGGCGATGGCGAGAGCGACGCCGGCGCATGATCGCGATCGATTCTCCGGTCCTGATCGACCTGCTCGCCGACGGCCCGCACGCGGATGCCGCCGAAGCCTGCCTGCGCCAATGCCTCAGCGCCGGCCCGGTGGTGGTCTGCGACGTGGCCCTGGCCGAGGTCTGCGGCGCGCTCCGGGATGGCGCCGATGTGCTGGCCGTGCTGGAGGAGATGAGCATCCGCTACAGCCCGCTGGAGGCCAAATCGGCCCTGCGCGCCGGCGAGATGCAGCGACGCCATCGCCAGCGCGCCGGCCACGACCTGCGCGCGGCCCCCGATTTCCTGATCGGCGCCCATGCCCTACTACAGTGCAATGGACTGATCACCCGCGACGACCGATTCTTCCGCGACTACTTCAAGGGCCTCAAACTCATCGTTCCGACCGTGTCCGAACCGGTACGTTGAAGCCCATCGCCCCGCACCCCAATTCAACGCACGCCAGAGACCAGGAGTCACTCATGCTCGCAGCCTATCGCCAACATGCCGCCGAACGCGCCGCGCTCGGCATCCCGCCGCTGCCGCTCACCGCGCAGCAGACCGCCGATGTCATCGAACTGCTGAAGTCGCCGCCGGCCGGTGAGGAAGGCATGCTGGTCGATCTGATCGCGAACCGCGTGCCCGCCGGCGTCGACGATGCCGCGAAGGTGAAGGCCTCGTATCTGACGGCGGTCGCCTTCGGCAACGAAGTCTGCCCGCTGATCTCGCGCGAGCGCGCCACCGAACTGCTCGGCACCATGCTCGGCGGCTACAACATCCACCCGCTGATCCAGCTGCTCGACGACGATGCGGTCGGCGGCATCGCCGCGGACGCGCTGAAGCACACGCTGCTGATGTTCGACGCCTTCCACGACGTCGAGGAAAAGGCCCGGGCCGGCAACGCCAACGCGAAGGCCGTGCTGCAGAGCTGGGCGGACGCCGAGTGGTTCACCAGCAGGCCCGAAGTGCCGCACAGCCTGACCATCACCGTGTTCAAGGTGCCGGGCGAGACCAACACCGACGACCTGTCGCCGGCGCCGGACGCCACCACCCGCCCCGACATCCCGATGCATGCGCTGGCGATGCTGAAGAACAGGCGCGAAGACGCGCCGTTCGTGCCGGAGGAAGACGGCAAGCGCGGTCCGATCCAGACGATCCTCGATCTCAAGCGCAAGGGCCATCTGGTCGCCTACGTCGGCGACGTGGTCGGCACCGGTTCCAGCCGCAAGTCCGCGACCAACTCGGTGCTGTGGTGGACCGGCGAGGACATCCCGTACATCCCGAACAAGCGCTTCGGCGGCGTCTGCCTCGGCTCGAAGATCGCGCCGATCTTCTACAACACGATGGAGGACGCCGGCGCGCTGCCGATCGAACTCGACGTGTCGCAGATGCACCAGGGCGACGTGATCGAACTGCTGCCGTACGCCGGCAAGGCGCTGAAGGACGGGCAGGTCATCGCCGAGTTCCAGATCAAGAGCGACGTGCTGTTCGACGAAGTGCGCGCCGGTGGCCGCATTCCGCTGATCGTCGGTCGCGGTCTGACCGCGAAGGCCCGCGAATCGCTGGGCCTGCCGGCGTCGACCCTGTTCCGCCTGCCGCAGCAGCCCGCCGACAGCGGCAAGGGCTTCTCGCTCGCGCAGAAGATGGTCGGCCGCGCCTGCGGCCTGCCCGAGGGTCAGGGCGTGCGCCCGGGCGCGTACTGCGAACCGAAGATGACCTCGGTCGGCTCGCAGGACACCACCGGACCGATGACCCGCGACGAGCTGAAGGATCTGGCCTGCCTCGGCTTCTCCGCCGATCTGGTGATGCAGTCGTTCTGCCACACCGCGGCCTATCCGAAGCCGGTCGACGTGAAGACCCACCACACGCTGCCGGAATTCATTTCCACCCGCGGCGGCATCTCGCTGCGCCCGGGCGATGGCGTGATCCACAGCTGGCTCAACCGCATGCTGCTGCCCGACACCGTGGGCACCGGCGGCGACTCGCATACGCGCTTCCCGGTCGGCATTTCGTTCCCGGCCGGCTCGGGCCTGGTGGCGTTCGCCGCGGCCACCGGCGTGATGCCCCTGGACATGCCGGAATCGGTGCTGGTGCGCTTCAAGGGCCAGATGCAGCCGGGCGTGACCCTGCGCGATCTGGTCAACGCGATCCCGCTGTACGCGATCAAGCAGGGCCTGCTGACCGTCGCGAAGCAGGGCAAGAAGAACATCTTCTCCGGCCGCATCCTCGAAATCGAAGGCCTGCCGGATCTGAAGGTCGAACAGGCGTTCGAGCTGTCCGACGCCTCGGCGGAGCGTTCCGCCGCCGGCTGCACCGTGCATCTCAACAAGGAACCGATCATCGAATACATCAACAGCAACATCACGCTGCTGAAGTGGATGATCGCCGAGGGCTACGCCGACGCGCGTTCGATCGGTCGCCGCATCCGGAAGATGGAAGCGTGGCTGGCCGACCCGCAGCTGCTGCAGGCCGATACCGACGCCGAATACGCCGCGGTCATCGAGATCGATCTGGCCGACGTCCACGAGCCGATCCTGGCCTGCCCGAACGATCCGGACGACGTCAAGACGCTGTCGGAAGTCGCCGGCGCCAAGATCGACGAAGTGTTCATCGGTTCGTGCATGACCAATATCGGTCACTTCCGCGCCGCCGCGAAGCTGCTGGAAGGCAAGCGAGACATCCCGACCCGGCTGTGGGTCGCGCCGCCGACCAAGATGGATGCCTCCGAGCTGACCAAGGAAGGCCACTACGGCACCTTCGGCACCGCGGGCGCGCGCATGGAAATGCCCGGCTGCTCGCTGTGCATGGGCAACCAGGCGCAGGTGCGCGAGGGCGCGACCGTGTTCTCGACCAGCACCCGCAACTTCCCGAACCGTCTCGGCAAGAACTCGAACGTCTACCTGGGTTCGGCGGAGCTCGCCGCGATCTGCTCGCGTCTCGGCCGCATTCCGACCAAGGCCGAATACATGGCCGACATCGGCGTCATCAACGAGCAGGGCGCCGAGATCTACCGTTACATGAACTTCGACCAGATCCAGGATTACAAGGATGTGGCGGATACGGTGGCGGCGTGACGCCTCGAGGTGGCGCGGCCTTCAGGCCGCGCTGTCGATGCGACATCGGCGCGACAGGTCGTGCCCGAAAAAAAGCCCGGCGAAAGCCGGGCTTTTTGGTTCGAAGCCGGATGACGATCGGTCGTCAGCGCGGTGCGTCATTGCGATCGGGGATGCGCAGCACGACGCCGAGTCCGCGGCCGTCGAGGCCGTCGTCCATCGTCAGTTCGCCGCCGAGCACCTGCACGATGCGGCTGACGATGGCCAGCCCGAGACCCGAACCGCCGCCCTGCGCGGCGTCGAGCCGCTGGAAGCGCTCCAGCGCGTCGGCGCGGCGCGACGGGGCGATGCCGGGTCCGTCGTCGCGGATGTCGAGCACGGTCGCCGAGCGGTCCCGGACGGCCGCGACCTGCACGCGCACGCCTTCCGTCCCGTGGCGCAGCGCGTTTCCGATCAGATTGCGCAGCAGGATCCGCAGCAGCACCGCGCCGCCCTCGATCTGCAGGTCGCCGGGCACGTCCAGCCCGATCCGCGCCTGCATGCGACGCACGTCCGTCGCGAGTTCGGCGACCACGTCTTCCGCGATCTCGCGCAGGTTCACGCTCCCGCCTGCGTTGTCCAGCACGCCGGCTTCCAGCCGCGACAGGGTCAACAATTGTTCGGTGAGTCCGGTCATGCGGTCGCAGCCCGCGATCACGCCGGCCAGCGCGCGGCGACGCTCGTTTTCGTCGCGCGCGCCCTGCGCCACCTGCGCCTGCGCGCGGATCGCCGCCACCGGCGTGCGCAGTTCGTGCGATGCGTCGCCGATGAAGCGACGCTCGCGCTCGATGCTTTCGCCGGTGCGCGCGAACAGCGCGTTGAGGCGTTCCAGCAGCGGGCGGATCTCGTCGGGTGCGTCGCCGCTCGGCAACGGTGCGGTATCCAGTGGCACGCGCGCATCGACCGCCTGCGCGATGCGCTGCAGCGGCGACAGGCCGCGTCCGACGCCGATCCACAGTCCGAGCCCCAACAGCGGCAGGGCCAGCAGCATCGGCCACGCCTGCCGCGCCAGCGCTTCGTGCAGGATGTCGCGACGCGCGGATTCCGGTTCGCCGACCTGGACCCAGAAACCTTCGCGGCTGCGCGTGACGTAGACGCGCCAGCCGGCACCGGACGCGCGCACGTTGGCGAAGCCTTGGCGGAACGGCGCCAGCGGCGTGTCCGGCGCGTTGGCGCTGTGCACGCCCAGTTCGCCTCCGTGCCACACCTGCAGCGCAAGCCGCTGGTGGTCGTCGCCGAGATCGGGCAGGTGCTCCAGCTCGATTTCCTCCAGCTCTTCCGAGGCCTGCGCCACCAGCAGCGCGGCCGACGTGGCGAGGTGCGCGTCGAGCAGTTCGTCGAGCTCGCGACGGGCTTGCACGTAGCTCGCCAGCGTCGCCGCCAGCCACACCGCGACGACTGTGACCAGCGTCGCCGCCAGCAACCGTGCGCGCAGCGAGAACGCGCCTGTCATAGGGCGCGTCATCGGGCGTCCGCCGCGCCGGCATCGGCCGCGGACGTCTGCGGCGATCGCAGCATGTACCCCACGCCGCGCTGGGTGACGATCAGCGCGGGATCGAGCTTGCGGCGCAGATGGTGCACGTGCACCTCCAGCGCGTTCGATTCCACGTCTTCGCCCCAACCGTACAGACGCTCGGTCAACTGTTCCTTGCTCAGCCAGCGCCCTGCGGCGCGGGCGAATTCCAGCAACAGATCGAATTCGCGCGGTGACAGCGAGACCGCGGCGCCGTGCCATTCGACCAGGCGCGCCGCCGGATCGATGCTCAGCGCCCCGATCCGCAGCAGCGGCCGCGGATCGCCGTCGCTGCGACGCACCAGCGCGCGCAGCCGCGCCGCCAGTTCGTCCAGATCGACCGGCTTCACCACGTAGTCATCGGCGCCGGCATCCAGGCCGCGGATGCGTTCCTCGACCGCATCGCGCGCGGTGAGGATCAATATCGGCGTGCGGTCGTTGGCATCGCGACGCTGGCGCAGCAGTTGCAGGCCGGACAGCCGCGGCAGCCCGAGGTCGAGCACCACCGCCGAGAAGGCGGTGGTCTTGAGCGCGGTGTCGGCGGCGATGCCATCGCGCACCCAGTCGGCGGCGAAGCCGCGCTGGCGCATGCCGATGCCGAGCGCTTCGCCCAGCAGGGGATCGTCTTCCACCACCAGGATGCGCATCATCGGCCTCCGCAGGGACAGGGCATTGTCGGTGTCGCGGACAGCGGCATCAATCGTCGTCGCCGTCTTCGTCCCGGTCTTCGCCACCTTCCGATTCTGCGCCTGCGGCGCGTTCGCCGTCGCGATGCTCGCCTTCGGCCGACGCGTCGCCGCCGGGCAGGCCCAGCGGCGGCCGCTGCAGCATCAGACCTGCGGTCCAGAACGCCACCAGCGCCGCCAGCAGCGCCAATCCGGTCGCGAGCGAGCCTTTTGGAATCCCGTCCTCCGCGCGCAGCCCGCGCTTGCGGCCGGTGATCATGGCCTTCGGCAGATTCTCCCGATGCAGCACGCTGCCGACGATCACGCCCAGCAGATGCAGGCCGACGACGACCAGCATCGCGGTGGCCAGGATTTCGTGCACCTCTTCCAGCGCTTCGCCGGCGCCGGCGATCATCGCGATGCCGACGCCCGCGGTCGCCAGACCGAGGCCCAGCAGCAACCAGATCGCGACCGCGCCGGCGGGATTGTGGCCGACGTGGTGATCGGGCCGCCCTCTGAGCATGCCCGCCAGATAGCGCCATGTCGTGACGGGGCCGTGCGCGAAACTGGCGAAACGCGCGTGACGGCTGCCGACGAATCCCCAGACCACGCGGAACGCGATCAAGCCGAACAGGCTGTAGCCGAACAGCAGGTGCAGCAGATGCTGGCGCTCGCTGTCGGAGGTCAGCCAGGCGCCGGCGAAACAGACCGCGAGGCTCCAGTGGAACAGGCGCGTGGGCAGATCCCAGACCAGCGCTCCGGCGTCGCGGGCGGCGGGTGCTGCGGCGGAAGAGGTCGTGGTGCTCATCGTTTCGCTCCGGCGGAAGAAGGTGGGGTGGCGACGCGCGGCATACGCAGGTCGCGTTCGGAAAAGGCGCCGCGGTCGGCGCCGCGATGACAGCCGCCGCAGTTGGCGGCGGAGCCCACGTCCCGGGAACGCCAGATCGATGCCGGTACTTCGTCGTGTTCGCGCACGAACCACGCGGTGCGCGTGATCCGCAGTGGCGCGGCCGGATTTGCGGCGCGACGCCCGGCGTTCGCCAGCAGCCAGTCGCGGACGACGGCGGCATCGACGGCCGCCAGCGTGGCATCGCTGCCGAAATGGCGGTCGAGCGTGGACATCAGCGTGCGCCAGGACGTGGCGGGCAATCCCGACGCCGGATAAGGCGCATGGCAGCTTCCGCATTCCTCGATGTAGACCGCGGGGACCGGCCTGCGCCTGGCATCGCCTTCGTCCCTGTCGTCGTCGGCGCGCACGGCCGCGAACGGCATCGCAAGCATGAGTACGAGCGTTGCCGACATTCCTGCTGCTGGAATTCCCGATGAGGCCATCCGCGTCGCGTTCATCGCGCACCTCCCGAGCGCAGGCCGTCGAGCCATGCGATCACATCGGCCTTTTCCGCGGCGGTGCACTCGCGATCGAGCACGTCGCGGCAGTTGCGGCGGAACCATTTCTCGGTTTTCGCGGCATCGGCGAAGCGTGCGGGATTCGTGGACGGCGCCAGCGGCTGCAGCCTGCGGCCGGTGACGGCATGCTTGCCGGTCGCGGTCGGATCGGGCGTGTGGCAACTGGCGCAGCTCCAGTCGCTGCCGTGCTTCGCCTGGAAGAATCGTCGGCCGCGTTCGCTGGAGGCCCCGCCGTAGGCGCGATCTTCGCGCGTGGCCTGCGCGGCATAGCGTGCCTGCAGCGTCGCGGCCGGCGATGCCGACATGGCGATCGGCGGAACGGACATCAGCGCCGACAGCGCGCAGAAGAACGGAAGCATTCGCATGGGATGGCCTCGCGATGGATTCGGATGCGATCACGATGCGCGCGCAGGATTAAGTGCGACTTACGATCCTGGAGGACATCGCGCATCGCATCGCGCCTCGTCGCCGGGGAAGGCGCATGCACGCGCCAACGCGAACGCCCCGCGGGCGACGTGCACCCGCGGGGCGTTGGTGGGCGATCTGTATCTCAGCCGTCGGCGGGCAGGGGCGTGGTATCCGCGCGCTCGGGCAATTCCGGATAGTCGATCTTCGGAATCGGCGCGGTGAGCGCATGCAGGAACAGATGGATCTTCTCGGCTTCGTCCGGCGCCAGCGTCGCACCGAGCTGGGCGTCGCCCATGATCGTCACCGCTTCCTGCAGTTTCCACACGTTGCCGGAGTGGAAATACGGCGCGGTCGCGGCGATGTTGCGCAACGGCGCGGCACGGAAGACGTATTCGTCGGCCTGCGACTGGGTCACGGCGAAGCGGCCGCGATCGCCGGCCGGGCGCACCGCATCCGCAGGCGCATGCACCACGCCGAACGGGAAATACCCCTGTCCGCCGAGGTTGATGCCGTTGTGGCAGCTCGCGCAGCCCTTGTCCATGAACAGTTTCAGCCCCGCCTGCTGATCCGCGGTGAGCGCGTGCGCATCGCCTTTCAGGAACGAATCGAACGGCGCGCCGGGCGTGATCAGCGTGGTTTCGAAGGCTTCGATCGCCTTCGCCATGTTGTCGAAACTCACCGGCGATTTTTCCTGCGGGAACGCCGCCTGGAACGCCAGCACATAGCCGGGCATCGACTTGAGGGTGGTTTCCACCACTTCCGGCTTGTTGTTCATTTCCACGCCGGCCTGCACCGGTCCCTTGGCCTGCGCCTTGAGGTCTTCGGCGCGGCCGTCCCAGAACTGGGCCACGTTGAACACCGCGTTGTAGACCGTCGGCGCGTTGCGCGGGCCTTTCTGGAAGCCGTGGCCGATCGATGTGGGCACGCCGTCGATCCCGCCCATGCCGACGTTGTGGCACGAATTGCAACTGATGACGCCGCTGGAGGAGAGGCGGCCGTCGAAATACAGCATCTTGCCGAGCGCGATCTTCTCCGGGGTCACCGGATTGCCGGCCGGGTCGGGCGCCTTGTCCGGAATCGGCTGGAACAGCGCTTTTGCCTGGGCCAGCAGTTCGGGCGATGCCGCGGGCCCCGCGGGGATGGAAGCGGCCGATGTAGTTGCCGGCGTAGTGGACGCTGCCGCGCTGTCTGTCGCGGGCGATGCTGTCCGGGGGCCGCATCCGGCGGTCAACAACGCGATCGCCAGGGCGCAGGCGAGGGTGGAGGTCTGCATCGTGAAGCTCCTGTCGACGAGATTTCCACCGTCGGCTTCGAAGCTTAAATCGACCTTAAGAAGCCGCCGAACGACCGCCTGCGGGTTTCAGCAATTTGTCGAGCGCGCTCGGTCGGCTCAACCGAGTTCCGCTTCGATCGCCTGCATCATCGCCCGGCGGCTGAACACGAAATCCCAAAGCGAGCCGCTCATTTGGCGCCACAGCACCGCGGAGCTCGCCGCGATCTGCTCGCGTCTCGGCCGCATTCCGACCAAGGCCGAAGACATGGCCGACATCGGCGTCATCAACGAGCGGGGCGCCGAGATCGATCGCGACATGAATTTTGACCAGATCCAGGATTATCGGGACGTTGCGGATACGGTCGCGGTCTGATCGAAGCATGCGATGCAACGGAAACGCCAGGCATTGCCGGACGTTTCCGTCCGGACTGCGCGCTGTTAGCATCGGCGCATGTCCGAGCACGACTCTCCCACCGGGTACTCGCAGAAATCCGCAGGCGGCATCGCGGAGACCACTTGTCCGCATTGCGGCTCATCGCAGGTCTCCCAGCACCCGGTAACGGGCGAGTGGACCTGCCTGTACTGCCGGGCACACTGGACCGCCACCCGGACAGCCGTCGTTTCGGTTGGCGACGAAAACGCGCCGCGTGGCGCGGACATCGCCACCGGCCGGGTGTTCGTCTGCCCCAATTGCGGCGGAACCCAGCTCAAGCAGGACGGCTACACCGGCAAATGGCTGTGCCTGGACTGCCGCAACGAGTTCCTCGATGTCGATGCGCGGATGGTTGTCGTTGATGCAGCCGCCACCATCCGCAAGAATGACTTGGTCGTGGACACCGCGAACCTGCTGAGCGATGCGCAGGAGGCCGATTTGCTGGCGTATCTGCGCTCGATCGAATCGCAGTTGGTGGTTGCGGTGGAAACCGTCAACACGGTCACCGAGAACGTCGAATACTACGCACGCCGCCGCGCGCAGGAACTCGGCGTCGGCCGCGACGACATCGACAATGGCGTGTACATCGTGGTGGTGCTGAATCCACGGCGCATCCAGATCGTCGCCGGCAACGGCGTCGCGCCGAAGATGGATGCGACGCAGCTTAATCGGATTTCCAGCCAGATCATCGCGCCGAAACTCAAGGCGGGCGACTATGTGGCCGGGTTCAAGAGCGGTGTCGCGGAGATGCTGCGGTTGTACTCGTCTCCAGCCAACAGCGCCCAGGCGTCAGCAGCGAAGCCGAACGGCGGAGGAAAGATGGGGCGCGGGTGCCTGGGCGTGGCGCTTGCGGCCATCACGGCAATCATCGGAGGCTGCTTCGGCTTGGCGCATTGGCAGGCCCGGCAACCGTACCACAGCCACACACGGATAAGCGCGGAAGGCGCGACCTGCTTCGACCACTACTACGTGTACGACAAGCAGGCGAAAACCCATCGCCTGGCATCAAGGATCGCAGTGCCCGTCGGCAATTGCATCAGCGAGAAAAAAACCGCCAGCTCATGCACGCAGGAGGTTTACACCACGTTCGAATCGATCGATTGGCGCGATGTCGAAGTGAGCAGCCGGACCGTGAGCGGTGATTTCTGCAGCAGTTCGAGTGGAGATTCCGGCAGTGACAGCAGCAGTTCCTATGATGGGGGCGACTTCGATTCGGGATCCAGCGGCGGTTCCGATTGGTAGCGTCACATCAGATGCGCGTCGATCGCGGCCACCATCTGCCGGCGACTGAACACGAAATCCCAGAGCGAGCCGCCCATCTGGCGCCAGAGCACCGCGGAGCGGAGCGCGGCGAGGAGCAGGGCGCGGATCTCGGCGACGACCTCGGGCTGCTGCAGGTAATGCGGGTTGCCCTGGACGATGACCTTCGGACGAAGGTGACTGATGGTGTCGGCGTAGAGCTGGCCCAGGCGCGAGATCGCTTCCGGATGGATGCTGCCCTGGCGTTCGGCGATGCCGCCTAGGGTGCGGATGCCCTCCAGGACGTGTTCGGTCATGCCTTCGTCGGCGACGAAACGGCGTTCGATCTCCAGGATCGCCTTCGCGAGTTTCGGCAGGGCGTCGTCGCCGCGGACGGCGCCGAGGTAGTCGCGGAGCAGCAGCAGGCCGCCGCGGACCGAAGCGCCGCCGCCGTAGACCGCATCCACCGAATCGGCATCGATCCGGAACACGCTGTCCAGCGCGATGCGCTCGGCGGCGGCATCGGCGTGGCCGGTGTCGGCGATCTGGCGGACGAGTTTGAGCGCCTGCAGCAGGCCGGCGAGGGCGAGTACCCGGGAACGGAAATCCATCGTCATGCGCACAGCATAGCGGGGATGCGGCGCGCGGTCAGGTCTTCGTCGCGACGGTGTCGCGTTCCAGCGGCGCGTCGGTGGCGGCGATCACCGCGCCGCCGAGGCAAACCTCGTTGTCGTACAGCACCAGCGATTGTCCCGGCGTGACCGCCCGCTGCGGTCGTTCGAAGACCACCGACAGCGTGCCGTCGTCGCGCACTTCGACCTCGCAGGCCTCGTCCTGCTGGCGATAGCGGGTCTGCGCGCTGCAGGCGAAGCGCGCTGCCGGCGGCGTGCCCGCGATCCAGTGCGCGCGCTCGCTCCACAGTCGATTCGAGAACAGGTACGACGAATCCGAGCCCTGATCGACGATCAGGGTGTTGTCCGCCACGCGCTTGCCGACCACGAACCACGGCGCGGCCGCGAAGCCGCGGACGCCGCCGATGTGCAGCCCTTCGCGCTGGCCGAGGGTGAAATAGAACACGCCCGGGTGCTCGCCGACGCGGCGGCCGTCGGGCGTGACCATCGGACCGGGTTTCGCGGGCAGGTACTGCGACAGGAACTCGCGGAAATCCCGTTCGCCGATGAAGCAGATGCCGGTCGAATCCTTCTTCGCCGCGGTCGGCAGGCCGGCTTCGGCCGCCATCCGCCGCACGTCCGGCTTGATCAGGTCGCCCAGCGGGAACAACGTCGCCGCCAGTTGCGTCTGACCGAGCTGATGCAGGAAATAGCTCTGGTCCTTGTTGCGGTCGGCGGCGCGCAGCAGTTGCCAGACGCCATCGCGTTCGCGGACCCGGGCGTAATGCCCGGTGGCGATGAAGTCGGCGCCCAGTTCGCGGGCCGCGTCGAGGAAATGCTTGAACTTGATCTCGCGGTTGCACAGCACGTCCGGATTCGGCGTGCGCCCCGCGGCGTACTCGGCGAGGAAGTGTTCGAACACGCCCGCCCAGTATTCCTTCGAGAAATCGCGGAAATGGATCGGGATCCCCAGCCGGCCGCAAACCGCGACCGCATCGCGGCGGTCGTCTTCGGCGCGGCAGTCGCCGCTGCCGTCGTCGGCCCAGTTGGTCATGAACAATCCGGCGACGGATCGAGCGGGGTCGGCCAGCGCCTGGTCGCGCAGCAGCAGGGCGGCGACCGAGGAATCGACGCCGCCGGACATGCCGACGATGATGCGGGGAGCGCTCACGACAGAGACCGCAGCGTCAGGTCAGATGCTGAAGCAGGGTCAGCGGCGAGCGGTGCCCGGCGAGATGGTCCGCGACCACCTGCCAGACCAGCGGGCTGCGATGGCGGTCGCGCGCATCGAGCAGTTCCTGCGGGCTGAGCCAGAGCGCCTGGACGATGCCCTCGTCCAGCGCTCGCGCGGGGTCGTGGCGCTCCGGCTCCGCGGCGAAGGCGAAACGCAGGTAGTGCCGGTCGGTTTCCGGCGCCTTCCACTGATAGGCCCCGAGAAACGCGGTGAGGCGCACGTCCCAGCCGGTCTCCTCGCGGGTCTCGCGCAGGGCGGCATCGGCCAGGCTTTCGTCGGGTTCCAGGTGACCGGCCGGCTGGTTCAGCACCAGCCGGCCGTTGACGCGTTCCTCGACGCAGAGCAGCCGGCCGTCGGCGACCACGACCGTGGCCACGGTGACGTCCGGTTGCCAGAAACGGCCTTCGCGGTAACTCATGCGATTCGCGCCGGAATCATCTGCGTCTGGAGCATGCAGGTCTGGATCATGCGCGTCCGGATCACAGATCGTCGCGGTCGCCGCTGAACTCGATTTCCATGTCGTCGGCGGTTTCGGCGGCGATGTCCATGGCGGCTTCGAGTTGCTTGGCACTGACGTTGTCGGGCAGCTTGATCACGAAATACAGCACGTCGCCGCCGATTTCCCAGCTGCCGAACTTGTTCTTGCGGCTCTCGGCGAGCAGTTCCAGCGCCTTGGCGCCGTTGATGCCGTCCTTTTCCACCCGGGCGGCGGGAGAGAAGACTTCGCGGATGGTGAAGCCGGCGACCGACTCGGTCTTGCCGCCCACGAAGACCAACTGGGTGCGGCCTTCCTTGGAATAGTTGTAGGTGACCTTGAAATCGCCGTCCTGATCGACTTCGTACTTGATGCCCTGGCTATCAAGACGGGACTTGACCGAAGCGTCCTCCGCCTGCGCGGCGGGAGCGAAGGCGACGGCGGCGATGAGCAGCATGGAAGCGGACAGCGTGGTACGGACGAACGACGGCATGAGCGACTCCCCCGGAGTGGACGGCCGAAATGGCCGTCTGTAGGTCCATTGTGTTCCGGAGAGCGGACCGCCGTCCACGGTCTGAACGTCGCAGGCACGCGCACGCCGCGACGCGGCATGCCGATCCCGCCGGATCGGCATGCCGGCATTGCCCGGCCGCCCGCTGACCTTCCTCGATGCAACGCCGGCGCCTAGGGTCCCTAGCGGGGGATCCGCAGGACCGTTTCCCGGAGGGGCGACGGATGACCGTCTGGACATCAACGAGGAGTTCCGCCATGAAGAACATCGGTATGCACGCGCTGTCGTCGACCCTCGGCATCGCGCTCGCGCTGGGTGCGGTCGCCGAGGTACAGGCCGCGGCCACCGCGAATTTCGAGGGACTGTGCCAATGGAACGCGGGCTTCACCCAGTACGCCTGCAGCTTCGACGCCCGGCGACCGGCCTCCAGCCCGTCCGCCTGCCCGGGGTCGTACGTCTGGAAGTACTTCTGGGACTTCGACGACGGGTCGACCCTGTTCACCGGAAGTCCGCTGGTCAGCCACACCTTTCCCGATCGCGCCGACCGTGTGGTCGGCCTGCGGGTGATCTGCTGGAACGGCGAGATCGCCGATCGCCTGCGCCACGTCTGCTCGACGGTCGGCACCCCGGGCTGCCTCCAGGTCAATGGCGGCTGGAACTGAGGTTTGCATGCCGCGTCCCGATGCGGGGTCGGGACGCGGCGTTGCGCCGCCGCCCCGGGCAGCGGCGGAGTCGGCCCCGTATAATTCGGGGATGGCCAACCACCGCGAACACGATCACGAGCACGGCGTCGCCGTCGAGACCAGCAAGCCGGAGCTGGCGCGACCGCCCCTGTACGCCGTCATGCTGTTGAACGACGACTACACGCCGATGGACTTCGTGGTCGAGGTGCTGACGCGCTTTTTCAGCATGAACCTCGAGAAGGCCACCCAGGTCATGCTGCATGTCCATACCCGCGGCCGCGGGGTGTGCGGTGTCTTCACCCGCGAGATCGCCGAATCGAAGGTCGCCCAGGTGAACGAATACGCACGGATGAACCAGCATCCGCTGTTGTGCACCATGGAAAAGGCCTGATCCGCCCCCACTGACCAACCTGCGGATGCGCCGCGACCGGGCCATGGCCCGGATCTTGCGTCGATCCATTCGTCGTTTCGTCCATCCTGCATCGTGCAATCCCCGTCGTCGGCTTGCATCCGACCGTGCGATGAGCGCATTGTCATGTCGTACGGGCGGTCGCGTTGCGCATGCGGGCGACGGAACCGGCAGGACGCGATGTTCACGACGGAGTGTTCCAAAACTCCGGTATTCCATGGCGGCGTGGGCGAACCCATGTCGTGCGGATACCGGGCCCGGCAGGTCGGCGCGATGACGCAGCGCGGCAGACTTGGCCTCCATCGGCATAACTTCTTCGGAGGGCGGCAGCGACCATGTTCAGCAAAGACCTCGAATACGCCATCGGTCAGTGCTACAAGCATGCCCGCGAGGCGCGGCACGAATACATGACGGTCGAGCACCTGCTGCTCGCGCTGCTCGACAACCCGTCGGCGGAAACCGTGCTCAAGGCCTGCGGCGCGGACTTCCCGCGACTGCGCGGCGACCTCGAACACGCGATCTCCACCTCGGTCGCCAGTCTGGCCGAGGAGGATGCCCGCGACACCCAGGCCACGCTCGGGTTCCAGCGCGTGCTGCAGCGTGCGGTCTACCACGTGCAGTCCTCCGGCAAGAGCGAAGTCACCGGCGCCAACGTGCTGGTCGCGATCTTCGGCGAGAAGGACTCCTACGCCGTCTATTACCTCAATCAGCAGGGCATCAGCCGGCTGGACGTGGTCAATTACCTGTCGCACGGGATCGCCAAGACCGGCGATGCCCCGGAATCGCAGGGGCAGGAATCGTCCGAACAGAGCAGCGAGAGCGACAGCGGCGACGGCAAGAACGATCCGCTGGCGGAGTTCACCACCAACCTCAACGTCCAGGCCCGCGAAGGTCGCATCGACCCGCTGGTCGGACGCGCGGACGAGATCGAACGCACGATCCAGGTGCTCTGTCGCCGGCGCAAGAACAATCCGCTGTACGTGGGCGAGGCCGGCGTCGGCAAGACCGCGCTGGCCGAAGGCCTGGCGCGGCGCATCGTCGACGGCGAAGTGCCGGACGTGCTGGCGGGCGCCACGATCTTCTCCCTCGATCTCGGCGCGCTGGTCGCCGGTACCAAATACCGCGGCGACTTCGAGAAGCGCCTGAAATCCGTGTTGTCGGCGTTGAAGAAGATTCCGCAGGCGGTGCTGTTCATCGACGAGATCCACACCATCATCGGTGCCGGTTCCGCCAGCGGCGGCACCATGGACGCGAGCAACCTGATCAAACCGGCGCTGGCGTCCGGCGACCTGCGCTGCATCGGTTCCACCACCTTCCAGGAATACCGCGGCATTTTCGAGAAGGACCGCGCGCTGGCGCGTCGCTTCCAGAAGATCGACGTGGTCGAGCCGACCATCGGCGAAGCGGTCGAGATCCTGCGCGGCCTGCGTTCCAAGTACGAGGCCCACCACAACGTCACCTACGCCGACGATGCCATCCAGGCCGCCGTCGATCTGTCGGTGAAGCACATCAACGACCGCCTGCTGCCCGACAAGGCCATCGACGTGATCGACGAGGCCGGGGCGCGCCAGCAACTGTTGGCGCCGGAGCACCGCAAGTCGCGCATCGATGTCGAGGAAGTCGAACTGATCGTCTCCAAGATGGCGCGCATCCCGGCCAAGCAGGTCAGCGCTTCCGACAAGGACGTGCTGCAGCACCTCGAACGCAATCTCAAGATGGTGATCTTCGGCCAGGATCCGGCGATCGAGACGCTGACTTCGGCGATCAAGCTCGCCCGCTCGGGGCTCGCCAATCCGGACAAGCCGATCGGCAGTTTCCTGTTCGCGGGGCCGACCGGCGTGGGCAAGACCGAAGTCACCCGGCAGCTCGCGCTGCAGCTCGGCATCGAACTGGTCCGCTTCGACATGAGCGAATACATGGAGCCGCATTCGGTGAGCCGCCTGATCGGCGCGCCTCCGGGCTACGTGGGCTTCGACCAGGGCGGGCTGCTGACCGAGAAGATCGTGAAGACGCCGCACTGCGTGCTGCTGCTGGACGAAGTCGAGAAGGCGCATCCGGACATCTTCAACATCCTGCTGCAGGTGATGGACCGCGGCATCCTGACCGACACCAACGGCCGCGAGGCGAATTTCCGCAACGTCATCGTGGTCATGACCACCAATGCCGGCGCGGTCCAGGCGGCCCGTCGCTCGATCGGCTTCACCAAGCAGGACCACAGCACCGACGCGATGGAGATCATCCGCCGCAGCTTCAGCCCGGAGTTCCGCAATCGCCTCGATGCGGTGGTGCAATTCCAGGCGCTGGGCTTCGACCACATCCTGCGCGTGGTCGACAAGTTCCTGATCGAACTGGAAACCCTGCTGCACGAGAAGAACGTCTCGCTGTCCGCCACCCCGGCGGCCCGCGATTGGCTGGCCGAGCACGGTTTCGACCCGTTGATGGGCGCGCGGCCGATGGCGCGGGTGATCCAGGACCGGGTCAAGCGCCAGCTCGCGGACGAACTGCTGTTCGGCAAGCTGCTCAACGGCGGGCGGGTGTCGATCGACGTCCGCGACGACGAACTGGTGGTCGAATCGCAGGCCGAGCCCGAGAAGCTGCTGCCCGCGACGGTCGAGTAGGACCGTCGCCCGTTCGGGCGAGGATTTCCCCGCAAACAGAAAAGGCGGCCGATGGCCGCCTTTTCTTTCAATTACTTGCGCGAATCACTTCATGCGATAGGTGATGCGCCCCTTGGTCAGGTCATATGGGGTCATTTCGACCTTGACCTTGTCCCCGGTGAGGATGCGGATGTAATTCTTCCGCATGCGCCCGGAGATGTGGGCGATGATCTCGTGGCCGTTCTCCAGCTTCACCCGGAACATGGTGTTCGGGAGCGTTTCGGAGACCGTACCTTCAAATTCGATGACGTCGTCTTTCGCCATGCGTCCTGGGCTGCCGTGAAAGCCGGGCCGATGGCCCGACGAAGCCGCGCATTCTGCCACGCCCGGGCATTAATCGCAAAAAAATCGTTATCGGCCCGCGATCCGCGATACCGGCAGGTCGCCGAATGCCGCGGTCCATGGCCCCGGGCTGCCGGATTCCCCCGCCTCGGATGCGTCGACCAGGGGCGCGATCGCCGCGAGGAAGCGGCTCCGCGGCCAGGATTCGGCGCCCATCCGCAGCAGGTGGTCGTTCTCGACCTGGGCGTCGATCAGCGGCCAGCCCCAGTCATGCAGGCGCCAGGCCAGCGCCGCCAGCGCCGCCTTGGAGCCGCCGCTTTCCAGGCTGACCATGCTTTCGCCGAAGAACATCCGCCCGAGCGCCACGCCGTAGATGCCGCCGACCAGGCGCGCTCCCTCGAAGACTTCGATGCTGTGGGCGTGACCCAGCCGGTGCAGGACGCGATAAGCGGCCTGCATGTCGCGGGTGATCCAGGTGCCCGACTGTCCCGGACGCGATGCGGAGGCGCAGGCCTCGACGACCGCGGCGAAGGCGGTATCGGCGCGGGCGATCCAACCGGCGCCGCGGAGGAAGCGCAGGTCGCGACGCGACAGGCGTACGCCGTCGGTGCGGAACACCGTGCGCGGGTCCGGCGACCACCAGAGGATCGGTTCGCCCTCGGAGAACCAGGGAAAGATGCCCTGGCGATACGCGTTGAGCAGGCGCAGCGGGTGCAGATCGCCGCCGGCGGCCAGCAGACCGTCGGGGTCGCGCAGGGCCGTGTGCGGCGGCGGGAAGGGGGCGGTCGGATCGGACGAGAGCCACGGCAGGCGCAGGCTCACGGCGGCGATGCCTCCGCACGGAACGGGGAATGCGCCGCGAGCTGGGCCGCGTAGCGACGCACCGCGACCGCTTCTTCCTCGCACCACGATGCCAGTGCACGGGCGAATGCCGGTTCGGCGAGCCAGTGCCGGCTTCGCACGAAGGCGGGCAGGAAACCGCGATCGATCTTGTGCTCGCCCTGTGCGCCGGGCTCGAAACGGGTCAATCCTTCGCGCAGGCAGTAGTCGATGCCCTGGTAATAGCAGGTCTCGAAATGCAGACCGGGCAGGACCTGCGAGGCGCCCCAGTAGCGACCGTACAGCGTGTCTCCGCCGCGCAGGCACAGCGCCCCGGCGATGGTCTCGCCCGCACGATCGGCGAGGATCAGCACCAGTTGTCGCGGCATCGCGCGCGCGAGGTGTTTCAGGAAATCGAGGGTCAGCGCCGGAGAATTGCCGTAGTCGACGAAGGTCTGCAGGTAGAAGCCATGCATGGCGACGAGATCGGCTTCGCTCGCCTCATCGCCGTGGACGATGCGGAAGTCCGTGCCGGCCCGGGCGACCTTCGCGCGCTCCTGGCGGATGTTCTTGCGGTGCTTGTGGTCCATCGCGGCGAGGAAATCCGCGAAGTCGCGCCAACCGGCGTCGTTGCGCCAGTGGTACTGCACATCGATGCGCTGCAGCCAGCCGGGCGCGTCCGCGAACGCGGCGTCGTCCGCGGCATCGAGGAAATTCACGTGCGCGGACGAGGCGCCGATCTCCGGTACGTGGTTCGCGATGGCATCGATCAACCGCCGCCGTGCGTCGGAATCCCGCGCCAGCAATCGTGGACCGGTGACGGGCGAGTAAGGCACCGCGCACAACCACTTCGGGTAGTAATCGTGGCCGTAATGGGCATGGGCGCGGGCCCAGGCATGGTCGAACACGAACTCGCCGTGCGAATTGTGCTTCATGTAGCCGGGCGCCGCGGCGATCAGCGCATCGCCGTCCCACAGCGTGAGGTGATGCGGTGTCCACCCCCAGTGTTCGCGCAGGCAGCCGTGGGTTTCGAGGCCCGACAGGAAGGCGTGCGCGACGAAAGGGTTGCGGCCGTCGTGGAGCCCGTCCCAGGCGGCGGCGGGGATGTCGCTCAGCGCGGGCAACCGCCGGATCGTCATCCGCGCGCTTTCTGTCGATAGACGTCCGGATCGTGCCTCTGCATGTGCCGCTCCGGCTGCGTCAACGGCTCGAAACCGATTCCCGCGTACAGCCGTTGCATGTCGCGCGTGACCAGATGCCAGCGGCGCAGGCCCTGCAGGCGCGGATCGGCCATCAACGCTTCCACGACGGCGCGGCCGAAACCCTTGCCGCGATGCTGCGGCAGCACGAACACGTCGGCGAGATAGGCGAAGGTGGCCTGATCGGTCACCGCGCGGGCGAAGGCGACCTGCCCGATGCCGTCGAGGTGCCCGCTGCAGCAGACCGAATGCCGCAGCGCGCGTTCGAGCGTCTCGATCGGAATGTCCGCGGCCCAGTACGACTCGCCGGACAGGAATCCGTGGACCAGCGCCAGATCGATATCGTCGAAATCCGCGCTGGTCCGCAGCATCGATCAGCCTTCCTTGTCCAGGAACTTCTCGGCATCCAGGGCCGCCATGCAGCCGAAGCCGGCCGAGGTGATGGCCTGGCGGTAGACCTGATCGGCGACGTCGCCGGCGGCGAACACGCCGGGTACCGAGGTCTGGGTGGCGTTGCCGTCGAGGCCGGTCTGGATGGTCAGATAGCCGTTCTTCATCGTCAACTGACCTTCGAACAGGGCGGTGTTCGGGGTGTGGCCGATGGCCACGAAGAATCCGTGGATGGCGATGTCACGGGTGACGCCGTCCTGCACCGATTTGACCCGGATGCCGGTCACGCCGTTGTCGTCGCCCAGCACTTCGTCGACGGTGTGGTGCCAGACCGGCTCGATCTTGCCGGCCTGGATCTTCGCGAACAGCTTGTCCTGCATGATCTTCTCGGCGCGCAGGGTGTCGCGGCGATGCACGAGATAGACCTTGCGGGCGATGTTCGACAGGTACAGCGCTTCCTCGACCGCGGTGTTGCCGCCGCCGATCACCGCCACGTCCTGATCCTTGTAGAAGAAGCCGTCGCAGGTGGCGCAGGCGGACACGCCGCGGCCCTTGAACTTCTCTTCCGACGGGATGCCCAGGTATTTGGCGGTGGCGCCGGTCGCGATCACCAGTGCGTCGCAGGTGTATTCGCCGCTGTCGCCCTTCAGCCGGAACGGGCGCTGCGACAGGTCGGCGGTGTGGATCTGGTCGAACACCACCTCGGTCTCGAAGCGCTCGGCGTGCGCCTGCATGCGCGCCATCAGGTCCGGGCCCATCAGACCGTGGGCATCGCCCGGCCAGTTGTCGACTTCGGTGGTGGTCATCAGCTGGCCGCCCATCTGCAGGCCGGTGATGACCACGGGCTTGAGGTTGGCGCGCGCGGCATAGACGGCGGCGGTCCAGCCGGCGGGACCGGAACCGAGGATGATCAGCTTGATGTGCCTGAGGGCGCTCATGGGGGCAGGACTCATGGGGGGGCGGGGCTCGTGGGGACTCGCGACGGAGAAGGGAACGGCCCGGGAAGGCCGGGCCGGCAGACACGTATTGTAGACAACGGCGTCGGGATCAAGGTGTCGTGTCGCACCGGCGGCGGAACGCTGTATTACCGTGCGCAGCCGCCGTGCGTCGACCGTACCGCGATGGCGCGGGCGGGCGCTTACCAGTCCTGATGGCTCGGCAGCAGGCCGCGCAGTTCTGCGTCGGTGAGGTTGCGCCATTGTCCGGGCTTGAGATGGCCCAGCTTGATGTTGCCGATGCGCACGCGCAGCAACTGCTTCACCCGCATGCCGAAATGCGCGGCCATCAACCGGATCTGCCGGTTGAGGCCTTGGGTGAGCACGATCCGGAAGCCGAACGGCCCCAGTTTCGATGTCCTGCAGGGCAGGGTGGTCTGGCCGTGCAGCGGCACGCCGCGGCTCATGCCGCGCAGGAATTCGTCGGTGACCCGATGGTTCACCGCGACCAGATATTCCTTCTCCAGTTTGTTCTCGGCGCGCAGGATCGCATTGACGATGTCGCCGTTGCTGGTCAGCAGGATCAGGCCTTCGGAGTCCTTGTCGAGCCGGCCGATCGGGAAGATCCGCTGCTCGTGATCGACGAAGTCGACGATGTTGCCCTTCACGTCGGCCTCGGTGGTGCAGGTGATGCCCACCGGCTTGTTGAGCGCGATGTAGACGTGCCGGCGCTGGCCCTTGGCCGCGGTGCGGGCGCGCAGCGTTTCGCCGTCGATCCGGACTTCGTCGCCATCGCCGATCTCGGCGCCGACGCGGGCGCGCTGGCCGTTGACCGTCACCCGGCCCTCGCCGATCAACCGGTCGGCCTCGCGGCGCGAGCAGTAACCGGTATCGCTGATGTGTTTGTTGAGGCGCATGGGCAGATTGGGGAGGAAACAGCGGCACATCCTAGCCTGTAGACGGCCCGAAATCCCGGGGCGGCATCTCGTGCCGCCCCTGATATCCCTGTAAGATCAGCTCCCTAGACGAACTTCTTCAGGTGTCCGGACACGGTGGCACGCGAGCTTTCCGAACGCAGCAGCAAGGCCCGTCGCGCCCCCGTGGCCGAGTCGCCCCGGATGAGTCCCGGCCGGCAGCGGCTGGTGCGCGACATCGCGCTGATCATGATCGCGCCGTTCCTGCTTTACCTGCTGGTCTGTCTTTTCACCTATTCCGCCTCCGATCCGGGCTGGTCGCATTCGGGCAGCGTCACCGCGCCGCTGCAGAACGCCGGCGGCCGCGTGGGCGCTTTCCTGGCCGACGTGCTGTTGTATCTCTGCGGCTACGTTGCGTTCGCGTTGCCGCTGATCCTCGGCGCGATCGCCTGGATCGCGCTGTTCGGAATGGACGCGGACGGCGACGGCGATGCCGATCTCGGCCCGGCGCTGCGTCTGGTCGGCATCGTCGGCTTCGTGGTCGCGGCCACCGGCCTGCTGAGCCTGAAGATCGGCGCGGTCGACGGTTTCTCGGCCGGCGCGGGCGGCATTCTCGGCAAGCTGGTCGGCGATTCGCTGCTGCGCGGCTTCGGCATGGTCGGCGGCAACCTGTTCCTGATCGCGCTGCTGCTGATCTCGGTCACCCTCGCCACCGGCCTGTCGTGGCTGGCGGTGATGGACCGGATCGGCTTCTGGGCGATGAAACTGCCGCCGCTGCTGTCGCGGTTCATGCGCAAGGGCACCCAGCAGGCCAGCGAATGGCAGGCCGCCCGGGCCATGCGCGAGGAACGCGAGGAAGTGCGCAAGGTCGAGACCGAGAAGCGCGCCAAGCGCGAACCGGTGAAGATCGAACCCCCGGCGGCGCCGGTGGTCGAGAAGAGCGAGCGCGCCAAACGCGAGCAGCAGATCCCGCTGTTCCATGTCTCCGACGGCTCCGGAATCCCGCCGCTGTCGCTGCTCGACGACCCCAAGCCGCAGCCCAAGGGCTACGACGAGAGCACGCTCGAAACCCTGTCGCGGCAGATCGAATTCAAGCTCAAGGATTTCCGCATCGACGCCCAGGTGGTCGGCGCCTATCCCGGCCCGGTCATCACCCGTTTCGAGATCGAACCGGCGCCCGGCATCAAGGTCAGTTCGATCAGCTCGCTCGACAAGGACATCGCCCGCGGCCTCAGCGTGAAGTCGGTGCGCGTGGTCGACGTGATCCCGGGCAAGTCGGTGATCGGCCTGGAAACCCCGAACACCCATCGCGAGATGATCTATCTCAGCGAACTGCTGCGTTCGAAGGAATACGACAAGTCCACCAGCCCGCTGACCCTGGCGCTGGGCAAGGACATCGCCGGCCGGCCGACGGTGGCCGACCTCGCGCGCATGCCGCATCTGCTGGTCGCCGGCACCACCGGTTCGGGCAAATCGGTCGCGGTCAACGCGATGGTGCTGTCGCTGCTGTACAAGGCCAGCGCCAAGGAACTGCGGATGCTGATGATCGACCCGAAGATGCTGGAACTCAGCGTCTACCAGGGCATCCCGCACCTGCTGGCGCCGGTCGTGACCGACATGAAGGAAGCCGCGAACGGCCTGCGCTGGTGCGTGGCCGAGATGGAGCGGCGCTACAAGCTGATGAGCGCGGTCGGCGTGCGCAACCTCGCCGGCTTCAACAAGAAGGTGAAGGACGCGCAGGACGCCGGCCAGCCGCTGCTGGACCCGCTGTTCCGCCCGAACCCGGATCTGCAGGAAGCGCCGCCGGCGCTGGAGCCGATGCCGTTCATCGTCATCTTCATCGACGAATTCGCCGACATGATGATGATCGTCGGCAAGAAGGTGGAGGAACTCATCGCCCGGCTGGCGCAGAAGGCCCGCGCCGCCGGCATCCACCTGATCCTCGCGACCCAGCGGCCGTCGGTGGACGTGATCACCGGTCTGATCAAGGCCAACATCCCGACCCGCATCGCGTTCCAGGTCAGCTCGAAGATCGACTCGCGCACCATCCTCGACCAGTCGGGCGCGGAAACGCTGCTCGGTCACGGCGACATGCTTTATCTGCCGCCCGGCACCGCGATGCCCGAACGCGTCCACGGCGCTTTCGTCAGCGACGACGAGGTGCATCGCGTCGTCGAGAACCTCAAGCAGACCGGTGGCGCACCGGATTACATCGCCGGCGTGCTGGAAGAAGTGCAGACGATGGGCGACGGCGTAGTGGTCGGCCCGACCGGCCTGCCCGAATCCGGCGGCGGCGCGGGCGACGAAAGCGACCCGCTGTACGACGAAGCGGTGAAGATCGTCACCGAAAGCCGCCGCGCCTCGATCTCCGGGGTGCAGCGCCGGCTGAAGATCGGCTACAACCGCGCCGCGCGCCTGATCGAGGCGATGGAAGCGGCCGGGATCGTGTCGCCGCCGGAGCACAACGGCGACCGCACGGTGATCGCGCCGCCGCCGCCACGGTGACCGGTCGCGGCCAAACCCTGTTCAGCTTGGGCCGTTCAGACTCCAACCGTCGTTTTACCGGGCCGCCCACGATCATGATCCGACGTCTCTCCACTCTCGTCCTGCTGCTCGCCTGCGGCCTCGCCCATGCCGGCGGCCGCGAGTCGCTGAACACGTTCACCCGGGGCCTCAAGGGCCTGGAAGGCCAGTTCAGCCAGCAGGTCTTCGACAGCAAGGGCAAGCAGAAGGAAAGCGCGTCCGGCCGGGTGGCGCTGTCGGCGCCCCGCCTGTTCCGCTGGGAATACCTCAAGCCCTATCCGCAGCTGATCGTCGCCGATGGCGCCAAGGTCTGGGTCTACGACCCCGATCTGAAGCAGGTCACCGTCCGGCCGCAGGGCGCCGAGGAGCAGAACAGCCCGCTCGCCGCGCTGATCGACCCGCAGAAACTCGAACGCGATTTCGTCGCCCGCGATGCCGGCCGGCAGGGCGAGATCGAATGGCTGGAACTCACCCCGAAGCAGACCGAAGGCGCGAGTTTCCAGCGCGCACGCCTCGGTTTCGACGGCCGCGGCCTGGCGCGGATGCAGATCTTCGACGCGCTCGGCCAGCGCACCGAAATCGGCTTCAGCGGCTGGAAACGCAATCCGGCGTTCCCCGGCAAAACCTTCCGCTTCACCCCGCCAGCGGGTGTCGACATCGTCGGCGACCGATGATGTCCAGTCGCCGCCGTCCCCGCATGACCGCTTCCGCCGTTGATCGCAGCGTGAACCGTCCCTCGTCCCGTCTCCGTCGCCGCCGCCGCATCGCCGCCGCGCTGCTGTCCGCCGCGCTGAGTATCGGTGGCGGCGCCCAGGCCGCGCCGCCGCCCGACAAGGCGCCGAGCGTGGCGGCCCGCAGCGCCATCGCGCAGGAGCGCGAAATCCTCGACGGCGTGGTCGCGGCATCGCTGGTCGGCGCGCTTTCGGAGGAACTCGGCGGACGCGCGGTGAAGATCCGGCTCGATCGCGTCGATGTGCAGACCACCAGCCTCCGCGACCGTCTGGTGACCGGACAGGGCATGCTGCAGATTGAGAACGCCAGCGACTGGATCGGATTCCGCTTCAGCACGCTCTACGACGCCATCCTCGAAAGCGCCGGTTATCCCGAGCTGAGCATCGGCATGTCGGGGACCGAAGGACGCGCAGTGCCCAACGATGCCGCCCTGATCCGCGAACTCGACGATCGCGTCGTCGGCATGCTCGGCGAGGAATTCGGCACCCAGCGGGTGCGTCTGCAACTGGACCGGATCTCGACCGTTGAAACCGGCATCCGTTACCTGCGCATCGACGCCAACGGCATCGCCGATTTCGGCCTCGACGGCACCGCGCCGACGCGGGTCGAAGCGCTCTACGACCGCCAGGACAACGCCTGGCTGCGCGTGGCCTACGTGCTGGAAGGCACGCCGCCGGTGGTGACGCCCGCGCCGACCGGCGAAGGCTGATCGAGCCGGCCGCGGCCCGCGCCTGCTAAGGTGACGGCTGCACTCCGCATCCGTCCCCCGCATCCCCGCATCACGTGGCCCGGCCAGTTATCCCAAGACCCGATTCCAGCCTGCGCGGCGGCGACGATCTGCTCGCCGTCGATCGCGATGCGCTGCGCCCGCTTGCCGAGCGCATGCGCCCGCGCACCCTCGACGAGATGGTCGGGCAGCGCCGGTTGTTGGCGCCGGGCACGGCCCTGCGCACCTCGATCGAATCCGGCCACGTGCATTCGATGGTGTTGTGGGGGCCGCCGGGCTGCGGCAAGACCACCCTCGCGCTGCTGCTGGCGAAATACGCCGATGCCGATTTCCGCGCGATCTCCGCGGTGCTCTCCGGCCTGCCCGACGTACGGCAGGTGCTGGCCGAAGCCGGTCACCGCTTCGCCGAAGGCCGGCGCACCGTGCTGTTCGTGGACGAAGTGCATCGCTTCAACAAGGCGCAGCAGGACGCCTTCCTGCCGCACATCGAGCGCGGCACCATCCTGTTCGTCGGCGCCACCACCGAGAACCCTTCGTTCGAACTGAACTCGGCGCTGTTGTCGCGTTGCCGCGTGCATGTGATGGAAGCGGTGTCCGGCGACGACATCGCGGTCGCGCTGCAGCGTGCGCTCGACGACGAGACCCACGGTCTGGGCGGTCGCGGACTGCGCATCGCGCCGGAGCAACTGCAGGTCATCGCCAGTGCCGCGGATGGCGACGTGCGCCGCGGACTCACGCTGCTGGAAATCGCCGCGGAACTGGCCGGCGAGGCCGGCACGGATGACGCGGAGGAGGGCGGCCGATCGCCGGGCACGATCACCGACGACATCCTGGCCCAGGTGCTGGCCGACCGCACGCGCCGTTTCGACAAGGGCGGCGAGCAGTTCTACGACCAGATCTCGGCGCTGCACAAATCCGTGCGCAGTTCGAATCCCGATGCGGCCCTCTACTGGCTGGCGCGGATGCTCGACGGCGGTTGCGACCCGATCTATCTCGCCCGGCGCATGACCCGGATGGCGGTGGAAGACATCGGCCTGGCCGATCCGCGCGCCCTGCAGATGGCCATCGATGCCTGGGAAACGTTCGACCGGCTCGGCAGTCCCGAAGGCGAACTGGCGCTGGCGCAACTGGTGATCTATCTCGCCAGCACCGCCAAGTCCAATGCCGCCTATACCGCCTTCAAGGCCGCGAAGCGCGATGTCGTCGAATACGGCACCCAGGAGGTGCCGCTGCACCTGCGCAACGCGCCGACGAAACTGATGAAATCGATCGGCTACGGCAAGGACTACCGCTACGACCACGATGCCGAAGGCGGCGTCGCGCTGGAGCAGACCGGTTTTCCCGATGCCATGGGCGAACGCGTGTACTACCGGCCGGTGGAACGCGGCATGGAGCTCAAGCTCAAGGAAAAACTCGACCGCCTCCGCGCCGATCGCACGCGCGCGCAGCGCAAGCCGAAGGACGGCGAATGAGCCTGTGGTGGCAGCAACTGCTGCTGGTGGCGGCGGGCGGCGCGCTGGGCGCGGTGGGACGGTTCTGGCTTGGCGGACTGCTGCTGCGCCAGATCGGTACCGGCTTTCCGTGGGGCACGCTCGCGGTGAACCTGATCGGTTCCTTCGCCGCCGGCTACATCGCCATCTGGCTGGAAGGCCGCGGCCCATCCGCGCTGTATTGGCGCGCCTTCCTCATCGTCGGCGTGCTCGGCGCGCTCACCACCTATTCGGCGCTGATGCTGGAATGCCTGCTGTTCGCGAAGTCCGGGCGCGGCGGGCTGGTGCTGGGCTATCTCGCGATCACCCTCGTCGCCGGTCTCGCGCTGGTGTGGCTGGGCGCCCGCACCGCCGAGGCCTTCAGGGTTTCCTGACCCCGCACCGCGGGTTTCGCCGGATTCCGGCAAGACATTCCCCGACGGCGCCGCGCCGACGCGATACCGATCATGGCGGCACGCGCCATCCGGCGCCTGTCGGAGTCTTCCATGCATCTGTTCGGATCGTCGTTCGCAGCGCTCGCGCTGTCCTTCTGTCTCCTGCCGGCCGCGCATGCCGCCTCGCAGACCATCCATGTCTGCGTCGACGGCCGCGGCGCGAAAACCTATCAGGACGCTCCATGCACCGGGCTGCAGCGCACGCTCGCGACCCGCGAGTACGCCGTCGCCACGCCCGATCCCGCGCTGCTCAAGCGCAGCCGCGAGATCGAGGCGGAAATGGACCGGCGCAACCGCGGCGGCGGTGGTCGGGTCGCGGTCGCTCGCGGCGCGGCCCGCAAACCCGCGGGGCCATTGCCCTGCGAGGCCGCCAAGGCCAAACGCAAGGCGACGCTGGACCGGGTCGGGCTGAAGCGCAACTTCGACCTGCTCAGCCAGCTCGACAACGAGGTCTGGGCGGTGTGCAAGGGATTCTGAGCCGCGGCGTGTCCATCGCCACGGCGGGCCGCAGAGGCTGTGGTCAGAAGCGATAGTTCACGGTCAGCGCGATGCTGTCGTGATCGATGCGCTGCGCCACGCGCTCGGCGAAGGCTTCCGGAGGCTGCACGGTGAACTGCCCCGACCGCGATACCGTCCTCAGCGTGTAGTCGGCGCTGTCGCCGCCACTGCTGCGGGTGTAGCGAAGCCCGGCGTCCCAATGTCGCGCGAAGCGCCAGTCCATGCCGGCGCCCCAGACGAGACCGCGCGTGCTGATCGAGGCGCTGCCGCGCTTGCCGAAGGCGGAGCCGGTCAGCGGCACCGAATAGTCCAGCGTGGTGCGCACATCGGCGGAACTGGACCCATAGCCGGCGGTCGCGTACCACAGCATGCGGCCGGTCGCGTAGCCGACGCGGGAACGGATCGAATAGGCGCGGCCCAGTTCGACCGTGCTGGCCGCACGGATGCTGGATGGCGCTTCTTCGCCGCCGCCCGGATAGGCGGCCGTCCGGGTGACGGCGCTCTCCGCACCGGGTTGGATGTAGTCCATCTCCACACCGACGACCCAGCGATCCGCGAACTGATGGTCGTAACCGAACTGGATGCCCGCGCCGCTGCCCGACAGCGAAGCATCCGCATTCAAGGCGTCGGCCGCCTGCGCGGCGCCGGGATAGCCGTTCCACTGGCCGCCCAGCGCGGCCTCGGTGTCGACATCGCCTCGTGTCTGCGCGACGCCGAGTCCCAGGTGGAAGCCGCTCCAGTCCTGGTCCGCGGCGCGAGCGTCCGCTGCCGTGCAGGCCAAAGCGATCAGCGACAGTGCCGCCAGCGATATCGATGTGTTGCCCATGTGTGCATGCCTCGTCGGTCGGGGGCGGATGCCCCGTGTCGGCCAGCGAACGGGCATGGGAGGTGCGAAACGGACATGGATCCGGAAATTTTTCGCGCCCGCGCCGTCAGCCGGCGCGGTTCGCGGGGTTGTGGATCGCGGAGGCGTCAGACGGCCGTGCGTTCGGCCTCGATCCGCGCGATTTCGGCGTCCAGCAGTTCCGGATGCAGCGCGAACTGATCGCTCTGCAGCAGGGTGCGGCCGGCTTCGGTCACGCGGATGCGCTCCACCTGCAGCAGCGGGCCGTCGCGGAACAGTTCGATGTAACTGTCCAGCACGCCGGTGAGCGTGCCCTGCGCGGTGTCGGGAGCGGCGAGGATCAGCTGCAGCCCGAGCGAGCGCAGGTACTGGGTCGTCGCGCGCGCGTTCTGGGCGTCGATCTTGTCGCCGAACTCGTCGAGCATGATCAGGCCGAGTCCGCCGAGCTGTCCGTCGCGCTTGCCGTAGGCCGCGGCCAGCGCCGCACCCGCGATCACGTACATCGGCGCGCGATGTTCGCCGCCGGAGCCCGAACGCATGCGCTCGCTGAGCGTGCCGATCACGCGCCCGTCCTGCTGGATGTTGACCTCGAAGGCGAAGAACCGCCGGTAATCGTCGAGCGGTGAGGGCGTTCCGGCCTTGCCGCCGACCTTGTCCTCGATGATGTCGCGGAACGCGGCCGGCACATCGCCGGCGCTGCCGAACAGCGTATCGGCGTCGCCCACGTCGGCGACCTTGAGGATGAAGCGGTGCAGGTCCTTGAACTCCGGCGCGACTTCGCAGCGGAACTGGTAGCGCTCGTTGTTCGAGAACGCCGGGCTGCCGAGCAGGGTGCGGTTGAGCGTGCGGATCTGCTGTTCCAGGCGCTTGAAGTTGTCGTACAGCGCCGATGCGACATTGCTGCGGAAGGTCTCGACCGCGGTGGCGTAGGCTTCGTCGGCGCGGGTCTGGTGCTGGACCAGTTCGGTGCCCTTGAGATGCGCGATCTCGCCCTGCAGCAGGGTGCCCGCCTTGCGCCAGTCCTGCGGTTCGACATCGATGGCCAGGCCGTGGTCCTTGGCGTACTGCGCCAGTCCGGACCACGCCTCCGGCAGCACACCGTTGAGCGCACGGTCGGCGTCGTCGGCGCGGCTCTGGCAGCGCGCGATGCGGTCGCCCAGCGCCGGATATTTTTCGTCGAGATCGTCGCGATGCTGTTCGACCAGATTCGGATCGACATCGACGTGGCGGAACGCGTCGACCGCGGCGCGGGCGACACGCTCGCTTTCGGCTTCGAGGCGTTCGAGCGCGGCCTGCGCCTCGCCGACGCGGCCCTGCAGCACCGCGTCTTCGCCGACCAGCCGTTCGACCAGCGCATCGAGTTCGCGGCTGCGCCGGTCCAGCGACTGCGCCTGCTCGCTCAGGCGCATCAGATCGGGGTCGGCCAGCGCGGCGTGGTGCTCGCGGAGCGCGCGGTAGCGTGCGGCGGCTTCGCGGTGTTTCAGCAGGATGCCGTGCACCACCTGCGCGGCGTGTTCGGGCGTGCCGATGCGCGCCCAGTCGGCGACGCGGGCGTCGAGCGCCTGCGAAGCGCCTTCCAGGCGGCGGATGTCCTGCTCCGCGCGCTCCATGTCCTCGCGCAGCAGCTTGATGCGCTCGCGATTGTCGGAAGCGCCGATCTTCAGTTCCGCCGCCGCCGGCAGACGCAGGCGTTCGACGCCGCCGCCCTTGACCACCAGGCCGTCGCGGCTCAGTCCCTGCTTCGCGCGCACCACCTCGGCATCGGTCTCGATGCAGCGCAGTTCGCCGAGCTGGCGGCGCAGATAGGCCACGGCATCGGCATCGCCGCGGAGCAGGGCGGCGACCTGGCCTTCGGCCACGCGGCTGTCGCGCGCCTGTTTCGCCTGGCCGCCGAGCGCGAGCTTGACGCCGTAGACCGCGCGCCCGCCCTGCAGCGAGCGATAGAGTTTCACCGCGCGTTCTTCGTGTTCGGCGTGCACCAGCAGCGCTTCGACATGACTGCGCAGATAGGCTTCGATCGCGCCCTGCCACGACGGATCGGTCACCTGCACCAGATCGCAGACCGGGCGGGTGGGAATGCCTTCGTCCTCGAAGTAATGCATCAGCCGGATCACGTCGGCGCGCAGTTCGGCCTGGCCGGCGTGCAGTCGGGTCTGGTTCTGTCGCGCGCTCTTGGCGCGCTGGCGCGCGCCGTCGAGTTCGCTGCGCAGTTCGTGCGCGCGCGCCGCCACCGCGGCCATCGCCGGCGCCGCGCGCGTGGTCGCTTCGAGCAACTGCGCGTGCAGCGCCTCGGGCGCGAATCCGATGTCCGCGTCCGGCGCCAGTTCCGACAGCGTGCGGTACAGCGCGCCCCACGGCGCGGCGGCGTGCGTCAACGCGTCGCGGTCGAGGCCGGCCAGATCGAGCTTGGCCACGGTCGCGAGCTGGTCGCGCACGAAACCGGCGTTGCGCATCAGCTCGCGCTTGAGCTGCGCCAGTTCCTCGCGATCGCGGCCGGCGATTTCGTCGAACGACGCCTGTTCGCTGTAGCCGCGCACGCCCTGCAGTCGACGCTGCGCGTCCTCCGCCTGCTGGCGCGCGCTGCCGCGGTCGCTGCGCGCCTGCTCAAGCGCACGCGCGGTGCGCTGGCGCGCGTCCTGCGTGGCCGCGAGCGCGTCATCGGCCGCATCGACCTCTTCGGCGTGCGCGTCGCGGCGATACTCCGCGGCGAGCGCGCGATACGAGGCCGCGCGCGTCGCCTGCGCGGCGACCTTGCGGTATTGCTGTTCCACCGTTTCCGCGGCTTCGATGCGCTTTGCGACCTGTTCGATCTTCTCCCGGATCAGCCGGAAGCCTTCGAGCAGCGCGCGGAAACGGCCGATCTCGGTCGGCCGTTCCTCGGCGACCAGGGTGCGCACGAACAGATCGACATCGGTCACGCGCTGCAGGTTCAGCGCGTTCTGGAACGCCTTGCGGTAGGCGACCGGATCGATCGGCGCATCGCCGGACGGACGCAGTTGCTGCAACAGGTCGCGCAGGAAGCGGTCGCTGGTCGCATGCAGCTCGGCCTTGCTGCCGGCGGCCTTGCAGCGCGCGGCGATGGCGGTGCGGAACTGCGTCCACGCCAGCGGCAGTTGTTCGCCCTTCACGACTTCGAGGTGATCGTCGAGCGTCAGCGCGACGCGCGGCAGCAGGTACAGGCCGTGGATGCGATGTTCGGGCTCGTTGGCCGCGGCGCCCATCGCGATGCCGGCGGTGAGCGTGTCGCCGCTGTCGGTATCCTCGAACACCAGGCTCAGGTACGTCGTCGCGGTGTCGCGCACGCGGCCGTCGTCGCCGGCGCGGTACACGCCGAGGCAGTAGTCGCGGATGCTGCGCGCGCGATGGCTGCCGCCGGCCTGGGCGTTGAAACGGATCTGGTTGCGGTCGGCGCCGAGCATCACGATCTGCAGCGCATCGAGCAGCGCGCTCTTGCCGGCGCCGTTCGGGGCGATGATCGCGGTGGTGGCGTCCAGTTCCAGGGTTTCGGCCTGGAACAGGAAGAACTGCACCAGATGGGCGCGCTTAAGCTGATACATCGGCGTTCACGCTCGTGTGGTCTGCATCGGTTTCGGCATCGATGCCGGGAGATGACGCCTCGAAGCGATCGGGCGTCGCCGCATCGATGCCGTCGTCTGCGGCGTCGTCATTGCCTTCTTCGCCGCCGTCGGTGTCGTCCACCGTGTGCTGGTCCAGACGCTGCAGCCACTGCGCGCCGACGATCTCCACGATCGCCGGCCGCACCACGATGCGGAAGGGCTGCGGATCGTCGGGTTCGCAGTCGGCGATGCGGCACACCGACCAGCGCCGCAGCGCGCGCAGGGCCTCGCGCAGCGCGCCGACGTCCGGCATCGGCCGCCCGGTCAGCGCCGGATAGGCTTCCTGCAGATCGGGCAGTTCCACCAGCACTTCGCCGAGATCCTCGATCTGCCCGAGCCGCATCGCCGCGTCGTAGCGCTGGCGCAGCACCAGGATCAGCAGCGTCTGCTCCAGCGACACCGGCGTGCCGTCGCCGTGCGTGGGCAGCGCAACCACGTAGCGGTAGTGGGCGTTGCGTTCGAGACGCATGCCCAGCGGTTCGAGCGCGGCCGCGAAATCGGCCAGATAGGTTTCGACGAGGTGATACGCGTTGCGCGAATTGCGGTCGCTGCTGTAGAGCGCCTGTTCGGTGACGAGACGATACGCCGCCCGCTCGAAATCCTGCGGCACGTACATCCCGCCGGAAAGCTGACTCAGTGTGGCCCAGGAGCGTTTCATGCGGTGGTGTGTGTCCTGTCGGAGTGTGTGCCGGTGCGGCGCAGCACGAAGCGCGGCGCATGCAGATAGGGATTGTCGGCGTCGCCTTCGATCAGTTCGATGCGGAAACCGCGGAGCAGACGGTGCAGGGGATCGTCCTTGCGCAAGCCGCCGGGACGGTGGCTGCGCAGGGCGAGGGTGACCAGCGTCTGATAGGCGCGGAAATCGCCGATCGACGCGATCTCCAGCGTTTCCGACGCCAGCGCGTCGCGCGCCTGCCAGTGGCGATCGAGATAACGCGCGAGATCTTCGGGCAGCACCAGACGCACGCGTTTCATCTGCCGCAGCAGGTTGAGTCGCGCGAGTTGTTCCGGCGTGGGCTCGGCGCGATCGTTGGCGGTGCGCGGGATCGGCCGCGGCCGCGCGCGCGGCGCGCGCAGGCGCTGTTCGTCCATCAACGCGCCCGGGGCCACCGGAAGCCGCAGCGCATCTTCCGGCGCGGCCAGCGCGCCTCGGCAGGCGCGGCGGAGCAGGGCATCGAGCTGGTCGGGCGCGCGCAGCCGGTAGTCGAGGAAGGCCAGGGCGCGGCGATTGGCCTGGCGGATATCGTCGTCCAGCCGCCCCAGGTATTCGTCGATACGGTCGATCTCGTGCAGCCGCCGCAGGCTTCGCTCCAGCCGGCGCAGGGCCTGTGCGGCGTCGCCCTCCGGCACGCGTTCGGCGTACCAGGCCAGCAGCGCGGCCCGCTGCGGCCCGTGTTCGATCTCGCGCACCATGCCGAGGATCGAGGCGCGGTGCGCCAGCGGGTGATCGGCCTTGTGCAGTTCGGCGTAATCGCCGACGAACAGCTCACCGACGTAGCGCTCGAACAACCGGCGCGCGAACTGCGCGGTGCTCTCGGCCCGGCTCAGCTCGGGCATGAGGTCGCGGATCTGCACGCTGATTGCCGACACGTTCGACAACAGCTGGCGGGCCTGGTCGGCGGCTTCGTCGAGGGTGTCGCCCAGCGCCTTGCCTTCGACGATCTGCCGGAGCTGCAGCTCGATCGAACGCATCTTCGCGCCCACGAACGCCGGGCCGCGCTCGGCGAAATCGACCAGCAGGGTGAGCAGGCGCGACACCGCATGGGTCATCGAGACCATGTCGCGGGCACCGATCCGCTCCTGGCGGAGCCAGCCGGCCTGGCGGAAACGTTCGTAGACGGCGGCCGCACGGACCGCCAGCGGGCTGTCGGGCGCCTCGGCCTCGTCACTGTCCCAGGGATCGTCGGTCAGCAGATAGCGTTCGATCGCGGACACGATCTCGCGCCGCGGAAATCCGGTGCTGGGCGGCATCGGCGCGTCCGGACCGAAGAATTCGTCGAACAGGCGGCACAACAGCCGCCAGTAATGCCTGCGGTTGGGCGAGGCCAGCGGACCGAACAGTCCCTCGGGAAGCACGGAGAACAATGCGGTCTCCGCTGGTGAAGCACTCAAATCGGGACACTCCCGGACGGTGGGCCGCAATCTTGTCAGAGCGGATTATCCCAAAAAAGCCGGGGTGCCGGGCCCTGCCATCGCGGGCGCGGCGGAACCGCCGGTACGCCGGAATCATGGTGTCGAAAATCACACGCACCGTCCCGGATGGGCGGTGCTTCCGGCACGGTTTTGCGGCTCGACGGCTCGTCTATACTCCCCGGTTCCGCGCAGGACCGCCCATTTCGCGCCATGCGGCGCCTACAGACGCAAGGATCACGATGAGGCTGTTCGCGATCTCCGACATCCATATCGACTACCCCGACAACGCCCAATGGGTCGAGCAGGTCTCGGATGCGGATCACCGCGACGACATTCTGATCCTGGCCGGCGACCTGACCGAAGACCGGCGGCTGCTCGCCTGGTGCCTGGGCCGTTTCGTCGCTAAGTTCCGCAAGGTCCTGTTCGTGCCCGGCAACCATGATCTGTGGGTCCGTCACGAACCGGCCGACATGTGCTCGCTGCGCAAGTTCGAGCACGTAATGGACATCGCCACCGAAGCCGGTGTCTCGATGCACACCTACCGGTACGACAACACGGTGATCGTGCCGCTTCTGGGCTGGTACGACTATTCCTTCGGCACGCCGGACGGCGATCTGGGCAAGCTCTGGATGGACTACCGCGCATGCCGTTGGCCGGGGGGATTCGATCCGCCGCGGGTGACCGAGCACTTCCTCGACCTGAACCCGGAAACGCTGCCGCTTCCGAGACCGGGCGAGCGGATCGTGACCTTTTCGCATTTCCTGCCCAGGATCGACCTGATTCCCTTCTTCGTGCCGCGCGCCATGCGCCACCTCGACCCGGTGCTCGGCAGCACCGGAATCGAACGCCAACTGCGTGCCCTCGGTTCGCAGTTGCATATCTATGGCCACAGCCACATCAATCGCCGGGTCCGGCTCGACGGCGTGACCTACATCAACAATGCGTTCGGTTATCCCCAGGAAGGCGCGATCGCCGCGCGCCGGCTGATCGAGATCACCGACGATGTATGACACCGGTATCTGCCGGGCACGGTCTGCCGGGCACGGCACGCGCGGATCTCCGAAGACCGCAGCGCGACGAACGCGGTTCAGCAGGCCTCGGAGCGCCTCAGGAAGGGCGTGATCACCGGCATTTCGTGGCTCAGGGGCGTGAATTTGCGCATCGAGATCGTCGGCGCGTCGTCGACATGGCGTTCGGCGCAGATCGCCATCAGATAGTCCGCGGTCGGCCGGCACTGCCAGAAACTCCAGCGATCCGCCTCGTCCTGCAGATCCGGGTCGATGCTGATGCTCACCGCGCTCTGGTGCGGGAAGCGGAAGCTGAAACGATTCAGCGGCAGCGACAGCCCCATGCCGCGGGCCTTGATGTAGGACTCCTTGAAGGTCCAGTACTCGAAAAAGCGATCATGCTGCCGATCCGGCGCGACGCACGAGAGTTCAGCGACTTCGGTCGGGGAGAAGAAATGTTCCGCCACGCCCAGAGAGACGGTGCGTGCGGCGATGTTTTCCACGTCGACGCCCAACTCGCGGCCGCGGGTCACCGCGAGCGCGATCAGGCCGCGGGTATGCGAGAGATTGAACGACAGGCCGCGCGCTTGGGTTTCGGCGTCCGCGATCGCGTCCGCGATCACCGGGCGGCCATAGGCGTTCTTCGAGAAGAACCAGTCTTCCGGCGCGATCGGCGCATAGCGGGAGAGCAGCATGCGGACCATCGCGCGGGTGACCAGATAGCGCTTGCGGTCGTCGGCGAAATAGAAGCGGCTTTCCTGCGCGACTTCCTCGTCGCTCAGCAGCGATCGCAGTCTTGCGAGTTGCCGATCGTCGACGATCTCATCGTAATAAGTCAGCCAGACGTCGATGTCCTGACGGTTGGTCGCGGGGGCCGCATGGGCCTTCGGCATGGGCATGGGTGCAGACATTGCTTCCTGTCTCGTCGTTGCACGGGTTCTACTCGGAAGAAGTGATGGATGTCTCCATCATTTCCTTTCCTCCAAATCGCATCATACCTGCAATCACGATGAATGCGCGAGATTCCGGCCAAAAAGGCCGATCGAACGCGGTGTGCGCGGTTTGTCCTCTCGTGCGTCATTGATGCGTTTTCCTTCCTGCGGATGTCATACAGGACGGGCATCATCATCGGATGCCTGTCCGGTCTCCGGGGGTGAGATTCATTTGCGGCAGATTTACTGAAAAGGTTTTCATACCGTATTTCGCCCCGGTATCAGCTGTTGTTGGATCCCGTGAAAAGGTTTACATGCCATGGATGCCGGTGCCGGCGCGTTGACAATCTTCAGGATGGTCTGTTTAGATGCTTGCGGGGGACCAGCGCCTGCGTGGCGCGGCAAACGATTGCATTCGCCAGTCGCTGCGACCGACTTCCGGGGTGGAATCCCAAATGCATGGAGTTGAGCGCGCGCCGTATGCGCGGTTTTGCTACGCCGTCTTGAAGGATCGAGCATTGGGCGATTATGTCTTCTGAAGTGTCTTTCCCCCTCCCCAGGATTCGCCAACTCGTTACTGATCGTCTTGCGCAGGCCGCGTCTGATGCTTCGGAAACAGATGCCGGCGTGCAGTCCCATACGCTCGTCGGCGGGAACGCTTTTCACGGCATGCCCGATGCTCCCGGCATCGCGATCGACACCGGATCGATCGGTCTCGTCGCACGCTGCCGTTGGGTCGACCGTTCCCCGCGGATAGCCGAGCGCACCCCGGACAACGCACGGCTGTCCGGTCGTCCATCGCAGCGTCATGGCACGGGCCGCGAACGCGATCGGGGCCTGCATCCGCATGTCCCGCTCGGCGCCGCATGCGCGCGACCGCGTGCGGGTGTCGAAGGAGGTCCGCTGCCGCCCGGACCTCGATGCATCGAACGGATATCCCCGTGACGCGTTGATCGCATCATGAATTCAACGGACAGGACGCCAATGGACACGCACGACCCTTCGCAGTTTTCAGCCGCCGCACTCGATGCCGCACGACTTCCGCCGGAGGCCGAGCGCCTCGCCACGGCGATCGTGGCGTCCCAGCTGCGCGGGCTGTTCGCGGATGCGGAGGACGCCTGCAACCCGGCCGATGCGATCGCGACCCTGCGTCCTTCGCATGGACGGTGGCTGGAAGCCACCCTGCGTCACCTCGAACATCATGGTCTGCTGTCCACCGATGCGCAGGCGCAGCGCAGCCGTTTCGCCGCGGTCGAACCGGTCGAGACCCTGTGGCAGCGATGGGACGAAGTGATGCCTGCCTGGGCCGGCAACGCCAACCATCGCGCGTACCTCGCGCTGATCGAGGCCTGCCTGCGCAAACTGCCGGAGATCCTCACCGGCGCGGTGCCCGCCACCGACGTGATGTTCCCCGAATCGTCGATGCATCTGGTCGAGGGCATCTACAAGCACAATCTCATCGCCGACCACTTCAATCTCGTCCTCGGCGAAAACCTGCGCGACGAACTCGCGGCGAAAGCGGCGCGCGGCGAGCGCGGCCTGCGCCTGCTGGAGATCGGCGCCGGCACCGGCGGCACCACCGCGGCGCTGCTGCCGACGCTGCGCGGCTTCAGCGACCAGATCGAGGAATACTGCTACACCGATCTGTCCAAGGCCTTCCTGCTGCACGCCGAAGAGGTCTACAAACCGCAGTTTCCGGCGATCCGGACCGCGATCTTCGATGTCGGCAAGCCGCTGGCGCAGCAATCGGTCGAAGGCAACCGTTACGACGCGGTGATCGCCACCAACGTCCTCCACGCGACCTCCAACATGCGCGAGACCGTGCGCAACGCCAAGGCGTTGCTCAAGCGCGGCGGCGTGCTGCTGGTCAACGAGCTCAGCGAATGGGCCTGGTACACCCATTTCACCTTCGGCCTGCTCGAGGGCTGGTGGCTGTACGAAGACGAGAGCCTGCGTCTGCCGGGCTGCCCGTGCCTGTCTCCGAAACAGTGGGAGAACCTGCTCAGGGTCGAGCGTTTCCACGACATCCGCTTCCCGGCCAGCGCGCATCACGGGCTGGGCCAGCTGGTTCTGGCGGCGAGAAGCGACGGCGTGGTCCGCCAGCGTCTGGTGCCGCCCGCCGCCACCGTGAAGACGCCGCCCCCCACTGCGGCCTCCGCTGCAGCGGCGACGCCGCCCGCGGTGCATGCCGCCGCCGCGCCGCTCGCGCCCGCGGTCGCCGCGTCGACCGCGACCGGCGACGCCTGGCTGGCGGACGCCTGCGCGTCGCTGTTCCGCGAAATGATCGCGGCCGCCCTGCGCATGGACGTGCGCGAGATCGAGACCCGCCGGCCGCTGGAACAGTACGGGTTGGACAGCATCCTCGTGGTGCAGCTGACCACGCATTTCCGCAAGCTGTTCCCGGGCGTGCGCAGCACCCTGTTCTTCGAAGTGCAGAGCATCGACGGCCTGGTCCGCCATTTCCTGGACAACGATCGCGCGACCGTGGAGTCGGTGCTCGCCGCGCGCGGCATCGTCCCCGCGACGGCGGCCGCTGCGCCTGCGCCGCCTGCCGTGCCCGCGGCGGCCGCACCTCTCGCGGCACCGGCATCCGCACCGCGCGCGCAGCGCGAGCGCCGGCGGTTCGCGCCGCGGCACGAGGCCGCGGCCGCAGCGCCGGTGCCCGCGTCGCCCGCTGCCCTGCCTGTCTCCGGCGACGCGGCGGCCGATCGCCCCGCGCGTTTCGACGTGGCCATCATCGGCATCAGCGGGCGTTACCCGCAGTCGCCCGATCTGGAGCGTTTCTGGGACAACCTGTCCGCCGGCCGCGACTGCGCGGGCGAGGTGCCCGCCGATCGCTGGCACTGGCAGGATCACTACGACCCGGAGAAAGGCCCCGGCTTCACCCGCTGGGGCGGTTTCATCGACGACGTCGACAAGTTCGATCCGCTGTTCTTCCGCATCGCGCCGAAGGAAGCGAAGAAGATCGACCCGCAGGAACGCCTGTTCCTGGAAACCAGCTATCACGCGATCGAGGACAGCGGCTACACGCCGGACACCCTCGCGCCGGGCGGCAAGGTCGGCGTGTTCGTGGGCGTGATGAATTCGCGCTACACCCCGCAGCCGCTGTTCTACTCGATCGCGAACCGGATCTCGTTCCTGTTCGATTTTTCGGGCCCCTCGTTCGCGGTCGACAGCGCCTGCTCGGCGTCGCTCACCGCGATCCACGTCGCGCTCGACAGTCTCTACAGCGGCATGTGCGAAGCCGCGATCGCCGGCGGCGTCAGCCTGATCATCGATCCGCAGCACATGCTCGAACTCACCGCGCTCGGGATGCTGTCGGAGGGCGGGAAGTGCCGCTCCTTCGGCACCAATGCCGACGGTTTCCTCGATGCCGAAGGCGTCGGCGCGGTGATCCTGAAGCCGCTGGCGCACGCGCTGCGCGACGGCGACCACATCCATGCCGTGATCAAGGGCAGCGCCCTCAATGCCGGCGGCCGCACGCACGGTTACACCGTGCCGAATCCGGTCGCGCAGGCCGCGGTCGTCTCCGCCGCGCTGACCCGGGCCGACATCGATTCCGCCGACGTGAGCTATCTCGAAGCGCACGGTACCGGCACCGCGCTCGGCGACCCGATCGAAGTCGCCGGGCTCACCCGCGCATTCCGCGCCAACCGTCGCGCCACCGACCGGGCGGCCGGGCAGCATTGCGCGATCGGCTCGCTCAAATCCAACATCGGCCACTGCGAATCCGCGGCCGGCATCGCCGCGCTGACCAAGGTGCTGCTGCAGCTGCGGCATCGCCAATTGGTGCCGACCCTGCACGCGGAGCAGGTCAACGACGAGATCGATTTCTCGACGACGCCGTTCCGCCTGCAGCGCGAACTCGCCGCATGGCGGGCGCCGATCGACGTCGCCACGGGCCGCGAGCTGCCGCGCATCGCCGGCATCTCGTCGTTCGGCGCCGGCGGCGCCAATGCCCATCTCGTCGTGCAGGAAGCGCCGGTCTCCGCGCGTCCGCGCGCGGCCGAGACCGGCCCCCGCCTGGTCCCGCTGTCGGCGCGCAACGCCGAACAGTTGCAGGACAAGATCCGCCAGTTGCTGGCCTATCTGCAGCGCGAGGGCGCGAGCGTCGATCTGCCAGCGCTGGCCTACACACTGCAGGTCGGGCGCGAGGCGATGGACGAGCGGATCGCGCTGATCGTCGATTCCGCAGACGACCTGCGCCGCCAGTTGCAGGCGCTGGCCGACGGGCAGCGTTCCGATCCTGAACCGCATCGCGGCAATGTCCGCAAGAACCGCGAATTTCTCGCCGCCTGCCGTGCCGATCCCGATTTCGCCTCGCGCTGCGAGGCCTGGACCGCGCAGCGCGATCTCGCGCGCATCGCCGAATACTGGGCCAAGGGCGTCGGCATCGACTGGGCGCGGCTCTACTCCGATGCCGGTGCGGATGCTCGACCGGGACGCATCCCGCTGCCGACCTATCCGTTCGCGCGCGAACGCCACTGGATCGAACCGCAACGTTCGCTCGGCCACGGCCGTGCCGCCGCCGCGAAACATCCGCTGCTCCAGCGCAATACCTCGACCCTGCGCTACCCGGCGTATGCCGTCGACCTGAAGGGCGACGAGCGCTTCCTCGGTACCGACGCCGCGGGCCAGCGCCATCTGCCGGCGCTGCTCTGCCTCGAAATGGCGCGTGCCGCCGTCGCCGAGGCCTATCCCGACGACATCGCCACGCGTGAACTGCGCTTCGAGCATGTCGCACTGGACGACGGCCTGCGCATCGACGCCGGCTGCGAACTGCAGATCGCGCTGCTGCCCGACAGCGAGGATGCGCTGCGCTTCGAGATCCACAGCGCCGTCGGCGATGCGGAACGCGTGCATGCCCAGGGTCGCGCGCTGTTCGCCGTGCCCGTCGCTCCGGCGCAGGCCGACGTCGCGGCGTTCGCGGCGCGTCTGTCGCGCGGGATCGCCGCCGACGCCTTCCACGGCCGCTTCGCGACGCTGGGGCTCGCGGACGCCACCGAACATCGCGTCGTTCGCCGCGTCGCGCGCTCGGCGCGCGAGCTGGTGCTCGAATACGCCGGCGCCGAAGCGACGACGCCCGGATCGTGGGGCCTGCCGCCCGACGTGCTGGCGTCGGTGATCCAGGGCGCTGCCTGGCTGTTGGGCGAACTGGGGCCGCTGCCGTCGTCGCCGTTCGCCTGGCACATTCCCGCCATCGATGCGGTTCGCGTCCATGGCCGATGCGCGCAGCAGGGCTATCTCGTCCTGCGCTGCGAGGAGCAGGACGCGGTCGATGCCGAGACCACGCGCTGGGACGCCACCTGTTTCGACGCCCAGGGCCATCCCACCCTCGACATCGTCGGCCTGCGCCTGGCACGAGTGCCGGTCGGGCAGGGCACCGCGCCCGCCGTCACTGCAAGCGCGGTCACGACATCCGTCGCCACGACCCCGGCCGCTGCGACGCCGGTCGACGCCGCGCGTCCCGCCGAAACCCACTCGACCGAAACGCGCCTGCCGGCACCGGTGCTGCCGGAGGCCGGACGCAGGCTCGCGTTCCTGCGCGTCACGGCGCCTGTCGTGCGTGCGCCGGTCCCCATCGACAAGCCGCATGCGCTGTCGCTGCGCGCGGCCGCGGATCTGCCCGGTCCCGGTGCCGCGCCCCTTGCCCGACCCACGATCGCGCTGGATCGTCCCGATGCCGAACGCGTCGCGGTCGCCGATGCGGATACCGCGGCGTCCTGCGTCGATCTGCGTGCGCTCGGCGACGGCGTGTATTCGCTGACCGTCGAGGCGGATGCGCCCACCGCCGCCGCCATCGATCAACTGCTGCAGGCGCTGGCGCATCTGCACGACCGCGCGGACGCGAAGGCCCTGCTGATCGCCGGAGGCGAGAACGCGTTCCGTCGCGGCGATGCCGCGGCGCTCGATGCCGCGATCGGCGCCGGGCTGTATCGCGCGCTGCTCGAGTTCCCGCTGCCGACCATCGCCGCGCCGCAGGGCGACGCCGACGGCGCCGGTTTCCTGCTCGCCGCGCTCTGCGATTTCATGGTCTGCGCGCAGGAATCGCGCTACGGGTTCTCCGATCCCGTGCGCGGGTTCCATCCGACCACCGCCGAAACCGATCTGCTGGCGGCGCGTTTCGGCGCATCGCATGCGGACGATCTGCTCTTCATCGGCGGCGCCCAGCGCGGGCAGGCGCTGGCCACCAAAGGCTGGACCTGCGCGGTCGTCGAACGCGCGCAGACGCTGCCGACCGCGCTGGCGCTCGCCGCGTCGATCGCGGCCAAGCCGCGCGAATCGCTCGCCCTGCTCAAGGCGCACATGGCGGACGCGCTGGCGCCGCTGGTCGCGCGCCTTGGCGACGCGACGCGGCCGCAGTCCGGCCCGGTGGCGCCCTCGAAGGCGGCGGGCAAACCGCCGAAGGCGCGCACGGGCATCGCGATCGAGCCGCTGTCCGACGCGGTCGTTTCGGTCCGCCTCCGCGCGGGCCATGCGACGCGCTCGGCCGCGCTGCGCGATCTGCGCGCGACCCTGGCCGATCTGGCGCAGCGCGGCGGCCATGCCGCGATCGTGGTGCGCAGCGATCTTCCCGACTTCCTGCCGGCGTCCGGCGATGACGACGCACAGGCATCCGCCGCCGAACTGGTTTCGCTGCAGGCGACCCTGTCGGGCCTTCCGGTCCCGGCGATCGTCGCGTTCGAACACGGCACCGATGGCTTCGGCTGGCTGCTCGGCCTGAGCGCCGATGCCTGCGTGCACGGCGAGCATGGCCGCTGTTCGGCCGAAACGCTGTGGCGCGACCCGACGCTGCTGCGCCGGGCGATGCCGGTGTTCGCGCGTCGCCTCGGCGACAACCTCGCCCGGCAGTGCCTGTTCGGTGCGACCGCGATCGACGCCGACGCGCTGGCATCGGGCGCCGCCATCGTCGCCGCCGATGTCATCGCGACGACGCTGGCCCTGGTCGACGCCACGCCGCTGCGTTCGGCCGATGCGCTGCGCCAGTGGCGCCAGCGCAACCGCGTGGCGGACACCGTGCAGGACGCCGCGCAGGATGCCGTGGCCGGCGGCGAACGCCGCGCCGCGCCGCTGCCGTCGTCGCCCGCGATCGAAACCGAAGTGCGCGACAACGGGGTCGTCGTCGTGCGCATGGTCGACCGCGACGCGAAGAACATGTATTCGCCCGCGCTGATCCGCGGGCTGGAAGAGGTGTTCGCGCACATCGACGGCTGCGACGACTATCGCGCCGTCGTGCTCACCGGTTACGACACCTATTTCGCCTGCGGCGGCACCCGCGAAAGCCTGATCGCGATCCAGCAGGGCGCCGCGAAGTTCACCGATGCCAAGGTCTACCAGTTGCCGATGAGCTGCCGGCTGCCGGTGATCGCCGCGATGCAGGGCCACGCCATCGGCGGCGGCTGGACGCTCGGCATGTTCGCCGACCTCTGCCTGTTCAGCGCGGAAAGCCGCTACATCAGCCCGTACATGCAGTACGGCTTCACGCCGGGCGCCGGCTCCACCCTGATCTTCCCGGCGCGGCTGGGCCTGGATCTGGCAAAGGAAACGCTGTTCACCGCGCAGGAATACACCGGCAGCCAGCTGCGCGCCAAGGGTCTGCCTCACGCCTGCGTGCCGCGCAGCGAAGTCCTGCCGCGCGCGATCGCGCTGGCCGATGCGATCGCGTCGCGCCGCGTCGAAGACGCGCGCGCGCTGAAGCGACATTTCAGCGCGGCCGATCTCGCCCGGGTCGAAGCGACCTACGCGCGCGAACTGGCGATGCACGATCGCAGCTTCGTCGGTCAGGGGCATGCCTTGCAGGGCGTGATGCAGCACTTCCTGAGCGAGGGCGACGCCGCTGGCGACGTCGCCCCGGTGCAGGCGCAGCCTGCGCCGGCCGCGGCCGCCACGCCTGCCGCGACCGGCGAAACCGCCACCGTCGACGCCGACGCCATCGCCGATTTCCTCAAATCGCTGCTCGCGTTCGAGCTGCAGATGCGCGTCGACGATGTCGACGAGGACACCCAGTTCGTCGATCTCGGCCTGGATTCGATCACCGGCGTGACCTGGGTGCGCAAGATCAATGCCGAATACGGCACGAAGATCGAAGCGACCAAGGTCTACAGCCATCCGACGCTGCGCCAGTTCCGCGACTTCGTCGTCGCCCTGATCGCCGCGCGGCAGGGCGGGCCGAAGCCGGCGCCGGCCGCACCGCGCGCGGTCGCCGCGGTCGCCGCACCAGCCGCCGCGGTCGCGCCGCAGACCGCCGCGCAGGAGAGCCGCGACAGCGAAGCCGATCTGTGCGCCGCGCTGAAGCGCATGCTCGCGCAGGAACTGCACATGTCGGAGGACGATGTCGACGAACATCGCCAGTTCGTCGAGCTCGGCCTGGATTCGATCACCGGCGTGACCTGGGTGCGCAAGATCAACGCCGAATACGGCACGAAGATCGAAGCGACCAAGGTCTACAGCCATCCGACCCTGGTCGAATTCACCCGCTTCCTCGGCAATTTGTTGCCCGCGCGTGCGGCCGCGTCGGCCCCGGCGGTCGCGCGCGTCGCGCCGCCATCCGCGCCGACGCCCCCGGCCCACGCGCGCCCGGCGGCGACCAGCGCACCGCGCACGCAACCGGCGCTGACCTCCTGGCGGAAAAAGGGCGCGCGTCGCGCGTCGTCGGCCGCCGGCGGCACCGACGCCATCGCCGTGATCGGCATCGCCGGCCAGTTCCCGCGCGCGAAGACCCTCGACGCGTTCTGGCGCAACATCGCCGGCGCGAAGGAGTGCATCGACGCGGTACCGGCGCAGCGTTTCGACATCGAGCGCTACTTCAGCGAAGACATCTCGGTCCCGGGCACCACCAACTGCCGCTGGATGGGCGTGCTCGAAGACAGCGACGTGTTCGATCCGCTGTTCTTCAACATTTCGCCGACCGAAGCCGAAAGCATGGATCCGCAGCAGCGTCTGATGCTGCAGAGCTGCTGGCACGCGATCGAGAACGCCGCGATCGATCCGCGCAGCCTCTCCGGCAGCCGCTGCGGCGTATTCATCGGCTGCGGCGGGACCGACTACCACCAGCGCTCGCGCGAGCACCAGCTCAGCACCCAGGGCTTCACCGGTTCGGCGATGTCGATCCTCGCCGCGCGCATCGCGTACTTCCTGAATCTGCAGGGGCCGTGCCTCTCCATCGACACCGCCTGTTCCTCTTCGCTGGTGGCGATCGCCAACGCCTGCGACAGCCTGGTCGCGCAGAACTGCGACCTCGCGCTGGCCGGCGGCGTCGCGGTGATGGCGGGGCCGACGATGCATGTGAGGACCGGACAGTCCGGCATGCTCTCGGTCGACGGACGCTGCTTCGCGTTCGATCACCGCGCGAACGGTTTCGTGCCCGGCGAAGGCGTCGGCACGGTGATGCTGAAGCGCCTGGCCGACGCCGAGCGCGACGGCGACATCGTCCACGCCGTGATCCGGGCCTGGGGCGTCAACCAGGACGGCAAGACCAACGGCATCACCGCGCCGAACCCGGTGTCGCAGACGCGGCTGATGCGCGCGATCTACGACAAGTTCGGGATCGATCCGGAAGACATCCAGCTGATCGAAGCGCACGGCACCGGCACCAAGCTGGGCGACCCGATCGAAGTGGAGGGCCTGACCCAGGCCTTCCGGCACTACACCGACAAGACCCAGTACTGCGTGCTCGGCTCGGTCAAGGGCAACATCGGCCACAGCCTGTACGCGGCCGGCGTCGCCGGCGTGCTCAAGCTGGTGCTCGCGCTCAAACATCGCCAGTTGCCGCCGGCGGCGAGTTTCGAACGGCTGAACCCGCACATCGACCTGTCCGACAGCCCGTTCCACGTCAGCACCGCGCTGCAGCCCTGGCCGGAGAACGCCCACGGCGGACGCGCGGGGGTGGTCAGCTCCTTCGGCTTCAGCGGCACCAACGCGCATCTGGTGCTGGAAGCGGCGCCGCCGCGCGCGGTGGCGGCGACGGCCGATACCGGCCCGTCGCGACCGGCGCTGATCCCGCTGTCGGCCAAGACCCCCGAACAACTGCGGCAGCGCGCCCAGGATCTTGCGGCATTCCTCGAAGCGTCCGCCGTGGATGCCCATGCCGCGCCTTCGCTGCAGGACATCGCCTACACCCTGCAGGTCGGCAAGGAAGCGATGGAAGAACGCTGCGCGCTGGTCGTGCGCTCGCTGGCCGAACTCGACGAGCGCCTGCGCGCCTTCGCCACGGGCGAGACGCCGAAGGGCATGCACGTCGGCAGCACCCTGTCGCGCGCCGGAAAACTCGCCTTCATCGGCCAGGACCGCGACCTGCAGGCGGTGCTGATCCAGACCTGCCTGCGCGAGGGCAAGCTCGACAAACTCGCCGAGCTGTGGGTCGATGGCGTCGATCTGCCGTGGGACATGCTGCACCGGGATGCACCCGGGGCGCCGCCGCGGCGCATCGAACTGCCGCTGTATCCCTTCGCCCGCGAGCATTACTGGCTGGAAGACGAGACATCGGCGCAGTCGCTCAGCGGCGCGGACGGGACCGCCGCCCTGCATCCGCTGCTGCATGCCAACGTCTCGACCCTGCGCCAGCAGCGTTATCGCGCCACCTTCGACGGCACCGAGTTCTTCCTCCGCGATCACCGCGTGCGCTTCGGCGAGGGCCGCATCGAACACGTGCTGCCCGGCGTGGCCTATCTGGAGATGGCGGCGGCCGCCATCGCCGAAGCGCTGCCCGACGCCTTCGCCGATCCCGGCTCGCACGGGCGCCTGGTCCTCGGCAACGTCGCCTGGTGGCGACCGGTGGTCGTCGAAGGTCCGACGACGGTCGAGATCGAACTCGGCATCGACGATGCCGGCGCGATCCTGTTCGAGATCACCACCGGTTCGGGCGACAGCCGCGTCCTGCATTGCCAGGGCGAGGGCAGCTTCGTCGAAACCGCCGGCGAGCGCACAGCCGACGCCGCCCTGCTGGCCGCCGCGCAGCGCGGGGAGCAGTGGAACGCCGACGACATCTACGCCGCCTTCGGTCCGATGGGCCTGCACTACGGCCCGGCCCATCGCGGTCTCCGCACGCTGTCGCGCACCGGCGGCAAGGTGGTGGCGACGGTCGTGCTGCCCGCCGTCGCCGGCGTCGCGGACGCCTACCGCATGCATCCCAGCATCATGGACGCCGCGCTGCAGGCATGCGTCGGGTTCCAGCCTTCGCTGCAGACGCTGCCGCACGCGCCGTCGGTGCCGTTCGCGTTGCGCTCGCTGACCCTGCACGCGCCGTGCCCGGAGGAGGTCGTCGTCGTGCTGACGCCGGCGGGCACCGCAGGCGCAGGCGCCATCGAAAGTTGCGATGTCTCGATCTTCGATGCCGACGGCGCGCTCTGCGTCGACATCCGCGGCTTCGTCTGGCGCGGGGTGGACAAGGCGAAGGCCGCGGCGGTCGCCGAAGCCGGCGCGGCGCGGCGTTCGGACGCAGGGCGTCCGGTGGACGCGGCGAGGTCGTTCGATGCCCATGAATCGCCGGACGAAGCGGGCGCGTTCGATGAAGCGTTCTATCGGGAGCTGCTCGACAGCATCTCCAGGAAGGAAATGTCGGCCGAAGAAGCCGCCGAACTCGGGTTACCGTCATGAAAGACTCTTTGCTGTCGATCTACCGCGAGGTCGCGGAAGGCCATCTCACCCAGGCCGAAGCGCTGGTCCGGATCAGGACGCTGAAGCGGCAGGCGCTCGACGCGCCGCAGGGCGTTCTGCTCGCGACGCCCGAATGGGTCGAGGCGCCGGCCGTGCCCGGACCCACGCAGGCGCCGCACAGGATCGTGCTGTGGGGCCTCGATCGCGCCGTGGTCGCGTCGCTGAAGTCGCAGTCCGCCGCCGAGATCGTCGAACTGGCGCCGCCGGCCGAGGCCGCGGCGGATGACGTCTTCGCCCACGCGGCGCTGCAGGCGCTCGCCGCGATCCAGTCGATGCTGGCGGGCGCCGTGCAGGGCGTGCGCGCGCTGCTGATCGTCGCCGATGCGCCGGACGCCGGGGTCGCATCCGGTTTCGCGGCCATGTGCCGGGCGGCGATGGAGGAAAACCCTGCGCTGCTCGCGCGCGTGGTCCAGGTGCCGGCCGATCTCGACGCCGACGCGCTGCGGCGCGTGGTGCGCGACGAATCCGCGGCCGACGCGCCGCGCGGCGCGGACGTGCGCCACGTCCGCCGGGCCGGCGCGCTGTGCCGCGAAATCCCGCGCTGGCGCGTGCTGGCGCGGACCGTCGACGGCGATGCGCCGTCCGCGGCGCCGGTGGTGTTCAAGGAAGGCGGCTGCTATCTGATCACCGGCGGCGCCGGGGGCATCGGCCTGCAGTTCGCGCGCGAGATCGTCGCCCAGACCGGCGCGGCGCGCATCGTGCTGGTCGGCCGTTCGACCCTCGCGCAGGACGCGCGCAGGACGCTGGACGCGCTGGCGACGCCGACCCACCGGATCGAATACGTCGCGCTGGACGTGGCGCAGGCGGAAGCGGTCGACGCCCTGATCGCGCGGCTGCGCGCCGAGGGACAGCCGCCGAGCGCCATCCTGCACTGCGCGGGCATCCTCCGCGACGGTTTCATCCTGCGCAAAACGCCGGCGGAATTCGCGTCGGTGCTGGCGCCGAAAGTCGCCGGCCTGGCCAATCTCGATCGCGCGACGCGCGACCTGCCGCTCGATTTCGTGCTGCTGTGCTCATCGTTCTCGGCCTGCTGGGGCATCGTCGGCCAGGTCGACTACGCCGCGGCCAACGCCTTCATGGACGCCTTCGCCGCGCAGCGCAATCGACTGGCCGCGCAGGGCGAACGCTGCGGCCGCACGCTGTCGGTCAACTGGCCGCTGTGGCAGGACGGCGGCATGAGCCTCGACGCGGCGACGCGCGAGCGGCTGGAGGACCATACCGGCATGCGGCCGCTGTCCACCTCCGCCGCGATGCAGTCGATGTACCGCGGTTTCGCCGCGTCCTGCGACCGCCTGCTGGTGATGGAGGGCGAACTGCCGGCGATGCAGGCGCTGCTGGACGTGGCAGACCCCTTGCGCGAGCCCATGCCGGCGGCGACGGCGTCCACGGAGCACGCGCCGTCCACCGGCGTCGATGACGCCTCGGGCATGAACGATGCGCTCAGGGCTAAGGCGCTCGACTACATCTGCCAGCAGTGCGCGCTGGTGCTGAAGATCCCGGTCGCGCGGGTGCGGCCGCAGGCGCCGTTGGAGCAGTACGGGATCGATTCGATCCTGGCGATGAAGCTGGTGACCCATTTCGAAAAGATCTTCGGCAAGCTGCCGAAGACGCTGGCGTTCGAATATCAGACGATCGCGCAGCTCAGCGATTACTTCTGCACCGCGCACGCGGAGCGCCTGATCGCGATCCTGGTGCCGAAGACCGCGCCCGCACCGGGCGCCGTCGAGCGTTCGGCCGCGCAGGCTGCACCGGCCGCCTCGGCGGCTCCGAAGTCGCACATGCCCGGCAAGCGCATCGCTTCGATGCGTCCGTCGCCTGCCGCCGCGCCGCCGGTGACCGCGCCGTCGAGCGCCACGGCGACGACCGCGGAACTGCTGCCGCGACGCGAGACCGACCGACGCAGCGAGGGCGACAGGCGCAGCGAGGCCGACAGACGCAGCGCGAACGCGGGCGTCGCGCAGGCGCCGGTCGCGCAGACACCGTTCACCAACGAACCCATCGCCATCGTCGGCCTCAGCGGCCGCTATCCGGAAGCCTGGGACCTCGACGCCTACTGGCGCAATCTGTCCCAGGGTCTGGACTGCATCCGCGAAATCCCCGCGGAGCGCTGGCGCTGGCAGGCCTTCTATCGCGAGGTGACCGGCGGCGAGGCCCTCGGTCCCGGCGAGCACAGCAGCAAATGGGGCGGCTTCATCGAAGGCGCCGACGAGTTCGATCCGCGCTTCTTCAGCATCACCCCGCGCGACGCCGAACAGATCGATCCGCAGGAGCGCCTGTTCCTGCAGCATGCCTGGATGGCGCTCGAGGATGCGGGCTACACCCGCGCCGCGCTGCAGGCGTGCCGGGGCGGGCAGGTGGGCGTGTACGCCGGCGTGATGTACGGCGAATACAACCGTTCGGGCAGCCTCGCCAGCATCGCCAACCGTCTGTCGTACGTGCTCAACGCGCATGGGCCGAGCATGACGCTCGACACCATGTGTTCGTCGTCGCTGACCGCGATCCATCTCGCCTGTCAGGATCTGCGTCTGGGCCGCACCGACATGGCACTGGCCGGCGGCGTCAACCTCAGCATCCATCCCGGCAAATACGCCATGCTGAGCGCCGGACAGTTCATCTCCAGCGACGGCCATTGCCAGAGTTTCGGCGAAGGCGGCGACGGTTACATCCCGGGCGAAGGCGTGGGCGTGGCCGTGCTCAAGCGCCTCTCCGACGCCGAACGCGACGGCGACGCGATCCACGCGATCATCCGCGGCAGCGCGCTGAACCACGGCGGCAAGACCAACGGCTACACCGTGCCCAATCCGCAGGCGCAGGCGGCGGTGATTGCCGATGCGCTGCGCGACGCGGGCGTCGACGCGCGCCACGTCAGCTACATCGAAGCGCACGGCACCGGCACCAAGCTCGGCGATCCGATCGAGATCGCGGCGCTGGGCAAGGCCTTCCGCGAATACACCCAGG
>WYBC01000004.1 GCA_011526085.1 Lysobacter sp. | reverse complement strand
TGCAGTGGCTCAACAACAAGGTCGAGCGCAGCGCGCGCGGCGTGCCGCACTATCGCATCGGCCATCTGGTCCGGTTCCGGCTCAGCGAACTGGAGCAGTGGCGCGATCGCCACGCGGCCGTGATCGCGCCGCGACTGGAACAGGCCGATACCGCAGCGGTCGTCGTCTCACCGCCGCCGGTGGCCACGGATTTCACCGGCGTGAACTGGCACCGTCGCGAAGGACTCGCCGAGATCTTCGTGCGCCGCCACCGCAACGACTGCCGCTACAGCGCGCGCCTGCGAAGCTGGTTCGTTCGCACCGATCAAGGCTGGCGCCGGGACGACACGCTTGTCGTGTTCGACCGGGTGCGCGGCATTTGCCGTGAAGCCGCTGATCGCGCCCGGACAGAACAGGCACGGCGCTGGTTCGCCAGTGCCACGACGGTCGCGGCCGTGGAGCGGATCGCGCGTCTGCGCGCGGATGCGATGCCGGCCGGCGAGGGGAGCGGGCAGTGACGCATCCGTCTCTGGACTTCAACGATGTTCCGCAGGTCGCCGCGCCACGCGACGGTCGGGATGAGATCCGCGCGCAACTGCTCGATCGTCTGGAATCGGTGCTGACCGCGCTGTTCCCCGCCGGCAGGAAGCGACAGGGCAAGTTCCTGATCGGCGACGTGCTCGGCAGTCCCGGCGACAGCCTGGAGGTGGTGCTCACGGGCGAGAAGGCGGGTCTGTGGACCGATCGCGCCAACAATACCGGCGGCGACATCTTCGATCTGATCGCAGCGCACTTCCGGATCGATGCACACGCCGAGTTCCCGCGCGTGCTGGACGAGGCGGGGCGGCTGCTGGGGCGCGCGTCGGCGATGCCGATCGCGAAACCGAAGAAATCGCCGCCGATCGACGATCTCGGCCCGGCGACCGCGAAGTGGGACTACCTCGACGCCGACGGCCAGCTGATTGCCGTCGTCTATCGCTACGACCCGCCGGGCGGCAAGAAGGAGTTCCGGCCGTGGGATGCGAAGCGTCGCAAGATGGCGCCGCCGGAGCCGCGCCCGCTGTACCACCAGTCCGGGATCGCGACCGCGGACACCGTCGTGCTGGTCGAAGGCGAGAAGTGCGCGCAGGCGCTGATCGATGCCGGCATCGTCGCGACCACCGCGATGCACGGGGCGAACGCGCCGGTCGACAAAACCGACTGGTCGCCGCTGGCCAGCAGGACGGTCGTACTCTGGCCCGACAAGGACAAGCCCGGTTGGGAGTACGCCGAGTGCGCCGCACAGGCGATCTTGGCCGCGGGCGCGCAAGGCTGCCGGATTCTCTATCCGCCGGAAGACAAACCCGAAGGCTGGGATGCGGCCGATGCGATCGCCGAGGGCTTCGATGTCGCCGGATTTCTGGTCGCCGGCCCATGCACGCCTGTTCGGTATGCGGGCGATCTTCTGGCGACGCAGACCGCGCAGGCGGGCGATCCTGCGGCTGGGCACGGTCTGTTCGAGGATCTGGACTGGACCTCGGAAGCCGGATTGGCGCGGGCGTTCACCCGGCGCAACGGCCAGGACTGGCGCTACTGCGCACCGTGGGGCAAGTGGCTGGCCTGGACAGGCACGCGGTGGAACGCCGACCAGCGCCTGTACGTCATGCACCTGGCGCGCGAAATGTGCTGCGCGGCGGCGCTGATGTCGAAGTCGCCGCCGTTGAGCCGCCGGCTGGCCAGTGCCGCCTCGATCGCCGCGGTCGAGCGGATCGCACGATCGGAGCCCGAACTGAGTTCGATCCCGGACGAGTGGGATGCGAACCTCTGGGCGCTCAACACGCCGGGCGGGGTCGTCGATCTGCGCAACGGCCGATTGGCGGCACATCGGCGCGAGGATGGGATGACCCGGATCGCCACGGCGACGCCGCGCGGCGACTGCACCCGCTGGCGCGCGTTCCTCGGCGATGTGACCGGCGGCGACGCGGATCTGCAGGCATACCTGCAGCGGATGGCCGGGTACTGCCTCACCGGGGCAACCAGCGCGCACGCGCTGTTCTTCCTGTACGGCACCGGCGCGAACGGCAAGTCGGTGTTCGTGACCGCACTGGCGACAATCCTTGGCGACTACGCGACCAACGCGCCGATGGACACGTTCATGGAAGCGCGCGGCGACCGCCACCCGACCGATCTGGCCGGACTGCGCGGCGCTCGCTTCGTCGCCTCGGTCGAGACCGAGCAGGGGCGGCGCTGGAACGAGTCGAAGGTCAAGGCGATCACCGGCGGCGACAAGGTGTCCGCGCGCTTCATGCGCCAGGATTTCTTCGAGTACACGCCGCAGTTCAAGCTGGTCATCGCGGGCAATCACAAGCCCGCGATCCGCAACGTCGACGAGGCGATGAAGCGGCGCATGCACCTGATCCCGTTCACGGTGACGATCCCGCCCGAGCGCCGCGATCCGAAGCTCACGGAAAAGCTGCTTGCCGAGCGCGACGGCATCCTCGCCTGGGCGCTGGCCGGTTGTCTGCAGTGGCAGCGCACGGGCCTGCAGCCGCCCGCGAGCGTGCTCTCGGCGACCGAGGAGTATTTCGAGGCCGAGGACGCGCTGGGGCGCTGGATCGACGAACGCTGCGTCCGCATCGAACGTGCCCGATCGTTGACGGCCGAACTGTTCAACGACTGGAAGGCGTGGGCGGAGGCCGCAGGCGAGTTCGTCGGCTCGCAGCGTCGGTTTTCGGACCAATTGGTCGCCCGCGGCATCGAGAAGTGGCGCAACGGCCTGGGCGTGCGCGGCTTCCAGGGCATCGGCCTGAAGGCGGAGCCCCGACCTGAGCGAAGCCGATTCCCCGACGACAACGACGATTGATTCCCCGCCATGCCACCCGCGTCTGACGCAGTCGACACAGTCCATGATTATCTTCTTTACGTGCGTGTACGCGCGCGTAAGGAGTTATCCATAAGCTGTGTCGACTGCGTCAGACCCGATTCCCCACAGGACTCCGGAATGACCAGAACCCTTCTTGCGCTCGACCTCGGCACCACCACGGGCTGGGCACTGCGCACCCCCGATCGCCGCATCGTCAGCGGCACCCAATCGTTCAAGCCGCAACGCTTCGAGGGCGGCGGCATGCGCTTCCTGCGCTTCGTTCGCTGGCTCGACGAACTGCAGACGCTCTCGGGTGGCCTGCAGCACCTCGCATTCGAGGAAGTGCGCCGGCATGCGTCCACAGACGCCGCGCACGCTTACGGTGGCTTCCTCGGCCAACTCTCCGCATGGTGCGAACAGCATGCGATTCCGTATCAGGGCGTACCCGTGGGTACGATCAAACGGCACGCGACCGGCAAGGGCAATGCGAACAAGGACGCGATGCTCGCTGCGGTGCGGGGCTGGGGCTACGCGCCCGTCGACGACAACGAAGCGGACGCGCTGGCACTGCTGCATTGGGCCATCGCGCAGGAGCGTTCGGCATGACCGTGTGGACGTTCGACGAAGTCGAGCACCGCTTCCATGAAGCCGCAGCGACGTCGTACCGCTTGCCCGCTGCGCGCGTGGCCGGCTACGTCAGCCTCTGGCCCGAGATCGCGCGCCAGTCGTGGGAGGGCTACGCGGACGAGCGGATCGTATTGCGCTTCCCGGCGACGCCCGCGGCGGTTGATCGCCTGGCCGAGACCACGCAGTGGCTGCAGTGGCTGAGCGTGGAGCAGCGCAAGCTGGTGTGGGCGCGTGCCCGCTACGTGCCGTGGCGAGCGATCTGCGAAGCGCACCACTGTTCCAAGCCCACCGCGTGGCGGCGCTGGCGGCACGCGCTCACGTTGATCGTGGTGCAGCTCAACGGCCAGCCGCCGCGCATCGTGGACGCAATGCCGCAGCATGACGCGACGTGACGCAATCAAACGTAAGCGCGCGCACCGGATCGTAAAACCCCGCGAAAATCGATGAAATACTTTCCCGATTGCAGAGTATCTTTCCCGCTACGGTGGTCATACTCCCCCGCGGCGAGACGGTCGCGAGAGAGCAGGGGCTCAGGGGTTTCCGCACAACGCAAAATCGTAGCGTCGCGCAGCGTGAGGTAGCGCGGCGCAAGCGGTCGCATCGCAGCGTATTTCGCGAGCGATGCGCAGGCTGTTTCCGCTACGCCGACCCTGTAGTCTTTCCACCATCGCAACATTGACCCACAAGGACTGAAGTAGACCCACAAGGTCTACGGGTCCTCCCTGTCGCACCGCAACAGCGGGCGGCAGAGCCGCAGAACCTCGCTACCGTCTGACTGCAAACCGAGGTTTGCGCCGGTTTGCGGGTTTGCAGGTTTGCGGTGCAACCCAGCGTTTGCACCGCGACGATTTTCCACTTCTCTCCAACCCATCGGCCAGCGCGCACGCTTCCCCCCTGATCCCGGGCGCGCTGGTCGGTGGGTTTCTTTTTCCGAGCCCACGATGCCTCACGCCCTCACCGTCGAGACCCGCCGGGTCGAGGCGCTGATTCCCTATACGAAAAACCCGCGCACGCACAGCGACGCGCAGATTGCGCAGATCGCCGCAAGCATCGTGGAATTCGGCTGGACCTCGCCGATCCTGGTCGATGGCGACAACGGCGTGATCGCAGGCCACGGCCGGCTGCTCGCCGCACGACGGCTCGGCATGACCGACGTGCCGGTCATCGAACTGGCACACCTGGACGCGGCACAGAAGCGCGCGCTGATCATCAACGACAACCGTATCGCACTCAACGCGGGGTGGGACGACGCGCTGCTGGTGCTGGAACTCGCAGACCTCTCGGATGCGGGGTTCGACCTGGACCTGACCGGCTTCTCCGCCAGCGAGATCGAGCGCCTGCTCGACCTGGTGGAAGACGGCGACGCGGTGGGTGGCGATGCGGAACCTGTGTCGCCTGCTGCGGAAGCGGCGAACGACGCAGAGGCCGATGCCGACGCGCCGGACGATGACGAAGATAGTGACGACCACAATCCCGTACCGCCGATGGCGCCGGTGTCCCGCGCGGGCGATGTCTGGATCATCGGGTCGCACCGGCTGATCTGCGGCGACGCCGCCGATCCGGCCGTGGTCGCGGCGCTGATGCGCGGCGAGACCGCGCACCTGTGCATCACCTCGCCGCCCTACGCCCGGCAGCGCGACTACGCCAGCGGCATCGGCGACTGGGACGCGCTGATGCGCGGCGTGTTCGCTGCCGCCGACGATGCCTTGCGCGACGACGCGCAGTTGCTGGTCAACCTCGGCCTCGTCCACGACGACAACGAAGTGCAGCCGTACTGGGATGACTGGACCGCGTGGATGCGTGCGCAGGGCTGGCGTCGGTTCGGCTGGTACGTCTGGGATCAGGGGCCGGGCCTGCCGGGCGACTGGCGCGGACGCCTCGCGCCGAGCTTCGAGTTCGTCTTCCACTTCAATCGCCACAACCGCAAGGCGAACAAGACCGTGCCGTGCAAGTTCGCCGGGCAGGACATCCACCTGCGCGCCGATGGCTCGTCCACCGCGCTGCGCGGCCGGGATGGCGGTGCGCTGGCGTGGTCGCACGAACACCAGCCGACGCAGGCCATGCGGATCCCGGACTCGGTGATCCGCGTCATGCGCCACAAGGGCAAGCTCGGCCGGGGCATCGACCATCCGGCGGTGTTCCCGGTCGCGCTGCCGACGTTCGTGATCGAGGCGTACTCGGATGCGGGCGAGGTGGTGTACGAACCCTTCGGCGGCAGCGGCAGCACGTTGATTGCCTGCGAACGCACCGGGCGCGTCTGTCGCGCGGTGGAGATCGCAGCCGAGTACGTCGATGTCGCCATCGCGCGCATCCGCCAGCAGCTGCGCGGTCTGCCGATCACGCTGGAAGCGACCGGCCAGTGCTTCGATGCGGTCGCGGCCGAACGTCGTGGCGCGACGTCGGAGGCGGCATGAGCTGGGTCGCGGACAAGATCGAGCACTGGCCGCTCGCGCGGCTGCTGCCGTATGCGCGCAACGCGCGCACGCACTCGGACGACCAGGTCGCGCAGATCGCCGCCAGCATCGTCGAATTCGGGTTCACGAACCCGTGTCTCGTCGGTGCCGATGGCGTGCTGGTGGCCGGTCACGGTCGCCTGTTGGCGGCGCGCAAGCTCGGCCTGGACACGGTGCCTGTCGTCGTGCTCGATCACCTGACGCCGATCCAGCGCCGCGCGCTGGTGATCGCGGACAACCGGATTGCGGAGAACTCAGGTTGGGACGACGCCATGCTGCGCACCGAACTGGAATCGCTGCAGGCTGACGGCTTCGACCTGGACCTGACAGGCTTCGATCCGGACACGCTCGCCGAGCTACTGGCGGGCGAGGAAACCGACCAGGCCGGCGAGGTCGATGACGACGACGTGCCCGAAGAGGCGGTCGCCGTGGTGTCGCGCCCCGGCGATGTGTGGCTGCTGGGCGAGCACCGCGTGCTGTGCGGTGACGCGACCGATCCGGAGAGCTACGTGCGGCTGCTGTCGGGCGAACGCGCAGACATGGTCTTCATAGATCCGCCGTACAACGTCGATTACGCCAACAGCGCGAAGGACAAGCAGCGCGGCACCCAGCGTCCGATCCTCAACGACAATCTCGGTGCGGCGTTTCACGACTTCCTGCTCGCCGCGCTCACGCCGATCGTGGCGCACGGCCGCGGCGCGATCTACATCGCCATGTCCTCGGGCGAACTCGATACGTTGCAGGCCGCGTTTCGCGCCGCGGGCGGTCACTGGTCGACGTTCGTGATCTGGGCGAAGAACACGTTCACGCTCGGACGCGCCGACTACCAGCGCCAGTTCGAGCCGATTCTGTACGGCTGGCCGGAAGGCGCGCAGCGTCACTGGTGCGGCGATCGCGACCAGGGCGATGTGTGGCAGATCAAGAAGCCGCAGCGCAACGATCTGCATCCGACGATGAAGCCGGTGGAACTGGTGGAGCGGTGCATCCGCAACTCCAGCCGACCGGGCGATGTGGTGCTCGACAGCTTTGGCGGATCGGGCACGACCCTGATCGCGGCGCACAAGAGCGGCCGACGCGCGCGGCTGATGGAACTCGATCCGAAATACTGCGACGTCATTGTCCGGCGCTGGCAATCATGGAGTGGTGAGCAGGCCGTGCGCGAAGGCGACGGCGTCGCGTTCGACGACGCGGCGGACGCGGTCGAGTGAACGCGCCGATCCAGGCGCCGGCCTTCTACAACGAAATCGAACCCTACCTCTGCACATGGCTGAATCACCAGATCGCCGCCGGCCTGATTGCGCCGGGGCGCGTCGACGGGCGCGACATCCGTGACCTCGACGCGAACGACCTCGCCGGCCACCGGCAGGTCCACCTGTTCGCGGGCGTCGGCGGCTGGGCCTACGCCGCCCGGCTCGCCGGCTGGCCCGACGACGTCGAACTGTGGAGCGCCTCGTGCCCGTGCCAGCCGTTCTCGGTCGCGGGCAAGCGCGGTGGGACCAACGATCCACGGCATCTATGGCCCGACGTGTTTCGGCTCGTCCGACAGCGTCGCCCCGCCGCACTCGTGGGTGAGCAGGTTGCAGCGGCGACTGGCCAGGGTTGGCTCGACGGAGTGTTCGCTGATCT
>WYBC01000040.1 GCA_011526085.1 Lysobacter sp. | reverse complement strand
GCTTCATCACCCGGCCATTGCCATAAACCCACTCGGCGACCGGGCCGAAGGGGTAATACGTTGCATTGGCGAGCACGACCTGCCGGGTTCCGCCCGCGGGCGTCGCGCCGACTTCGCTCACGCGGCCAAGCGCATCGTGGACGTAGTCCACCACGGCGCCATCGGGATAGACCATGCAGGTCATCTGCCCGGCGACGTTGAACAGATAACGCAGCGTGAAGGTCTGGCCATGGGTGACCTGCACCTTGCGCACGAGGTTGCCGAACCGGTCGTAGCAGTAGCTCGTGCTGCCGCTGCCATCGACGATCTTCGTCAGCCGGCCGACGCCGAAGCCTTCGCCGCTCTGGCAGACCGCCTGCGTCGTGTCGTAGACGTAGCCGGTGTTGAGCGCCGCGGTCGGATATGAAATCGATGTCAGTCGATTCAACGCATCGTAGCCGTAGGTCGTGGTCACGCCGCGCGCATCGATCTGCGAGGCCCGGTTGCCGGCGCTGTCGTAGGTGTAGGTCGTGATGCCGGTGTCCGGGCTCTGCAACTGGGTCAGATCGCCGAAGCCGTTGTAAGCGTAGTTGGTATCGAGACCCTTCGGATCGTTGACCTGGGTCAGGTTGTCCAGCACGTCGTAGCTGAACTTGGTTTCGGCCGCGATGCCGTTCATGTCCTGCAAGGTGCGGCTGAGGCGGCTCAGCGGGTCGACGTTGTTGTCCGCGACATGCGACAACGCATCGGTCGTGGTGTCGGGATTGTCGCCGGCGTCGTAAGTGAAGGTGGTGCTGCGGCCGTAGGCATCGGTGTACGCCTGCAACTGTCCCAGGCTGTTGTAGGTGCGTGAGAGCGTGCGCAACAGCTGGCCCTGATCGTCGCGGGTCTGCTCCGCAACGCGATCGCCCGCCGCATTGAGCGTGTAGGCGATGCTGTTGCCCTCGCCATCGGCGATGCCGGTCAAGCGGTGCGCGCCATCGTAGGTATAGGAGGTGAATGCGCCGTCGGGCTGGGTCACCTTCTTGACCAGACCGACCGGCCAATACTCCAGACGGGTGATCCGGTCGTCGGTCTCCACCGCGTTGTTCGCACCGCGCGTCTTGCGCGCCGTCAGCCGGCCGCGGGCGTCGTATTCGAAATCGGTTACGACGCCGTCGGGATCGATCGTCGTCAACGGCTTGCCGTACATGTTGTAGGCCACGGTCTCGAAGACCTGACCGAGCGCGTTCGTCGTCTTCCACACCTGCCCCTTGCGGTAGGGGCAGGTCGTCGGCGCGGATGCGCAATTCGGATGATCCGCCATGCGATACGTGTAGGCGATCGTATCCGCCACGTCGGTACGCGGTCCATCCACGGACTTGATATAGCCGACGAATGGACACGTGCCGGCCGTGACGTCCGCCTGTTCGCAGTAGGTCGTCGTGACCGTTCGCGACTGAGACGTTGCAGGATCGGTGGTCGTGCGGGTCAACACCTGGCTGCGGCTGTTGTAGGTGAACGTCTGCTGCTGTTTGGTGACGTAGCTGGCGCCCGACTTCGCCTGGGTCAGGATCGACGAAATCCTGAAATTGGCGTCGCGGGCGGTGACCGTCTTCCGCTCGACCGTCGTGCCATAAGCGTCGTAACGGGCGTTGGAATACGCTTTGTCGGTGGTGTATTCGTATCGGGTGATGTAGTTGCGCTTGTCGCGACTCTCGAACACCAGCGCGCCATTGAAGGTGTTGCCGACCGAACCATCGGACGCCGTCAGTCCGGCGACGCGGCGGAAGCCGCTGCTGCTGGACAGGGCATATTGGCGGGTTTCGCCGTGATGACCGGTAACCGTCACCTGGGCGTCGCCGGTATAGGTCAGTTCGGTCTTCTGGACGGCACCGCCCGCAGCGTGCGCCTGGCTGAGACGAGCACGCCCCTTGGCGTCGTAAGCGAAGGTCAGATAGCGCTGGCCGTTGTCGCTGATACCGGTCAAGGCGTTCGGATCGTTCGCGTCGGAGTAGACCGCTTCGTTGTAGTGATAAGTTCGGACATTGCCGTCCGCGTACTGCACCGATTGCAGATTGCGGTCGGTGTCGTAGCCATATTGGACCGTGTTGCCGTCCGGCAACTGCACGGCAGTCAACCGGAATCCCGAATAGACGAACTGCAGTTGCAGCCCTGTGGCATCGGTCACGGTGAGCAGGCGTTCGCCGTCGTAGACGAAGGTCAACTTGCCGCCGGTGCCGAGGTCCTCGATCCGCAACAGCCGTCCGGTATCGCTGAAGTAACGGACGGCATTGCCGCCATCGCTTAGCTTGAAGACGTATTTGCCGCCCTCCACCACCAGGTCGACGACCTTCTTCGCATCCTCCGGCGATACGAAGCGCGGCGTGCTGCCGATGCGCTTGTAGGTCTCGAAATAACCGCTGTCGGTGATCCGAGCGAGCCGGGTGTTGTAGGGCGAGCCGACGATCCGCTCCGAATACGTATGCGTCCAGCCCGGCGCCAGTTCGGGTTGCTGCCCGGTCTGCTGCAGGGAATGGTAGGCGCGTACGAACGGGCGGCCTGCGAATTCGAAATCGGTCTCGAACCGCGCCTTGTCGCCGGTCGCGGGAAAACAGGGCGCACCGCCTTCCTCGGAGGGCACATTGGGCGTCTTGGGACACATGGCACGCTTTCGGGTGGTGATCTTCAGATCGACCGCGGCGGTGCAGACCTCCTCCAGCTTGACCGGAGACGACGAGGCAGGATTGTAGGTCGCATGCGGGCCGGTTCTGGCCACGAACCCGGCCGGGCACTGATACGAAGCGAACTTGTTGAGCAGGTAATCGTTGCCGCCCGTCGGCGTGCCGGAGGCATTGAAAAACCGGATATGCAGGGTCGTCTGCAGCGCAGGATTGTTGTCGTGGTTGTACTTCAGCGAACCCAGCACGCCGCCATGGGTGGAGGATTCCGAAAACGGCGTGAAGTAGCTCTTGTCGACCCAGGACTGGACCATGCCGCCGTGCGCGGCGTGCTCCGCGGCGACGATGGCCTGGACCATCTGTCCTTGGTCCGCGCAGGCATTCGGACGCACCGGATCGCCGCTCGGCGCACAGAATTGCGGCGCCGGACTGCTGGTGAAGCTGGGCGTGTAAACGGCCGCATGGGTCGAGTCGGCGGGTTGATCCTGGACACCGAAATGCAGTTCCAGCAACTGCAGACCATCGGTTCGCTCGACGTAGACAGGATCTTTCGGGACCAGAAAATCCGCATAGTCCCGATTCGCGGCTTTCATCCTGCCGATCGCGTACGCCTTCGAGCCGCACTCGTTGCCGTAGCAGTATTCCGTTTCGTCCGTCGGCACGATCTGGGCATGTACCCATGTCGCGAAGAACAACATCACGGCACCAGAGGCCGCCCTGAACCATCGAATCCGATGAACCCCAAGAATCCTCGAACGCATCTCGCCCCCTGAATGATGATGTCGGCGCGCTTCCGCGGCGCCGCTGTACAGGGTCATCCAGGACCATCCGGACATCAAGAACAGTCAGGCTACCGCGGCGACGCATCGGAAGAAAGGCGCAAAAGCGACCGCTCGTCGGCGCATTGATCGGTGCTGGCCCTCGCAACCGCCCCAACCGAGCGGCGTCCTCGATCGAAAGGCGCTCGCCAAACGCGAACGGCCCCGGAAGACCGGGGCCGTTCGTGATGCATCGCGGTGATGTGCGGATTGCAGCGGCGCTGCAGCGATCAGCCTTCCGCCGACAGCATCGACAGCCGGCGCACCGCGACCGAGGCGGTCGGGTAATCCAGCGACTTCTGCGCGGCGAGTTCGGCCAGCATCGCGAGCGTGAACCGCAGCGAGGCGTCGTCGCGCTCGATCCAGGCCTTGACCTTGGCGTCGGCGTTCGCGCCGGGCGTGTCCAGGACCTGCATCGTGAGCAGCCGCTGCTGGGTCGCGAGCTCGTCGCGCAGCGAGCCGCGCGCGACCGCATGCCAGCGACCATCGACCGCGAGCGTGTCGATCTGCGCGTACAACCACGGCAGCTTGAGCGCATCGCCGAGACGGAAATGCGCCCGCGCCACGTCGACCGGCTTGAGCCTGCGCGCGCGCGCCACTTCGATGATGTCGCAGCACCATTCGAGGTACGGCAGCGCGGCCAACTGCTTCGCCAGCGCTTCGGGCAGACCCTTTTCCTTCCACTCGGCGAAGCTCGCGTCGTAGGCCGGCCGCATCGCCGCCGGCAGGATGCCGGAACCGGCGCGGATCTCGCGGAAGCCGTCGTGATAGCGCTCCACCGCCGTGGTGATCGCCGGAATTGCCCCCGGGCGGGACAGCAGCCAGCGCGTCATCGAACGCTGCAGATTCCAGATGGTCTGCAGCGCATCGACCTGCACCGACTCGGGCAGCTTGCCGTCGAGCGCGTCGATCTGCGCCCACAGCTCGCGCGCGTCGAGCGTTTCGCGGGTGATGGTGAAGGCCTTCGCGACTTCGCCGGGCGAACGGCCGGTGTCTTCGGTCATGCGCAGGGTGAAGGTCGCGCCCATGCGGTTGACCATCGAGTTGGTCACCGCGGTGGCGATGATCTCGCGCTTCAGCCGGTGCTGTTCCATCGACTTCGCGTATTTCTTCTGCAGCGGCGCCGGGAAGTAGCGCACCAGTTCCTTCGACAGGTACGGGTCTTCCGGCACGTCGGAATCGAGCAACTGCTGGAACAGCACGATCTTCGAGTACGACAGCAGCACCGACAGCTCCGGCCGGGTCAGGCCGATGCGGCGCGCCTTGCGCTCGGCGATCTCGCTGTCGCTGGGCAGGAATTCGATCTGGCGATCGAGCAGGCCCTGCGATTCGAGGGTGCGGATGAAATGCTGCTTGGAGCCCAGACGCGACAGGCTCATCCGCTGCATCAGGCTCAGCGCCTGGTTCTGGCGGTAGTTGTCGTTGAGCACCAGCGCCGCGACCTCGTCGGTCATCGCCGCCAGCAGCTTGTTGCGCTCGGGCATCGACAGCTTTTTCTTCTGCACTTCGCCGTTGAGCAGGATCTTGATGTTCACCTCGTGGTCCGAGGTGTCCACGCCGGCGGAGTTGTCGATGAAGTCGGTATTGAGCAGCACGCCATGGAGCGCGGCCTCGATGCGGCCGAGCTGGGTCAGGCCGAGGTTGCCGCCCTCGCCCACCATTTTGCAGCGCAGTTCGCCGCCGTTGACGCGCAGGCCGTTGTTGGCGCGATCGCCGACGTCGGCATGGGTTTCGCTCGCGGCCTTGACGTAGGTACCGATGCCGCCGTTCCACAGCAGGTCGACCGGCGCCTTCAGGATCGCGTTCATCAGCTCCATCGGGCTCATCGCCGCGGCGTCGCTAGCGATGCCGAGCGCGGCCTTGACCTGCGGCGACAGCGGAATGGATTTGGCCGAACGCGGATAGACGCCGCCGCCCTTGCTGATCAGGCCCTTGTCGTAATCGTCCCAGCTCGAACGCGGCAGCTTGAACATGCGTTCGCGTTCCCGGAACGAGATCGCCGCGTCCGGATCCGGGTCGAGGAAGATGTGGCGGTGATCGAACGCCGCCAGCAGGCGGATGTGCGTCGACAGCAGCATGCCGTTGCCGAACACGTCGCCGGACATGTCGCCGACGCCGACGCAGGTGAAATCTTCGGTCTGCGAATCGCGGCCGAGGGCGCGGAAGTGGCGCTTGACCGACTCCCAGCCGCCGCGCGCGGTGATGCCCATGCCCTTGTGGTCGTAACCGACCGAGCCGCCCGAGGCGAAGGCGTCGTCGAGCCAGAAACCGTGGGCGTTGGCGATGCCGTTGGCGATGTCCGAGAACGTGGCGGTGCCCTTGTCGGCCGCGACCACGAGATACGGATCGTCGCCGTCGTGGCGCACCACTTCGTCCGGGGCCACGATCCTGCCGTTGACGATGTTGTCGGTGATGTCGAGCAGGCCGTTGATGAAGCGCTTGTAGCAGGCCACGCCTTCGTTGAACCAGGCATCGCGGTCGACCGACGGATCCGGCAACTGCTTGCAGAAGAAACCGCCCTTCGAGCCGACCGGCACGATGACGGTGTTCTTCACCATCTGCGCCTTCACCAGACCGAGGACTTCGGTGCGGAAGTCTTCGCGGCGATCCGACCAGCGCAGGCCACCGCGCGCGACCGGGCCGAAGCGCAGATGCACGCCTTCGACGCGCGGGCCGCAGACGAAGATTTCGCGGTACGGCCGCGGCTTCGGCAGATCGGGCACCTTCGAGGAATCGAACTTGAAGCTGAGGTAATCGGCCGGACCGCCGTCGGCGCGCAGGCCGTCGCGGTAACGGCCATTGACATAACGGATGTAGTAATTGGTGCGCAGCGTGGCCTCGATCACGCCGACGAAGCTGCGCAGGATGCGGTCTTCGTCGAGGCTGGACACGCGATCCAGCAGCGCGGTGATCGCGTTGCGCGACGCCTCGATCTGCGCTTCGCGCTTCGACGCGCGGGCCGCGATCACCGGCTCCACCGCCGCCAGCACCGCGGCATCACCGCCGGCCAGCGCGGTCAGCTGGGCGCGGAACTCCACCGCGCCGGCCTGGATGGCGGTCTTGCTTTCGGTGCCGGTCACCGGATCGAAGCGCGCTTCGAACAGTTCGGTCATCAACCGGGCCAGGATCGGATAGCGCGCGAAAGTCTCTTCGACGTAGTTCTGCGAGAACGGCACGCCGATCTGCATCAGATACTTGCAGTAGGCGCGCAGCATCGCGACCTGGCGCCACGACAGGTTCGCGGCGAGGATCAGGCGATTGAAGCCGTCGTTCTCGGCGGTGCCGCGCCAGATCTGGCCGAAGGCGTCCTCGAAGGTGTCGTCGAGCGCCTCGACGTCGATGTCGGCGCGCGCCGCTTCGACCTCGAAGTCCTGGATGTAGGCCACCTGCGCGTCGCCGTTCGTACCGCCCACCTCGACCCGGTACGGGTGTTCGGAAATCACGCGCAGGCCCATGTTCTCCATCATCGGCAGCGCGTCGGAGAGCGGGATGTCGTCGTTCAGGCGATAGAACTTGAAGCGCAGGCCGCCTTCCAGATCGCGGCAGAGGCTCAGGCGCAGATCGTGTTCGGGCGACAGCGCGGCCAGCTGCTCGACATCGTCGGCGGCGACGCCCGCGGACACCTTCTCGATGTATCCGGCGGGCAGGGCGCGACCGTAACGGCTGGCCAGCGCGAGACCGCGCTCCTCGCCGTGGCGCGTGACCAGTTGCTCGCGCAGATCGTCCTGCCAGTTGCGCACGATCGCCGCCAGCTTGGCGTCGATCTGCGCGGCATCGACCTCGACCGCTTCGCCCTTGCGCGGACGCACCAGCATGTGCAGCTGCGCCAGCGGCGAATCGCCGAGCTGGATGGTGGAATCGACGCGGTCGGCGTGCAGTTCGGCCTTGAGCATGGCCTCGGTGCGCAGGCGGATCTCGGTGTTGTAGCGATCGCGCGGAATGTAGGCCAGCACCGAATAGAAACGACCATAGCGGTCGTGGCGCAGGAACAGGCGGCTGCGCACGCGTTCCTGCAGATTGAGGATGCCCGACGCGAGCTGGTACAGCTCGGCCTCGGTCGACTGGAACAGCTCGTCGCGCGGCAGGGTTTCGAGGATGTGGCGCAGCGCCTTGCCGCTGTGGCCGGTGGGCTGCAGGCCGGACTTCTGCATCACGTAATCGTGACGCTCGCGCACCAGCGGGATTTCCCACGGGCGCCGGGTGTAGGCGCTGGAGGTGTAGAGACCGATGAAACGCTGTTCGGCGACCGGACGGCCTTCGGCGTCGAAGCTCAGCACGCCGATGTAGTCCATGTAGCCGGGACGGTGCACGGTGGCGCGCGCGTTGGTCTTGGTGAGGATCAGCGCATCGACCGCGCCGGACTGCGGCATGTAGTGCGCGGCGAGCGTGGTCAGCTTGCGCGGGCGGGTGCTTTCGCGGGCGCGCAGCAGGCCCAGGCCGGTGTCGGGATCGGCGGCCAGCACCTCTTCGCCGCCCTGCTTCTTCACCCGGTATTCGCGATAGCCGAGGAAGGTGAAATGGTCGTTCGCGGCCCAGCGCAGGAATTCCTGCGCTTCCCTGCGGCCGGCATCGCCGACCGGCATCCGGCGCTTGCCCAGGTCCTCGGTGACTTCGAGCATCTTCGCGCGCATCGCCGGCCAGTCGCGGACGATGCCGCGCACGTCGGCCAGCACCGAGCGGATCGCCGCTTCCACCTCGGCGCTGCCGGCGGCGGACTGGCGGTCGATCTCCAGATGCATCATCGATTCGATCTCGCCCTCGCCGACCGAGACCAGCTTGCCGGCGCGGTCGCGCACGATCCGCACCAGCGGGTGTCCGAGCACATGCACGCCGATGCCGCGTTCGGCCAGGGCCATCTTCACCGAATCGACCAGGAACGGCATGTCGTCGTTGACGATCTGCAACACCGTATGCGGCGATTCCCAGCCGTGCTTCGCCAGCGACGGATTGAACAGCCGCACGCTCGGCGTCCCCGGCTTGCGCGCCCGCGCGAACTCGAGGAAATCGTTGGCGAGCGCGGCCCAGCCTTCGGCGCCGTGCAGCGGCAGTTCGTCCTGGGCCATGCGATGGTAGAACGCCGAAGCGAAGGCGCTGGCGTCGTCCTGGCCGCGCTTGCCGGCGCGCTTGCGGATGGCGTCGAAGATCGGTTCGAGCGGCCGGATCTCGGTACGTTCCGTGTTGCGGGCGTTCTTGCGGCGCGCGGCAGGTGCTTGCTTGGTCATGTACGGGTCCTGTCGGATGCGCGGTCAGCGCAGGCCGGTTTCGTTGCGGGCGATCACGAGGCGCTGGATTTCGCTGGTGCCTTCGTAGATCTCGGTGATCTTGGCGTCGCGGAAGTAACGCTCCAGCGGCATTTCCTTCGAATAGCCCATGCCGCCGTGGATCTGCACCGCCTGGTGGGTGATCCACATCGCGGCTTCCGAGGCGGTGAGCTTGGCGATGGCGGCCTCGTTGCCGAAGCGCGCGCCGCCCTTCTCGAACTCGCCCTTCTGCCACGCCGCGCGCAGCGTGAGCAGGGTGGCGGCGTCGAGCTTGCACTTCATGTCGGCGATCTTCGCCTGGGTCATCTGGAAGGTGCCGATCGGCGCGCCGAAGGCCTTGCGGTCCTTCACGTAGGTCAGCGTCGCTTCGTACGCCGCGCGGGCGATGCCGATGGCCTGCGACGCGATGCCGATGCGGCCGGCGTCGAGCACGCCCATCGCGATCTTGAAGCCTTCGCCTTCGACGCCCAGCACCTCGTCCGCGTTCACGCGATAGTCGGCGAACTCGATCTCGCAGGTGGCGGACGCGCGGATGCCCAGCTTCGGCTCGGTCTTGCCGCGATGGAAGCCTTCGCGGGCGGTGTCGATCATGAACGCGGTGATGCCGCGGGCGCCCTTGTCGGGATCGGTCATCGCGAACAGCACGATGTATTTGGCCACCGGGCCGGAGGTGATCCAGCTCTTCTTGCCGTTGATGACGAAACTGCCGTCGGCCTGCTTCGCCGCCTTGCAGCGCATGGCGGTGGCGTCGGAGCCGGACTGCGGCTCGGTCAGGGCGAAGGCGCCGATCTCGCGGCCTTCGGCGATCGCGCGCACGTACAGCTGCTTCTGCGCTTCGGTGCCGAACTTCAGGATGCCGTTGCAGAACAGCGAATTGTTGACCGACATGATGGTCGAGTGCGCGGCGTCGGCCGCGGCCACTTCGATCATCGCCAGCACGTAGCTGATCGGGTCCATGCCGGCGCCGCCGTATTCGGCCGGCACCTCGATCCCCATCAGGCCGTTTTCGCCGAGGGTCCGCATGTTGTCGACCGGAAATTCTCCCGTGCGGTCGAAATGCTCGGCGCTCGGCGCGATCTTCTCCTGCGCGATGCGGCGGGCGACGTCCTGAATCATCAACTGCTCTTCGGTGAAACGGAAATCCACGGTCGCGTCCTCGGCTATGAAATCGAAACCAACATTGTAGCCGCGGCCATCGCACAAACCCCAGTGCGGGCCGCGGCGCTTGACCTCGGGCCGCGCCGGGCAGACAATCATCTTTGTATCGCGATATTGAGATATGAGGCCTGCACAATGGATCTCGAAGCCTGGTCGGCACGACTGAAAGTCCTGGCGGACGCCACCCGGGTGCGTCTGCTGGCGCTGCTGGAGGGCGAAGAGCTGACCGTGGCCGAGCTGTCCTCGATCACCCGGCTGGCCCAGCCGCGGGTCTCGACCCATCTGGCCCGCCTCAAGGAAGCCGGCCTGGTCCGCGATCGCCGCGCCGGCGTGTCGGCCTATTACCGGTTCGACGCCGAGGCCCTCGATACCGCCCAGCGCGCGCTCTGGCGCACGCTGCGGGAAGGCAGCGACGACCCGCTGCTGCGCCAGGACGCCGAGCGCATTCCCGGCGTGCTCGCGGCCCGCGCGGCCGACGCCAACTGGGCGGACAGCGTGGCCGGCGACATGGAACGCCACTATTCGCCGGGCCGCACCTGGGAGGCGCTGGCCCGTTCGGCCCTGCCCCTGCTCAGCCCCGGCAAGGTGCTGGACATCGCTTCCGGCGACGGCGTGCTGGCCGAACTGCTGGCGCCGCATGCGCAGGAGTACATCTGCATCGACGCCAGCGCCCGCGTGGTCGCCGCCGCCAGCGATCGCCTGCGCCGCTTCGGCCATGTCGAGGTGCGCGAGGGCGACATGCACGCCCTGCCCTTCGAGGACGGCCATTTCGACCTCGTGGTGCTGATGCATGCGCTGACCTACGCGGCACGACCCGCGGTGGCGGTGGCCGAAGCCGCGCGCGTGCTGCGCCCCGGCGGCCGCCTGCTGCTCAGCAGCCTCGCCCGGCACGAACACCGCGCCGCGGTCGAGGCCTACGGCCACGTCAACCTCGGCTTCAGCGACAAGGACCTGCGCAGATTCATGGAGAAGGCCGGGCTGGAGATCTCCAGTTCGGAAACCGTGACCCGCGAGAAGCGTCCACCGCATTTCGAAGTGATCTCGCTGATCGGAACCCGCCCGTGACTCCCGCCGCGACACCTATCGACGATTCCGCCATGGACAGCCTGCCTTTCCTGCACCCCGAACGCGCCGAACAACTCGAAGCCGCCCTGCGCCAGCGCATCCTGCTGCTCGACGGCGCCATGGGCACGATGATCCAGCAATACGCGCTGGGCGAAGACGACTATCGCGGCCAGCGCTTCGCCGCCGGTTTCGACGCCGAGGCCGGCGCCGCGGCCGATCATGCCCACGGGCCGGGCTGCGGTTGCGCGCGCGACCAGAAGGGCAACAACGACCTGCTGTCGCTCACCCGGCCGGACATCATCCGCGACATCCATGCCGCCTATCTCGATGCCGGCGCGGATCTGATCGAAACCAACACCTTCAACTCGACCACGATCTCGCTGGCCGACTACGGTCTGGAGCATCTGGCCCGCGAGTTGAACGAGACCGGCGCGCGCCTCGCCCGCGCCGCCTGCGACGCCGCGGAAACCGCCGATCCCTCGAAGCCGCGTTTCGCGATCGGCGTGCTCGGCCCGACCAGCCGCACCGCCTCGATCAGCCCGGACGTGAACCGCCCGGGCTTCCGCGCGATTTCCTTCGACGAACTGCGCGTGGCCTACCGCGAAGCGACCGAAGGCCTGATCGACGGCGGCGCCGACGTGATCATGGTCGAGACCATCTTCGACACGCTCAACGCCAAGGCCGCGCTGTTCGCGGTGGAGGAAGTCTTCGAAGCCCGCGGCGGCCGCCTGCCGGTGATGATCTCCGGCACGATCACCGATGCCTCCGGACGCACGCTCTCGGGCCAGACCGCCGAGGCGTTCTGGTATTCGCTGCGCCATGCGAAACCGCTGGCGATCGGCCTGAACTGCGCGCTCGGCGCCAAGGACCTGCGCGCGCACGTCGACGTGCTGGCGCAGGTCGCGGACACCCATGTCAGCACCCATCCCAACGCCGGCCTGCCGAACGCGTTCGGCGGCTACGACGAAACGCCCGAGGACATGGCCGCGGTGCTGCGCGAATTCGCGGCCTCCGGCCTGCTGAACATCGTCGGCGGCTGCTGCGGCACCACCCCGGCGCACATCCGCGCGATCGGCGACGCCGTCGCCGATCTGCCGCCGCGCGCCCTGCCCATCTCCCAGGCCCAGGCGGCATGAACACGATGATCACGGACGACATCATCACGGACGACGGCAGCGACGATACGACGGACGACACCGCCGCGCACGCGCTGCCGCGCTTCACCCGGCTGAGCGGCCTGGAACCGCTGGTGATCACGCCGGAGACGAATTTCGTCAACGTCGGCGAACGCACCAACGTCACCGGCTCGGCGCAGTTCAAGAAGCTGATCCTGGAAGGCCGCTACGACGAAGCCGTCGCCGTCGCCCGCCAGCAGGTGGAGAACGGCGCCCAGGTGCTCGACGTCAACATGGACGAGGGCATGCTGGACTCTGCGAAGGCGATGGTGGAGTTCATCAACCTGATTTCCGCCGAACCCGACATCGCCCGCATCCCGGTGATGGTCGACAGTTCCAAGTTCGACGTGATCGAAGCCGGGCTCAAGTGCCTGCAGGGCAAGGGCATCGTCAATTCGATCTCGATGAAGGAAGGCGAAGCCGAATTCCTGCGCCAGGCGCGGCTGGTGCGCCGCTACGGCGCCGCGGTCGTGGTCATGGCCTTCGACGAACAGGGCCAGGCCGACACCTTCGAACGCAAGGTCGAGATCTGTTCGCGCGCCTACGCCCTGCTCACGGAGAAGATCGGCTTCCCGCCCGAGGACATCATCTTCGACCCCAACGTGTTCGCGATCGCCACCGGCATCGAGGAGCACAACGACTACGCGGTCGCCTTCATCGACGCCGCGCGCGAACTGAAGCGGCGTTTCCCGCTGAGTCACATCTCCGGCGGCGTCTCCAACGTCTCGTTCTCGTTCCGCGGCAACGAAGCCGTGCGCCAGGCGATCCACGTGGTGTTCCTGTACCACGCGATCCGCGCCGGCATGGACATGGGCATCGTCAACGCCGGCGCGCTGCCGCTGTACGACGATCTCGACGCCGACCTGCGCGAGCGGGTCGAGGACGTGGTGCTGAACCGCCGCGCCGATTCCACCGAACGCCTGCTCGAAATCGCCGATCACTTCAAGGGCAAAAAAGGCGAAAAGAAGGTCGAGGACCTGCGCTGGCGCGAGAAACCGGTGCGCGAGCGCCTGTCGCACGCGCTGGTGCACGGCATCGACCAGTACATCGAGACCGACACCGAGGAAGCGCGCGCGCAGTCGACGCGGCCGCTGGACGTGATCGAAGGCCCGCTGATGGACGGCATGAACGCGGTCGGCGATCTGTTCGGCGCCGGCAAGATGTTCCTGCCGCAGGTGGTGAAATCGGCGCGGGTGATGAAGAAGGCCGTGGCCTATCTGCTGCCGTACATCGAAGCGGAAAAACTGCGCACCGGCGATGCCGGCAAGAACAACGGCAAGATCGTGCTGGCCACGGTCAAGGGCGACGTGCACGACATCGGCAAGAACATCGTCGGCGTGGTCCTGGCCTGCAACAATTTCGAGGTGATCGATCTCGGCGTGATGGTGCCGGCGCAGACCATCCTCGACCGCGCGAAGGAAGAGAACGCCGACATCATCGGCCTGTCCGGCCTGATCACGCCGTCGCTGGAGGAAATGAGCCACGTCGCGCGCGAGATGCAGCGCCAGGGCTTCGCGATGCCGCTGCTGATCGGCGGCGCCACCACCTCGCGCGCGCACACCGCGCTGAAGATCGACCCGCACTACGCCTCGCCGACGGTATGGGTGAAGGACGCCTCGCGCGCGGTCGGGGTGGCCCAGTCGCTGATCTCGAAGGAACTGCGCGGTGGTTTCGTCGCCGCCAACGACAGCGACTACGCCGAAATCCGCCAGCGTCATCGCAACCGCGGCGACGCCAAGCGGCTGGTGTCGCTGGAGAAGGCGCGCGGCCAGCGTTTCGACGGCGGCTGGGACGACTACGCGCCGCCGGCGCCGCGCACGCCCGGCATCACCGTGTTCGACGACTACCCGCTGGCCGAACTGGTCGAGTACATCGACTGGACGCCGTTCTTCAGCACCTGGGAACTGGCCGGCAAATACCCCGCGATCCTCAAGGACGACATCGTCGGCCCGCAGGCCACGGAACTGTTCCGCGACGCCCGCGAGATGCTCGCGCGGATCGTCGAGGAGAAGTGGCTCACCGCGAAGGGCGTGTTCGGGATCTGGCCGGCGAACAGCGTCGGCGACGATGTCGTCCTCGCCATCGATGGCCGGCAGGAAACCCTCCACTTCCTCCGCCAGCAGGTCGACAAGCCCGCCGACCGCCCGGACTTCTGCCTCGCCGACTTCATCGCGCCGACGACCTCGGGGAAACAGGACTGGATCGGTGCGTTCGCGGTCACCGCGGGCCTCGGCATCGAGCCGCACGTGGCGCGTTTCGAGGCCGACCACGACGACTACAACGCGATCCTGCTCAAGGCGCTGGCCGACCGTCTCGCCGAAGCCTTCGCCGAGCGCCTGCACCAGCGCGTGCGCCGGGAGTTCTGGGGCTATGCCGACGACGAGACGCTCGACAACGACGCGCTGATCGACGAGGCCTACCGCGGCATCCGTCCGGCGCCCGGCTATCCGGCCTGTCCCGAGCACAGCGAGAAGGCGACCCTGTTCCGCCTGCTGGACGCGCCCGACCGTGCCGGCATGTCGCTGACCGAGAGCTTCGCGATGCTGCCGGCCGCGGCCGTCTCCGGCTATTACTTCAGCCACCCGCAGAGCCAGTATTTCGTGGTCGGCCGGGTATCGAAGGAGCAGGCCGAGGACTACGCCCGGCGCAAGGGCGTGTCGCTGGCGCAGGCCGAACGCTGGCTGGCCTCGAATCTGGATTACGATCCCGAGTGACGCGCGGCCGCCGGCCGCGCACGCATCCCCGCAATCCCGTGACCGACACCCTCGTCTTCTCCCACGCCAACGGATTCCCGCTGCCGGTGTATCGCCGGATGCTGGAAAGCCTGCGGCCCGACTTCGACAGCGCGGGCGTGCTGCGCTTCGGCCACGATCCGTCGCGCCCGGTGACCGTGGGCTGGCCGTATCTGGTCGACGAACTGGTCGAATTCGTCAACGCCCTGCCCGACCGCGACAGTCCGCTGTGGCTGGTGGGGCATTCGCTGGGCGGCTATCTCAGCGTGCTCGCGGCCGAGCGCCTGCACCCGCGCGTCGCCGGCATCGTGCTGCTGGATTCGCCGGTGATCGCCGGGGTCAGCGCGGCGATGGTGCGCTTCGGCCGCGCGACCGGGCTGGACCGGCTGGTGATGCCGCTGCGCCAGACCCTGCAGCGGCGGAAGCACTGGCCCGACGTGGACGCCGTGCACGCGCATTACGCCGCCAAGGCGATGTTCGCGCGCTGGGACCCGCGGATGCTGCGCGACTACGCCGAGCACTGCACGATCTCCGACGGCCGCGGCCAGCGCGAACTGCTGTTCGACCGCGAGATCGAATACCGGATCTACCGCTCGCTGCCGACCGCGCGGGTCGCCGACACCGGAGCGAAGCTCCGGGTGCCGGTCGCCTTCATCGGCGGCCGCCGCTCGCGCGAGGTGCGCCACGTCGGGCTGGGCGCCACCCGCGCGCTGGTCGGCCCGCGGCTGTACTGGACCGGCGGCAGCCATCTGTTCCCGATGGAGACGCCGGACGAAACGGCGCGGCTGATCCGCGACGCCATCGACGCGATGCGCGATCATGCCCATCGCCCCGCGGAGACATCGCCCCGCGACATCCGGCGGACCGCATGAGAGAGACCGCATGAGCGACGATCGCGACGACATCGACACCGCCGACGCCGGCACCGGCACCGGCACCGACGGCAACCGGGCGTTCCTGCTGAAGCATGCCGCGCCCGGACGCATCGGCCTGTGCGCCGGCGGCGACGTCCTGAGCAAGGTGATCCGCAAGGCGCAGTCGCCGCTGACCCGCGACGGCCACCGCAGCCTGTGGTCGCACGCCTTCCTGTTCAGCGAGCGCCGCAGCGACGGCCACTGGTGGGTGATCGAATCCGATCTCGACCTGCGTTACCGGCAGATGCGCCTCGGGGTGCAGGAAAACCGGCTGTCGCGGTATTTCGACGCCGGCGATTTCCCCAACATCGCGGTGCTGGATTTCGGCCTCGACGACGCGCAGACGCGACAGGTGCTCACCGCCGGCCTCGACCTGCTCTCGGGCCTCACGAGTTATTCGCTGAGCGAACTCGTCGGCACCATGTTCGCGATGCACAGCAGCCGTCTGCGCCAGCGCGACAATCTGCTGGCGAAGGAAGGCGCGCTGTACTGCTCGGCGATGGTGCAGCACTGTTACGCGGCGGCCGGCATCGACCTGCTGCCGGGCGTGTCGGGCAAGAACCTCGCGCCGCACGACATCGCCGACTCCCCGCTGCCGCATGCCGCGCACCGGCTGGTCCGCGACCTCGGCATCTCGACCCTGCGCACGCTCGCGCACAGCGCCGAAGCGCTGCTGGCGACGCCGGTGGACGAGTTGTTCTGAATGGAGTTGTTCTGAATCGAGTTGCTCTGATCAAGCCGTTTCGATCAAGCGGTCCTGATCGAGCCGTTGCAAATCACTGCCGCGGAGCGGCGATCACCACACCAGATCGTCCGGCACCTGATACTTCGGATCCGCGTAGGGATCTTCTTCCGCGGTCGCGTTCGGATCGACCTTCAGCGCCACGGCCGCCGGGAAGATCGCTTCGGCTTCGGCCAGCAGCGCCGCGGTCACCAGCAGATAGCGGCCGTCGAGCTGGACCACGCCGAGTTCGCCGGCGTTGAGCTGCCTGAGCTGCGCTTCGTTGACGTAGATGCGCTTGATCTTGTTGCCGTAGCTGAAATGACGGGCGACATCGGCGGCCGGATCGTTGAGGCCCTTGTCCTTCAAGAGTTCGGCGACCTTCGCCTTCGCCTCGCGGCGCAGCCGCGCTTCTTCCTGCTTCACCCGCTCGGCTTCGATCCGCTCTTCCTTCTCGCGCTGCGCGCGGATGGCGTAGGCCTTGGCCAGATCGATCTCTTCCTGGGTGCGCGGCTTGCGCTGCGCATTCGCGTCGGGCCGGCGCTGCGGGCGCGGGCCGCGTCCCTCCGGCTTGCCGCCGGGCCGGTCGCCGGGCTTGTGATGGCCACCCGGCTTGCCGGCGTGCGCGGGCTTGCCGCCGGCAGGACGCGCGCCGTCGTGGCGCGGCTTCGCCGGGACGTTGGGTTTCTCGGGTTTGGGCGCCGGCTTGAAGCCGAGGCCGAGCAGCTGGTCGCGCAGGGAATCGCTCATGGCATCGGTCTGTCGGTACGGTCGGTCGGGTCGGTCAGTAATGCGGCGGCGGCGGTTCGCTGGCCGGATCGGCCATCACGTCGCCGCGGTGGAGTTTCAGATCTTCGAGCACGCGGCGCAGCAGGTCGGCGCTGCGCGCGGCTTCGTTGCGCAGTTCGGCCAGGGCGTCGCTGAGCTCGGTCATCGCATGTTCCTGGAACGCGAGCCGCGTCTCCAGTTCGACGATGCGATCGTGCAGCGCGGGTTGTTCGTCGGCGGACATGCGCGTCGAGCGCTCAGCGCGACAGGATCGAGCGCCCGCGCCCGATCCCGTAATAGGCCAGCCCGGCGGCTTCGATCTCGGCCGGATCGTACAGATTGCGCCCGTCGAACACCGCGGCGTCCTTCAACGCGACCTTGAGCTTCGCGAAATCCGGGCTGCGGAACTGTTTCCACTCGGTCACGACGACCAGCGCATCGGCGCCCTGCAGCGCGTCGGACGCGTGCTCGCACAGGGTCAGGTCGCTGCGCTCGCCGAAGATGCGGCCCGCTTCGTGCGCGGCCTCGGGATCGAAGGCGCGCACGGTGGCGCCCGCCTCCCACAGCAGACGCAGCAGCGTGCGGCTGGAGGCTTCGCGCATGTCGTCGGTGTTCGGCTTGAACGCGAGCCCCCAGACCGCGAAGGTCTTGCCGCGCAGCGCGGCTTCGTCGCCGTAGTGGCGCACGATCAGCTCGAACAGATGTTCCTTCTGGCGATGATTCACCGACTCCACCGCATCCAGCAGCTCGGCGCGATAGCCGTACTGCTGCGCGGTGCGCGCCAGCGCCTGGACGTCCTTCGGGAAACAGGAGCCGCCGTAGCCGGCGCCAGGATAGATGAAATGCCAGCCGATGCGCGGATCGGAGCCGATGCCCTGGCGCACCATTTCCACGTCGGCGCCGACTTTTTCGGCGATGTTCGCGATCTCGTTCATGAAGCTGATCTTGGTCGCCAGCATCGCGTTGGCGGCGTACTTGGTCAGCTCGGCCGAGCGCACGTCCATCACCACGATGCGCTCGTGGTTGCGGTTGAACGGCGCGTAGAGGCGCTTGAGTTTCTCGATCGCGACCGGGCTGTCGGCGCCGATGACGATGCGGTCGGGGCGCATGCAGTCCTCGACCGCCGCGCCTTCCTTCAGGAATTCGGGGTTGGACACCACGTCGTAGGCGACCTCCGCGCCGCGCGCGGCCATCGCGGCCGCGATCGTCGCGCGCACCTTGTCGGCGGTGCCGACCGGCACGGTGGATTTGTCGACGACCACCGCGGGGCGCTGCAGATGGGTGCCGATGGTCTTCGCGACCGCCAGCACGTACTGCAGGTCGGCGCTGCCGTCCTCGTCGGGCGGCGTGCCGACGGCGATGAAGATCACGTCGCCGTGCGCGATGGCGGCAGCGGCGTCGGTGGTGAATTCGAGACGGCCCTCGGCGAAATTCGCCTTGACCATCGGTTCGAGGCCCGGCTCGTAGATCGGGATCACGCCGTTGCGCAGGCCTTCGATCTTGGCCGCGTCGATGTCGACGCAGACCACGTGGTGGCCGACCTCGGCCAGGCAGGTACCGGTCACGAGGCCGACGTAGCCGGTGCCGAAGATGGTGACGCGCATGCGGGCCTCGCTGCTGTTCCCGGAATGTCCGGTCTTTCTGGAATGCATCGATGCGCCGCCGCGGACGGCGGCGCATCGGGTGATCGCACGCGATGCGTGCGGCTCGTCGAACGGACGCGACGATGGGTGCTCGACGATTACTGCTTGACGATCTCGATCAGCTCGACCTCGAACACCAGGGTGGCGTTCGGCGGGATCGGGCCGCCCGGGGTGCCCTGCTCGCCGTAGCCAAGGTTGGCCGGGATCCACAGCTTGTACTTGCTGCCCACCGGCATCAGCTGCAGCGCTTCGGTCCAGCCCGGAACGACCGAGTTAAGCACGAACTGCGCCGGCTCCTTGCGGTCGATCGAGCTGTCGAACTTGGTGCCGTCGAGCAGCGTGCCGGTGTAGTGCACCTTGACCGAATCGGAAGCCTTCGGCTTCGGACCCTTGCCTTCGGTCACGACCTGGTACTGCAGGCCCGACGCGGTGGTGGTCACGCCCGGCTTCTTGCCGTTCTCGGCGAGGAACTTGGCGCCGGCTTCGAGGTTCTTCTTGCCCTGCGCTTCCATCTCGGCCTGCTTCTTGGCCATTTCTTCCTGCTGCTTGGCCTGCATCTTGGTGGCGAAGGCCTGCATCACCTTCATCGCCTGCTCATCGTTCAGCAGCGGCTTCTTGTCGGCGAACACGTCGTTGATCGCGCGCTGCAGCGTGGCCATGTCGACCTCGTCCTTCATCGGCTTCAGCGACTTGCCGATGTCCATGCCGATCATGTAGCTGATCTGCTGCTTTTCGGTCGGCAGGCCTTCGATCTTGCCGGCGGCGCCTTCCGCGGCGTCGGCCTTGGCATCGGCCTTGTCGCCGGCGGCGGCGTCCTTTTCGATCGGCTTGCAGGCGGCCAGCGCCAGCACGCAGGTGGCGACAGCGGCGGCGAGGGTCAGATTACGCGAGAGTTTCATCAACAGGGACTCCTGGGGTGGGTACGCATCGCCACGGCGTTGCGAGAGGGTGTCGGGGGAATGGGGTTCGGGAAAAGGCGGATGTCGTGCGCGAAGCGGAAGGATGTCAGAGGATTTCGAGCAGTTCGACGTCGAAGACCAGCACGCTGCCCGGCGGGATCGGGCCGCCCGGCGTGCCCTGGTCGCCGTAGCCGAGCGCGGACGGAATCCAGAAACGGTATTTGGCGTTGAGCGGCATCAGCTGCATGCCTTCGGTCCAGCCCGGAATCACCGCACCGAGCGGGAACTGGGCGGGTTCGTCGCGATCGAAGGAGCTGTCGAACTTGGTGCCGTCCAGCAGGGTGCCGGTGTAATGCACCTTCACGGTGTTCTCGGCGGTCGGCTTCGCGCCCTTGCCGGCGGCGACGACCTGGTACTGCAGGCCCGACGCGGTGGTGATCACGCCCGGCTTCTTGCCGTTCTCCGCCAGGAACGCCGCGCCCGCGGCGAGGTTGCGGTCGAGCGCGGCCTTCTGGTCGGCCTGCTGTTTGGCCTGCATCTTCTGCGAGAACGCCTGCCCCACCGCCGCGAGTTCCTGTTCGTCGAGCAGCAGCGTCTTGCCGGCGAGGACATCGTCGATCGCGCGCTTCAGCACGGCGGCATCGATCTCGCCCGCCAGCGGCTTGAGCGATTTGCCGATATCGACGCCGATCATGTAGCTGACGCGATCCTTCTCGGTCGGCAGCGCGGCATTCTGGGCCGCGGCCTGCGCGGAAAGGAACAACGCGGACGCGGCGAAGACTGCGGCGGCGAGCGGGGAACGGGCGAATCTCATCGTTGAAGCTCCATGGGAATGCGGTCGTGCGGAACGCCGGCATGGCGGACCGCGGGGGGAGGATGGCGTTTGGCGGTCAGGGCATGCCGAGCAGTTCGACGTCGAAGACCAGGGTCTCGTTGGGGCCGATCTGCGGCGCGCTGCCGCGCTCGCCGTAGGCGATCGGTCCCGGAATCCAGAGGCGATACTTCGCGCCGACGGGCATCAGCATCAGACCTTCGGTCCAGCCGGCGATGAGCTCGTTCAACGCGAACACCGCGGGCTGGCCGCGCTGGTAGCTGCTGTCGAACACCTTGCCCGACAGCAATGCGCCTTCGTAATTCACGCGGACGCGTTCGTTGATCCGCGGCCGACGGCCGTTGCCCTGGCGGAGCACGCGATACTGCAGGCCGGACGAGGTGGTGATGACGCCCGGCTCGGTGCGGTTCTTCGCGAGGAACGCGGCGCCGGCCTGGGCGTTCCTGCGCGCCTCCTGCGACGCGCGGGTCTTGGCGAAGGCGTCGCGGATCTGGCCGAGCTCGGCATCCGTCAGCAGCGGCTTCGACGACGACATCATCGTGCGCACGGCCTGCAGGAACACCGGCATGTCGATCTCGTCCTGGATCGACGCGAGCGAGCGGCCGACATCGGCGCCGATCATGAAACCGACCTTGTCCTTCGCCACCGCGGGCGGCTGCATTCCCGGCGGCAGGCCCGGCACCGGGCGACCGCCGCGCTCGGCGACGCGCTGCATCAGCGCCGTGCCCACGGCCTTGGATTCCTCGTCGGACAGCAGCGGCTCGCCGCCGGCGAAGGCATTGCGGATCGCGCGTTCGAACGCGGCCATGTCCAGATCGGGACCTGCGCTGGCGACCGAGCGCCCGACATCGGCGCCGATCATGTAGCTCACCTTGTCGCGCTCGGTGGTCAGCGCGGTCTTGTCTTCCGCCTGCACCCACATCGACCACGACAGCGCCGCCACCGCCATCCAAGCGGCCAGGCCGCGCACACGGACACTCATCGAACTCTCCAGGAAACGGGTTTCGCCAGCGCGCGCCTCCGGTCCGGTGCGCGCGATGACAGGCGCCTATTGTCGCGGCCGGCGCGGATGCGGGCAATCGTCGCCGCGGACATCAGCGGCCCGCGGCCGGCTGCGGCTTCGCCTTCAGGGCGGCCTCGATGGCCTGGATCACTTCCGGCGCGTCCGGCTTGGTCCGGCTGCCGAACGTCGCCACCACCTTGCCGTCGCGACCGATGAGGTACTTGTGGAAATTCCACTTCGGGCTTTCGCCGGTGGCCGCGGCCAAGGCCTTGTAGAACGGCGTGGTCTGGTCGCCGGTGACGTGCACCTTCTGGAACATCGGGAATTTCACGCCGTAGGTGAGCGTGCAGAACTCCTGGATCTTCTTCTCGTCGGTGTATTCCTGGGACATGAAATCGCCCGAGGGGAAGCCCAGAACGGAGAAACCGCGGGCCTTGTAGCGTGCGTGCAGGCCTTCGAGGGCCTCGAACTGGGGCGTGAAACCGCATTTGCTGGCGGTATTGACCACCAGCAACACCTGCCCCGAATAGGTCTTGCCCAGATGCACGGGGGTTTTGCCTGCGAGCGGCCGATAGCTGTGATCCAGCAGTCCGCCCGCGGCCAGCGCCAGGGCGGACAGGGCGCACAGGCCTGCCAGGATCAGGAATTTCGGCAGAAATCGAGGCATGGGGGAATCTCCGGGCAAGGGAAGGGCCGGAGTATGACTTCAGTTGGGTCGGAAAGGTTTCCCGGGGGCTTGACCGTGCGTGTCTTGGTGTTATAGTTGCATACAACACCAGTCAACACGAACAGGAGTTGACCATGCCCCGCAAGCTCATGCACTCCGTACGCGCCCTCGGCATCGCGCTGAGCCTCCTCACCGTCGGCCTCATCGCCAGCGGCCCTGCCCCGACCTCCTCCGGCGCTTTCGCCGGCCAGGGCGTCGCGCCCCTTCCCTCCGAGGCCCGCGTCAATGCGACGCAATCTCCGGCCAAGGCCTACAAGCGCAATCGCCGGGCCCAGGCCCGCGAAGCGATGGCGCTGCCCTTCTTCTCCTTCGCGCAGGGACTGCGCAGCGGCAACGGGAGCTGACCCACATGACCGCCATCCAGTGGAGCGACGGCGCTCCGATCTACCGCCAGCTGAAGGACCGGGTCATCGCGATGATGCTCGACGGTCTGCTGAAGCCCGGCGACCCCCTCCCCTCGGTGCGCCAGGTGGCCGCCGAATACCAACTGAACCCCATCACCGTCTCGCGCGCCTACCAGGAACTGGCGGACGAGGCACTCGTCGAGAAACGCAGAGGACTTGGCATGTACGTCACCGAAGAAGCCTCCAAGAAACTGCTCTCCAGCGAGCGCGACCGTTTCCTGCGCGAAGAATGGCCGCTGGTGCTCGAGCGCATCCAGCGCCTGGGCCTCAGCATGCAGGAACTGATGCAGCCGATGGCCGACAAGGCCGGCCCGCGCGGAGGTGACGCATGAACGCCATCGTCTCCGCCCGCGGCCTGCGCAAGGCCTACAAGAACAAGGTCGCGCTCGACAGCACCGATTTCGACATCGGCCCCGGCAAGATCATCGGCCTGATCGGTCCCAACGGCGCCGGCAAGACCACCGCGCTGAAGGCGGTGCTCGGCCTGATCCCGTTCGACGGCGAGCTGAAGGTGCTGGGCCGCGACCCGCGCACCGAGCGCGACGAACTGATGAACGATGTCTGCTTCATCGCCGACGTGGCGGTGCTGCCGCGCTGGATCCGGGTGAGCGAGGCGATCGAATTCGTCGCCGGCGTGCATCCGCGCTTCGACCGCGCCAAGTGCGAGCGTTTCCTCGCCAATACCCAGCTCAAGCCCAACCTGCGCGTGCGCGAGATGTCCAAGGGCATGATCGTGCAGTTGCACCTGGCGCTGGTCATGGCGATCGACGCCAAACTGCTGGTGCTGGACGAACCGACGCTCGGCCTCGACATCCTGTACCGCAAACAGTTCTACCAGCGCCTGCTGGAAGATTACTTCGACGAGCAGAAGACGATCGTGATCACCACCCACCAGGTCGAGGAGATCGAACACATCCTGACCGACGTGATGTTCATCCGCGACGGCAAGATCGTGCTCGACGCGACGATGGAAAGCCTCGGCGAACGCTACATCGAAGTGATGCTCAACGCGGATCGCGTCGACGAGGCGCGCGCGATGAAACCGATCGACGAACGCGCGCTGCCGTTCGGCAAGACCGTGATGATGTTCGACGGCGTTCCGCTGAGCCAGTTGGCCGCGTTCGGCGAAACCCGCATTCCCGGGCTCGCCGACCTGTTCGTCGCCACCATGAAGGGGACCTACGCATGAACACCTCCATCGCCCCCGCGGCCGCCGCCCGCCCGCACAGCGGCTCCGCCTTCGGCTTCGCGCACAAGCTGAAACTGCTGATCAAGCGCGAATACTGGGAAAACCGCAGCTTCCTGTGGGCACCCGCGATCACCGGCATGATCGCCTCGGTCTTCGCCATCATCGCCATGATCGGCGTCACGATCTTCGTGCAGAAGGCCAAGAGCGAAGGCGACTTCGGCGATCATTTCAAGATCGACAACGAGGATCTCCTCGGCCGCGGCCTCGGCGTCCTCAGCGACGGCATCCTCGCCAACGGCATCATGCTGGCGATGCTGGTGACCATCTTCGTCGTGTTCTTCTACGCCCTGGGCTCGCTGTACGACGAGCGCCGCGACCGCAGCGTGCTGTTCTGGAAATCGCTGCCGGTCTCCGATCTGCAGGTCGTGCTGTCGAAAGTCGCCTGGGCGCTGGTGCTCGGTCCGGTGGTCGGTCTGCTCGTCGGCGTGGCGATCGGCATCGTGATGTGGCTGATCGTGGCGCTCGCCCTGGTGGTGAACGGCATCCCGGGCATCGGTACCCTGGTCACCGGCGCCCGCCCGCTGCATGTGCTGGGTCAGATCTTCGGGGTGATGCCGGTCTACATCGCCTGGTCGGTGCCCACGATCGGCTGGCTGATGCTCTGCTCCGCCTGGTCGCGCCGTTTCCCGTTCCTGTGGGCCGTGCTGATCCCGCTGCTGGGCTGCGCGATGGTGAGCATGACCGGACAGATCTTCGCCTGGGTCACCGGCGCCGAATTCCCGCACGAACACCTGTGGTACGTGGTCGCCCTGCGCGGACTGTGCAGCCTGATCCCCGGCCTGTGGTTCGTGAAGGCGGTCGACGGCGATCTGGCGGTGACCAGCGGCGACGGCATCTCGCCCGAGCTGGACATGCTGAGCAGCTGGTCGGCGTTCGGTTCGCTCGACATGTGGATCGGCATCGCGGTCGGCGTGGCCATGATCGCCGCCGCCATCCGCCTCCGCCGCTGGCGGGACGAAGGCTGAGGGCGAATGCTTGCGAACTGGCCTATCGCCAGTTCGCATTCGCCCGAAGGCCCAGCCATGAATGGCCGGGCAGGGTTCCCCGGAGCCCACGCCGCATCGCCACGGACGGCACGGAAACAGCTCGAACATGGCACCACGGACGGCATGGATTCATCTATCACCCCGGCAGTGACATCCCGTCCCCTCAAGCGCAACATCCACACCGCATCGCCCGCCCGCTTCCCCCGCTACGGCACCACGACGCGAACATCCCCGGAGAGAACCCCATGCGCATCGCAACGCTCCTGTCCTCCTTCTGCCTGCTGGCGACGCTGCCGTTGTCGTCCCGGGCCGCCGATCTCTGCGAGCATTCCGCCGCGCGCGATCTGGACCTGGACCTGGCCGGCGTGAAGACGCTGGTGTTCGACATCGGCCCGCACGAACTGTCGGTCGTCGGCGGCAAGGCCCGGGCCGCGGCCATCCGCGGCAAGGCCTGCGCGTCCGACGCGAAGCGGCTCGACGATCTCGTGCTGAGCCAGCGCCGCGAAGGCGACAAACTGATCGTCGTCGCCGAGCGCAAGGGCGCGGTGCGCATGGTGTCCTGGTCGGGCTCCCGATACGGCTACCTCTCGCTGGATGCGACGCTTCCGGACACCATCGCCGTGCAGATCAAGCTCGGCTCCGGCGACGCCAGCGTCGACGGCGTCGCTTCGCTGGCCGCTGATGTCGGTTCCGGCGATCTCGAGGCGGACCACATCCGCGGCACCGTCTTCGCCGATGTCGGTTCCGGCGACATCGTCCTCGGCGATGTCGGTGCGCTGCACGTGGTGTCGGTGGGCTCCGGCGATCTGAACGCGCGCGCCGTCCGCGGCGACGCCACCGTCGGCAGCGTCCATTCCGGCGATCTTCGCATCGACAATGCCGGCGGCCGCGTCCGGATCGCATCAATCGGTTCGGGCGATGCGGAACTCTCGGGCGTCGCCGGCAACGTGTCGGTGGACAGCATCGGATCCGGCAGCCTGGAAGTGAACGACGTCCGCGGCGATCTGGTCGTGCGCAGCGTCGGCAGCGGCTCGGTCGGCCATCATGGCGTCGCCGGCCAGGTCCGCGTCCCGACCGACGACTGACGTACGGCCGCCCGTTTCCTCATCGAAGACCTCACACCCTCCGCAACGGAGCTCGACATGAATGCCATCCGCACCACCGCCATCGCACTGTTGACCTGTTTGCCCCTGTTGGCCTGCTCCGACAACGGCCCCACCCCCGCCGACGTCGCCGACGCCCCCGAGACGATGATCGGCAAGGCGGTGAAGCAGGCGACCGACGAAGCCCGCCAGGAACTCGCCAACGGCAACATCACGCTCTCGCGCAACGGATCGTCGGTCGATGCCGAGATCACGCCGAAGGGCGACCTGCTGGTCGGCGGCAAGGCCGTCCCGATCGACGAGACCCAGCGCACGCTGCTGCTGGAATACCGCGGCCAGATCGTCAACATCGCCGAAGCCGGCATCGGGATCGGCATCGAGGGCGCGGATCTGGCCGGCAAGGCCGTCGGCGAGGCGCTGAAGGGCGTGTTCACCGGCAACACCGATCAGATCGAACAGAAGATCGAGGCCGAAGCCAAGGGCATCGAACAGGCGGCGACGAAACTGTGCGAACGGTTGCCGGCCCTGCTCGACGCGCAGAACCGCCTGGCCGCCGCCCTGCCCGCCTTCCAGCCCTACGCGAAGATGGACCAGACCGACGTCGACGAATGCGGCAAGGACGGCAACTTCAACGTCGACATTCCCGGCACCACGATCAACGCCGACATCGCCGGCGATGCGGACGCCGGCAACGCGGCGGCGGAAGCGGAAGCGGCCTCGACCGACGCGAAATGACCGCGAGCGATTGATCCGGACCGCCTGATCCTGACAACACGATCCGGACAACCCCTCAGGATCGGGGCGGCGGATTCAACCGCCGCCCGCAGCGCCCGCGTGCAGGCCGCCTTCGGTCAGTGCGGCCGGATCCAGCAGCCGCTTGAGTTCCGCCGCGCCCAGTCCGCTCTTTTCCAGCGCCACATCGAACACCGGACGCCGTTCGCGATACGCCTGCTTGGCGATCGCGGCGGCGTTTTCGTATCCGATCACCGGATTGAGCGCGGTCACCAGGATCGGATTGCGCGCCAGCGCATCGGCGATGCGGTCGGCACGGAACACCATGCCGGCGATGGCATCGTCGGCCAGGGCGCGCATGGCGTTCGCCAGCAGGCCGATCGATTCCAGCAGGTCCGCGGCGATCAGCGGCAGCATGACGTTGAGCTGGAAATTGCCGCTCTGCCCGGCGATGGTGACGGTCGCGTGATGGCCCATGACCTGCGCGCAGACCATGCACACGGCTTCGGGAATCACCGGATTGACCTTGCCGGGCATGATCGACGACCCCGGCTGCAGCGCCGGCAGCTCGATCTCGCCCAGCCCGGCCAGCGGCCCGGAGTTCATCCAGCGCAGATCGTTGGCGATCTTCATCAGCGCCACCGCCAGCGCGCTCAGCTGGCCGGACAGTTCCACCGCATCGTCCTGCGCGGCGATGCCCTCGAAGCAGTCGTCGGCGCCGACGAAACGCACGCCGGAGAGGACCGACAGCGTCTGCGCGACGCGCTTGCCGAACCCCGGGTCGGTGTTGATGCCGGTGCCGACCGCGGTGCCGCCGATCGGCAGCCGGCGCAGGCGCTTGAGGCTGTCGTCGATCCGCATCCGCGCCGAATCCAGTTGCGATGACCAGGCGCCGAGTTCCTGGGCGAACGTCAGCGGCATCGCATCCATCAGATGCGTGCGGCCGGTCTTCACCAGCTTCCGCGCCTCGCGGGCGCGGCGGTCGATGGTGGTGCGCAGATGCTTCAGCGCCGGCAGCAGATCTTCGGTCGCGGCCAGCGTCGCCGACACCCGGATCGCGGCCGGGACGACATCGTTGGAGCTCTGGCCGAGGTTCACGTCGTCGTTGGGATGCACCCGGCCGCGACCGGCGCGCATCACCAGCGCGGCGATCACCTCGTTGGCGTTCATGTTGCTGGAGGTGCCGGAGCCGGTCTGGAAGATGTCGACCGGGAAATGCGCGTCGTGCGCGCCCTCGGCGACTTCCAGCGCGGCCTTGCGGATGGCCGCGGCGCGGGTCTTGGGCAGCAGGCCGAGATTGGCGTTGGTCTGGGCGGCGGCGGCCTTGATCAGGCCGAGGGCGCGGATGAAGCCGCGCGGCATCGGGCGGCCGGAAATGCGGAAGTTGTGCACAGCGCGCTGGGTCTGCGCGCCCCACAGGGCGTCGGCCGGCACCCGCAGCTCGCCCATGCTGTCGCGTTCGGTGCGGTAGGGATCGGGCACGCGCCCGTGCGAGTTGCCGGGGATGGCGCTGCGTCGGGCCATGGGACACTCCTGCACGGGTGAAGTCTGCCGGGGAGCATACGCCCCGGGCGTTTACAATTGCGCTCCCGCCGCCGTCCCCACCCGCGACCACGCCATGTCCGACGCCCAGCTTCTCGCCCTCTCTCCGCTCGATGGCCGCTACGCCGGCAAGGTCGATGCATTGCGCCCGATCTTCTCCGAGTACGGCCTGATCAAGGCCCGGGTGAAGGTCGAAGTCGAATGGCTGCTGGCGCTGGCCGCGGAGCCGGGCATCGTCGAGCTGAAGCCATTTTCCGAGGCCGCCGTCGCCCGGCTGCGCTCCCTCGCCGACGGCCTCGACGTGAGCGACGCCGCCCGCGTCAAGGCGATCGAGCGCATCACCAACCACGACGTGAAGGCGGTCGAATATCTCATCAAGGAGCGCCTGAAGGACGATGCCGAACTGGCCCCGGCCCTCGAATTCGTCCACTTCGCCTGCACCAGCGAGGACATCAACAACCTCGGTTACGCGCTGATGCTGAGCGAGGCCCGGCAGACGGTGCTGCTGCCGCGGCTGGACGATCTGATCCAGACGCTGCGCGCCATGGCGCACGCGCACGCCGCGCTGCCGATGCTGTCGCGCACCCACGGTCAGACCGCGTCGCCGAGCACGGTCGGCAAGGAACTCGCCAACGTCGTCGCCCGCCTGCAGCGCCAGGGCGAACTGCTGGCCGGCGCGCAGATGCCGGGCAAGATCAACGGCGCGGTCGGCAACTACAACGCCCACGTCGCCGCCTATCCGGACGTGGACTGGCCGGCGTTCTCGCAGCGCTTCGTCGAATCGCTGGGGCTGGACTGGCAACCCTACACCACCCAGATCGAGCCGCACGACGGCATCGCCGAGCTGTGCGACGCGCAGAAGCGCATCGACACCATCTGCGTCGACCTGTGCCGCGACGTCTGGGGCTACATCTCGCTGGGCTACTTCCGGCAGGCGGTGAAGGACGGCGAAGTCGGCAGTTCGACCATGCCGCACAAGGTCAATCCCATCGATTTCGAGAACGCCGAAGGCAATTTCGGCATCGCCAACGCGCTGTTCGAACACTTCGCCGCGAAGCTGCCGATCAGCCGCTGGCAGCGCGACCTCACCGATTCCACCGTGCTGCGCGCGCTGGGCACCGCCTTCGGCCACGCGCTGATCGGCTACGACGCCCTGCTGCGCGGCCTGAACAAACTCAGCGCGAATCCCGAGCGCCTGGCCGCCGATCTCGACGCCGCCTGGGAGGTGTTGGCCGAAGCCGTGCAGACGGTGATGCGCCGCCACGGCCTGCCCAACCCCTACGAACAGCTGAAGGCGCTGACCCGCGGCCACGGCATCGACGCGACCTCGATGCGCGCCTTCATCGAAGGCCTCGACCTGCCGGCCGATGCGAAACAGCGCCTGCTCGACATGACCCCGGGCAGTTACACCGGCCTCGCGGAACGCCTGGCGAAGGAGATCTGACATGGCCAAGCGCCCCCCCGCACGCAACGCTTCGCTGCCCTACGAAATCGACGCCGCCGGCAACGGACCGCTGGGCATGCCGCCGGAGGATTTCCTGCGCGATTACTGGCAGAAGCGCCCGCTGCTGATCCGCAACGCGTTTCCGGACTTCGAATCGCCGCTCACGCCGGAAGACCTCGCCGGCCTGGCCTGCGAAGACACCGCGCTGTCGCGCATCGCCCGCTACGATCGCGCCGCCGACGCCTGGAGCATCCGCAGCGGGCCGTTCGCGGAAGAGGAATTCCCGGGCATGCCGCACCAGGACTGGACCCTGCTGGTGCAGGACGTGGACAAGTGGGACCCCGACGTGCGCGCGCTGCTCGACGACTTCGATTTCCTGCCGCGCTGGCGCATGGACGACATCATGATCTCGTTCGCGGCGCCGGGCGGTTCGGTCGGCGCCCACATCGACCAGTACGACGTGTTCCTGCTGCAGGGCCAGGGCCATCGCCGCTGGCTGATCGACACCGCGCCGAATCCCGACGAGACCTATCTCGAAGACGTGCCGCTGCGCCTGCTGAAGCACTTCAGGCCCAACCAGGACTGGGTGCTGGCGCCGGGCGACATGCTGTACCTGCCGCCGGGCGTGCCGCACCACGGCATCGCCGAGGACGCCTGCCTGACCATCTCGGTGGGCCTGCGCGCGCCGTCCAGCGCCGAACTGCTGGGCGATTTCGTCGACACCCTGACCTGCGACGCCGACGAATCCGTGCGTTACTCCGATCCCGACCTCGCGCCGCCGGAAGATCTCTGCGAGATCGACGCGACCGCGATGGCCCGCGCGGTCGAAGCGCTGAACAAGCTGCGCATGAACGACCCGGAGCGCCTGGGCGACTGGTTCGGCCGTTTCATCAGCCTGTACCGCAGCGCCGGCGTGCCGCTGGACCCGGATCCGCCGCGTTCGCGGATCGAAATCGAATTCGACCTGCAGCAGGGCGCGGTGCTGGCGCGCCATCCGTGGACGCGCGCGGCCTGGCGCCGCAGCACCGAACACAAGCGCATCGGCAAGCTCTACATCGCCGGGCAGATCCACGCCCTGCCGCTGGCCGACGCGAGTCTGCTGGCCGCCGCGCAGGCGCTGGATGCCGATGCCTACGCGTCGCTGTCGCCGGATGGGCAGGCGCTGGTGATCGCGCTGCTCGGCGAAGGGCATTACCACCTCGAATTCGACGCCTTCGACGAGGACGACGATGGCCACGACTGATCGCCCATTCCGGGTCGAAGCGATCGATTACGCCACCGGCGTCGACGACCTGCGCGCGGTGCGCGAGCCGGTGTTCGTGCAGGAACAGCAGGTGCCGCTGGCGCTGGAATGGGACGAACTCGACCCGCTGTGCGTGCACGTGATCGCGCGCGACGCGGCCGGTGCGCCCATCGGCACGGGCCGGCTCACGCCGGAGCACAAGATCGGACGCATGGCGGTCCTGCCCGACTGGCGCGGCCGCGGCGTCGGCGACGGCCTGCTGCTCGCGCTGATCGCCGAGGCGGAACGGCGGCATTGGCCCGAGCTGCATCTGCACGCCCAGGTCTCGGCGGTCGGCTTCTACGTCAAACACGGCTTCGTGCCGGTCGGTGATCGCTTCATGGAAGCCGGCATCGAGCACCAGACCATGCGCCGCCAGCTCGGCGGGCCGACCGCGATCGACACCCGCGATGCGGCGGTGGCCATCGCCTGCGCGGTGATCGCCGGCACCCGCCGCGAACTCTCGATCTACAGCCGCGCGCTGGATCCCGGCCTGTTCGACGCGCCCGAAGTCCTCGAGGCGCTGCGCAGGCTCGGCACCCGCCGGCAACGCGTGGATGTCCGCATCCTGCTGCAGGACGCGGACGCGCCGCAGCGCGCGCACGCGCCGCTGATCGCCCTCGCCCAGCGCCTGCCCAGCGTGTTCGGTTTCCGCGAAGCGAACGACCCGGCCGACCGCGGCTATGCCTCGGCGTTCATCGTCAACGACGGCAGCGGCTACTACTTCCGCACCCTCGGCAACCGCTTCGACGGCGAAGGCGCGGTGGACGCCGGCGGCCGCGCGCGTCAGCTCGCGGACGCATTCCAGCCGGTGTGGGAACGCTCGCGCATCGTCACCGAATACCGCGTCCTCGGAGTCTGAGGCTCCGGCTGTCCGGGCAATCCCGGCAACCGACGCCGGACGTCCGCGATCATTTCGCGGTCAGCGCCGACGGCACGATCAGGATCTCGAAACGGTGGCTGTCGTTGCTCTCGCGGACGATCGACAGCAGCTCCGGACGGCTCTGCGCGGCATCCAGCGCGCGCATCCCGTCCGAGACGCAGCGATGGGTTTCGGCCTGCCCCGTCAGGGTCACGCGTTCGCCGCCGTAGCGCACATCGACGATCCTGCAACCGGCCGGGAACAACCTGCCGACACGGCGCTGGATGGCGAGAGGGTCGGCATACCCCGCGGGCGGAAGCTGGCTGCCCGCCGCATTCGCGGTCGTCGCGGGCCCGGACGCGTTCGCCGGCGCCGAACCCGCCCCGGCGGCCGAAGGCGCCGCCGACAGCACCGCCATGCCGGTCACCGGGTCCGCGCCCCTCGCCTCGTCCGCCGGGGAGTCGGCCGCCCCGCGCAGGACGACCGGCGAATCGGTCAGCACGAATTCGACGCTGCGCACGTGGAAACGCCCGGAGGTGACGATGCGCTGCACCCGCTGCGGCCCGGTGGTCGTGCCGTTTCCGCCGACACCGGCCACCCGGTTCAACAGGATGTCCACGTCGGCGGTCGGCGCGGTGTAGCGCACATGGACCTCGCCGCCGCGGACCTCGACCGTCTCCACCACCGTGCCCGCCGGCGCCAGGCCTTCGAGACGGGCGCGGATGTCGTCCGCGGCGAGAAAACGGTCGGCATCCGAACGCGCCTGCGCCGCCTCGCGCTGCGCGACTTCGGCCTCGATCTCGTCGATCGGCCGCTCCAGCATCGAGCGTGCGGCCAGATCCTGGACCCGCCAGGGGCGCTGGGCGTCGTCGCGCGGCCAGCGCAGGGTGCCGGTGTAGGTCCCGGTGGGAATCGGCAGATCCTTGCAGCCGTCGCCGCACCAGACCGTGATGCCGACCGTGCTGATTTCGCGCGACTCGCCCAGGATCGAACGGTCCTCGCCCAGGGTGAGCCGGATCGGTTTCGTGTAGGCGCGGGGCAATTCCATCCAACCGTCGCGGCAGGTCATGTCGGTGCCGGCGCGCAGGGTGCGGACGATCTCGGCCGGCGGCCCCAGCTCGGCCACCCGCTTCGCGTGGGCGGCTTCGCCCTCGCGGGCGATGAAGGCGTCGCGCTGCGGCGCCTGCAGCAGGTGGTAAAGCTCGCGGTAGCGCGGCTTGTAGAACTCGCGGATCAGCGCCAGATGCTGCACGACCCGGGCGTCGTCGATCATGAAGCGGAATTCGTAGGCGCCGGGTTCGGCCCGGCGGATGGCCAGCCCGCGGATCTGCGAGGCCGGCACGCGGTTGTCCCATTCGATCGGGAATTCCTCCAGCATCGATCCGCGATACGAGACGCCCTTCGCGCCCGGCGGGGGAAAGGCATAGGTGCCGCTGAGGTCGGGACAGCCGTAGAGATCGAGCGCCAGCTGGGTCTTGCCGGCCTGATCGACCCCGTTCACCGAACTCCCGCAACCCGCCACGGTCAGCGCGAGCGCTGTCGCCGCCGCCGGCCATGTCAGGCCCCTGCCGTACCGCCGTACCGTGTCCCACATGCTCATGTCCCCCCGGATCGAATGCCATCGACGTGCCGTCGACGCGCTGGACCTTAACAGCCTGCGACCGGGCACGAGAAGGCGACCGGAAAAGTCGCGTGGAACGCGACCCGGAGACGACGCCCACGCACGGACGACGCGTTCGGCAGCCGGCCTGCGACGACGGGCCTACGACCATTGTCGAAGCGCCGCCGCGGCCACGCCGCGGCCCCGAGTGGTGCGCTGCGGCGAAGCCTCCGGCTATAATTCCGGTCCTTTCGCCGACCCGCTGCCCCGCCCTCGGATTTCCCGGCGGATCAAGCGGTTATCCCTTTCTCCTCCGCGCTTTCCGACATTCGAGTGTGATCCCCGAGTGGACAGTCTCCTGAAGCAGTTCGCGCAGTCCTCCCAGCTCGGCGCCAATGCCGCCTACATCGAGGACCTCTACGAGCAGTACCTGGTCTCCCCCGACAGCGTCGGGCCGAAATGGAAAGCCTATTTCGACGGCATCAAGGGCCGCGACGCCCGGGACGTGCCGCATTCGGCGGTGATCGAAGCCATCGCCGAGGCCGGCCGCCAGGCCGCGCGCGGCGTGGTCGCCGCCGGCGGTTACGGCCCGGGCGACGAACGCGAACGCTCGATCGGCCGTCTGATCACCGCCTATCGCTCGCGTGGTCATCTCGGCGCCGACCTCGACCCGCTGGGCATGATGGAGAAACCCGGCGCACCCGACCTGGGCCTGGACTTCCACCGCCTCGGCGACGCCGACCTCAACGACGAATTCAGCACCGGCGGCGTCGCCGGACAGCCGCGGATGAAGCTGCGCGACCTGCTCGCGCTGCTCAAGGCGACCTACACCGGCAGCATCGGCGCCGAGTTCATGCACATCACCGACGCCGACCAGCGTCGCTGGATGTACGAGCGGCTGGAATCCGCCGGCGGCGATTTCCGCCGCAGCGACGAGGACAAGCGCCGGATCCTCGAACGCCTGACCGCCGCCGAAGGCCTGGAACGCTACCTGCATACCAAGTACGTCGGCCAGAAGCGCTTCTCGCTGGAAGGGGGCGACGCGCTGATCCCGATGCTCGACGTGATGATCCGCCGCGCCGGCAGCGACGGCGTGAAGGACGTGGTGCTGGGCATGGCCCATCGCGGCCGCCTCAACGTGCTGGTCAATACGCTCGGCAAGCCGCCGCGCAAACTGTTCGACGAATTCGAAGGCAAGTTCGAACACGACGACCGCGCCCACGCCGGCGACGTGAAATACCACATGGGCTTCAGCGCCGACGTGCAGACGCCCGGCGGCCCGGTGCACCTCGCCCTCGCCTTCAATCCCTCGCATCTTGAAATCGTCGACCCCGTGGTCGCCGGCAGCGTGCGCTCGCGCCAGCATCGCCGCGGCGACAAGGCCCGCCGCCAGGTCGTGCCGATCCTGATGCACGGCGACGCCGCGTTCGCCGGCCAGGGCGTGGTGATGGAACTGCTGCAGATGTCGCAGGCCCGCGGTTTCGCGGTCGGCGGCACGATCCACATCGTCATCAACAACCAGGTCGGCTTCACCACCAGCGAACGCCAGGACGCGCGCTCCACGCTGTACTGCACCGATGTCGCGAAGATGGTCGGCGCGCCGGTGCTGCACGTGAACGGCGACGATCCCGAAGCGGTGGCGTTCTGCGCCGAACTCGCCTTCGATTTTCGCCAGCAGTTCGGCAAGGACGTGGTCATCGACCTCGTCTGCTACCGCCGCCACGGCCACAACGAGGCCGACGAGCCGGCGGCCACCCAGCCGCTGATGTACCAGACCATCCGCAAGCGCAAGACCACCCGCGAGCTGTACGCGGAACGCCTGGCAGAGAAAGGCACGCTGAAGGCCGAAGACGCGCAGGCGCTGGTCGACGGCTACCGCCAGAAGCTCGACGACGGCATCGTCACCACCGAGCTGGCGCCGGCCAATCCCGACGCCTACGCCATCGACTGGCGCCCGCTGCTCGCCGCGAAACTCGGCGACGGCGTGGACACCAAGGTCCCGCGCAAGCGGCTGGACGAACTGGCGACCCTGATCAACACGCTGCCGACCGACGCCACCCTGCATCCGCGCGTCGCCAAGATCTACGAGGACCGCCGCAAGATGTCGGCGGGCGAACTCGCCGGCGACTGGGGTTTCGCCGAGAACCTCGCCTACGCCACGCTGCTCGACGACGGCTACCGCCTGCGGCTGGTCGGCCAGGACTGCGGTCGCGGCACGTTCTTCCATCGCCACGCAATCCTCCACGACCAGAAGACCGACGTGGACCACATGCCGCTGCGGCAGCTGGTGAAGAATCCGGAGGACGCCACGATCATCGACTCGCTGCTCAGCGAGGAAGCGGTGATGGCGTTCGAATACGGCTATTCCACCGCCGATCCGATGACCCTCGATGTCTGGGAAGCGCAGTTCGGCGACTTCGCGAACGGCGCTCAGGTCGTGATCGACCAGTTCCTGTCCTCGGGCGAAGCGAAGTGGGGCAGGCTCTGCGGCCTCGCCCTGTTCCTGCCGCACGGCTACGAAGGCCAGGGCCCCGAGCACAGCTCGGCGCGCCTGGAGCGCTTCCTGCAGCTGTGTGCGCTGGAGAACATGATCGTCTGCACGCCGACCACCCCGGCGCAGGCCTTCCACATGATCCGCCGGCAGATGCGCATGAAGACGCGCAAGCCGCTGGTGGTGATGACGCCGAAGTCGCTGCTGCGCCACAAACTCGCGGTGTCCACGCTCGACGAACTGGCGAACGGCGAATTCCAGCATCTGATCCCGGACGCGAGCGCCGACCCGAAGACGGTCAAGCGCGTCGTCGTCTGCGGCGGCAAGGTCTACTACGACCTGCTGGAAGATGCGCAGAAGCGCGGACAGAAGGACGTGGCGCTGATCCGGATCGAACAGCTGTATCCGTTCCCGCGCGCGCAGCTGATCGCGGAACTCAAGCGCTATCCGAAGGCGACCCAGGTCGTGTGGTGCCAGGAAGAACCGCAGAACCAGGGCGCGTGGTACCAGATCCAGCATCACCTGCGCTTCTGCCTGCAGGACAACATGCAGGAAAAACAGACCCTGCACTACGCCGGTCGCGCCCGCTCGCCCTCGCCCGCCGCCGGTCATTTCAACGATCACGTCGAAGAGCAGCTGAAGCTGATCGCCGACGCGCTGGTCAATCCGCTCAACGGCGAACACGCCGCCGAGTGACGCTGTTTGCCGCCGGCGCCCCGGGGCGCCGGTGACCTTTTCAATACCGCTGTCAGGACGCCGCCCATGGCCACCGAAATCAAGGTTCCCGTTCTTCCCGAATCCGTCTCCGACGCCGTCATCGCCACCTGGCACAAGAAGGTCGGCGACGCGGTCAAGCGCGACGAGAACATCGTCGACCTCGAGACCGACAAGGTCGTGCTGGAAGTGCCCTCGACCGTGGACGGCGTGATCAGGGAGTTGAAGTTCGCCGAAGGCGCGACCGTCAACAGCCAGCAGGTCATCGCGGTGATCGAGGAAGGCGCGGTCGCGGCCGTCGCGGCCCCGGCGGCCGGCGCCCAGGAAGTGCAGCCGAAGGCCGAAGCCGCGAAGGCCAACGCCGCCGCTCCGGCCAGCACCACGCCAGCACCGGCGGCCGCCACCTCCGAACTGCCGCCGGGCGCGCGCTTCGCCGCCGCCACCAGCGGCGTGAACCCCGGCGACGTGGCCGGCACCGGCCGCCGCGGCGCGGTCACCAAGGAAGACATCGTCAACTACGCCAGCGGCAAGACCGCCGGCGTCGGCGGTGGCGCGCGTCCGGAAGAACGCGTGCCGATGACGCGCATGCGCGCCCGCATCGCCGAACGCCTGATGCAGTCGAAGAACTCGATCGCGATGCTGACCTCGTTCAACGAGGTGAACCTCGCCAAGGTCATGCAGATGCGCAAGGAGCTGGGCGAACAGTTCGAGAAGGCCAACGGCATCAAGCTCGGCTTCATGAGCTTCTTCGCCAAGGCCGCCGCGAACGCGCTGCAGCGCCATCCGATCGTCAACGCCTCGGTCGACGGCAACGACGTGATCTACCACGGCTACGCCGACATCAGCATCGCGGTCGCCACCGAGAAGGGTCTGGTCACGCCGGTGCTGCGCAACGTCGAGCGCATGGGCTTCGCCGACATCGAAGGCGCCATCGCCGGCTACGCCAAGGCGGCGCGCGAAGGCGGCCTGAAGCTGGAAGACCTGCAGGGCGGCACCTTCACCATCACCAACGGCGGTACCTTCGGTTCGCTGATGTCCACGCCGATCGTGAACCCGCCGCAGTCCGCGATCCTCGGCATGCACGCGATCAAGGAGCGCGCGATCGTCGAGAACGGCCAGGTGATCGCCGCGCCGATGATGTACATCGCGCTCAGCTACGACCACCGCATCATCGACGGCAAGGACGCGGTGCTGTTCCTGGTCGACATCAAGAACCAGCTGGAAAACCCGCACCGCATGCTGCTGGGCATGTAATGCCCGCCGGAAGCCCCTCGCCCGCGAGGGGCTTCGCGCTTTGAAGCCACAGGAACGATATCCATGAGCGAACAACAAGCCCCACAACAGCATGTCTTCGACGTCGTCGTCATCGGCGCCGGCCCGGCCGGCTACCACGCCGCCATCCGCGCCGCCCAGCTCGGCATGAAGACCGCCTGCATCGACGCCGCGCTCGGCAAGGACGGCAAGCCCGCCCTCGGTGGCACCTGTCTGCGCGTCGGCTGCGTGCCCTCGAAGGCCCTGCTCGACTCGTCGCGCCAGTTCTGGAACATGGGCCACCTGTTCGGCGACCACGGCATCAGCTTCAAGGACGCGAAGATCGACGTCGCGGCGATGGTCGGTCGCAAGGACAAGATCGTGAAGCAGTTCACCGGCGGCATCGCCCAGCTGTTCAAGGCCAACAAGATCGCGGCCTTCCACGGCTTCGGCACCCTGCACGCCGGCAACGTCGTCAAGGTCAAGCAACACGACGGCAGCGAGGTCGAACTCAAGGCGCCGAACGTGATCCTGGCCGCCGGTTCGGATTCGATCGAACTGCCGTTCGCGAAATTCGACGGCGACGCCATCGTCGACAACGTCGGCGCGCTCGACTTCACCGAGGTGCCGAAGCGTTTCGGCGTGATCGGCGCCGGCGTGATCGGCCTGGAACTCGGCAGCGTGTGGAACCGTCTCGGCGCGCAGGTGACCGTGCTCGAAGCGATGCCGGATTTCCTCGCCGCCGCCGACGGCGAAGCGGCGAAGATCGCGGCGCGCGAATTCAAGAAACAGGGGCTCGACATCAAGCTCGGCGCCAAGGTCTCGAAGGCCGAGGTCAAGAAGAAGGGCAAGACGACCGAAGTCCACGTCACCTACACCGATGCCGCGGGCGAGCAGAACGTCGTGTTCGACAAACTGCTGGTCGCGGTGGGCCGCAAGGCCGCGAGCAAGGGTCTGCTGGCCGAAGGCTGCGCCGTGCAGCTCGACGAGCGCGGCCGCATCGTGGTCGACGAACACTGCCACACCGGCGTCGACGGCGTCTGGGCGGTCGGCGACTGCGTGCGCGGCCCGATGCTGGCGCACAAGGGTTTCGAGGAAGGCATCGCGGTGGCCGAACTGATCGCCGGCCTGCCGGGCCACGTCAACCTCGACACGATTCCCTGGGTGATCTACACCGAACCGGAAATCGCCTGGGTCGGCAAGACCGAGGAACAGCTGAAGGCCGAAGGCATTCCGTACAAGGCCGGCAGCTTCCCGTTCGCCGCGGTCGCGCGTGCGGTGGCCATGGCCGAACCGGCGGGCTTCGTGAAGGTGCTGGCGCATGCCGAGACCGATCGCGTGCTGGGCATGCACCTGGTCGGCGCCAACGTGTCCGAACTGGTGCACGAAGGCGTGCTGACCATGGAGTTCAGCGGCTCGGCCGACGATCTCGCCCGCATCTGCCACGCGCATCCGAGTCTGTCGGAAGCGGTGCACGACGCGGCGATGGCGGTGCACAAACGCTCGATCCACAAGGTCAATTGACCGGATGGGATCAGGAACGGCGCACCCCGGTGCGCCGTTTCGCATTTGGGGCAGAGGCTGGAACGAGGACGGACTGCAACGACAGCGGGAGCAGGCGATGAGCGACCACAATTCGATCCGCAACGTCTCCGATACCGCGCTGTGGGTCGCGATCTATCGCGCGATGGAAAGCGAACGCCCGGATGCGCTGTTCCGCGATCCCTACGCGCGTCGCCTCGGTGGCGCGCGCGGCGAAGCCATCGTCCGCGAACTGCCCGACGGCGAGTCGATGAGCTGGCCGCTGGTGGTGCGCACCGCGGTGATCGACGAGATCGTGACCCGCTGCGTGCGCGAAGGCGCGCGCACGGTGCTGAATCTCGCCGCCGGTCTCGACGCCCGCCCCTACCGCATGGATCTGCCCGCCGACCTGCGCTGGATCCACGTCGACATGCCCGACATGGTCGACTTCTTCCGCGACCAGATGGCCGGCGAAACGCCGCGTTGCCGGCTGGAATACGTCGCCGCCGATCTGCGCGAAGCCGACAGGCGTCGCGAAGTGCTGGCCGACGCCGGCCGCGAGGGCCGGGTGCTGGTCATCACCGAAGGTCTGCTGCTGTATCTGCAGGCCGAGGACGTCGCCGCGCTGGCGCGCGATCTGCACGATGCCGCGAAGGCGCGCTGGTGGGTGGCCGATCTGGCCTCGCCGGCCCTGCTCCGGCGTCTGGAGAAGACCTGGTCGCCGACGCTGCGCGCAGGCAACGCGCCCTTCGTGTTCGGCCCGCGCGAGAACACCGGCTTCTTCGCGCCCTTCGGCTGGCGCGAACTCGAATTCCGCTCGCACTGGGACGAATCGATCCGCCTGAAGCGCACGATGCCGCGGATCGGATTCTGGCGGATCATGATGGCGCTCACGCCGGCGAAGCGACGCGCGAAAATGAAGCGCATCAGCGGCATGATGCTGCTGCGTTCCGAACACTGAACCACAGGACATTTTTTCCACGATGAAATCGATCTGCGTCTACTGCGGCTCCAATGCCGGCAACAAACCCGTCTACGGCGACCGCGCCCGCGCGCTCGGCGCCCGCATCGCGGCCGAAGGCCTGCAACTGGTCTACGGCGGCGGCAACGTCGGGCTGATGGGCATCGTCGCCGACGCCGTGCTCGACAACGGCGGCGAAGTCGTCGGCGTCATCCCCGAGCAACTGGTCCAGTGGGAAGTCGCGCACAAGGGCGTGACCCGGCTCGAAGTGGTCGCGAACATGCACGAGCGCAAGGCGCGGATGTTCGATCTCGCCGACGCCTTCGTCGCCCTGCCCGGCGGCTTCGGCACGCTCGACGAAATGTTCGAGATGCTGACCTGGCGCCAGCTCGGTCTGGGCCAGAAACCCTGCGCCTTCCTCGATGTCGACGGCTTCTACGCCCCGCTGATCGGCATGATCGACCGCATGGTCGAAGAACGCTTCCTGCACCCCGAACAGCGCCACGACCTGTGGCACGGCGAAGACATCGACACCCTCTTCGCCTGGATGCGCGGCTACACGCCCGCGCAGGCGGACAAGTGGCTGGACGAGAAGCGGCGGCGGGAGTTGCGTTGACGCACACGGTGGCGCACACGCACACAAGGATTTCCATTTCGACTTGACGTCGGGCATGCGGGCATGCGGGCATGCGGGCATGCGATCATTGCGCCATCGAACGCCGAGGATTCCGCGACATGTCCGTTCCCAGCGCATTCAATGCCTTCCGCATCCGCAACGACAGCGCCGGCTACCGCAGCGGCATCGAGGAGATGTCGATCGACGACCTCGCCCCCGGCGAAATCGTGATCAGGACGGCGTATTCCTCCGTGAACTACAAGGACGCGCTCGCCGGGACCGGCGAAGGCAAGATCCTGCGCTTCTTCCCGCTGGTCGGCGGCATCGACGTGGCTGGCCACGTGGTGTCCTCCACCGATCCGGCATTCAAGGAAGGCGACGCGGTGCTGGTCACCGGCTGCGGCCTCAGCGAGACCCGCGACGGCGGCTACGGCGAGTACGCGCGGATCGAGGCGAAATGGGCGATTCCCCTGCCCGCCGGGCTGAGCTTGCGCGAGAGCATGATCCTCGGCACCGCGGGCTTCACCGCCGCGCTGGCCCTGCTGCGGATGGAGGACAACCGGCAGACGCCGGCGCTGGGGCCGCTGGCGGTGACCGGCGCCACCGGCGGCGTGGGTTCCCTCGCGGTCGACATCTACACCCGTGCCGGTTACGAAGTGCACGCGATCAGCGGCAAGCCCGAGCATGCGGATTATCTGAAGTCGCTGGGCGCGACCCAGGTCCTGGGGCGCGACGTCCTGGCCGAAGCCAGGCCGCTGGAGGCCGCCCGTTTCGGCGGTGGCCTCGACAACGTCGGCGGAACCATGCTCGCCAGCCTGCTGGCGCGCACGCGGCCCTACGGCAACGTCGGCAGCGCCGGACTGGCCGCCACCGCCGACCTCCCGACCACGGTCATGCCGTTCATCATCCGCGGCGTGTCGCTGCTGGGCGTGGCCTCGGCCGGAACCGCCCGCGATCTGCGTGATGAAGTGTGGAAACGGCTGGCAACGGTCTGGAAGCCCGCGCATCTCGAGACGATCTGCACCCGGGAAGTCGGGCTGGAGGGGCTGCCGGAGGTGTTCGCGGGCATGCTGGGAGGCGGCTCGTTCGGCCGGACCCTCGTGCGGCTGGGCTGAGCGCCGGGTCCGGGCGCCGGACACGTGTGCACTGGATCAAAATTCGGGGCCGCCCCGCTTCCGGGCCGGCGCGCGGCAGACTACACTGAACGCAGTCTTATCTGGGGGTCCGCATGGCTCGCATTCTGATCGTCGACGACTCTCCGTCGCAGTTGATGGGTATTCGTCGCATCGTCGAAAAACTCGGGCATGAAGCGCTGACCGCCGAAGACGGCGCCGCCGGCGTGGAAGTCGCCAAGCGCGAGATTCCCGACCTGATCCTGATGGATGTGGTCATGCCGAATCTCAACGGATTCCAGGCCACGCGCACCATCTGCCGCGAGCCCAGCACCAAGCACATCCCGATCGTGCTGGTGACCACCAAGGATCAGGACACCGATCGCATGTGGGGCATGCGTCAGGGCGCCAAGGCCTATCTGACCAAGCCTTTCAGCGAAACCGAGCTGTCGGACACCATCACCCGGTACGTCACCGGTCTGGGCTAGTCCAGAGCCGGCGCCTGCCGGCTCCATCTTCTTGTGCCGCCGGCGCCTGCCGGCTCCCTCTTCCCGCGTCGCCGGGCCTCACGCCCGACGCCAGTCGTCCCCGAACGCGTCGCGCATGCGCCGATAGGCGTCGCGCTCTTCCTCGGTATTCGCCTTCGGCGCGAGGATCTCGAGCTCCACGATCTGATCGCCCGCGGGCGCACCGCCGGTGCCTGGCAATCCGCGCCCGCGCAGCCGCAGCTTGCGGCCGCCTTCCGAATCCGCGGGAATCTTCAGATCCACCGCGCCGCCCAAGGTCGGCACGCTGATCGTGGCGCCCAGCGCCGCTTCCCAGGGCGCGACCGCCAACGCGTGGATGATGTTGCGGCCGTCGACCTCGAACTGCGGGTGCGCGGCATATTCGACTTCCAGCAGCAGATCGCCGCCACCGGGCGCCTGGCCCGCAAGCCGGATGGCCTGCCCCGGGCGGATGCCCTTGGGCACGCGCACCTCCAGCGAACGCCCGCCGACCGCAACCCGCACCGGATCGCCGCGGTGGATCGCTTCCAGCGGCACCGCGAACTTGGCGCGGATGGCGCCATCGCCGCGCGGGCGCGTACCGGGCTGACCACCACCGGCGAAACCGCCGCGCCGACGGCCGAACAGTTCCTGGAAGAAATCGCTGAAACCGCCGTTGCCGCCGCCGGCGAACACTTCCTCGAAATCGAAACCGCCCGGACCGCCGCCGAATCCACCCGGGGGCGGCTGCACTTCATCGCCGGGACGATAACCGCGCGCGCGCAGTTGATCGTAGGCGGCGCGCTTCTGCGGATCGCGCAGCGCCTCGTAGGCTTCGTTGACGGACTTGAACTGTTCCTCGGCGCCCGGCTCCTTGCTCACGTCCGGATGATATTTGCGCGCGAGGCGGCGGTAGGCGGTCTTGATCTCCGCCTCGCCGGCACCGGGTTCGACCCCGAGAATCTCGTAGTAATCCTTGAAACGCATGGCGCGGTTCCGCGAAAGTCGTGTCGATGCGATCCACTATAACGAAGCAGCCGCATGTGCGGCTGCGCGGCGGTACACGGCATGCCTGCCGGCCCGCGTGCGGGACGGGCCGGCGGCAGAGGCGATCATCGGCTTCGGGACGATCAGGCCTGCGTGTTCGCGGCCTGCGGCATGCCCACCTGGATCCTGCGCGGGGTCGATTCGGCGCGCTTGGGGATCGCGATTTCGAGCACGCCGTTGTGGCCGTTGGCGGTGATGCCGTCGGCGTCCGCGGTATCGGGCAGCGCGAAGCGGCGATGGAAGCTGCCGTAGCGACGCTCGATGCGCGAGAAGCGCTCGGACTGTTCCGCGACTTCGCTGCGGCGCTCGCCCTTGATGCTGAGGATGCCCTTGTCCATCAGGACTTCGACGTTCTGCGGATCGACGCCGGGCAGGTCGGCGAGGATGACGAAACGCTCGGCTTCTTCCTTGATGTCGACGCGCGGCACCCACTGGCTGGTGACCACGGCGGACTCGTCGGGGCTGTCGCCGGTGTTGAGGAAACGGTCGAAGATCTGCTTCAGATCGTCGTGGATGCGGGCCTGGGCCGGCCACGCCTGCTGATAGCGCATGAGGCTCATCGGAATCTCCGTTGGATGCGGCGGCACCATGCCGCCATGCACGACAGATGTGCGGCGGGACGCGGTTTTTCAAGGGCTGTCCGGCGACCGTTCATGTTTCGTCCTACACTGTGGACTCCCGCTTCCCCCACCCGCAGACAGGAGTTCCGCATGACCATCCAGATCGGCGACCGCATTCCGGAAGTCAACATCAAGCGCATCAACGACGGCATCGACACCATCGACACCGTCCGTCTGTTTGAAGGCAAGAAGATGGTGCTGTTCTCGGTCCCCGGCGCGTTCACGCCCACCTGTTCCGAGAAGCATCTGCCCGGTTACGTCGAACACTTCGAAGCTTTCAGCGCCAAGGGCATCGATGTCGCCTGCATGTCGGTGAACGACCCGTTCGTGATGAAGGCGTGGGCCGCGAGCCAGAATGCGCCGGCCGGCATGATCATCCTCGCCGACGGCAACGGCGACTTCGCGAAAGCGCTCGGTCTGGAAATGGACGCCACCGCCTACGGCATGGGCATCCGCAGCAAGCGTTTCGCGCTGTACGCGGAGAACGGCGAAGTGAAGAAGCTGGAAGTGGAAGCGCCGGGCGAATTCCGGGTGTCGTCCGCGGAGCACATGCTCTCGCTGCTGTAATTTCCTGTATTCCGTAGGAGGGCCTTCAGGCCCGAGCTTTTGATTCAGACAAGAAAAAAAGCTCGGGCCTGAAGGCCCTCCTACGCAAATGCGATGGATCGACCATTGCGCCGTACCTGCCAGAAACATCGATTTCAACGGCCGCATGGCTGATCAAGGCGCGACAGAACGCATCGGCGGTCGCGGTCGCGCATACCAGCGCTCCTACAGGTTATTCCAGCACCCGGAACTCGATGCGCGTCCACGCACCGCTGTCGGCCAAGGCCGTCAGCGTATGCGCGCCGGGCTCGCCGAAATCCCGCACCAGGGTCGCGCGTCCGGCGGTCTCGCCGATCCAGCGCCCGTCGAGCAGCCACTGCACATTGCGCTCGGTGCCGAGCGCACGCAGCGACAATCGCACCGCATGCGCGCTGCCGGGCGCACGCGCGAGCGTGGCGCCGTCGTTCATGCCGTCGATGCGCAACTCCTCGTCGGCATCGCGGCCGTCGACCATGCAGTCATCGGCGAGCGGCGGCAAGGTCGACGCATGCCGCGTCTCCGCCGACAGCCATGGCGACGCCAGCGCCGGCCAGCGCGCGATCTCGCGCGGCTCGACGCGGTGCGGCAGCGAACACACCGCCGACACCCGCCGCCCACTGTCGGCATCCACCTCGAAACGCTCGCGTCCCGCATTCCACAGGCGCGCGCCGCGCTCGGCGAAGGTCGGCGGCACCACGCCGTCGAGCGTCCAGGCCTTGCGTCGCCGCTGGCACAGCGATGCGGGCAGGCCTTCGGCGGCGATGCCCAGCGGCCAGCAGATGTCGATTTCCGCGACGTTCGCCGGCGGCGGCACGCGCGCCGCATCGCGGCTGCCGCCAGGCAGCGCATCGACCACTTCGAACAGCAGCGGCAGCGCGGTGATCGCGCCGTACTGCCCCGGCAGCGGCGTGCCGTCCGGACGGCCGACCCAGACGCCGACCGTGTAGCGCCGCGTGCCGCCGACCGCCCAGGCGTCGCGGAATCCGTAACTGGTGCCGGTCTTCCACGCCACCCGCGGACGCGTGCCGCGGTCGTATTGTTCCAGTTCGCCGGGGCGCGGATTGGATTCGAGGATCTCGCGCACGATCCACGCCGCGCCCGGCGACAGCACGCGGCGATCGATCTTCGCGTCCCGCGACGTGTAGCGGACGCGGCCGGCGATGCCGTTGCGGTTGAAGGCCGCGTGCGCGCCCACCAGATCCTCCAGCCGAGCGCCGGTGCCGCCGAGGATCAGCGCGAGATTGGGTTTGGCGTCGTCGGGAAATTTCAACGCCAGGCCGGCGTGATCGATGCGCGCGGCGAAGCGCTGCGGGCCGACGCGATCGAGCAGATCGACCGCCGGCACGTTCAGCGACAAGCGCAGCGCCTGCGCGGCGCCGACCGGGCCGTTGAAGGATTCGCCGAAATTGCCCGGGCGGTAATCGCCGAAGTTCTGCGGCGCATCGATCAGCAGGCTCTCGGAATGGATCAGGCCGTCGTCGATCGCCATGCCGTAGAGGAACGGTTTGAGCGTGGAACCGGGCGAACGCCAGGCCTGGACCATGTCGACGTGGCCGAGCCGCGCCTCGTCGCCGAAGCGCAGCGAGCCGACGTAGGCGCGCGCCTCCATCGTCGCGTTGTCCACCACCAGCAGCGCCGCGGAGGTGCGCTCCGGCAACGTCGAGAAATAGGCGGCGACGCGCTCTTCCAGCGTGCGCTGCAGGTTCGGATCGATGGTCGAGACGATGCGCGCGGCCTTCGGATTCGCGGCGCGCAGCCGCTGCGCGAGCAGCGCGGCGGTCATCGGCGACTGCAACTGGCGCGACACCACCGGCTCGATCCGCGCATCGTCCACCTCGGCGCGCGACCACACGCCGAGCGCGGCCATGCGGTCCAGCACCTTGTCGCGCGCGGCCTGCGCCGCCTCGGGATGACGATCGGGACGACGCCGGCTCGGCGACTGCGGCAGCACCGCCAGCAGCGCGGCTTCCGCCATCGACAACCGCGACGCGGGCTTGCCCAGATACGCCCAGCTCGCGGCCTCGACGCCTTCGATGGTGCCGCCGTACGGTGCGCGTTCGAGGTAGAGGATCAGGATCTCGCGTTTCGACAGATGCGCTTCCAGTTGCAGGGCGCGCAGGATCTGCCGGAGTTTGCGGAATGGCGTCCGCGTATGCGACGTGCGCTTCGCGTCGAGGATGCGCGCGACCTGCATCGTCAGCGTCGAACCGCCGGACACCACTTCGCCGCTGGTCAGCAGTTGTCCGCCCGCGCGCAGCAGCGCGATCGGATTCACGCCGGGATGCCGCCAGAACCAGCGGTCCTCGTAATGCAGCAGCGCTTCGAGATACAGCGGCGAAACCGATTCGGGCGTCGCCGGATAACGCCAGACGCCGTCGGCATCGGCGAACGCGCGCAGCGGCGTGCCGTCGCGCGCGACCACCAGCGTGCTGGTGTCGCGGGCCTTCGGCAATTGCGGGGGAAACGCAAGATCGAGCAGCAGCAGCGACGACAGCAGCGCGACGCTGCCCCAGCGCAGCCAGGGCAGCAGGCGGCGGATGCGGGCCCGCGGCAATGATGTGGAGAATGGCGGCATGGATGCGCGATCGGGATGCGTCGTGTCGCGGGGAGAGGTACTGCGGCAGGTGGCGCCCCGGACCTGCCCCGGATCGGATCCGGGGCAGGTCCGGGGCGGAAGAAAAAACCGGGAGCTCGCGGCTGAAACCGCTCCCGCCAGCGGAGGCCGCTCCTACTTCGGCTGCACCACCGTGATCGTCGCCGGCAACGACTTGCCCACGCCGCGCAGCTGCGGACGGTACATGTCCTCGACCAGCGACGGCGGCACCGTGTAAGTGCCCGGGGTCACCGCGCGGACGAGATAGAACACCCGCGCGGGCTGGCCGGCGTTGAGTTTCAGCGCGGCCACGAAGCGGTCGTCGCGATACTCCTCGTGCATCACCTCGGCGGCGCTGCCGCGGTCGGAGATCTCGATGCCGTCCACCACCACGTCGGCCCACTGCTTGCCGTCGCCGAGATTGAAGTTCTCGATCTCCAGTCCCGCGGGCAGCAGATCGATCAGCATCGCGTCGGGCATGTAACGGTCAGCGGTGATGCTCAGCGCCACGATCAGCGCCTCGCCTTCGCCGATCGGGCCGGGTTTCCACGGTTTGCCGTCGGTGGTGTACCACTTGCGTTCGATCCCGATCACCGACTTGTCCTCGGCCGGCGCCGTGCGCGGCACGCCGGCGACTTCCAGGCTGGCGTACAGCGGCACCGCGCCCTTCGGCTCGAAGCGGAAGCCGCGGGTCAGCGCGGTGTAATCGACGCGACGGCCCTGCATGCGACGCTCCGCCACCGGATCGCTGACATCGCCCAGCTTCCACACGCCCGAGACCGTCTTCTTCTGATCGGCCAGCAGCGCGCGGCCGACGCGCGCCAGCGCCACCTGCTCCTGGGTGCTGAGATAGAACCAGCGCTCGCCGCGGCGCACGTCCAGTTCCTTGCCCAGCGCGATCACCTTGCTGTCGTACTCCGGCCTGGCGAGGTCGCGCTCGTGGGTGAGCGCGATCATCAGCGCGCTGTCGCGCAGCGGGCTGCTGTAATCGCCGAGGTATTCGTAACGGTCGCCGGGCTTGTTGTAGGCGAAACCGGCGGCGATGGCCTTGCCGCCGCGCGCCTTGTCGCCCTGCAGCGACAGCGCGAGGCCGAGATGCACCAGCGACAGACCGTTCTTCGCCTTCGCGCGATCGTTGTCGTACAGCGCGCGCAGCGTGCCCAGGGGCGCGCGGTTGACGCGAGCCAGCGCATAGCCGGCATGGGCCTGATAAGCGAACTTGAGGTGATCGCGATGATTCTGGCCGTAGAACTCGTTGCCGCCGGCCAGCAGATCCTCGTTCAACCGCTTCAGCGCCTTCTGCAACATCGCGTCAGGCACCGCGAACCCGGCTTCCTTCGCATCGAGCAGGAACTCGACGATGTAAGGCGTCAGCGACGGATTGACGTAGCTGTCGTCGCCCCACATCGAGAAGTGGCCGTTCGACATCTGCATCGATGCGAGACGCCCGAATGCACCGTCCATGCGCGCCTTGCGGGTGGCGGCATCGATGCCCTTGGCGTCCAGCATCTTCGCGGTCTCGGCATCCATCACCAGCGCGGCGTAGCCCTTGCTGGTGGTCTGCTCGGCGCAGCCATAGGGATAGTCGAGCACGCCCTGCAGCGCACCGGCGAAGGGAATCGGCGGCAGCGCGCTCACCGTCATCTGCGCATTGACCGACCCCGGCATCAGGCCGTCGGCGAAGCCGGCGTCCATCGCGATGGCGCCGAGTTCGTTGAGCGTGATCGTGCGGGTGCGGAGCACGCTCGGCCACGCCGGGCGCACCGGCACGTCGAAGCGTCGATCGACCTGGAAGCCGTTGCCGTCCACGCGCACGCGGATCTTCGCGGTGGTGTAACCCTCGCCCGCGGACAGCGGGAAGGTCAGCGTGGTCTTGCCGCCGGTGGCGAGTTTCGCCTGGCGTGCACCCTGCGCCACCGACAGCGGGCCGATGCCTTCGACCTGCACCTTGAAGTCGCCGGGCTTGCCGGTGAAGTTGGTGAGATCGAGGGTCACGTTGCTGCGGTCGCCCGGGGCGAGCACGCGCGGATAGCTCGCTTCGGCGACGATCGGCGCGCGCACCACGATCTCGGCGTCGCCGTTGCCGTAGCGGTCTGCCGAATACGCCAGCGCGGACACGCGCAGCGTGCCGTTGAAGTCCGGCACCTTCAGCGCGATCTTCGCCTGGCCCCTGGCATCGAGTTTCACCGGGCCGGAGAACAGATCGACCGTCTGCACCTTCGAGGTCGGCCGGCGCGCCTGCGCCAACGGCTGCAGCGCCATGTCGCCGCCGAAGCGGATGCGGCCGATCTCGCCTTCCAGGCTTTCGATCACGCGGCCATAGACGTCGTAGGCGTCCACGCCGAGACGGCGCTGGGCGAAGAAGTGCTTGTTGGCGTCGGGCACCGGGAATTTCGTGATGTTGAGGATGCCCACGTCCACCGCCGAGACGGTGACGAAGGCGTCCTTCCCGGCGAGCCCCGGCACCGCGACCGTGGTCGTCAGGGTCTGTTCCGGCCGCATCTGTTTCGGCAGGGACAGGCCCACCTCGACCCGACGCGCGGCGCGGTTCATCGGCACATGGGCGACACCGACCGCGCGCGCCGGCGTGATCTTGTTCGCCGCGCTGCCTCCGCGGAAGACCAGCGCGGTCACGTAGACATCGTGACGGTCCCAGTCCTTCGTCACCGGAATCTCGAAGCTGCTGCCGCGCTTCACGTCGACTTCCTGCACGTACAGCATGCGGTCGGCTTCGACCATCAGCAGGCCCTTGCCCGGATGCGGCGGCGTGAGCGTCACCTTCAGGGTGTCGCCGGCGCTGTAGCCGGTCTTGTCGAGCGCGACCTTCACCTTGTCGGGGCGCGCATCGAGGCCGCGGTTCTCGTCGTCCCAGCTCCAGCCGGCCTCGAACGGATAGCGCGTGGTCAGGCCGGTCGCCGGATCGAGCACGTCGACGCGATAGGCGCCCCACTCCACCGGGAAGGCGAAACTCACGGCGGTGGCGCCGGCATCGATGGTGCGGGTTTCGACGTTCTCGAAGCGCGAGGTGAAATCGAAATCCCAGCCGTCGCCGTCGTCGTAGTTCCAGTGGTAATCGCGATGCTCGCGCACCAGCGTGATCTTGAGTCCCTTGGCCGGACGCGGCTTGCCGTCGGCGGCGACGCGCAGCAGCTGGAAACGCGCGTCGGAATCGCTGTCGGCGCCGTCCTTGTCGTCGAACAGCGGGCGCACGCCGACCAGCGCATCGGCCGGCCACATCACCCGCTTGAGCGAACGGTTCACGCTGCGTCCGCCGCTCTCGAACAGGCTGCCGGACACGATCGCCGCGACCGGCGAGACCGCCTTCACGTCGCCGGGCAGCGGAATGTCCTGGACCAGGGTGCCGTCGTCGCCGAGCGTGGTGTCGATGACGTCGTTGGCTTCCTTCGGCAGCGACACGGTCGGGTCGCCGAAGAAATAGCCGGGCATGCTCTCGACCGGATGCTGCTCGATCGCCACCGCGAGCTTCGCGGTGAAACGGTTGCCGGCCGCGGGCGCGCCGTAGAGATAGGCACCGGTGGCCTTCAGCGAGATCGGTTTGCCCGGCTTGAGCACGGCGTCGGCGGTGTCGAGATCGAGCTTCATGCGCTCGGGCAGGAATTCCTCGATCCGCAGGGTCATGCCCTGCACCGCCTCGGCGCTGGCCGGATCGGTGCGGAATTCGACCTGCCAGCGGCCGGTCGGCGCTTCGGCCGGAATCAGTTTCTCGAAACTGTAGTAACCCTGCGGGCCGGCTTCGATGCGGCTTTCGACGAAGGGTTTGCCGTTGGGCTGATTGAGGCGCACGAACAGCGGCTGCGCCTTGTTGCCCTTCATCGGCACCGGCTTGCCGTCGTTGTCGCGCAACAGCGCGGAAATGCGCACGACCTCGCCCGGGCGATACAGATCGCGACCGGCCCAGGCGAACACGTCGAACCACGCCGGTTCGCGACCGCTCACCGCGAATTCGGACAGATCCAGCGCCGGCTGGTTGAACGGCAGCAGCGAGACGTCCTTGGCGCGACGGGCGACGAGCACGTGCGCCGCCTGCAGCTTGTAGGGCAGCATCGCATTGCCGTTGCGGTCGGTCTGGCCCTTGAGGATGGTCTCGCCGGGGCCGTCGAGCACCTGCAGTTCGACGCCGGAGATGGCGCTGCCGTCTTCCAGCGACGCGGTATGGACGAACAGCTTGTCCTTGTAGGCGCGCACGTGCAGGCCGATGTCGCTGACCGTGAAGAAGGTGGTCTCGAACTGATCGTTGAACTGGCCGGTGCGCTTCATCACCGCGAAGTACAGGCCGGGCTCCTGCAGTTCCTCGATGTCCTGGATCGGCAGGTAGGTGACGACGCGTTCGTTGCGCTTGCCGCCGAGCACGAAACGGTTGGTGTAGACCGGTTCGGCGAGCTTGGACAGCGGCGTGTTGTCGCCGTATTCGTTGTCCAGTTCCCAACCGCTGCGGCGGCCGCCGCGCTGGTATTCGTGGAAGAACTGCGGCAGCGACTTCTCGCGCACGCGCAGGAATTCGACGTCGACCTCGGGCACGTTCACCGACACCACCGGCAGGCCGCGGCTCTCGCGCGCCGGCAGCACGCTGCCCTGCGAGGCGAAACCGGCGGCCGGCTTCAGTTCGCCGGTGTAGACCTTCTGCTCGACATCGCGGCCGAGGGTGCTGCCGTCGGCCGCGGCGAGCTTCGCCGAGATCTTGAGGGTGTAATCGGTATTCGCCGCGACGAACGGATAGCGGAGGATCTTGCCGCTGTCGTCCAGCTTCCAGCCGCTCTTCTCTTTCGGCGGCGTATCGAACGCGATCAGTTGATCGAAGTCCTGCGTGCCGACCAGCGGCCGGGAGAACTCCAGCGCGATCGCCAGCGCGTCGCCGTCCTGGTCGGGATAGGCCCGGACCAGGGCGAACCCCTTGACCTCATCGCGCTTGGCCTGGATGGCCTCGCCGCTCACTTCGGGCAGTTGCCCGGTTTCCTTGTTGCCGCAGCCCGTCAGGGCCACCAGCGCGAGCGCCACCCCCGCGCCCGCCACCCACTTCCGCATCTGACCGCAAACCCGACCCAACACCCCGAACCGCGACGAGCGACACATATGGCCTCCTGGATTTGCGGGCGACTATACCGAAACTTCCGGTCGCCGGATCACTTTATTTGAACAATTTTTTGACTTTTTTTTAACATTAACGAAGACCAACTCCAACCCGCGACTCCTTGCCGCTCCGGGCAGGAAATTCCGTATCGCTGTTGGATTGTGATGGCCGCAAAACGACCGTGGACCGCCGGGTTAGACCGGCCATCGCGCGTTGCACGAAGCCGGGACCTGCCCAGAACGCGACAGGCCGCCCGGAGGCAGCCTGTCGAGGGTGAAACATGTTGCAGCGCATCACGCATTCGCGTCGGGCGGCGGCACTGCCGTCGGGGTGTCGGCGACCACGACCGGCGGCGTGACCGGATCGGCGCTCTCGTCTTCATCCAGCGAACCATCCAGGCGTTCCAGCGCCTGCAGGCTTTCGCCTTCCGACAACCGCATCAGGGTGACGCCCTGGGTGTTGCGGCCGACCTGCGAGATTTCCGCGGCGCGGGTGCGCACCAGCGTGCCGCCATCGGAAATCAGCAGGACCTCGTCGCCGCTGCGCAGCAGCACCGCGCCGACCAGCCGGCCGTTGCGGGCGGTGGTCTGGATGCCGATCACGCCTTGGGTGCCGCGGCCCTTGCGCGGGTGGTCGGCCAGCGGCGTGCGCTTGCCGTAACCGTTCTCGGTCGCGGTGAGGATGTAGAAGGTGCTGCCGTCGTCCTGCGCCACCACGATCTCGGCCTCGGGCGCGTCGGTCTCGGCCTCGACGATCTCGATGCCGTTCGCAACGTCGCCCAGCGCCTCCTCGTCCGGCACCTCGCCCGCCGCTTCGGCGACGATCAGGCTGACGACGGTCTCGCCGTCCTGCAGGCGCATGCCGCGCACGCCGGTCGCGGTGCGTCCCATCGGCCGCACGTGCGCTTCCGAGAAGCGCGCGACACGACCGTTCGATGCGAACAGCAGAATGTCGCGCGTCCCGTCGGTCAGCGAGGCGCCGATGAGCGCATCGCCCTCGTCCAGATTGATCGCGATCTTGCCGCGGGCCAGGCGGTACGCGAATTCGGTCAGCGGCGTCTTCTTCACCGTGCCGTCGCGGGTGGCGAAGAACACGAAGTGCTGCTCGTCGTACTGATGCACCGGCACCACGGCCTGGATCTTCTCGCCCGGTTCCAGCGCCAGCCAGTTGATGATCGGACGCCCGCGGGCGTTGGGACCGGCGTCGGGCAACTGATGCACCGGCAGCCAGAACACGCGGCCGCTGCTGGTGAAGGTCAGCAGCGTGTCGTGGGTGTTGACCAGCCACAGCTGGTCGATGAAATCCTCGTCCTTGGTCGCGGCCGCGTTGCGGCCCCGGCCGCCGCGCTTCTGCGCGCGGTAGGCGGTGACCGGCTGGCGCTTGACGTAACCGGCGTGCGACAGCGTGACCACCACGTCCTCGGGCGCGATCAGATCGAGGATGTCGAGATCCTCTTCGCTGGCGCGAATCTCGCTGCGACGCGCATCGCCGTACTCGTCCTTGATGTCCTTCAACTCGTCGCGGATGACTTCGCGCAGACGGTCCGGGTTCTCGAGGATCTCGATCAGGCCGCGGATGGTTTCGAGCAGCGTCTTGTATTCGTCGGTCAGCTTGTCCTGCTCCAGCCCGGTGAGGCGGTGCAGGCGCATTTCCAGGATTTCCTTCGCCTGGACTTCGGTCAGTTGATAACCGTCGTCGAGCAGGCCGACGCCCGACGGCAGATCCTCGGGCTTGGAAGCATCGCTGCCGGCCGCGGCCAGCAGGCTGGCTACCAGCCCGGCGTTCCAGCGTCGCGCCAGCAGGCGTTCGCGCGCTTCGTTCGGATTCGCCGAGGTCTTGATCAGCTCGATCATCTCGTCGATGTTGGCGAGCGCGACCGTCAGGCCTTCCAGGATGTGGGCGCGGGCGCGGGCCTTGCGCAGTTCGAAGATCGTGCGGCGGGTGACCACCTCGCGGCGATGGCGGACGAAGGCTTCGAGGATCTGCTTGAGGTTCAGCAACTGCGGCCGGCCGTCGACCAGCGCCACCATGTTGATGCCGAACACCGATTCCATCGGCGTCTGCGCGTACAGATTGTTGAGCACGACTTCCGCCGACTCGCCGCGCTTGACCTCGATGTAGATGCGCATGCCGTCCTTGTCGGACTCGTCGCGCAGCTCGCTGATGCCTTCGAGCTTCTTTTCCTTCACCAGCTCGGCGATCTTCTCGATCAGCCGCGCCTTGTTGACCTGGTAGGGAATCTCGGTGACGACGATGGCCTCGCGGCCGTTGTCCGCCACCTCGATCTCGGCCCGGGCGCGCATGCGCACGCGGCCGCGACCGGTGCGGTAGGCGACATGGATGCCGCCGACGCCGTTGATGATGCCCGCGGTCGGGAAATCCGGGCCCGGGATGTGCTGCATCAGGCCTTCGATGTCGATCTCGGGATCGTCGAGCAGGGCGACGGTCGCGTTGATGACTTCCGAAAGATTGTGCGGCGGAATGTTGGTGGCCATGCCGACCGCGATGCCGGCGGAGCCGTTCACCAGCAGGTTCGGGAACCGCGACGGCATCACCGTCGGTTCCTGTTCCTTCTCGTCGTAGTTCGGCTGGAAATCGACGGTGTCCTTGTCGATGTCGGCCATCAGCTCGTGGGTGAGCCGGGCCATCCGCGCTTCGGTGTAACGCATCGCCGCGGCGTTGTCGCCGTCGACCGAACCGAAGTTGCCCTGCCCGTCCACCAGCAGATAGCGCAGCGAGAACGGCTGCGCCATGCGCACCAGCGTGTCGTACACCGACTGATCGCCGTGCGGGTGGTACTTACCGATCACGTCACCGACGATACGCGCCGATTTGTAATAAGGCTTGTTGCTGTGCGCGCCCAGCTCGTTCATCGCGAACAGCACGCGACGATGCACCGGCTTGAGGCCGTCCCTCACGTCCGGGAGCGCGCGGCCCACGATCACGCTCATGGCGTAATCGAGATAGCTGCGACGCATCTCGTCTTCGAGATTGACGGGGATGATTTCCTTCGCGAGTTCGGTCATTACGACTTCTTGTGCTGGGTGGCGGCGCGGCGGAACGGGCATCGTTCCGGGGCAAGACCGGGGGGCGCCGCGATGTGCGACGGGGCCAGCCGAGGGGTCGCTCCGGAGGACGCGCGCGGTTCCATGCGCGAACGCCGGATTGTAGCACGCGCAGGCATTTCACGCCCACCGGCAGGAGCGTTTTTCCCATGCGAAAACAGGAACTTGCGCATGCGTCGCAACTTCATCCGGGGCGCTCCCACGGCACTCCCGGAAACCCGGCGAACGGCAGCGCCTGCCGCGTTTTTTCAGTGCCCGAAGAAGGTCTGCATCGAGACCCGGTTGGGGCGCTCGACCACGCCGCGTTCGGTGACGATGGCGTCGATCAGTTCGGACGGCGTGACGTCGAACACCGGGTTCCAGGCGCGGATGCCTTCGGCCACCGTGCGGGTCGCGCCGACGGCCAGCAGTTCGGCGGGATCGCGCTCTTCGATCTCGATCTTGCCGCCGTTGGCGGTGGCCATGTCGACCGTCGACGACGGCGCGACGACCATGAACTTGACGCCGTGATAACGCGCGGCGATCGCGAGCTGATAGGTGCCGATCTTGTTGGCGGTGTCGCCGTTGGCGCAGATCCGGTCCGCGCCCACGATCACCCACTGCACCTGTCCGGTCTTCATCAGATGGGACGCGGCGGCATCGGCGATCAGGGTGGCGTCGATGCCGTCCTGCTGCAGTTCCCAGACCGTCAGGCGCGCGCCCTGCAGCCAGGGGCGGGTCTCGCCCGCGTACACGCGCTCGATCCGCCCTTGCGCGACCCCGGCGCGGATCACGCCGAGCGCGGTGCCGAAACCGGCGGTGGCCAGCGAGCCCGTATTGCAGTGGGTCAGCACGCCGCTGCCGTTCGCGATGAGTTGCGCACCGAGCCGGCCCATCTTGCGATTGGCGGCGAGATCTTCGCTTTCGATGGCCTTCGCTTCGCGGAACAGCGCCGTGCGCCAGTCCTCGCCCGCGACCGACAGCGCGCGGCGCATGCGTTGCAGCGCCCAGGCCAGATTGACCGCGGTCGGCCGCGCGGCGTTGAGCTGCTGCATCACCGGTTCCAGCCGTTCGGCCGCCTCGGCTGCCGCGGCGATGCCGCCGCCGGTGGCGGCGTCCAGTTCGCGCGCGGCGAGCACCACGCCCCAGGCCGCAGCGATGCCGATGGCCGGCGCGCCGCGCACGATCAGCGCATGGATGGCGACCGCCACCGCGCCGCTGGTGCGGCACGGCACGTATTCGACCGCGAAGGGCAGCTTGCGCTGGTCGAGGAGTTCGAGGGCGTCGCCGGTCCAGCGGATCGGGCGGATGCGGTCGTAGCGGGCGTAATCGATGGTGTCTGGCATGCGCCCATTCTAACGGTCCGGGGCCGCGAACCACCGCAGCGGGTATCGCACAAACGAAACGACCCGGCCGGAGCCGGGTCGTCGCGGTATCGCGGAATGCGCTGCGTTCAACCGCCCGGCGGGCGGCTGTCGCCGAGATCGCCCGGCGGGCGGTCCCAGCCGTCGCCGCTGCGGCTGCCGCGACGCGAAACCACGAATTCGGCGCGGCAGCCCTGCGTCACCCACACGCCGCTGCGGCTCTGGCCCCAGGTCCGGCCTTCGACGCAGGGCTTGTCCGACAGCTGGCGCAGCAGACGGATTTCGCCGTTGCGGCCGACGCTCATGTTGCAGCTGTGGCTGCGATTGTCGCGGGATTCGCAGCGCACGAGGTCGCTGCCGCCATAACCGTTGTTGCCATAGCCGCCGTTGCCGTAGCCATTGCCATAACCGGTGCGGAACAACGCACGGCAACCACCACTGACCCAGACGCCGCGCGAATCGCTGCCCCAGGTCCGTCCGCGGATGCAGGGGCTGTTCGACAACTGGCGCACGAACTCGGCGCGTCCGCCGTTGCCGCAGCGTTCGGTGCGGCCATCGCGGGATTCGCAGCGGAAGGTGCCGTCGCTGGCGTAGCCGTAGCTGTTGCCGTAACCGGAACCGCCGCCATACGCGTAATCGTCGTCACCATAACCGAAGCCGGTCTCGACGCGGAACTCCGCGCGACAGCCCGAGCTCACCCAGATGCCGCGCGAATCGTTGCCCCAGGTGCGGCCGCGGATGCAGGCGGTGTCGGAGAACTGGCGAACCAACTGCGCGTCGCCGCCATTGGTGCTGCACCGCTCGGTGCGGCCATCGCGCGACTCGCAGCGCACCAGGGTGCCGTTGTAACCATAGTTGTTCCATTGCGCCTGCGCCGGCAGGCTGGACAGACCGCCCAGCAGACCACCGAAGAGGACCGTCGCGATCATGGCGATGGAGTCGGAAAAGCGTGTGTTGCGCATCGTTGGCACCCCCGTGGTGAGTGACTCCAATGTAGCCGCGGCGGATGAATGGCCGGCGAATTTTTCCGTCGCGGATCGCGCCATCGGCCGCGCGTTCAGGTAACCGTTTTCACCGGAAAACCCGGATTACGCCCGGGCGAAGTCGAAGGCCAGCACGTCGGCGATCCGGTCGGTGCCGAGCATCGCCATCAGCAGCCGCTCGACGCCCAGGGCCACGCCGGCGCAGTCCGGAAGTCCGGCCGCCATCGCAGCGAGCAGCGCTTCGTCGAGCGGCGGACGCACCGCGCCACGGTCCGCGCGCAGCGCATGGTCGCGGAGGAAGCGCGCGCGCTGTTCGGCGGCATCGGTCAGCTCGTGATAGCCGTTGGCCAATTCCAGCGCGCCGAGATACAGCTCGAAGCGTTCGGCGACGGCCGGCGCATCGCCCTGGCCCGCGCGCACCTTCGCCAGCGCGCACTGCGATGCGGGCCAATCGTGGACCACGAGAATGGTGTCGCGATCGAACGTCGGCTGCAGGCGATGGGTCATCAGCAGATCGAGCCAATCGTCGCGACCGAGACCCTGCGGATCGATCGCGACATCGCCCAGCGCCGCGCGCAACGCGACATCATCCGCCGCGAACGGATCCAGGCCCAGACGCTCGCGATACAGATCGCGAAACGTCGTCGTCGTTGCCGTCGCTCGGCGCCCGACCAGCGCCAGCGCCGCCTGCACGAGCGCGACGGTTTCGTCGATCAGGCGATGGTGATCCCAGCCGACCCGATACCACTCCAGCATCGTGAATTCGGGGTTGTGGCGACCGCCAGCCTCGCCGTCGCGGAACACGCGCCCGAGTTCGTAGCAGTCGCCGACACCCGCGGCGAGCAGCCGCTTGAGCGGAAATTCCGGCGAGGTGCGCAGCCAGCGCGTGCGCGGGGCGCCGTCGGTGCGGCCGGAGAATTCGAGCGGAAACGACGCGATGTTGGCATCGGTATTCCCGGCCACCGACAGCACCGGCGTTTCGACCTCCAGCACCGCGCGTTCCGCGAAGAACGCGCGGATCGTCGCGTACAGACGCGCACGCAGGCGCAGGGCGTCGAGATTCGCGCTGGGGCGCCAGTCGGTCATCCCGCGTCCGTGGCCGCGCCGTGTTCCGCGAGGAAGGCCAACAGTTTCGCTTCGTCCCAGATCTCGATGCCGAGTTCCTGCGCCTTGGCGAGTTTGCTGCCTGCGGCTTCGCCCGCGATCACGATGCCGGTCTTCTTCGACACGCTGCCCGAGACCTTCGCGCCCAGCGCTTCGAGCTTCGCGCCGGCTTCGTCGCGCGACATCGAGGCGAGGCCGCCGGTGAGCACGACGGTCATGCCTTCAAGCGGGCCGGCGACGCTGTCGTCCGTATCCGGAATGCGCGCCAGCAGTGTCGTCAACGCATCGCCGACGCGCATCAGCAGCCGGCCATGGCCTTCGTCCGCGCGCCATGCGCTCAACGACTGTGCGGTGTCGGGCGGCAGTCCTGCGGTGATGAAGGCATGTTCGGGCGCGGCGCGCACCGCCGCAGCGTCCGCGAAGGCGGCGGCGAGCTGATCGGCGCGGATCCTGGTGACCTTCGGAATCTCCATGTCGACCAGCAACGTCGCGAGGTTCAGATCGGGCCGCAGCTTCGGCGACGGTGGATGCGCATCGACAACATGCACGCCGCGTTCGAGCAGCGCGTCGATCACCTGCTGGTTGCCGGCCTGGTCGAAGAAATGGCCGAGCGCGCGCGCCACTTCGCCGCCGATGTCGGGCACGCGCTTGAACACCGGCCACGGCAGGCGACGGATCAGTTCGAGGTCGCCGAACCACGCGGCGAGCGCCTTGGCGGTGCTTTCGCCGACATGTTCGATACCGAGCGCGAACAGGAAACGTTCGAGCGTGGTCGCACGGCTGCGGTCGATCGCTTCGATCAGGTTCTCGGCCCACTTGGTCGCAACCTTGCCGGCCTTCACCGTCTCCGGCGTGGTGCCGTCGCGCTCGTCGGCCGCGCGTTTCATCGCGAGCAGATCGTCGAGCGTCAGCCGGTAGAGATCGGCGACCGACTGCACGTATCCCAGGTCTGAGAGGTCCTCGATGTAACGATCGCCCAGACCTTCGATGTCCATCGCGCGCCGCGAGGCGAAGTGGCGGATCGCTTCCTTGCGCTGCGCGGCGCAGGTGAGTTCGCCGGAGCAGCGCCAGACCGCTTCGCCCTCCTCGCGCACGATCTCGGAACCGCAGACCGGGCAGGCGTCCGGCATCCGCCATTCCGGCGCGTCGGGCTTGCGGTGTTCGGGCACCACGCGGACGATTTCCGGAATGACATCGCCGGCGCGGCGCACGATCACGGTGTCGCCGACGCGCACGTCGAGGCGCGCGATCTGGTCGGCGTTGTGCAGGGTCGCGTTGGTGACCACGACGCCGGCGACCTGCACCGGCTTCAGCCGCGCGACCGGCGTCGCCGCGCCGGTGCGCCCGATCTGGATCTCGATCGCTTCCAGTTCGGTCGATTGCTCCTGCGCCGGAAACTTGTGCGCGATCGCCCAGCGCGGCGCGCGCGAGACGAAGCCCATCTCGCGCTGCCCCGCGTAGTCGTCGAGTTTGTAGACCACGCCGTCGATGTCGAACGGCAGCGCGTCGCGCTTCTCGCCCATGCGCCGGTAATAGCCCAGCAGACCGTCGGTCCCGGCGACGACTTCGCTTTCGGCGCTGACCGGAAAGCCCCATTCGCGCAGGCGTTGCAGCGTCGCCGAATGGGTCGCCGGCAGGTCGAAACCTTCGACCACGCCGACCGCATAGGCATAGAACGCCAGCGGCCGCTGCGCGGTGATGCGCGGATCGAGCTGGCGCAGCGATCCCGCGGCGCCGTTGCGCGGATTCGCCAGCACCTTGCCGCCGTCCTTCAAGGCGCGCTCGTTGTAGGCCCTGAACGCGGCCAGCGGCATGTAGACCTCGCCGCGGACTTCCAGCACGTCCGGCCAGTCGCTCCCGCGCAGGTGCAGCGGAATGGCCTTCACCGTGCGGAGATTGGCGGTGACGTCCTCGCCGGTCGAACCGTCGCCGCGGGTGGCGCCGCGCACGAACACGCCGCGCTCGTAGCGCAGACTGATCGCGAGACCGTCGAGCTTCGGTTCGACCGAGAACACCGGCGCGCTGCGCTCCAGGCGCTCCTCGATGCGACGCACGAAATCCGCGACTTCCTCGTCGGTGAAGGCGTTGCCGAGCGACAGCATCGGGATCGCGTGACGGACTTCGGCGAAGGCCGAGGACGGCGTGTTGCCGACGCGCTGGGTCGGCGAGGTCGGATCGGCGAGCTGCGGGTGCGCGGCTTCCAGCGCTTCCAGTTCGCGCATCAGACGATCGTATTCCGCATCGGGAATCGAGGGATCGTCGAGCACGTGGTAGCGGTGATTCGCGTCCTCGATGAGGCGGCGCAGGTCGGCGATGCGGGCGGCGGGATCGGTCATCTGAAGGCGTTGCTCATCTACCGTGGTAGAGCGGGCTTCAGCCCGCTGCACATCTCCGGTGGGGACAGCGGGCTGAAGCCCGCTCTACCGGCGCTGGTTCACCAGCGGGTGTTCTTCGAGATCGGCGGCGCTTCGTGCTGGCGATCGTAGGCGCGCAGATCGTCGCGGATGTGGGCGATGCGCTGGCGGCCGAGCGCGTTGCGCGATTCGTCCAGCACCACCCCTTCGAGCAGTTCGGCCATGCGCTGCGCGGTGGGCAACATCTTTTCCCAGGCGTCGAGCGCGGGGATCGGCGCCGGCAAGGTCAGGAAGAACGCGATCGCGGGCGTTTCCACCGACTGGATGTCGGCCATCTCGAAACCGCCGGGCTTCTTGATGTTGGCCACGCTGAAGATCGGGCCGCCGTCGGCGCGACCGTCGACGAGTCGATGGAAAATGCTCATGTAGCCGTAGCTGAGCCCGGCCTTCTCCGCGGCGACGACGATGTCCGGACCGCGCAGCACCTGCCCGGCGCGGGCGGCAACGTACAGGGTGACGATCTTGTCGAACTCCTCGCGGTCGCGCTTGCCGACTTCGGGGCCCGACGGCGGCGGCGCGGCCGGTTCCAGCGGCATCTCGTCCTGCGCGAACGCGACGTCGTCGCGGCCCGGTGGCGGTGCGCCGGTGGCCGGCATCCGCGGCTCGGCGCGATCGACGGAATCGTCGCGACGCTTGCGGCCCTGTTCGGGCCTGCGGGGGCGCCCGAAGAAATAGATCGCGGCCATCAACAGCAGACCGGCGATCACGATCCCGATGCGCAACATCCAGATATCCGACATCGCAGTGACCTCGTTGTCTTGGGTTTACGCCGCACCGGCGAGGCGCGCGGCCTCGGCCAGGTCGACGGACACCAGGCGGCTGACGCCCGGCTCGCGCATGGTGACGCCGCTGAGCTGGTGGGCGGCCTCCATGGTGGCCTTGTTGTGGGTGACGAACAGGAACTGCACCTGCTCGCTCATTTCGCTGACCATCGCGGTGAAACGACCGACGTTGGCTTCGTCCAGCGGCGCGTCCACCTCGTCGAGCAGGCAGAACGGCGCCGGATTCAGGCGGAAGATCGCGAACACCAGCGCCACCGCGGTCATCGCCTTCTCGCCGCCGGACAGCAGCGAAATGTTGGAGACGCGCTTGCCCGGCGGCCGGGCCATGATCGCGACGCCGGTGTCGAGCAGGTCCTCGCCGGTGAGTTCGAGATACGCATGACCGCCGCCGAAGAGCCGCGGATAGAGTTCCTGCACGCCGGCGTTGACGCGGTCGAAGGTGTCCTTGAACCGGCCGCGGGTTTCGCGGTCGATCTTGCGGATCGCGTCTTCCAGCGTTTCCAGCGCGGTGGTGAGGTCGGCGTTCTGCGCGTCGAGGTATTCCTTGCGCTGCGCGGCCTCGGCGTGCTCCTGGATCGCGGCGAGATTCACCGGTTCCAGGCGACGCAGCTTGGCGTCGAAGTCGGTGACGATCTTCTCCCAGGCGCGCGGGTCGGCGTCTTCGGCGAGCGTGTTCAGCACGTCTTCGACGACGAAACCGGCGGACACCACCGCTTCGGCCAACTGCCCGGCCTTCAGCGACAGCGCCTGCTGGTCGAGCCGGCGCTGCGAGATCGCCTCGCGCTGGCTCACCGACTGCTCGTCGCGCTGATGCCGGGTCTGTTCGTAGCCGCGCAGTTCGTTGTCGACGCCGTCGAGCGCCGCGCGCGCCGCCGCAAGATGCCGCTCGGCGAGCACGCGCTGTTCCAGCGCGGCCTGGCGTTCGCGTTCGAGCGCGACCACCGGCGCATCGCCTTCGGACAATTGCGAAGCGAGTTCGGTGAGCCGGCTGTCGAGCTGGCCGCGCTGGCCGCCCATGCGATCCAGCGCCTGCGCCAGCGCCACGATCTGCGCGCGCTGCGATTCGAGGCTGAGCGCCAGCGCATGCGCGGCATCGCGCGATTCGCGCGCGGCCTGGCGTGCGCCATCGCGGGCTTCGCTCAGCGTGCGGCGTTCGGCTTCCAGCGCCTGCCGCGTGCCTTCCAGTTCGCCCATGCGCGAGACCGCGTCTTCGAGGCGGGAGCGAGCTTCGCGCGCCTGTTGGGCGCTGTTGTCGATCGCTTCGATCAGCACGCCGAGATCGGCGTCGATCTTGTCGATGCGGGTGCGGGCGGAATCGAGTTTGCCCTGCTGGCTCTGCAACTGGCCGGCCAATTCGGACACGTTGCGGTGCGCCAGATACAGCGTGCGCTGCGCGTCTTCGCGCTGCTGCTCGGCGGCCAGCAGTTGATCGCGCAGGCCGGCGATGCCGCGATCGAGCCCGGCTTCGCGCTGCTGCAGGATTTCGATTTCGGCGCGCAGGCTCTGGATCTCGCGTTCGCGCAGCAGCGCGCCCTGTTTGGCCGCGCCGGACCGGACCACGCGCACCCAGCCGGCACCGATGCGCTCGCCCTGGCGGGTGATGACCGATTCGCCGTCGCCGAGCGATGCCAGCAGCGCGCGCGCATCGCCGAGGGTTTCGGCGACGTGCAGCTTCGACAGCATGCGTCGGATCGCCAGCGGGCCCTGCACTTTCGCGGCCAGCGAGGTCGGCGCGAACGCCGCCTCACCGGTGTCGCCGGACACCAGCGCGATGCGGCCTTCGCCGAGTTCGCCCAGCGCATCGACCAAGGCCTCGGGCGATTCGACCAGCACGCCTTCGATCAACTGGCCCAGCGCGCCTTCGACCGCGTTTTCCCAGCCGGATTCGACCTGCAGCACTTCGCCGACGCGCGCGGCGGAATCCAGTCCGCGCTGCTTCAGCCAGGCCACCGCGGCGCCCTGCTCCTGGCCCAGCGCCGCATGCTGCAGCGTTTCCAGCGAGGACAGCCGGCCGCGCGCGGCCTGGGTCTGCTTGCGCACGTCGGCGAGTTCCGCCTGCGCGTTGCGCACCTGGTCCTGCAGGCCGAGCACCGCGTCCTTGCGCGCTTCGAGATCGGCGGTCATGCCTTCGAGCGCGAACTTCTTCTCGTCGTGCTGGAGCTGCAGGCCGGCGAACGCTTCGGCCAGCGCGTTGACATCCAGCGCGCTGCGTTCATGGCTCAGATGTTCGCGACGACGCTCGGCGTCCAGCGACTGGCGATCGAGGTAATCGACCTTGGTGCGTTCCACGTCGGCGGCGCGCGCGGCTTCGCTCTGCGCGCGGCTGTGCGCGTCCCAGCGCTGCTGCCAGTCGGCGAGCTTCGCCTCGGCGTCGGCCAGCGCCTGCTGGCGATCGGCGTCGGCGTCCTTCAGTGCGTCGAGCCGCGGTTCGGATTCCTCGATGCCGGCGCGCAGCGCGTCCAGGCGGTTCTGGTCGGTTTCGATGTGCAGGCCGATCTCCGACAGCGCCTGCTGCGCTTCGTCGCGGGCGCGCTGCAGACGCTGGGACAGTTCGCGCTGGTGCGCGATCTGCTGTTCGATCCGCGCCAGCGTGCCGCCGACTTCGTAGCCTTCGGCCTGGGCCTTGTTGAGGGCGTCGGCGGCGGCCTCGCGGCGTTCGCGACCCTGCTCGATCAGCCGTTCGGCCTCGCGCTGGTCGGCGATGATCTGCTGCAGCCTGGTCTCTTCCTGCATCAGCCCGTCGCGCAGCACCTGCAGCTGGGCGTCGAGCACCCGGAATTCCAGCGCTTTCCACTCCGCGTCCTTGATCCGGCGCTCGGCCTGGATCGACTGGTACTGCTCGGCCTGTTTCGCCTGCCGCGCGAGATGCTGCAGCTGTTTGCCGACTTCCTCGCGGAGGTCGTTGAGGCGGTCGAGGTTTTCGCGGGTGTGACGGATGCGGGTCTCGGTTTCCTTGCGGCGCTCCTTGTACTTGGAGATGCCGGCGGCTTCTTCGAGATAGACGCGCAGGTCCTCGGGCTTGGCCTCGATGACCTGCGAGATCATGCCCTGCTCGATGATCGAGTAGCTGCGCGGGCCGAGGCCGGTGCCGAGGAACAGATCGGTGATGTCGCGGCGACGGCACTTGGTGCCGTTGAGGTAGTAGTTGCTCTGGCCGTCGCGGCTGACCTGGCGCTTGACCGAGATTTCATTGAACGCGGCGTATTCGCCGGTGATGGTGTGGTCGCTGTTGTCGAAGATCAGCTCGACCGTGGCCTGCGACACCGGCTTGCGCGCCGAACTGCCGGAGAAGATCACGTCGGTCAACGAGTCGCCGCGCAGGCGGCTGGCCGCGCTCTCGCCCATCACCCAGCGGATGGCGTCGATGATGTTCGACTTGCCGCAGCCGTTCGGACCGACCACGCCGGTCATGTTGGTCGGCAGGTGCAGCGTGGTCGGGTCGACGAAGGACTTGAAGCCGGAAAGCTTGATCGTGGAAAGACGCATGCGCTGTTCGGAGGCTCCACCCGCCCGACCGGGCGGGGCCGGCGCTGGCGAAGACAGGAAAAAAGTTGAAGAGGAGGCGCCAAGCGATTGATTTTGCTGGCGACAACACGGCACGACTGCCGCATCATCACCGCAGTATATAGAACGCCGCGACGGGGGAAACTCACCCGGCGGCGGGCAGCCTCAGGCCGGTGGCGGGGTCGAAGAAGTGCGATTGCCCCGGGGCCACGCGCAGGCCCGCGATGCTGCCCGGCGCCGGCAGATCGTCCGGCGCGAACCGCGCCACCAGCGGGTGCGGGCCGAAACGCAGGTAGGCGAAGGCTTCGCTGCCGACCGGCTCCAGCATTTCGAGCCCGGCGCCGAAGTCCGCGGCCTCGCCGGCCGCGCACAGGAGAAGATGTTCCGGACGCAGGCCCAGATCGACCTCCCGCCCCAGCCACGACGGATCGATGTCCCCGCCCGGCAGCGGCAGCATCAGCCCTTCCGAGAGCGCCAGCCCGGGCCGGTCGCCCTCCGCGACCAGCCGGCCGCGGAGCAGGTTCATCGCCGGGCTGCCGAGGAAGGTCGCCACGAAGACGTTCGCCGGACGGCGATACAGCGCCATTGGCGTGTCGATCTGCTGGATCTCGCCGTCCTTCATCACCACGATCCGCTGGCCGAGGGTCATCGCTTCGACCTGGTCGTGGGTGACGTAGACCATGGTCGCGCCAAGGCTGCGATGCAGACGGGCGATCTCGGTGCGCATCGACGCGCGCAGCTTGGCGTCGAGGTTCGACAGCGGCTCGTCCAGCAGGAACACCTTCGGCTGGCGCACCAGTGCACGACCCAGCGCCACGCGCTGGCGCTGGCCGCCGGACAGCGCGGCCGGGCGGCGCTGCAACAGCGCGCCCAGTTCCAAGGTCTCGGCGGCGGCGCGGATGCGTTCCTCGATCTCCGCTTTCGGGCAGCCGCGCAGGGTCAGGCCGAACGCCAGATTCTCGGCGACGGTCATGTGCGGATAGAGGGCGTAACTCTGGAAGACCATGGCGATGTCGCGGTCCTTCGGGGCCACGTCGTTCACCACTCGGCCGTCGATGCGCAGCGCGCCGTCGCTGATCGCTTCCAGGCCCGCGATCATCCGCAGCAGCGTGGACTTGCCGCAGCCCGAAGGCCCGACCAGCACCAGCAGTTCGCCGTCCGCCGCCTCGAAGCTGGCGCCGGCCACGGCGACGTGTCCATCCGGGTAGACCTTGCGGAGCCGATCGAGCGCGACAGTCGCCATCTTCCGTCCTCGTGAGGGGCTTGCGTCACACCTTGCGCGACGACCGGTCGCGCGGAGGGTTTGCGAAGCCCGAAGCTTGCTGTAGTCTTCATGTAACCGTTTACATGATGCCACCGAAGACCCGCCCGAGGAACCCCGCCATGGCCCAGCCCGCCGACGCGCAGCCCAGCAATCCGCGATATCAGTTCCCGAAGGGCTTTCTCTGGGGTGCGGCGACCGCCGCCCACCAGATCGAAGGATCGCCCATGGCCGACGGCGCCGGGCCCAGCATCTGGACCCGCTTCGCCCACACCCCGGGCATGACCCTCAACGGCGACAATGGCGACATCGCCTGCGACCACTACCGGCGCTGGCGGGACGACGTGAAACTGATGCGCGACCTCGGCCTGCAGGCCTACCGCTTCAGCGTGTCGTGGTCGCGGATCCTGCCCGAGGGCACCGGCCGGGTGAACCAGGCCGGCCTCGACTTCTATTCGCGGTTGGTCGACGCGCTGCTCGAAAACGGCATCGAACCGCTGCTGACCCTGTACCACTGGGACCTGCCGGCGGCGCTGGACGACAAGGGCGGCTGGCTCAACCGCGACTGCGCCGACTGGTTCGCCGAATACGGCCGCGTGCTGTACCGCGCGCTCGACGGCCGGGTGAAGAAGTGGGTGACGCTCAACGAGCCGTGGGTGATCACCGACGGCGGCTACCTGCACGGCGCGCTCGCGCCCGGGCATCGCAGCAAATACGAAGCGCCGATCGCCAGCCACAACCTGATGCGCGCCCACGGCGCCGCGGTGCAGGCGTATCGCGCCGAGGGCAAGCACGAGATCGGCCTGGTGGTGAACATCGAGCCGAAATATCCCGCCAGCGAGAGCGAAGCGGACGCCGCGGCCACCCGACGCGCGCACGCCTACATGAACGAGCAATACCTGCACCCGGCGCTGCTCGGCCGCTATCCGCCGGAGCTGAAGGAAATCTTCGGCGATGCCTGGCCGGACTTCGATCCGGAAGACTTCAAGCTGATCGTGCAGCCGCTGGATTTCGTCGGCATCAACTACTACACCCGCAGCGTCACCCAGGCCAACGACAGTTATCCGCTGAAGGCCGGTGCGGTGCGCCAGCCGCTGGCCACGTACAGCGAGACCGGCTGGGAAGTGTTTCCGCAGGGCCTGACCGATCTGCTGCTGTGGTTCAAGAACACCTACGGCGATCTGCCGGTGTACATCACCGAGAACGGCGCGGCGTTCTTCGACCCGCCGGTGGCCGAAAACGGCCACGTCTGCGATCCGTTGCGCATCAACTATCTGCACAAGCATCTGCGCGCGATCCACGATGCCATCGACGCCGGCGTGGACATCCGCGGATACATGGTGTGGTCGCTGCTGGACAATCTCGAATGGTCGCTCGGCTATTCCAAGCGCTTCGGCATCGTCCACGTGAACTATGGCACCCAGGAACGGACACCCAAGGACAGCGCACGCTGGTACTCCGACGTGATCGCCAGCCACGGCCGCAAGCTCGCGGAGCCCTCGCCGTACTGACCGTTTCCGGCACCTCCCCCTCCCCCTCCTGTGGGACGGTGCGCCCCGACGACCCGGTCGTCGGGGCTTTTTTTTCACCGCAGCGCCACCACCACCCGCCGCGCACCCGGCGGAATCCGCAGTTCGCCGTCGCGCCATTCGGCGGACCGGCCGTCGATCGTGGTGCGACCGGGCTGCGCATCCGTCAGCGGCCACGGCAACGCCGCGCCGCCGGGCGGCAACCGCACATCGGCGGCGAAGTCGAGCGTCAACTGCCGCGCGTCCCGACGCAGCGCGTAGCCGAACACGCCCTGCGGCGTGCGCAGGCCGTCGATCGCGATGCCCTCGCCCGCCAGCCACGACGCCGGGATGCCCGCGGCGATCACCAGCCGGTCGTCGGCTTCGCGGTAATAGGCGAACATGTCGAGCGCCGAGCGCATGAAATCCGAGGCCACCCACGCATGCGGCAGATCGCCGAGGAAGAAGGGTTTGCGCGGCGTGCGCGAGACCACTTCGCCCCACTGGTTCCAGCCGCGCGGCGCGCGGTCGTCGAAGAAGAAGCGCAATGCATCCCAGGCCCGTTCGCGCCAGCCCAAGCGCACGAACGCACCGACGTTGCGCCATTCGTAGGGCGTGTAGTCCTTCCACGCACGCGTGCCGTCGCGGCGCTGCACGAACTCGCGCCAATAGCGCTCGAAGGTGTTGCGCAGCAGATCCTGCGGCAGGCGGTGCTGTTCGCCGCCCGGCGCCAGCGCGATGGTGGTCGAGGTCGGGTCGAAATCGCCCAGCTCCGCGGCACCCGGCAGGTAATCGATGCCGTGGCGCGCGGTCGCCGCCCGCAGCGAGGCGTCGAGATCGGCGCGGAATTCGTCGCGGGCCGCGGCCATCCGCGCCGCCTCGTCGCGCTCGCCCAGACGCTCGGCGATCCACACCGCGTCCTTGTAGCCGCGCAGCGCCCAGAAATTGTCCCAGTACGAATGCATCGGCTTGGCCGAATAGCCTTCATGGCTGATCGAGACCGGCATCATTCCGTAGAACGCGGGATCGCGCGCGCGGTTGTCCTCGGTGCGCTCGCTGGCGCGCAGCGTTTCCATGTAACCGAACGCACCGCGAACGTGCGGCCACATCCGGCGCAGGAAGACATCGTCGCCGGTGTGGCGGGCATAGTCGGCGATGGCGAAGATCAGTTCGCCGTGACTGTCGTTCTCCGGCACCGGATCGCTGCCGCGGTCGTCGACGCAGCACGGCACCTTGCCGTTCTCGAACTGGAACGGCGCATACCAGTCGAGGTATTCGAGCACCGCATCCTCGCGGCCCATCCGCAGCAGGCCCTCGGCGATCATCGCGCCGTCGCGGATCCAGCTCCGCGCGTACGAGCGCGTGCCCGGCTGCAACCGCGGGCCGATGCGCGAGATCAGCTGATGCGCGAGCGACGTGCGCAGGGTGTCGACCAGCGGCCGGCCTTCTTCGGGCACGACGAAACGCACGCCGTCGAGCTTCGCGCGCCAGCGCCCGGCCACGGCCGACTGGCGCTGTTCCGCGGCGCAGGCATCGTTCTCGCAGAACGGCTCGCCCGACATCGGAATCACGAGGGCGACCTCGCGCGATTCGCCCGGCGCGAGCCGCCAGCGGTACAGCATCGCGCCCGAGGCCAGACCGGTCGGGTCGTCGACGGCCTGCGCCGACGGCAGGCGCGCGGACGCCAGATGCGCAGCGGCCATGCCGGCATCGAACGACGTCGCGAATGCGGCGTCGGGTGCGCGCCGCGCATGCACGCGCGGGCGGCCGTCGACGCGCACGACCCCGTCGTTCGCGAAGGCCAGCGCAGCGATCCGGCTGACGCCGCCGGTGGTGTTGAGGAACTGGCTCGGTGGGTTCACCTGGAACGGCTGCACCGCGAGCGCCAGCGTGTAGTCGCGGGCGCTGCCCCCGGGGTTGCGCAGCACGTAGCGCGCGACGATCTGCGTGCGTCGGCCGGACGCATCGCTGTCGACGAATGCGGTCGTGCGCAGCTGCGCATCGGGATGCCACCAGTCGACGCTCGGGATCGGCAGATAACCGTCCTGCAACGACTGCGAGGCCTGGACATCGGCCCAACTCAATGATGCGTCGTCGACGCGCAGGAACGGCTCGATGCTGAAACCGCCCTTGGCGACTTCGATCGCGCCGTCCTCGCCGATCAACCCCTGTTCGAGTCCGCCATCGACACCGAGGATCGTCCAGTACGCCTGTTCGCCGCTGAATCCGCGCGGGAAGCGGCCGCGCGGCTGATCCTTCGCCACCGAAGCGACGAAATCGTTGGGCGTGGCCGCGAACGCGAGCGGTTCGACGCGAACCTCGGCGAGCGCCGCTGTTTTCTCATCGCCGCCGCGGAGTTCGATCGCGAGATGGCGCGTCTCGGATTCCGGCAGCGCGATCCAGTCGCGGCCGCCGTCGCTGCCCGCGACCTCGCGCAGCGTGCGCCAGACGCGACCCTCGTCCGACGCGAGCACCGCGTAGGCGGCCGGCTGCGCGCCATCGGCCCAGTCCAGGCGCAGGCCGCCGAATTCGGTGGGCGCGCCGAGATCCAGCGACAGACGCTGTCGGCCGCGCACGCGCCACGCCGTGGCCGGATCGCCATCGATCGCCTTCGCCGCATCGCGACCGGCGGCCGTCGCGCGCGCCGATGCGATCTTCGGCTCGGTCGCATCCGGCGGCAGCGAGGAGAAGCGCAGATCGTCGAAACAGACGCGGCCCTTGCCGCCGGCGCTGTTGTTGAGCGTGAATTCGAGTTTCGCGCTGGCGCGCAGCGCGGGATCGGCGCCCGGCCCCCAGGCCTTGCCGATCTGCCTGCGCTTGTAGCGCACGGCAGTCCAGTCGCGCGGGAACGCGTAGCGCGGGCGATTCACCCACCAGACGTTGTCGCCGCTGGCATCGATGAGCTTGAACTGCAGATCGTTCGCCGGCGACTCGCCGCGGATGTTGAAGTCGAACCGGTAGTTCTCCGGGTAATCGATGGCGACATCGCGCTGCAGGCCGACGTACCCGGACACGCCATTGAAATCGTAGTCGAGGCAGAGTGCGCCGTCGTCGGCACGGAGGGTGCCGCTGACCTGGGTGGAGGCGATGACGCGCCACTGCGCGGGGTCGTCGAAGGTATCGAGCACGCGCGTGGCGTCTTTCGCACAGGCACTGCCGACGACCGCCATCAACAGGCTCGCCATCACGGAGCGGCGAAGCAGGATCATGTTTGGAGCACCTCGAAAGTGTGTGATCAAGCCGGAATCCGGCGTCATCAACGATTTGCCGAAGGGCTGGACCCCGGCTTTCGCCGGGGCGACGCATTGTTCAGACCTCCCTGAGCTTTCAGCCTTTTACGCTACCCAGCATCAGGCCCTGGATGTAATAGCGCTGCAGCATCAGGAACAGCAGCAGCACCGGCAGCACCGTGAGCACGGCGCCGGCCATCATCATCTCGACGTCCTGGATGTGTTCGCGCGAAAGCGAGGCCAGCGCGACCGGCAGGGTGTAGTTCGACTGATCGGTGAGCACGATCAGCGGCCACATGAAATCGTTCCAGCTGCCCATGAAGGTGAAGATGGCCAGGGTCACCAGCACGGGCTTGAGCATCGGCAGCACGATCGAACCGAAGATCCGCCACTCTCCCGCCCCGTCGATGCGCGCGGCCTCGATCAGTTCGTCCGGAATCGAGCGCGCGTACTGGCGCACGAGGAAAATGCCGAAGATCGACGCCAGCCCCGGCACGATCACGCCGGCGTAACTGTTCACCATCCCCATCTGTTTCAGCATCAGGAACAGCGGCAGCATGGCCACCTGCGACGGAATCACCAGCGCGGCCAGCAGCAGCTTGAAGATCCGTTCGCGCCCGGCGAAGCGCAGCTTGGCGAAGGCGTAGCCGGCCATCGCGTTGATCAGCAGCGACAGCAGGGTCATCGCGGTCGAGACCAGCACGCTGTTGAGGAAATAGCCGCCCATGCCGATGCGCTCGAACAGCGCGCGGTAATTCTCCAGCGTCGGCGCCGACGGCAGCAGCGGCGGCGGAAAACGACTGGCGCCGCCCGTCGGCATGAACGAGACCGACAGCATCCACAGCAGCGGCGCGAGGCTGAGCAGGGTCAGCGCGAGCAGTCCGGCATGGACCAGCCACGCGTGCGCGCGCGAGTCGCCGACCACGCGACCGTTGGCGGCGCTCATACCAGCCCCTTCCTGCGGCCCAGCCGCATCATCAGCGTGGTGATCGCGAAGATGATCAGGAACAGCAGGAACGCGACCGCCGACGCGCGGCCGAGATTCCACCAGCGGAAGCCTTCCTCGAACATGAAGTACAGCACGCTTACCGTACTCTGCAGCGGATCGCCGCGGGTCATCACGTAGGGTTCCGCGAACAGCTGGAAGTAACCGGCGACCGTGATCACGCCGACGACCATCAGCACCGGCCCCAGCATCGGCAGCGTGATGTGCCAGAACTGCCGGCGCCGCGAGGCGCCGTCGATGCGCGCGGCTTCGTAGAGATCCTGCGGGATCGCCTGCAGCCCCGCGAGGAAGATCACCATGTTGTAGCCGAAGTTCTTCCACACCGCGAGCAGGATGATCGTGGGCATCGCCCAGTCCGGATCGCCCAGCCAATCCACCGGCGCGATGCCGACATGCCCCAGCGCCCAGTTCACGAGGCCGTAGCTGGTGTGGAACAGATAGCGCCAGATCACCGCCACCGCGACCAGCGTGGTGACCACCGGCGCGAACAGCGCGGTGCGGAAGAACGCGCGGAAACGCGTCACCGGTGCGTTCAGCAGCAGCGCGGCCCCCAGCGACACCGCGATCGACAGCGGCACGCCGACCAGCACGAAATAGAAGGTGTTGCCCAGCGATTTCCAGAACAGCGGTGTCTGCAGCAGTTCGAAATAATTGTCGAGACCGACGAAGCGCAGGTTGTCCCAGTCCGCCAGCGCGTACAGGTCGAAATCGCTGAGGCTCAGGAACAGCGCGGCCAGCACCGGCAGGCCGAAGAACACCGCAAGCACAGCCAGCGCCGGCCCGACGAAGGTCCAAGCGGCGAGCGACGACCTCACGGCGCCGACTCCGCGCGCGCGGCGCGGCGCGCGTCGACCCAGCGTCGCTTTTCGAGCATGGCGTCGACGCTGGCATCGAGCCGGCGCACGGCGGCGTCCTGCGACTGCCCCCCGCGCACCACGCGTTCGCTGGCGAGCCGCATCTCCTGCACGATGCGCTCCCACTCCAGCACTTTCGGCGTGGGCTTCACGCGTTCGAGCTGGTCGCGGAACGCCGCGGCGTAGGGATCGGTGCGCAGCGACGGATGTTCCCAGGTGCTGCGCCGCGGCGGCAGGTCGCCGATCTCGGCATGGAACTTCTGCTGGATCTCGGGCCGCGACAGGAATTCGACGAAGGCCCAGGCCTCGCGCTTGCGCGGCGACTGGCGGAACAGCACCAGGCTGGTACCGCCGGCGATACCCGCACCGGGGCCATCCGGACCGGGCAGCGGCGCGGTGCCCCACGCGTCCTCCAGCCCTTTCGGCGCGCGCTTCCTGAATTCGCGGATATTCCACGGCCCGGAGACGTAGAACACGAACAGGCCGTTGAAGAATTCGTCCCATACGTTGGAGATCTGGGTCTCCGACATCGGCGGCGCCAGATCGGCCTCGAACATGCCGGCGTAGAACGCCAGCGCGCGGCGGAACCCCGGGCTGTCGAGATTGCCCTGCCCGTCGCGCAGCAGCGGATCGTCCTGCTGCAGCGCGAGCGACAGCAACTGCTCGAACTCGTTCAACGGCAGCAGCACCGCATAGCGATCCTTGCCGCGCTGACGCTTGATCGCGGTCATCGCCGCCATCCATTCGTCCCATGTGCGCGGCGGCGCGTCGTAGCCGGCGGCGGCGAGCAGATCCTTGCGGTAGAACATCAGTCGCGTGTCGACATACCACGGCACGCCGTAGAGCCTGCTGTCGACGACATTGGTGTCCCAGATGCCCGGGAAGTAATCGTCCGGGACGACGACCTTCGACGTGCGGACGTAGGGCTCCAGCGGCGCCAGCGCGTTCAGCTCCGCGAATTCCGGCACCCAGGTGTTGCCGAGCTGGCAGATATCGGGCAGCGCATCCGCGGCGTAGGCGGTGAGCAGCTTCTCGTGCGCCGCCGTCCACGGCACCTGCTGCAGCTCCACCCGCAGTCCGGGATGCTCGCGCTCGAACTGCGGAATCAGCGCGCCGACCACTTCCGCCTCACGGCCCATCGCCCAGAAGCGGATCGTCGTGCGCTCGTCGGCGCGGCGGCATCCTGCCGTCGCCAGCACCACGCAGCAGATCGCGATCAGGACGCGCATGCGCCGACTCTACCGCGCCGGCGCGGCCGGCGCCTCCAGCCAACCGCCGCGGAAACCCGCTCGCTCCAGCCCGCGGCGAATGTGCGGATTGCGCTTCATCACGTTCCAGACGAAACCGTCGCGGTGGTTGGCGATCATCGCGAGGATCGGCCCCTGGTCGATGCCCAGATAGTCGCTGGCGAACCAGCCCTTGCCTGGCACGACCTTGCCCGTGACCAGCGCCACGTCGTACTCGAAGCTCGGGTTGAACGCATCGAGGAACCCGTAGCGACCGTAGAGATCGTCGCCGTAGCGCGCGCGCATCGCCTCGGCCGCGGGAATCACCAGCTCCGGCGCGAACGGCAGCGATGCCAACGCCGCGGTCGGCGCGAGCGTACCGTCGTCGAACCCATCGACCGGCCCGGGACCGCGCGCGCTGTAACCGCGGAATTCGCGCGTCTGCCCGCGCCAGGTCTGGCGCGTGCCCTGCGGACCATCGCTGGCGGTCAGTCCCCAGACCTTGTCGTCGTAGCCTTTCCAGCCCATCGGATTGGCCACGGCGTAGGCGTGCTGCGCCAGCGTCGCACGACGGCTGTTCTCGAAATAATCGAGGCCTTTGTCGCGCACGCTCTTTTCGCGCATGTACGCATCCCGGATGCCGCGGAAATCGATCCAGACATGGCTGTACTGATGGCCGAACTGCGGCCCGAAGCGCAGATGCGTCTGGCCCTGGAATTCGCCCCAGTTGCGGCCATAGCTGCGGGTCCACGCGGTCCAGGCTTCGGGTTCCACCGGATGCGTGGGCGAACCAAGCGCCAGCACATAGACCAGCATCGCTTCGTTGTAGCCCTTCCAGTCGTGATCGATGAAGGACTGCGTCTCCGGATTCCAGCCCATCGAGATCAGCGGCGCGCGCGGCCGCATCCAATCCCATTCCACCCGGCCGTACAGCGTCTCGGCGAGACCGCGGATCTCGCGCTCGCGCGCGTCGTCGCCGTCGTAGTAACTCTGCGCGAACAGCACGCCCATCATCATCAGGCCGGTGTCCACGCTCGACAGTTCGACCCACTTGTCGAATCGCTGCCCGCTGCGCATGTCGAGGAAGTGATAGTAGAAACCGCGGTGACCCGAACGCCCCACGGCTTCCGGACCCATCGGCGCATCATGCAGGAACCGCAGCGTGGCGAGCGTGCGCTCGGCCGCCTGCCCGCGGGTGATCCAGCCCCGCTCCGCGCCGATCGGATAGGCCGTCAGCGCGAAACCGATCGCCGCGATGCTGGAGAACGGCCGCGAGGGATGACGATCCGGCGCGAGCCCGGTATCGGCTTCGGTGGTATCCCAGAAATAGTCGAACGTGCGCCGCTCGATGTCGTCGAAGACCGGCGGCAGCGGCGTCGCCGCACCGGAAAAAGAAGACGCCGCCGGGAGCGCAGGCGTCGCCGGCCCGGGGGCGTGCCGGCAACCTGCGAGGAGTGCGAGAGAGAGGCACACGCCCATCCCGGCGACGATGCGGCAGCGAAGGCCGAACGCAAAACGATTCAAACGATGCTCCGGTATCGAGGGAGGGAACGGCCGCCCGTCGCGTACGGACGGCCGTTGTCGACGATCATTCGACGATTACCAGACCAGACCAAAAGACAACTTGAAGGTGCGGGTCGGACGCTCGATGCCGTCGCCGGTCCGGCGCCCGAAGTTGGCGTCCGGACTTCCGTCCCAACCGCGCCAGTTCGAGTATTCGCCAGCGCCGTAATTGCGCCAGTTGAAGACATTGAGGAAATCGCCCCGAACCCGGAGCTTGATGTCCGAACCGGTATCCCATTCCTTCTGCAGCGCGATGTCGAGCTGTTTGTAGGCGATGGTGCCGTCGGGACGGAACGGATCGAAATAACAGTTTCCGGCAACGGTCACTTCGTAGCAGTTGATCGCTTCGACGGCTTTCGGACTGGCCAGGGTGAGCTTTGCAGAGGCCGTGATGCCCCAGAAGTCGGTGATGCCCGTCGCCACCAGGCGATGTTTGGAAACGCCCAGCGCATCCGTGAACGCCACCCCGTCGAGGTTCGGATAGTCGAACGAGAACTGGTCGGAATTGCTGCGATTTTCTTCGGCATCGCTGTAGGTATAGGCCAGGCTGACACCCCAGTGAGATTCGCGGGTGTACGGCTTCTCCAGGGAAAGAAGCAGCGAATTCAGGCGCGTCTCCACCGCGTTGTCGCCGAGGAAGAATCGCCCCCAGCCCGGCAGCGACTCGCCCCAGGGCTGACCGCCCCAGTCCAGCGCGGGATTGTTGCGGAACTCGCCATTGGGATAGCGGTTGCCCATGGTGAAGAGGATGCCGTCGTGGCTGCGGATGTGCAGCAGCGTCACGGAAGAATTCCAGTCGTGTCCGAACAGCTGGAACGCATTGCGCATCCCGATGCTGAACTGATCGGAATACGGCGTCTTCAGTTCGTTGTTGATGAGGAACACCTCGGCGCCGTTCGAAGTACCGGCGACCAATGCAGCGAGGTTGGCGGGATCGAGATAACTCGGGTCCCAGTTGAAGCAGGTCGGCCCGACGGTGCAGGTATGGCCGGGCGTATTGAAGTTGAGCTCGTAGCGCTGGAACGCCAGACGGTACTTCTCGTAGGACAGATAATCGAACTGATTGCGATTGTAGGAGCGGCCGGCACCGCCGAAGATCACATGCCGCTCGTCGCCGCCGATGTCGTACGAGAATCCGATGCGCGGCTGCCAGGCGTCCTTGAAGGCTTTCCTGTTGTTGCCGGTGCTGATGTAGTCGTTGTAGTCGTAGTCGACGTTGCCATTGTTGATGTTCGGCCAGGCCTGCAGCGCGGAGACAAGGCCGGCCGGCGTGACGTGATCTTCGTAGCTCGGAGTGCGCTCGTAGTCCCAGCGCAGGCCAAGATTGAGAGTCAGCTTGTCGGTGACTTCCCAATCGTCCTGCAGGTAGATTCCGAATTGCTTGCTGTTCGATTCGACCCTGGTCGGATAGCCGTTTCCGGAAGCGGAGAACTGCACGAAATACGGTACGGTCAGGCTGCGCAGGCCATCGTACCGGAACTGCGGCGTGTACGGGCTCTGCTCGAACGCGGAGATATCGATGAGCTTGTACTTGACGCCGAACTTGACAGTGTGTCGATCCCATCCCGTGAAGGTGAAATCGTTCTGCAGCGAGTACCCTTTCTGGCCCTTGTCCTGGAAATCGCCGCCGCCACCGCGGCGAATGATCTGGTCCATCCCGGGATTGTTGTTCGCCTCTTCGCCGGCCCGCGGAATGAACAGCAGGTAGCCGTTTTCTGTCGAAGCGGTGCGCGGCGCGAAATTGGCGTCCTCGAAAGTCAGGTGCGCGTCGTTGACCCAGTTCGCGGTGCTCCACTGCCAACGCAGATCGGCGCGCGTCTCATCGCCGGTCTTGAGCGTACCGCTGGAGGACAGGTTCTGGCCGCCGATGTTGGTCAACTCGTCCTCCTCTCGACGCTTGAGCGTCAACTGGAGCAGATGCTCCTCGGAGAGGGACCAGTCGAGCTTGCCGAAGTAAAGATCTTCGCGGAAGGGAGCATTGGTGGTATTGCGCGCTTCGTCGCGGAATTGCGGCGGCAGATCTTCGATCTCGAAATTGCGCCCCGGATCGATCTGGCGCGGATCGTCGCGATCCTTCGCCTCGTAGGCCAGGAAGAAATGCAGACGATCGCGGAGGATCGGTCCTCCGAAGGACACGCCGTACTGGGTATCCTTGCTTCGCGGCTTGCGATCGAGACCCTTGTCTTCGCGCACGGTGCGGGACACCCACTCGCTGGCGACGTTGTCCCAGAAAAAGCTGCCCTTGAAATCGTTGGTGCCGGACTGAGTGACCGCGGTGATCGCAGCGCTGCTCAACTGATCGTACTCGGCCTTGTAGTTCGAAGTGATGACCTTGTACTCGGCGATGCCGAGCTGCGGAAACGGATTGCCGCGACTGGAATCCTGGCCGGTGATGCCTCCCTTCAGGATGTAATCCTTCTGGCCAACGCCATCGACGTAGACATTGATTCCATTGGACAGCTGCGCGCCGCTGCGCAGCGAGGTCGAACCCTCGTTGCCGGTGCTGAACACCACGCCCGGAACGATATCGGCGAATGCGAGGAAGTTCCGCGAATTCTGCGGCAACGACTCGATCTGCTTCTTGCTCACATACGTCGCCACTTCCGAGGTCCTGGTCTCGGCCAGCACGGTGCCGACCACGACCACGGTGTCGAGGTCGCCTTCGGCTTTCGCGTCGTCGGCGTCCAGCGTCACCGTTTCGCCCACACGCAGGGTCACGTCATGGGTGGAGGTCTGTCCGCCGGATTCGACGCTGATGCGATAGGTGCCGGGCGGCAGGCCGACCAGCGAATAACCGCCGCTGCCGCCGGCCTCGACGCTGCGGCTGAAGCCGGTGGCGACATTGGTGGCGGTGACCTTGGCATCGGCCGCGGCCTGGCCGCGGACCGTGGCGCCGGTGGACTGCGCAAACACGGCGGGGGCGCCGAACAACAGGCAACTGGCCAGCGCGCAGCTCAACAGCGAGCGCTGGAACCGGTGGGGTGTCTGACGACGTGGTTGGTTCATGACTTCGCCCCTCCCGAGGGCATACTGACTTCTTGAGTTGTTCTGGAAACGGATGTAGCCGAAGCGGAATACGCGAGCTGTAACCGGTTACATCCTCGATCAAAAAAAACCGCAATCCTTTCCCTCACTCGCGACCCGAAGCCTCCCTCGCCGCCTTCGGCTCGCTGGATTCGCGCACGATCAATTCCGGCACCAGCGGCACGAGCCTCGCGCGCACATCCTGGCCGGCGTACACATCGAGCAGCACGCGCATCGCATGCGCGCCGAGCTCGGCGATGTTCACGCGCATCGTGGTCAGTGACGGCATCACGTAGCGCGCGAGCGGGATGTCGTCGAAGCCGGCCAGCGCGATCTCGTCCGGCACCCGCACGCCCGCCTGGTTGAAGGCGAACAGGCAACCCAGCGCCATCATGTCGTTGGCGGCGAACACCGCATGCGGGCGCTGCGCGGCCGCCAGCAGCGCCTGCCCCGCGGCATGGCCCGAGGCTTCGCCGAAATCGCCCGGCACCACCCATGGCTCGGCGGACGCATCGGCGGCGAGCAGCGCGTCACGATAGCCGCGCAGGCGCTCGTAGGCGTCGAAGTTGTTCGGCGGCCCGGCGACGAACGCGATGCGGCGATGCCCGGCCGCGAGCAGATGTTCGACCATCGCCCGCGCGCCGCCGTAGTTGTCGATGCCGAACGCGACCTGATCGGTGTCGGTCGGCTGCGAATTGATGAGCACCGCCGGCAATGCGGCGAGATTCTCGCTGAGGAAATCCAGATCGCCGGCGTGCGGCGACATCACCAGCAGGCCGTCGACGCGCCCACGCATCGCACGCAGCGCGGACGCCTGTTCCTCCGGATGACCGTGATAGCTCGAGACCAGCAGATGCAGGCCGCACTCGCGCGCGACCAGATCGATGCCGCGCATCAGTTCGGAAAAGAATTCGCCGTGCAGATCCGGCAACACCACGCCGATGGTGTGGGTGCGCCGGCTGCTGAGGCTGCGCGCGGCGTGGTGCGGGCTGTAACGAAGTTCGTGCGCGACGGCCAGCACGCGGCGGCGCACGCCCTCGGTGACGTTGTCGTGACCGTTGAGCGCCCGCGACACGGTGGCCACCGATACCTTGGCCACCCGCGCCACATCTCTGATCGTCACACTGGATGCCATCGCCCGGTTTCCTGCTGGCGGGGTTCGCCCGAGGGCAATGTAACCGTTTTCACAAAACCGTGTAAAGCCATCTCAGACCAGCAATGCAGAGCACTGGGGATCGCGTCCAACCCGTTGATCCATCGACATTTTCACCCGTTGCATCCATCTCCCGGCAAGACCGGAAAAATGCTGCGACGCAGCATCATTCGCTCGTCGCCTGGATCGAAAGCGCATGGATATCCGTCTGCATCAACCCGCCAAGGGCGGCATAGACCGCGCGGTGCCTGGCGATAGGAGTCATTCCCGCGAACGCGGGACTGACCACACGCACGTTGAAATGTCCGCGGCCGTCGCGGGCGCCTTCATGACCGGCATGGCGATGGCTGTCGTCGATGACCTCAAGCACCGTCGGCGAGAACGCGGCTTCGAGCAGGCGGCGGATGGCATCGACGCGGGCCTCGCGCGGCAGGGGGCCGACGGGTTCGCCGCCGGTCATGGCAACACCTGGCGGAACGGGCGGACGTCGACGCGGGCATAGACGCCCGCGTCGACGTAGGGATCCGCGTCGGCCCAGGCGCGCGCCGCGGCGAGGGTTTCGAATTCGGCGATCACGATGCTGCCGCTGAACCCCGCCGGGCCCGGGTCTTCGGCATCGATGGCGGGACACGGGCCGGCCAGAAGGAGACGGCCTGCGTCCTTCAACGCATTCAACCGGGCCAGATGCGCCGGCCGCGCCTGCAGGCGGGCATCGAGCGATTGCGGGGCGTCGTAGCCCTCGATGGCATACCACATGCGCACGGACCTCGGTCGTCGGGGCGCATAGGATATCCGCGGGCCGGGTGGCCGCGCTGGACAGCCGGCCCCCCAGCCCGTACTCTTGGCCCATCGTTTCGAGGCCGGCCGTGTCATGCCCTCGATGGCGTGCAGAAGCCGCAGGGCGGCTTCCCGCCCCCGACCGAGGTTCTCTGTCACCCCCACCCGGCCCCCGGCCTGCGCCAGACCCGTTCGCGCCACCCTCATGTCAGGGTTGGTGCCGTGGCCTTGGTTGTTGCCTTCGATCCGCCCCGCATGGCCCGCGCCCACCCGAACGGGACATGCACCCGCAACTCCAGCCGTTGCACGCCCGGCCCGCGGTCCGCCGCTCCCCTGGTCGACATCGGCGATGTGTCGCCCGCCGTCCGCGATGACGGCGACGCCACACCCTCGCGGTCGCACGATGCGGCCGCTCCCGCGTCGCCGAACGCCGGCCCGCCTCCTCGTCGATCGCTTCCGCCGTCGAATGCCAGAACCCATGATCGTCCCGTCGAATGAGCACTGAAACCGCGCCCGACGCTCCTGCCGCCACGCAGGACGACGCGGTCGCGCCACAGGCTCCGCAACCGCAGGCGCCCCCGCCGCACGCACCGCAGCAGCACGAGATGCGGCTGGCGACCGTGCTCGGCCAGCCGGTGCTGCAGATCCCGCAGGATCTCTACATTCCCCCGGACGCGCTGGAAGTCATCCTCGAAGCCTTCGAGGGCCCGCTCGACCTGCTGCTGTATCTCATCCGCCGCCAGAACCTCGACATCCTCGACATCCCGGTCGCGGAGATCACCAAGCAGTACGTGGACTACATCGGGGTGATGCGCGAGATGCGCTTCGAGCTGGCCGCCGAATACCTGGTGATGGCCGCGATCCTCGCCGAGATCAAATCGCGGATGCTGCTGCCCCGCCCGCCCAGCGACGAGAACGCCGAGGACGATCCCCGCGCCGACCTGGTCCGCCGGTTGCAGGATTACGAACGCTTCAAACAGGCCGCCGAAGATCTCGACGCCCTGCCCCGCATGGAGCGCGACACCTCGCCGGTGACCGCCTTCGTACCGGACCGCAGCAGCGTGAAACTGCCGCCGCCGGTACAGCTCAAGGAAATGCTGCTGGCCCTGCACGACGTGCTCAAGCGCGCCGAGCTGTTCACCGGACATTCGATCAAGCGCGAAGCCCTGAGCGTCCGCCAGCGCATGACCGACGTGCTGACCCGCCTCGGCGACGGCAGCTTCCACCGCTTCGAATCGCTGTTCGAGCCGCGCGAGGGCAAGCTCGGCGTGGTGGTCACCTTCCTGTCGATCCTCGAACTGGCGAAGGAGCAGTTGCTGGACATCGTCCAGGAAGCGCCGCTCGCGCCGATCTATCTGAAATCGCTGGCCGCGGGCGAACACGGCGACGCCGTGGTGCCCGATCTGAGCAGCGAATTCGACGACGACGTGCAGGAACCGGCCGCGGCTCCGCTGGCCGACAGCGACGCCCGCCCATGACCATCCGCATCACCGCCCGGCATCGCGCGCGACGCCACTCCCGCTGAAGAACGAACCGCATGGATCAACACTTCATCACCCGCATCGTCGAGGCCGCCCTGCTCGCGGCCAGCCAGCCGCTGACCATCGTGCAGCTGCGCGGCCTGTTCACCCTCGACGAGCCCGCGCCGGAAGGCAGCATCGAACAGGCCCTGACCGATCTGGGCGCCGCCTGCGAGCAGCGCGGCATCGAATTGGCCGAAACCGCATCCGGTTACCGCTTCCAGGTGCAGTCCGACGTCCATGTCTGGGTCGCGCGGCTGTGGAGCGAGCGCCAGACCAAGTACACCCGCGCCACGCTGGAAACGCTGGCGATCATCGCCTACCGCCAGCCGATCACCCGCGGCGAGATCGAGCAGGTCCGCGGCGTGGCGGTCAGCAGCAACATCATCAAGGCGCTCGAAGAACGCGAGTGGATCCGCTCGGTCGGCCATCGCGACGTTCCGGGCCGCCCCGAACTGCTCGGCACCACACGCACGTTCCTCGACTACTTCGGACTGAAGAGCCTCGATCAGTTGCCGCCGCTGTCCGAACTCAAGGATTTCGGCGAACTCGATCCGCAGTTGTCGTTCGAGGATCCGGACGCGCCGAAACCCGCGGCCATCGTCGCCGGCGTGCAGGACGACGCCGAACCCGATGATGGGGACGGTGACGATGCGGGCGGCGACACGACCGGCCAGAACGACGAAACAGGCGAAGACGCCGGCGATACCGTCGACGACGACATTTCCTCCCGATCCCATCCCCACGACGACGCACCAGCGCCCGTCGACACCCACACCGCCCTCGTCGAAGACGACGACAGCACCGGAGCTTGACATGAAGAAAGAACAACAACCCCGCACCCTTTCGCTCAAACGCGAGAAGGATGCCCCCGCCGAAGCGCCGCGCATGGAAGAACGCCTGCACAAAGTGCTGGCCCAGGCCGGCCTCGGTTCCCGCCGCGCGCTGGAACAGCGCATCGCCGACGGCATGGTCAAGGTCAACGGCGAAACCGCCCAGATCGGCATGAGCGTCAAGGGCGGCGATCGCATCGAGATCGACGGCAAGACCTTCGTCGCCAGCGCGCTCACCGAACCGGCGCGCGTGCTCATCTACAACAAGCCCGAAGGCGAAGTGACCACTCGCGAAGATCCCGAAGGCCGCCCGACGATCTTCGAAGCGCTGCCGGTCCTCAAGGGCGCGCGCTGGATCGCCATCGGCCGTCTCGACATCAACACCACCGGCCTGCTGCTGCTCACCACCGACGGTGAGCTGGCGAACGCGATGATGCATCCCTCGTTCGAGATCGAACGCGAATACGTCTGCCGCGTCCGTGCGCCCGAAGGCGAGGAAGACGTCTCCGACAAACTCGTCGACCGTCTGCGCCGCGGCGTGGCGCTGGAGGATGGTCCGGCGAAGTTCGACGCGATCGAACGCATCGGCGGCACCGATTCGCACGACTGGTTCCGCGTCTCCCTCAGCGAAGGCCGCAATCGCGAAGTGCGCCGGCTCTGGGAATCGCAGGGTTGCCAGGTGAGCCGTCTCAAACGCATCCGCTACGGCGACGTGTCGCTGCCGCAGCCGCTGCTGCGCGGCCAGAGCCAGGAGCTGCCGGCCGCGCAGGTCGACGCCCTGCGCAAGAAACTGAATCTCGAGGAAGGTCCGCCGCCGGCGCTGACGCTGCAGCCGGTGATCGGCCAGCGCAAGGCCGCGAAGGCCACCGTGCACGTCGGCCGCGAAGGCCGCAGCCAGGCCTACGTCAACGGCCACAACACCGCCGATGAAGGCCGCGAACTGCGCCGCTTCGACCATGTCCGCGAGGACCGCGGCCGTTTCGGCAACAAGAAGAAGCGTGGCGATCTGACCGTCAGCGGCGAAGCCGCCGCCCGCCAGTCGCAGAACAAGCCGTTCAAGCAGCGCGCGATGAAGGGCCCGAAGCCGTTGCCGGAAGGCAATCCCGCCGCGTTCCGTACCTGGTACGTGCCGGATGGCGTGGACACCGGCCCCACCGGCCATCGCAATGCCGATCCCCGCGCCCCGAAGAAGCCCTTCGGCGCCAAGAAGCCGGGCGGCCCGCGCCCAGGCGGCAATCGGCCCTACGGCGATCGCGACGCGAGCGCAGGCGGCTTCGGCGGCGAGAGTCGTGGTCCCGGCGGTCCGAAGCCCAAACGCAGCTACGGTGACCGTCCGGCGGGCGCCGGTTTCGCCGGCGAACGGGGCCCCGGCGGCTTCGGCGAGACGCCACGCGGTCCGCGCGGCCCGGGCGGTCCGAAGCCGGCTCGCGCCGCGAAACCCTACGGCCACCCCGGCAATGCGCCCAGCTTCCCCTCCGACCATGCCCATGGCGGCGGCTTCAATCCCTACGGCGAACCGGGCCCGCGCGCACCGCGCGGCCCGAGGCCTCCCCAGAAACACGGTGGCCCCAAACCCGGCGCCTCCAGGCCGGGCGGCGCTCCCAAGCCCGGCGGTCGTCCGGGCGGTCCTCGCCCCGGCGGTAATCGCGGCCCGCGCGGCGGCGGTGGCGGCGGTTTCAGGAGCGGCGATCGCTGAGCACGATTCGACCATGACGGTGGCCGTCGTCGGTGCCGGGGAACTGCGTCGGCTGCTAGAATCGGGTCATAACCCGGCAGCATGCCGTTATGGAGTTTCGTTATGGCGATCGACGATTTTCACGGCCGAGCGCACCTGATCGAGACCATCAACGCGGCCGTCGCCCTCGGCGACGATGCCGCCGTCGTGCAGGCCTTGCGCAGCGGTCTCTGCCGGATGATGCGGGAGCGGAGCGTCGAGCTTCCCGCCTGCGTGCTGCAACCGGTGGAAGGACACTACGCGCGCCGCGAGTTGTACAACAGCCCGCAGCACGGTTACGACGTGATCGCCATGACCTGGGCACCCGGCCAGGGCACGCCGATCCATGACCATGCCGGCCTCTGGTGCGTCGAGGGCGTCTGGCACGGGCAGCTCGAAATCACCCAATACGACCTCAGCGAGCGCCTCGGCGAACGCTACCGTTTCAGCGAAGTCGGCTCGCTCATCGCGGGCACCGGTTCCGCGGGCAGCCTGATTCCGCCGCACGAATACCACACCATCCGCAACGCCAGCGACAGCGAAACCGCGGTTTCGCTGCACATCTACAAGCGGTCGATGACCTGCTGCGGCATTTTCGAAGCGTCTGGCGACGGCTGGCATGTCCATACCAGCAAGCAGTTGAAGTTCGACCACGCTGCGTGAGCGGCGCGGGCTCGCGGCAGCCCGCGTGAGCTATAATGCGGCCCCGCGCCGGAATGGCGGAATCGGTAGACGCAGCGGACTCAAAATCCGCCGCCCTTAAAAGCGTGTGGGTTCGAGTCCCACTTCCGGCACCATCGAACGACGCGCAACGCGTCGTGTCTCATACTCTGGTCATACCCGGCATCCACAGCACGCATCGGGACTTCGCGCCAACGTTCGACGTGCATGCGAAGACTGTTTTCTCGATCCGATCCTGCAGACCATGCAGTCGCAGATTGCTATTGTCCGTATCCGCATCGTTCCGGGGAGCAATGATCGCGTCGAACGCTCTGCAGTGCGCAGCGCTTTTCCCGCCAGCAGGCGAGTTGCATTCAGCTCGCCACGAGGTGATGGGTCGACAACACGATGGCGCATGATCTCGCCCATCGACCCAACAAAAAAAGAAGGCCCTGTCAGGGCCTTCTTCTCGTCATCGTCCGATAGGCGTCAGCCCGGATTCTTCAGCACGGATTTCTTCGACGCTTCACTGCACCCGCTGCGGGTAACTGCAAGCCGAGTAGTACACCTTGCAATTCTTGGTGTGCTGACTGCAGACCTGAACGGCGCTGGCTTCCGCATCCTGCAGATCGGGAGACCGGAACAGGATGTTCATGTCGTCCCCCCAAGCAAGAGCGGCGCACTGGTCGTAGAAAGCCGGCTTCAATTTGCAAGGCTTCCCATTGGATCGCGCCTTGCAGTCGGACATGGCCTGCTTTTCGGCACGACGCTTGGAAGTCATGCCATTGGCTACACCGAAGGCACCATCGGCAGTGGCGATGGCACCCCAGCGGGTTTCCCAACCCGGCTCGTCAGGCTGCTGCTGACTCGGGCCTTCGCCTTCGTCCGGCATCGGCCCCATCGGCGCGCAACCATACCAGCCGACATCCGCACCACCTGTCGGATAGTAACCATCCGGACAGCGCCCTTCGGCGTGTGCATCCACCGATGCGGCGAGCAACACCAACACGGCAAGACTTGCGAGCAATCCTTTCATGGCAGCTGACTCAGTGAGAACGTTCGCTCGTATCGTTGCGCGGAGTCACCAAATAATCGATGAACAGGCAAATCATGCTGTCGGCGGCTCTTCCCTCGGCGTGGAAGCAACCCCTCGCCTACCGGTAGACGGGGCAGCCGACGCTCCCGAGTCGGTAGGCGCCACCGATGCTCGATTGTTGTAGGCCGCAGGCGGCGGCGATTGCTGGCCATCGGAGTAATAATCCCGGGAGGCGTTGCGGTCACCGCCACGGCCACCGCCGCCACCGCGTCCTCCACCATCACCGTAAGCGACACTCCCGTAACCGCCACCGCCTTGGAAGGTGTTGCCGTAGCCGCCACCGCCTCTGTGATGGCCGCCGCCACCGCCCCAGCCGCCGCTCGCGGCATGGCTGCCGCTGATGGCCGCATAGCTGGAGAAGCCACCCAACGCGCCCTGGAAGAAATTGGAGACCATCGGAGGCGTCGTGATCAGGAGCACCGTCAGCAGCAGACCGATACCGCCCTGCTGCAGCGCAGTGCTCTTCATGCCGCCGGTGAAGTTCGAACCGAGCAGGCTGCCGATCAGGGCCGTGGACCAGAAGGCGCCCGCGACCGCGAGCACGGTCTTCGTCGCGATCGCGATCATCGCGGCAAGCACGGCGACGGAGAACATCGTGCCGATTCCGTAAAGCAGCCAGCGCTGGAACAGGGATTTGGTCGCGTCGAACAACAGGCAGAGCACGAAGATCGGGCCGAGGCCGACGAACAGCGCGATCATCACGTCGTACATCAGCAACATCGCGCCACCGACCATCGCCGGCCCCGCGGTGCCCACACCGACCATCCACATCGCCTGGTTCTTTTCGGCATGCAGATTGGGATCGCTGACGACCTGCAGTGCATCGATGCTGGAAAGACCCAGCTGCATGTAGGCCAGATTCTTGTCGATCATGCTTTTCGGCGTTTCGCCGGCTTCGCCGGTCACCATCTCGGTGATGACCCCCTGCACGTCCTCGGTGAGGAAATCGTGCATGTTCGACCCGGCGACACCGATCGTGGTTGCGGCGGCGACGATCAGCGTGGCGCGCAGCGAATTCATGACCAGGCCCATCATCGAGTCGCGGCTCTGGCCGGTCACGATGCGGAGGCCCTGGAAGAAGATCCAGATCGTCATCAGGATCAGCGCCGACGCGCCGACAATCGCCGACGCGGAAGCCATCAGGTCGAGACCGAAGTCCTGGATCTCATCGTGCAGGAAATCGTAGATCAGCACGAAGTAGGCGAGATCGCCGATGGACTGCGCAAGCGGCCGCAACAGTGCATCCAGCAACTGCCCGCCCGCATTCATGATCCAGCCCGCCATCGCATTCATCATAGGAATCCGCCTATATTCTGATCAGTTGATCCAGCCCGATACGGGCCAACACATTTTGGTTTCAGCGTGCGGCGGATGCGGCCGCACGCCGTGTCGCCAGGAACGAAATCGCGAAATCAGTCGGCGATTTCGAGGGCCGTAGCCAGGGCGCCGGTCGAGATCATGGTGCCGAGCATGCTGGACTCGCCCTTGAGCGCGCGTTTCGCGAGCTGGCGCTGGTCTTCCTCGACCATCTTGATCATGCCTTCGTACGTCCGGATCACGGTCTCGGTGTACTGCGCATCGGCCTGGAGCTGGGTCATGACGCTCTGCGCGGCACCGATGTTGCTGTCCATCTTGCCGTTGGTGTTGGCCGAGGCGAGCTGACTGTTCAGGCGCTGGATATCGGTCTGCGCCCGCTGCAGCTTCTTCAGCATCTTGACCTGTTCGTTGAACTGCATGAACTGCAGGCTGACGATCTGCACGCACTTGGTCTTCTGCTGGGCGACGATATCGCCGTTCAGGTTCAGGACTTCGGTGAGGAACATCATCGGATTGAAGCCACCGCCGCTGCTGTTGCAGCGCTGGGTGATGGCTGCGCTCAACTCGGCGGCGCTCTTTTCCTCGATCGGCGTGAAGGCCAGGCCCAGCGACGCGAACATCTGGTCCAGCGAGGTCAGCTGCTGGGTCATGTGCTGGATTTCACGCGCGTACTGGGTGGCATCCTGGATCTTGGACGTCAGCGTGTTCAGCTGATTCAGGTAGGACTGGATCTGGGTGATGATGTGGTTGGGCATGTTGCCCACGTCGGTGACGGGGATGCCTGCTCCGGCACTGCCGGTCATGAGTGCGCAGGCCAGCGCCAGGCTGGTCAGAAACGGAGCCTTGCGAGCGGTACGGGACTTGCGGTCGGTTTTCATGAGGGCACCTCCAGTGTGGATTCCTGAATCTGTTGCGATCGGATTTTGGGTGAATGGGAGCCGAACCAGTATCTTATAGAACGAGTTAAAACGCGATTCCGGTCACGCTGTCAAGCGCCAGCCGCCCGACGGCCGCTTCCGGACGACTGGCCGGACTTCTTGCCGGAACCCTTGCGGTTCGTATAGAAGTCGTCGAGCCAGTCGTCGGGGTGCAGATCGTTCTGGGAGGTGCCTTTGGCCTCGGCCTTGTCGGCCAGGACCTGGTGCAGGATTTCGATGTTGTCGGTCGACGCGGAGATGACCGCGAGGGCGTCGTCCATGCCGCGCAGGTTGAGCTGGCAGACGCTGGAGGCGTGGCCCTGTTTGACCAGGAAGCAGCGGGAACGCTCGTCCAGCCCCTTGACCACCAGGTACTCGGCGTCGGTGAGCTTGAGGCCCTCGATGTAGTCCTCGCGGCTGGCGTTCGGGTTCGGCAGGAGGATCATCGTCGCGGTCTGTTCGATCAGGGCCGCCGAGATCGAGCTCTTGAGCGCGTCCTCCGGGCTCTGGGTGGCGAAGATGCCCAGGCCGTTCTGCTTACGGATGGTCTTCTGCTTGTTCTTGGCGAATTCCTTCAGCCCGCCCTCGCCATCCAGGATCTTCCAGAACTCGTCCATCACGTAGATCAGCGGGCGGCCGTCGATCAGTTCTTCCAGCCGGTGCAGCAGGTAGTTGATGACCGGGACGCGCACTTCCGGATTGTCGATGACATCCGTGTAGTCGAAACCGATGATGTTCGCCTTCTGCAGGTCGATGGTGTCGACCGGGTTGTCGAAGACCCAGCCGAGCGAGCCGGCGTTGGTCCATTTGCGCATGCGCGCGAAGAGGCCGTCGTCGCCCATGTTGGGCAGGCTCTTCTGGAAGTTCGTCATGCTGCGCAGGTGCATCGGCGTATCGAGCATGTTCTCGACCGCGCGGAAGATGTCCTCTTCGTCGCGCGAGGTGTACTGCTTCTTGCCGATCAGCACCTTGACCAGGTCGGCCAGGAACTGGACGTTGGCTTCGTTGCGCTCGCACTGGAACGGATTGAAGCCGGTGGGCTGGCCGTTCTCGAGGGCGAGATAGTTGCCGCCGCAGGCGCGGACGAAGATCTCGGCGCCGCGGTCCTTGTCGAAGAAGAAGATGGTCGGCGACGGATTGTATTTCTGGACCTGGCTGAGCAGGAAGTTGATCAGCGCGGTCTTACCGGTACCGGATTTACCGATCACCATCGTATTGGCGATGGCCTTTTCGCCCAGCGAATTCTCGGCCGGATGCGTGGCGTGGAAGTTGAAGTAGTACGGCTGGCCGTTGGTCGTCTGCAGCGTGGTGACGCATTCGCCCCAGGGATTGTTGTCGCGCTTGCCGGAAGCGAAGTTGTGCAGCGGCGACAGGCCGAGGAAGTTGAGCGAACTGACGTTGGCGATGCGCGTGCGGTACTTCCAGTTGGTCGGCATCTGCGAATAGAAGGACGATGCGACCGCAAGGTCTTCCTTCGACGAGACGAAACCGGCGTTGGACAGTTCCGCGCGCGTCGTGGCCACGCGCTGCGCGAGGGATTCCTGACTGTCGGCGTAGACCGTCATGATGAAGTGGTATTCGCCGAGGACGAAGTTGCCGGAGGACAACTGGTCCATCGCGTAATCCAGCTCGACGATCTGGCTGACCGCCTTGTCGCCGGACGAGATCATCATGCCCTTCGTGCGTTCCAGCACCTTGAGCGCATCCTGACGGCCCATCGGGCTGAAGGAATGGGTCAGCACATACTCGAAGTCGAGATATTTCAGGCCGTTGAGGATGCCCGGAAAAGTGCCGTCGACGTATTCCTTGACGTTGAGGATGGCGCCGAAGTGATTGACGCCGTTGGGCGTGTTGATGACGAAATCGCCGCTCTTCGCCGAGAACATGTGCCGGCTGATCGGCAGGTAATTGTAGATCGGCGCATGCAGCACCGGCACCGGCTCCTCGATGCGGTTGAGGATGTAGCCGAGGAATTCGAGGGTTTCGGAGAACACCACGCCGTTGGCGCCTTCGTACATGCCGAGGCGGTAGGGCGAATAGTCCTTGATGACGGCTTCGACGTTGCTGGCGAGTTCCTGCAGCTTGGCGATCGACTGCTCCTCTTCGGCCTTCAGTTTGGCGTGATCGGCAGTCTTCTCCATGAGCCGCTTACCCGCCACCACCGGGCGGTAGATCATGGTCAGATACAGGTCGTTCTGCATGATCTTCTGCGAGGAGAGCGCGCCGTAGTAGGCGTCGGACATCTCCTGGTTGAAGCGCTGACGGAAGTGACTCTTGACGTTGATCCGCCTGCGGCGGCGGATGTCGTGGATCCAGAAGGCCACGTTCACGAAATCGGGCGCGCGCAGCGTCTGCAGCAGCCGGTTGAAGGTGTTGTGGCGGTGCTCGATCTCCCATTCCTCGCGGCCGACGAAGGGCAGCCCTTCGAGATGCCATGAGATCAGATAGTCGCCATCCCGGGTCTTGATGACCGAGGACGAGACGTGCGACGAGAACGGGACGAACTCGCTGATGGAGGTGTCTGGACTGAACATGCGCCTGGCTGGGTCGATACTTGCGGGTCAACGAAGTCGGCGGGAGATTGTGGTCTCGCCGGGGCGGGACGGCCGGAAAGCGACCGTCTGAAGCACTTGCAACGACAACTCTAGTAAGGCCCCAGGGCGCGATCACGGGATGGACCCGGATGTTCCGGAATCCGCCGGATCGGCCCCTGGGTTGTCGCCGTTCCGGAGGTCCGCACGAGACGGCTCCGGAACGGTCGACGGATCACGCTTTGGACGCCTCCCGGCGCGGATTCTTGCCCGGTCCGCTCATCTTGCCGCTGATGATGAACGGGCCCGACATCTTGCGTTTGGCGCCGGGTTGCGTATTGCGGTATGCATTCGGAGAGAACACCCACATTCCCCCGTGGTCCCTGACGTTCCGCGCCCGAAGCTTGAACTGGAGGTTCAGCCCGAGGAGACGGAAGATCATTTCGTCCCGTCGCGCCATCTGCCGCATCACGAAAATGACGATCGGGATGAGCAGAAGATACTGCAGGCCGAAATACACCGCCATCAGCAGGGACCCGCCCGCGCCGATGAAGAAGGGTACCACCGGCACCCCCATGAACATGGCGGGACGGGTGCAACCGCGAAAGAGGACGTTCTTATGCATTGACGACCGGGAGAGCGTTGATGAGCATCGCGGTGCAGTCGGAGTCGGCGGTGGCGCCGTCGCCGAGGAGCAGCATGCCGGCGATCTGGCTCGCGGCGCCGATCAGCAGGCCGCCGATCAGGATCGGAGCGACGTCCGAAATGCGCTTGTGGGCGAACGCGATCTGGTAACCGGCGATGATCACGGCGATGGTGACGATGGCCACCGAAGCCATGTTCAGCAGGCCGCGGATGTCGTCGAAGAAGCCGCAGACGCGCTGGTCGGCACCTTCGAAAGTCTGGGCGAACAGCATGTTCGGCACGGCAAGCACGGCCACGAACACGGCGGCCATCAGCAGGGACGAAACATGGTTCTTGGTCTGGCGGTTGAAGATTTTCATGAATTGATCTCCTCTTGAAGAGTAGGGTGGATGGACACTGGTTTTCACGAAAATGTCCGGCCCGTCACCCGTCTCCGCATCGAGACTCCACAGTATGCCGCGAAAAGTGCGGCCGGAGAGACGAACCAGGGACATTCAATCCCGGTCGCCCGCGAACGGGCGACCGGGCAAGTCTGCAGGGTACCGGTCGCTTAGGCTGCGACCACCGGCAGGGCGTTCATGAGCATCGCGGTGCAGTCGGAGTCGGCGGTGGCGCCGTCGCCGAGGAGCAGCATGCCGGCGATCTGGCTGGCGGCGCCGATCAGCAGGCCGCCGATCAGGATCGGAGCGACGTCCGAAATGCGCTTGTGGGCGAACGCGATCTGATAACCGGCGATGATCACGGCGATGGTGACGATGGCCACCGAAGCCATGTTCAGCAGACCGCGGACGTCATCGAAGAAGCCGCAAACGCGCTGGTCGGCGCCTTCGAAGGTCTGCGCGAACAGCATGTTCGGCACAGCCAGGACGGCCACGAACACGATGGCCATCAAGAGCGAAGACATCTGGCGCTTGGCCTGAGGGTTGGACATTTTCATTCAGTTACTCTCCATGGTTAGGGGGTGGAACATTTGTAACGCAATGACATGTCCGTTCAGGCACCGGCTCGGACATGGTTGGAACGCGAAGGTCAGAACACGAAAGCATCGTCCTGATCGGGATTGCTGGCCACGAACGCCTTGTCCGAAGCCCGATCCCGCCGCTTCGCGGCCTGCGGCTCGGGAGCCGGCACAGATTCGGCGACGACCGCACGGGCGACGCCGACCTGATTGGAAGCCGGGACCGCGCGCGCGATGGCGACTTCGGCCGGCATGGAGGGAGGAACCGCCGCAGCCTGCGCCACGGGCGGCATGGCTGGAAGAGCGGCGGCGGCGACAGGCGCGGCGGCTTCTTCGACGGCGGATTCGATACGGGATGTCGGTGCGGCGACGCGGGCGCTCACCCGGTCGCGCCGCGCAGGTGCCGCGGGTGCGGCGCTGGCCGTCTGCGCCGCCTCGGCGGCCGGGGCGGCGGCACCTTCGTACAGCGGGTGCCGAGAAACGGGGACCGAGCGGCGGGCGGCGCGTCCGACGACTTCGATCGCGGGTGCCGCAGGTTCCGCCTCGACCGCGCGGCCCTGACGGATGGACGCATAGATCTTCTGGACGTAGCCGTGGCGGTAGCCGGTGGAAAAATTGCCGGAGTAGTAGCAGCTGAAGGATTTGCCCCAGTCGCCACCGGCACGCCGGTAGCACTCGGCCAGGATCTTCGAACCCGCGGTGAGATTCGCGCAGGGCTCGAACGCCTTTTCGTAGGAGTCGAGGCCGTACTTGTCCAGGTTGTAGCGGTTCACCTGGGCCAGCCCGATGGAGAAGTTGAAGCCGCGGCCTTCGAGCATGCGCACGGTCGCGAGCGCCTCGGGCAGATTCTTCGGCTGGCGCACGAGACGGCCGCCGACCACGCCGATGGCGTACGGGTTGTAGGACGATTCGACCCTCACCACGTGGTGCATCACTTCGGTGGGAACGGCCAGCCCCTGGCAGCCCATCAGTTCCATACCCGGCAACAAGGCGGACCCCTCCGATCAGAAGCTGCATGCATCCAGCAGCGGTTGTGGTTTGCAAATCGGGGCATCCCCAATTCCTCCATTTGCCCGAGCCCATGGTCCACAGGGCCGATTGGCCTGTCAACGAAAGTTGCGAGCCAAGAATACTTCAAAACACGCAATGCGTCTCAGATCAACCCAGCCGCCCATGCATACGTATTGATATACACGCGAGAGGACACGTGTCTCGCATCCCCTTGCGGTCTCCGCGGCCGAATGCCGTAAGATCGTCGGCGGTCGACAGGGGGGCGGATGCATGGCGTTGTCGCTGGAAACGGTTGCAATTGAAACAATTCGCTGCGCGCGCCCGATCTCCGTCGAGCCGCACGACCCGTCGACCCGATCGCCAGTGGAACCTTCCCGTTGCCGCCGCAGATCGGCGCTCGACCATCCGCCTTCGCACATCTCCCCCGCCCTCCCCCGGACCCCTGAATTTCCGCAGGACGCCACCCCGTGAGCAGCCAGAACTCCAACACCAAAGCCAAAGCCATTTTCCTCGGCATCCTGTTCATCGCCGCCGTCGCCGCCGGCCTGTATCTGTCGGGCTACATCGTCCTGATGATGCTCAAGCTGCGCGGCACCGAACTGCACTGGAACACCTGGTGGAACTACTTCCGGGTCATCGACCAGGCCCAGGTCCTGCCCTACGCCAAGAAGATCAAGATCAGCGGCGCGATCGGCTTCGGCCTGCCCGTCGGCGGCTGGCTGGTGCTGACGATCATGGCGCTGATCCCGAAGCAGCGCACCCTGCACGGCGACGCGCGCTTCGCGACCGGCGGCGACCTTGCCGAAAAAGGCATGTTCAAGCCGCACGCCAACGGCATCGTCGTCGGCAAGTTCGGCGGCAAGATCGTCCGCCTCGGCGGCCAGCAGTTCGTGATCCTCGCCGCGCCGACCCGTTCGGGCAAGGGCGTCGGCATCGTGATTCCGAACCTGCTCGACTACCAGGAATCGATGGTGGTGCTGGACATCAAACAGGAAAACTTCGACCTGACCAGCGGCTGGCGCGCCAGCGTCGGCCATGAAATCTACCTGTTCAATCCCTTCGCCGAAGACCGCCGCAGCCATCGCTGGAATCCGCTGACCTACGTCTCGAACGACCCGGCGTTCCGCGTCTCCGACCTGATGAGCATCGCGGCGATGCTGTATCCCGACGGCGCCGAGGACCAGAAATTCTGGGTCAGCCAGGCCCGCAATGCATTCATGGCCTTCTCGCTGTATCTGTTCGAGAAATACGACGACGACCAGAAGATCGGCTTCCCGTTCTCGAAGCCGCCGACCCTGGGCGCGATCTACCGGTTGTCCTCGGGCGACGGCAAGCAGGAGTTGAAGCCCTTCCTCAAGGACCTGGCGCAGCGCCCCTTCCTGAGCAGCCACGCCAAGACCGCGTTCGCCGGCATGCTGTCGCAGGCCGACGAGACCTTCGCGTCGATCCTCGGCACCTTCAAGGAACCGCTCAACGCCTGGATCAACCCGATCCTCGATGCGGTGACCAGCGCGGACGATTTCCTGCTGACCGACGTGCGCAAGAAGAAGATGACGATCTACATCGGCATCCAGCCGAACAAGCTGGCCGAGAGCCGTCTGATCATCAACCTCTTCTTCAGCCAGCTGATCAACATCAACACCAAGGAACTGCCGCAGAACAACAAGGAACTGAAGCACCAGTGCCTGCTGCTGATGGACGAATTCACCTCGATCGGCAAGGTCGACATCATCTCCACCGCGGTGTCGTACATGGCCGGCTACAACATCCGCCTGCTGCCGATCATCCAGAGCATGTCGCAGCTCGACGCCACCTACGGCAAGGACCTGTCGCGCACGATGATCACCAACCATGCGCTGCAGATCGTGTACGCGCCGCGCGAGCAGCAGGACGCGAACGATTATTCGGAAATGCTGGGCTACACCACCGTGCGCAAGGACAGCTTCACCCGCGGTCGCGAGTTCAGCCGCAGCGAATCCGAGGAACGGCGCGCGCTGATGTTGCCGCAGGAACTGAAGGCGATCGGCTTCGACAAGGAAATCTTCTTCTACGAAGGCATCCCGCATCCGGTGATGTGCGACAAGATCAAGTATTTCCAGGACAAATACTTCACCGCACGACTGCTGCCGTCGGTGAAGGTGGAACCGATGGTGATCAATCTCTGATCGCCCGTCTGGTCGGCGCGCCGCGCACGGCGGCGCACGACCGGGATCGCGCTATGATCGCGGGACGCCTCCGAGGAGTCCCGCCATGCCCCGCAACGCACTCGCCGCCGCACTCGCCCTCGCCTGCCTCGCGCCATTGCATGCGACGGCGGCCGATACCGCACTGCAGTGCGAGCGCCTGTTCGACAGCCGCAGCGGGAGGATGCTCGGCGCGCACACCGTCGTGGTGCGCGCCGGCAAGATTTCCGAGGTGAAGGCGGGCCGGGTCGATGTGCCCGGCGCACGGCCCATCGATCTCTCCGGACACACCTGCACACCGGGCTGGACCGATCTGCACGTGCACCTCGGCAGCCAGTCGAGCCCGCGCAGTTATGAAGAGGGATTCCGCCTCGACGACACCGACTTCGCGCTGCGCGGCGTGAACTACGCACGCAAGACGCTGATGGCCGGCTTCACCAGCGTGCGCGATCTCGGCGGCGAAGCCGCACCGCATCTGCGCGATGCGATCAATCAGGGGCTGATCGAAGGCCCCCGCATCTGGGCCGCCGGCAAATCCATCGCCACCACCGGCGGGCATGCCGATCCCACCAACGGCATGAACTCGGCGCTGGCGCATCTGGTCGGGCCGCCCGGCCCCACCGAGGGCGTGATCAATTCGGTCGAGGATGCGCGCCAGGCCGTGCGCCAGCGCTACAAGGAAGGCAGCGACGTCATCAAGATCACCGCCACCGGCGGGGTGCTCAGCTATGCCCGATCCGGCGATGCGCCGCAGTTCACGGTGGAGGAAGTGCGTTCGGTGGTGGAAACCGCGAAGGATTACGGCTATCGCGTCGCCGCCCATGCGCACGGCGCCGAGGGCATGAAGCGCGCGGTGCTGGGCGGCGTCACCAGCATCGAGCACGGCACCTACATGAACGACGAGATCATGGCGCTGATGAAGCACAAGGGCACGTGGTACGTCCCCACCATCGCCGCCGGCCGTTTCGTCGCCGAGAAGGCGAAGATCGACGGTTATTTTCCCGAGGTGGTGCGCCCGAAGGCCGCGCGTATCGGCGCCCTGATCCAGGAGACCGCGGGCAAGGCGTATCGCGGCGGCGTGAAGATCGCCTTCGGCACTGATTCCGGCGTCGGCCCGCACGGCGACAACGCCCGCGAGTTCGTGCTGATGGTCGAAGCCGGCATTCCCGCCGCGTATGCGCTGCAGTCGGCGACCGTGCATGCGGCCGACGTGCTGGGCGTGGACGACCAGGGCACGATCGAGCCGGGCAAGCGCGCGGACATCATCGCGATGCCCGGCGACCCGCTGGCCGACATCTCGGTGGTGATGAACGTCGATTTCGTGATGAAGGACGGCGTGATCCACAGGAACGCCACCCGCGGCGCGGAGAACGAGTGATGTCGATGGAATGGGCCGGTTACCTCGCCGCGGCGATGACCACCCTCGCCTTCGTGCCGCAGGCGGTCAAGACCATCCGCACCCGCGACACACGCAGCATCTCGCTGGGCATGTACGTGGTGTTCACCGCGGGCATCGCGATGTGGCTGATCTACGGCATCGCGCTGAATTCGGTGCCGATGATCCTCGCGAACATCGTCACTTTCCTGCTGTCGGCGACGATCCTGGGCTTGAAGCTGAAGCACGGTTAGCCCCACCGGCGGCCCACGCCACCCACACGAACCACAGCACGAACGCCGCCCGCTGCGCGAACGCGTTCGGCCACCAGATCGGCGCCAGCAGCGCGAGCGCCGGAATCGCGATCGCGGCGACGACCGCCGCCGCCGCGAAACCGGGGCGCAACGCCGATGCCCGGCGCGATCCGAGCCCGAGCGCGAGGCCACCGACCGCGAAGACCAGCCACCACAGCGTCCAGGCCAGGCCATGCGCGGCGTTCGCGGCGCCGTCCGGATCTTCGAGGTCGAGCGGCAACAGCCCCTGGGCGGCGAACGCGAGGGCCGAGAGCATTGTCAGCTGCGCGCCGATCCGCGCGTGCCAGCGCGCATGCGCAGGCAGGGCCGAGCGCACCGACCACAGCGCCACGGCCGCGAGCAGGCCCGGCAGCACGAAGCCGGCAAGATTGAAGACGGTCGCATCCGGCATGCCGCTCGCGCCCAGCCAGGCCAGCGGATGACTGCGATGCGAGAAGCCGGAGGAGACGGCCCCGGGCCGCGCACCGCAGAACGCCGCGGCCGCGACGAATCCCCAGAGCGCGGCGTGCGCCGCGAGGCGGCGCCATCGAGTCATGGCGCTTCCTTCCACTGGAACACCTCCTCGACCCCGACGCCGAACGCGCGCGCGATCCGGAACGCGAGTTCCAGCGATGGCGTGTAGCGGCCGGCCTCGAGGGCGATGATCGTCTGCCGGGTGACGCCGCAGGCCTGCGCCAGGGCCTCCTGGGTCATTTCGCCGCGATCGAAGCGCAGACGGCGGATCTGGTTGACGATGGGAGGCGCCGTCATCGACGGTCACGCCAGTGATGGAACGAGCACACCGCGGATTCGACCCACCAGCCGAGCATCAGGCAGGCGATCAGGTAGTGCTCGAACCAGCCGTTCGATCGCGTGGTGAGCAGGTCCGCATGCCCCTCGGTGCCGATGATCGTGGCGGACACGATCACGAGCAGACTCAACGCAACCAGCGCGGACCGGGCGGCGAGTGCGGAAATCGCCTGGTCGCGCTCGTCCGCGACCACGCCCTTGCCGGGGCGCGTGAACACCGCCATCGCGAACAGGAATGCATAGAACGCGATCGACACCGCCTCGCGGTTCCGGTCCCAGATGTCGGCACCCCCGGTCGCATCGGCGAAGAAGAGTCGCCAGCACAACCAGACGCAGGCCGTTCCGATGAAGACGACGCGAAACCATGCGTAGGCCTCGTGCTTGTTCATGCCGATCCCTTCCTGCGATCCCGACAATATGCCCATGAGCGTCATCCATACCGTACCTGAAGTAAAATAAAGCATACATTCCGAATATCGGATGTCAAATCCTTTTTACATCAGACGGCAAGGCGCGACCGCTGGCACAATCCGGCATCGCCGATGGAACCCACCGCATGTCCGCCACCCTGCCCGATGCCGTCGACCCGCCGGCGATGTCCAGCGCAATGCCCGAAACCGCGGCACCGGCCCCGGGCTGGCGCAACCCGGCGCTGTATCTGGCGGCCGGCTGGAGCGGCTTCTTCGTCATGGGCGTCGAACTGCTGGGCGGGCGGCTGATGGCGCCCTATTTCGGCAGCTCGATCTTCGTCTGGGGCGCGCTGATCGCGGTGTTCATGGCCGCGCTGGCGGTGGGGTATCTGATCGGCGGCCAATTGTCGCTGCGCACGCCGTCGCTCACCGGACTGGGGCTGCTGCTGATCGCGGAAGCGCTGCTGGCGCTGCCGATCGTGTTCTTCGGCGACGCCGCCTTCGACGCGCTGTCCTTCGCCATCGAAGATCCCCGCTACGGCGCGCTGCTGGCGGCGCTGCTGATGTTCGGCGCGCCGACGCTGTTCTCGGGCATGGTCTCGCCGTACGCGGTACGGCTGTTGATCCGGGATCTGGAAAAATCGGGACAATCGGCCGGCCGGCTGTATTTCGCCTCGACCCTCGGCTCGGCGGGCGGCACCATCCTGACCACGTTCTATCTCGTGCTGCTGTTCGAGATCGACACGATCGTTATCGGCCTGATCGCGATCTCCTTCGCGATCGGCGCGGCGTTGTGGGCGAGCGACCGTCGCCGTGCGCGCTGACCGTCTTGCGCTCTTCACGCTCGCGCTGACGGCAGTGCTGGCCGGCTGCGCGCCGTCGGACCATGTCGAAGGCGGGCGGATCGTGCATCGCCAGAAATCGATGTACCGCGACATCATCGTCACCGAGAACGAGGAATACCGCTGCATGTCGTTCGCGCGCCGCAACGGCATGCAGACCTGCATCTCGCTGCGCACGCCGAGCCGGCTGGCCGTGCCCTACACCCGTGGCGTGTTCGCGGGGCTGCTGGCGAATCCGGGCGCGCGCCGGGTGCTGGTGATCGGCCTCGGCGGTGGCGTCATTCCCTCCGCGATGCGCCGGATCGACCCCGACCTGCGCATCGACGTGGTCGAACTGGACCCCGCGGTCGTCGACGTCGCCAGGCAGCGGTTCGGCTACCGCGAAGACCCGCGCCTGCGCACCCGGATCGGCGATGGCCGCGTGTTCGTGCGCCGGCAACTGCGGGTCGGCGCGCGCTACGACCTGATCGTGATCGACGCCTACGAGCGCGTGTACGTGCCCGAACATCTGATGACCCGCGAATTCATCGCCGAAGTGAAGGCGCTGCTCGCGCCGGGCGGCGTGGTGGCCTCGAACACCTTCGCGCGCGGCCCCCTGGCGCCGTACGAAGCCGCGACCTATCAGTCGGTGTTCGGCGAGACCCGCGTCGTGGACATGATGCTGGGCAACCGCATCATCCTCGCCGGTCGCGACGGCCTGCCCGCGCCCGACGTGATGCGCGCGCGCGGGCGGGCGCTGCAGCCGCGTCTGGCCGAGGTCGGCATCTTCGCCGGCGAACTGGATGCCTGGCCGCAACCGCCGGCGACGGGCGTGCGTCCGCTGACCGATCAGTATTCGCCGGCGAACCTGCTGTTCGGGCACGAATAGAACGCGATCGCGCGCATCGGCCGCGGTGCTTCCGCCCTTGGAAACGGCCGCCGCTGGCACAATAGAGGGCATCCACGCTTACGGAACCGCCCATGTCCGCCCCCACCCCCCACGTGTTCGACGCCACCGCCCGGAATTTCGAGGCCGATGTCCTGCAGCGGTCGCTGCAGACGCCGGTGTTGCTGGATTTCTGGGCCGGCTGGTGCGAACCCTGCAAGATCCTCGGGCCGATCCTCGAAAAGATGGCGGCGGAATACGGCGGCGCCTTCGTGCTCGGCAAGGTCGATGTCGAGGCCGAGCAGGAACTCGGCGCGGCGTTCCAGATACGCTCCATCCCGACCGTGGTGCTGGTCAAGGACGGACAGCTGGTCGACGGTTTCCAGGGCGCCCTGCCGGAAGGCCAGCTGCGCGAATTCTTCAAACACCACGGCATCGAACCGCTGGCCACGGCGGAGCCCGAACCGGAAGCGCCTGCCGCCGTCGCGCTGGATCCGCAGGCCGAAGTCGCACGACTGCGCGAAGAGATCGCGGCCGCGCCGGACAAGGACGAACTGAAACTCGAACTGGTGCTCGCGCTGCTGCAGACCGGCGATGCCGGCGAAGCCGAGCGCCTGCTCGATGGCCTGCCCGCCAATCTCGCCACCGACGACCGCGCCGTCCGCGCCCGCGCGCGCCTCGGTTTCGCCGCGTTGCTGAAGAACGCGCCACCGGCCGAAGCCCTGCAGGCCGCGGTCGACGCCGATCCGGGCGATCTGCGTTCGCGTCACCTGCTCGGCGTACATCACATCGTCGCCGGCCGCTCGCAGGACGGGCTGGAAGCGTTCCTGGAGATGCTGCGCCGCGACCGCGGCTACGAGGACGGCCTGCCGCGCAAGGCCCTCATCGACGCCTTCCGGGTGATCGAGGACGAAGATCTGGTCGGCCAGTATCGGCGCAAGATGTCGTCGCTGCTGCTGGTCTGACCCGCACGTGTTCGCGAATCTCTCGCCGCGCGGCCTGCGGCGTCTGCTGAACGTGTGGCCGCCGTTCCTCTTCGCCGGCGTGCGCGTGCGCGCCATCGCCGAGGACTGGCGCGGCGCCGATGTCGAACTGCGCGCGCACTGGTGGAACCGCAATTACGTCGGCGTGCATTTCGGCGGCAGCCTGTTCGCGATGACCGATCCGTTCTGGATGCTGCTGACGATCCACGCCATCGGCAGCGACTACATCGTCTGGGACAGGGCCGGCGAAATCGAATTCCTCAAGCCCGGCCGCGGCACGGTGCGCGCGACGTTCCGCATCGACGACGCGATGCTGGACGAGATCCGCGCCGCCACCGCGAGCGGCGAGAAATATCTGCGCTGGTGCGAGACCGATGTCGTGAACGGCGACGGCGACGTCGTGGCGCGCGTACGCAAGCAGCTCTACATCCGCAGGAAGAAGGACGCGCCGGCCTCAGGGTGAGGCCGGTTTCGACGCCACGCCTTTCGAAGGCACGCTTCCGGACGACGCGGACTGCAGATACGGCGGCAGGGGGATCTCGGTGAACTCGCCGCGCCAGGTCTCGTAATTGCGCATGCGCAGCGTCCGGCCGTCCTCGCCCAGGGACAACGCGCGCAGCCGCGACCCCACGCGATCCTGCACCGCCCGCAGACGCGCCGCGACCTCCGCGGGCTGGACCCCATCGGCACGCATCCGCAGCAATTCGGCGATCAGGCGCAGTTTGGCGTTCGCGTCCTGGATGCGGTCGGTGTAACCGTCGACATTGCCGTGGGCGATGTTCGCGAGCACGCAGCCCATCGGATTGCCCACGCACTCGAAACGCAGGAAACCCGGCTCGGGCACCTTGCGCTCGATGCGGACGTCAGCGGCGATCGCACGCCGCGCTTCCGCGCCGCAGTGGAAGACGAGTTGTTCCGCGCGCTCGGCTTCGGTCATGTCCGTGCTCAATCCGAAAAACATCGTCAGCCGCTCCAGGCGCGATGCGTTCGTATCCGCCATGCGGACGGCCGATTGCATGAACTGCAGTTCGCCCTGCATGGCCATGCACAGGGACAACTCGCCGGCGACCGGCACGGAGAACGCCTGCGCGCAGGAGGGCGGCAGCGCGACGTCGCGCGGCGTCCGCGCAAGCATGTCCACGAACAGGCGGCCATACACGTCCGCCGCGTAGGCGGTGCCGATGATGCGCGAAATGAGGCTGTCGCTGCTGGCCCCCAGGCGTCGCCATGTCGCGATCGCCCGGCAGGTGCCGTCGAACGCCCGATCCCGACGCCCCTCCACGAAGTCGAGCGCATGGCGCGTGGCCGGCAGCTTGCCGGCCTGATAAGGAGGAATCAGCGTCCCGAGGATGCGGTCGCCACCGGCATGACGGATCCCCGCATATGCCGACAGCGCCTCCACCCGATCGAGCAGGGCCGCGTGGCGGCGGAGCAGGTCGGCATAACGCGCGCGATCGGCGCCGACCCGATCCAGGCAACCCGGTGCGCTGCCGCAGAACAGTTCGAACTCCTCCGGGGACGGCAACTGGTCCGCATATCGCCGCTCGGCGGCGCTGGCATGCGCCTTCTCCGGAGCATCGGACACGGCGCCCGGCGGCTGTCCCGCCGCGTGGCGACGCAGATCCTCGGCGAGCCAGTCGTCGTGCTCGGCTTCCGGCATGTCGTAGGCGATCAACCACAGCGCCGGAAAGGCGTTGCGTCCGTTCAGCGCGGGTATGTCCCGCATCGTCGCCAACGCCGCTTCCTGGGCGTCCGTCGGACCCATCAGGCGGGACACCGCCCACAGCCCGGCCACGGCCAGAACCAGCGCCAGCAACGCCAATCCGAATCGTTTCGCCCATTTTTTCAAGGACATGCGCAGGATTCCGCCGTTTTTTTCGTCAGCCTGAGCATATCGTCATACAAACCGGCGCGGGCGCGCATTCACTCCGAAGCCGCCCTTGGGTATGCTCGACGGGCACGCAGGGGGAGCGGTACATGGGTTCGACGCACACGGACCAGCAGGACGGGATGCCGGAAGTCGCCGGCTACCGGCTGCTGCGCATTCTCGGACATGGCGGCATGTCCACGGTCTATCTCGGCCAGCAGTTGTCGCTGGGACGGGAGGTCGCGATCAAGGTGATGCGGCAGGAAGTGCTGAGCGACGAGATCGGCCGGCGCCGGTTCGAGAACGAAGCGCGCACGATCGCGCGGCTCGACCATCCGCACATCGTCCACATCCACGAGGTCGGGCGCACCCGCGAGGGCCAGCCCTACTACGCCATGCCGGTGTTCCCGCGCGGGCACCTCGGCAAGCGCAACCTCACCCGCGACGAATCCCGCGTCCGCGAAATCCTCGAAGCCCTGCTCTCGGCGCTGGCCTATGCCCACGGCCGCGGCGTGGTGCACCGCGACGTCAAGGCCGAGAACGTGCTGTTCGACGAGGCCGAGCGGCCGATGCTCACGGATTTCGGCATCGCCCTGCGCCGCGGCTACGGCGCCCGGGTCACCACCGCCGGCGTCGCGGTGGGCAGCACCGCCTACATGGCGCCGGAACAGGCGCGCGGCACCGACGTGGATCCGCGCGCGGATCTGTACAGCCTCGGCGTGCTGGCCTGGGAAATGCTCAGCGGCAGCCTGCCCTACAAGGCCGAGGACGGGCTGTCGATGGCGCTGAAGCACGTGCAGGATCCGATCCCGCGCCTGCCGGCGCATCTGGCCCACTGGCAGCGGTTCTTCAACCGCGCGCTGGCCAAATCGCCGGGCGAACGCTTCACCGACGCACAGGAGATGCAGGACGCGCTGAGACGGGTGCCGCATGCGCAGAAACAGCCGTTGCGCGCGGCGCTGGCGCGGATGCGCAGCCGGACCGGCCCGAAGCAACTCGCGATCGCCGCCGTGGTCGCCGCCGCCCTCGGTGGCGGGATCGCCCTGCTGGTGCATCTCGACCGCCAGAGCACCGAGCGCGCGTTCGCGCGCTACACGGCGAGCGCGCCCGCCACCGCCACGGCGTTGCCTGCGACGGGCGATCTCGATCCGACGCTCGGCGCGCCGCTGCCCGACCCGACCGATTCGATGCTGCGCGCCGCGCCGGAATCCGCCGCGCAGCGCTTCATCGTCGACGCGACGCGCCAGTTGCAGCAGCGCAGGCTGATCGCACCGTCCGGAGACAACGCCTACGACAGCGTGATGACGGCCTGGCGCACCGATCCGAGCCATGATGGTCTGGCGGCGGTGAGCAATCGTCTGTTCGCCGCGCTGGGGGACGAGACCGAGCAGCGCCTGCGCAAGGGCGAAGACGCCGCCGTGCGCGACCTCGTCAGCCGGATGACGCGGCTGGCGGAACAGGACCGCAGCGGCGGCAACGCGCAGATGGCGCAGGTGCGCAAGCGCCTGGGCGCGACGCTGTCGTCGCGGATGGATCAGGCCCAGCAGAAACTCGACCGCACCGCCGCGCAGCGCGTGGTCGCTTCGGCGAAGACGCTCGGCATGGACAACGCCCAGGTCGCCGCGCTGCAGGCGCGGGCCGCGAAGATCGCCCAGCCCGGCGATCGCGTGGCCGATACCGTCGGCGACATGACCCTGGTGCAGGCCGGCGGCAAACTGGTCGCGGTGTCGCGCAATTCGGTCACCCGCAACGACTATTCCGAATTCGCCAAGGCCACCGGGCGCCCGGCCTCGCTGTGTCGCGAGAAGGCCTCGCTGCTGCGGGTGCTGGCGCCGCGCACCTGGGAGACGCCGGGGTTCGAGCAGTCCGGCGCCGGCGCGGTGGTCTGCGTCTCGTGGCAGGACGCGGAAGCCTTCGCACGCTGGCAGAGCCAACGCAGCAAGCTGCGCTACCGCCTGCCCAGCGCCGCGGAGGCCCAGGCCGCCGCGCGCAGCGACAGCGGCAAGGCGGTGGCCGAATGGCTGAACGACTGCGCCGGCGGCAGCTGCGCACGACGGATGACGTCGGGCCGCAGTTGGCGCGGCGCCGGCGGCGGCCGTCCGCTCGATGCCACCCGCGGCTACGACGACGTGGGCTTCCGCCTGGTGCGCGAGCTGTAAGCGAGCCGTGACTCGGCGGCGGACCTGAGCCCGTACAATCGCGGCATGTCGCATCCCCACTCGTTCGGCCGCCGCCTGCAGGGCCTGTTCATCACCGGACTGCTGACCCTGCTGCCGATCTGGCTCACGTGGGTGGTGGTCAAGTTCGTCTTCGTGCTGCTGTCGGATCTCAGCCGACCGTTCGTCGACCCGCTGCTGCAGAACCTCGTCCTGGCCGCGCCCGAGGCGCTGGGCTGGCTGGCCCAGGCCTGGGTGAAGACCGCGATCGGCCTGATCGCCACCGTGGGCACAGTGCTGCTGGCGGGCTGGCTCGCGCGACGCGTGCTCGGCCAGCGCCTGCTGCGCTGGTTCGAAACGCTGATCGCCCGCATTCCGCTGGCCAACACGATCTACGGCAGCGCGCGCAAGCTGCTGGACATCCTGCAGACCAAACCCGACGGCACCCAGCGCGTGGTGCTGATCGACTTCCCCCACACCGAAATGAAGACCCTCGGCTTCGTCACCCGGGTGATGCGCGAAATCGGCACCGGCCGCGAACTCGCGGCCGTGTACGTGCCGACCACGCCGAACCCGACGTCCGGTTATCTCGAGATCGTGCCGGTGGAGAAGATGACGCCGACCGACTGGACCGTCGATCAGGCCATGAGCTTCATCATCAGCGGCGGCGCGGTGGCCCCGGATTCGATTCCGTTCTCGGCCCCGCCGCAGGCCGCCGCCACCGATGCCGACGCGGAGACGCCATCGCCATGAGCGCACACCTGCTGGACGATCGCGCGACCCGGCTGTTCATCGCCCTCGCCGCCTTTTTCTGCGTCAACGCCGTGCTGGCGGAATTCATCGGCGTGAAGATCTTCGCGCTGGAAGACACCCTCGGCATCGATCCGCTGGCGTGGAACCTGTTCGGGCAGACCGGTTCGCTCAACTTCACCGCCGGCACCCTGCTGTGGCCGATCGTGTTCGTGTTCACCGACGTGATCAACGAGTTCTACGGCAAGCGCGGCGTCCGAATGATTTCCTGGATCGCGGTGGCGCTGATCCTCTACGGTTTCGTGTTCGCGTTCGCCGCGATCCATCTCGCCCCCGCCAGCTGGTGGGTCGACGCGGCGAAGGATCAGGGCGTGCCCGATTACCAGAAGGCCTTCGCCGCGGTGTTCGGCCAGGGGCTGTGGACCATCGGCGGCTCGGTGATCGCGTTCCTGCTCGGCCAGCTGATCGACGTCTCGGTGTTCCACCGCATCCGCCGCGCGACCGGCGAGCGCTTCGTCTGGCTGCGCGCGACGGGCTCGACCGCGGTCTCGCAGCTGGTGGACAGCTTCGTGGTGCTCTACATCGCCTTCGTGCTCGGCCCGCAGCAGTGGCCGACTTCGCTGTTTCTGGCGGTGAGCACGGTGAATTACGCCTACAAGATGCTCGCCGCGGTCGCGCTGATCCCGCTGATCTACCTGATGCGCCGGGCGATCATCGGCTACCTCGGCGCGGCGCGCGCCGATCAGCTGCGGAGCGAAGCGGCCCACTGAAGACGTCCACTGAAGGCGCCCTCTGAAGCCACTCTCTGAATCGGACGCCTGCGGACGCGCCGAGGCGACGCCGGACAGTCGTCGCAATGACCTTTGGCCGATGCCTTCGCGGTCGCCAGCGGCGAGGCTTGCGTCACCCCGCGACCCCGTCGCGGTCAACACTGCCGCCATCAGGCCGCCATCGCCGGAGTCCGCCATGCGCCATCGTTCCCCCGCCCGTTCGCACGCGTTGCTCGCGTTCGCCATCGCCACCGCGCTGCTCGGCGCCGGATTGCATCCGCAGCCCGCCCGGGCCGCCGCGGCCACGCAGACCGCCGAGTCCAAGGCGCAGCAGCTGAACCGCCTCTACGCCGAATACTGGGAGGAAACGCTCAAGCTCAACCCGATCCAGGCCACGTTCCAGGGCGACGCCCGCTACAACGACCAGATGCCGGACTTCTATTCCGCCGAATTCCGCGCGGAAGGCGTCGCGTTCACCCAGCGCTGGCTGAAGCGGATCGAGGCGATCGGGCCGCGCGGACTGAGCGGCCAGGACCTGCTGAGCTACGAAATCTTCGTCGAGGATGCCCGCGACGCGCTGGAAAGCGAGAAATTCCCGGGCTGGATGCTGCCGGTGAACCAGATGGGCAGCCTGGTGACGTATGCGGCGATGCTCGGCTCGGGCACCAGCGCCCAGCCCTTCAAGACCGTGAAGGATTACGAGAACTGGCTGGCGCGCGGCAATCGCCTGCCGGTGCTGGTCGACAGCATGATCGGCAACATGCGCGCCGGCATGAAGGCCGGCGTGGTGCAGCCGCGCGCGCTGATGGTGAAGGTGGTGCCGCAGATCGATGCGCTGGTGAAGGAACAGCCCGAGGACACCCTGTTCTGGGGCCCGATCAAGGCGATGCCCGCCGACTTCTCCGAGGCCGACAAGGCCCGGCTCACCGCCGCCTATCGCGACATGATCGGCAAGCAGGTGATGCCGTCGTTCCGCGAGCTGCGCGCCTTCATCGCCGACGAATATCTGCCGGCCACGCGCGACAGCGTCGGCATGGACAAACTGCCGGGCGGCGCGGAGTGGTACGCGTTCAACGTGCGCCAGAGCACCACCACCGACCTCAGCCCGGCGCAGATCCACCAGATCGGCCTGGACGAAGTCGCGCGCATCCACGGCGAGATCCGCAAGATCATGGCCGAGGTCGGCTTCAAGGGTTCGCTGCAGGACTTCTTCAAGTTCATGCGCGAGGACAAGCGCTTCGAGTATCCGTCCGAAGAAGCCCTGCTCAAGCATTACCGCGGCCTGGAAGAGAAAATCAACCGGCGCATCGGCGAACAGTTCTCGCTGAAGCCGAGGGCCGGCTTCGAGATCCGTCCGGTCGAACCGTTCCGCGCCGAATCGGCCGCGGGCGGCGAATACCAGGGCCCGAGCGAGGACGGCACGCGCCCCGGCATCTTCTACGTCAACACCTTCAACCTGCCCAGCCGCAAGACCTGGGACGCCGAAGACCTCTACCTGCACGAAGCCATCCCGGGCCATCACTTCCAGATCGCGCTGCAGCAGGAACTGCAGAACGTGCCGGCGTTCCGTCGCTTCGGCGGCGAAACCGCCTACGCCGAAGGCTGGGGCCTTTATGCCGAATCGCTGGGCAAGTCGCTGGGCGTCTACGAAGATCCCTACGACTATTTCGGCTATCTGCAGAACGAACTGTGGCGCGCGATCCGTCTGGTCACCGACACCGGCCTGCACAGCAAGGGCTGGACCCGCGAGCAGGTGATCAAGTACATGCTCGACAACTCCGCGGAGAGCGAGACCCAGTCGACCGCCGAAGCCGAGCGCTACATCGCCTGGCCGTCGCAGGCGCTGGCCTACAAGATCGGCGAACTGAAGATCCAGGAGCTCAAGCGCCGCGCGCAGACCGCGCTCGGCGCGAAGTTCGACCCGCGCGCGTTCCATGCGGAAGTGCTGAAGGACGGCGCGGTGCCGCTGGACGTGCTGGAAGCGAAGATCGACCGCTGGATTGCGGCGCAGAAGAAAGGCTGAGTCCGACGCTCGCGGCCACAACGAACGACGCCCGCGCAAGCGGGCGTCGTCATTTGGATCACGTCGCTCTTGGATCAGGTCGTTTCTGGATCAGTACGACTTGCTGGCGCGCATCGCGCGCACGCGCTCCGGCACCGCGAACGCATCGCTGCGCGCGGCGTCCCAGTAATCGCGGAACACCGAATGATCGGCGCTCCCGTCCAGCAGGGCGCCCGGCGCGAGGAAACGATAGAGCGCGCCCAAGGATCTGACCTCGGTCGGCGACACCCGGCGCAGGATATGCTCCGGCCCCAGTTCCGACGGATGCGACAGCCCGGCGGCGGCGAGCAGTTCGCCCAGCGCCTTCAGCGTGTGCCGGTGGAACTGATGGACGCGGGTGGCCTTGTCGGGCACGTCGAGCTTGCGCCAGCGCGATGGGTCCTGGGTGGCGACGCCGGTGGGACAGCGGCTGGTGTGGCAACTCTGCGCCTGGATGCAGCCCAGCGCGAACATGAAACCGCGCGCGGCGTTGCACCAGTCCGCGCCCATCGACAGCGTGCGCGCGATGTCGAAGGCGCTGGCGATCCGTCCCGCCGCGCCGATGCGGATGCGGTCGCGCAGACCGATCCCGACCAGCGTGTTGTGGACCAGCATCAAGGCTTCATGCATCGGCAAACCGACGTGATCGATGAACTCCGCCGGCGCCGCGCCGGTGCCGCCCTCGCCGCCGTCGACGACGATGAAATCGGGCAACACGCCGGTCTCCTGCATCGCCTTGGCGATCGCGAACCACTCCCAGGGATGGCCGATCGCCAGTTTGAAGCCGGCGGGTTTGCCACCCGACAGTTCGCGCATCCGGGCGACGAACTGCAGCAGGCCGACCGGCGTGGAAAACGCCGAATGCCGCGGCGGCGAGACGCAGTCCACGCCCTGCTTCACGCCGCGGGTGACGGCGATCTCGGGGCTGACCTTCGCCGCCGGCAGCACGCCGCCGTGACCCGGCTTGGCGCCCTGCGAGAGCTTCAGCTCGATCATCTTCACCTGGGGATCGCGCGCGTTTTCGGCGAAACGCGTCTCGCTGAAGCTGCCGTCGTCGTTGCGGCAGCCGAAATAACCGCTGCCGATCTCCCACACCAGATCGCCGCCGTGTTCGCGGTGGTACGGCGAGATCGAGCCCTCGCCGGTATCGTGATAGAAGCCACCGCGCCTGGCGCCCGCGTTCAGGGCGCGGATGGCATTGGCCGACAGCGCGCCGAAACTCATCGCGGAAATATTGAACACGCTGGCGTCGTAGGGCTGCGCGGTCTCCTCGCCGATGCGGATCCGGAAGTCGGTCGAGGGAATTTCGCTCGGCATCACCGAATGGTTGATCCATTCGTATTCGCTGCCGTACACGTCCTGCTGGGTGCCGAACGGCCGGGTATCGTTTTCGGCCTTCGCGCGCTGATAGATCAATGCGCGCTGCTGGCGCGAATACGGCACCTCGGCGGTATCGGATTCGATGAAATACTGGCGCATCTCCGGACCGATGGATTCGAGGCCGAACCGGAAATGCGCGAGGATCGGATAGTTGCGGCGCAGCGTGCTGCGACGCTGCAGCAGATCCCAGGTGCCGAGCGTCGCGAAGGCCGCGAATACGGCCAGCGACCAGATCCAGCCCGCACCGAAGGCGACGACGGCCGCGAGCGAGAGCAACGTGAGCAGGAGACTGGCGAGATAGACGGCGTAGCGCGACATGGAACTCCCCGACAGGATGCACGCCGCGCGTGCGGTGATGGCGCGGATGCGCGCATCGCTGATCTCCGGCGCGAGCCTCGAGCCGCGCCGCAGCGCGCGGAGGACTCACGGCCCCGATGGTTCCGGTGCCCGGGGTGGGACTCGAACCCACACGACTTGCGTCGGGGGATTTTAAGTCCCCTGCGTCTACCGTTTCGCCACCCGGGCCGTCCGAAACGACCGCCGTGAACGCATCTTAGATGCCCGCACCGGGAAATCAACGATCGCGCGGTGCGATGACGCCGGCAACGGCGTCGCCGCGCTTGCATCGACGCGGGCATCGGACCGGAACGGCAGCGTGATCAGCGCAGCGCGCGACCGTCCGGAAGGGGCGTCGGCAGGATCGATGCCTGGTCCGGCGAGCCGCTGACGAAATGGCGGATGCGCGGCGTGGTGCCGGGTTCCAGCAACGCGAGTATGGCCTCCTGCAGACGGCGCTCGTCCCCGGTCACGCGTTCGTGCTGGCGCAGATGTTCCAGCCACGAACTGTCGATGAAGTATTCGAGATGCAGGCCCGGCTCGGCGGTGTCCTCGACCACGCCCCACGCCACCGCGCCGTCGCGCCGTCGGCTGCGTCCCAGCGGCTGCATGGCGTGCAGGAATGCAGCGCGATTGCCCGGCGGCACGCGGTATTCGATGGTGACCAGCACCGGACCGCGTTCGCCGTCGATGTCGTCGGCGACGATCGGCTGCGGCCAATGCCCGGACGGCATGGCATCCACCAGCGCCGCCCCCGCAAGCCGGAAGCGCAGACCGAAGATGGCGGCGAGCACCGTGCCCAACGCCGCCGCAAGCAGTGCGTGGCGCGTCGAGGACCACTGCGCCAGCGCGCCCCACCCGAGGCTGCCCGTCGCCATGCCCGCGGAGAACACCACGATGTACAGCGAGAGCGCCCGCGCCCGCACCCAGGCCGGCACCGAGGTCTGCGCGGCGATCTGCAGCGAGGAAAGCACCGCAATCCACGCGAAACCGTTGATCATCGCCAGCGGATACAGCGCGCGGACGTCGCGGATCAGCGCCAGCCCCGCGATGCAGCCCGCGTAGACCAGCGACGCGAGGAAAATCATGCGATCGCCGTCGATCCGGCGCCGCAACCGCGGCAGGAGGATGGCACCGGCCACCGCGCCGAGACCGACGCAACCGAGCAGCAGTCCGTAAGTGCCGGCGCTGGCATGCAGGTCCTGCCTGACGACGATCGGCAACAGTGCGGTCATCGCGCTGGCGAACACGAAGAAAGCGGCGGCCTTCACCAGGACCGCGCGGAGGATTCCGGCCTGGCGCGCGTAGCGCAACCCTGCGCGCAGGGCGACACCGAAGGATTCCGGCGGCAGCGATGGACGATCCGCCGGCCGGCGCCAGCGCACCAGCACCAGCATCACGCCGAGGAAAGACACGGCATTGATCGCGAACGCCCAGGCGATGCCCGCCTGCGCCACGAGCAACCCGCCCAGCGCCGGACCGATGGCGCGCGCGATGTTCATGCTCAGGGAACCGAGTGCGACCGCCGGACCCAGCATCGGCCGCGGCACGAGTTCGGGCGTGACCGCCTGTTGCGCCGGCATCGCCATCGCCGCACCGATGCCCAGACCGAAGGTCAGCAGCACCAGCGTCCATGGCCCCATCAGGCCGAGATGCGCGAGCACCGCGAGCGTGCTGGCGATCATGAACATCCACAGCTGCGCCGCGATCAGATAGCGACGCCGGTCGACGATGTCGGACAGCGTGCCGGCGACGATCGCCAGCAGTACCACCGGCAGCGTCGTCGCCGCCTGCACCGCGGCCACCATCAGCGGCGAACCGGTGGTGTCGGCCATGACCCACGACGCCGCGATGTCGTGGATCCAGGTACCGATATTGCCCACCAGGATCGCCAGCCACAGCGCGCGGAAGGTCGGCTGGCGCAGCGGCGACCACGGGCCGGGCGGCGGGGCGTCGATGGTCGGGGCGTCGCCGCCCCGTGCGCCATCGTCCGCGTGCGCCGCGCTCATGCGTCGACGCTCCGGCGCTTCGGCGGGATCGCGACTGCATGGGTGCGGCCGTTCGCCTCGGGTTTCGGGAGGATGCTCTTCATGGGGGCATTCACGGTGTCGCCGGAGATGGGCCACTGTACTGCGACACGCACGTCGGCATTGCCGGTTTCGACACGCTCGAACGGGAGGCGGTCGAAACGGAATGGGCCGGTGCCCGTGGCCCGCGGGAGCGGTGCGACGCGCGAGACGAGCCGTGCGGGCGGGCGGACCTGGCGCGGAAACGCGATATCCGCGGTCAGACCGCGGGATCGGCCCAGGGCGCGGTCACGAACGCCTCGGCGAGGTGATCGATCAGCAGTTGCACGCGCGCAGGCCGCACGCGGCCCGGCGGCGTGACGATATGCAGCGCGATCGGCGGCGGCGTCCATTCCTGCATCACCGCTTCGAGCCGACCGTCGCGCAACTCGCGCCAGACCAGGAACTCGGGCTGCAGCGCGACACCGAGTCCGGCGACCAGCGCCGGGTTCAGCGCTTCGGCGTTGTTGACGCGCAACGACGCCGGCACGCTGATCGAAAAATCGCCGTGGAGCGGATGGCCGAAGCGCCAGGCCGCGCCGAAGCGCGACTGCGTGTAGAACAGCGCATCGTGCTGCGCGAGCTCGCGCGGATGGTTCGGCCGGCCGCGCTTCCCGAAGTAGGCCGGCGCACCGACCAGCAGCACCCGCACGCCGCACAGGCGCCGCGCCAACAGGCTGGAATCGGCCAGCGCGGAGATGCGCAGCGCCAGATCGAAACCGCCGCCGACCAGATCGACGATGCCGTCGTCGAAGTCGATCTCCAGCGTGATCTCGGGATGCTTCGCCATGAACGCCGGCAACACCGGTGACAGGTGCGCGATGCCGAACGACATCGGCACCGCCAGCCGCACATGGCCGCGCGGGTTGCGTGCCTGCGCGGTGATCTCGGCTTCCACCGCCTCGCCCTCCGCCAGGATGCGGCTGGCGCGCTCCAGCGCGGCGCGTCCGCTCTCGGTCAACGACATCCGCCGCGACGTGCGGTGGAACAGCACCGTCTTCAGGCGCGATTCCAGACGGGTGACGGCCTTGGAGACGGTGGCCTGCGACAGCCCGAATTCCGCCGCAGCGCGCGCGAACGATCCGGTTTCCGCGACCTTGGCGAAGATCGCCCAGGCTTCCAGGTCGGGCAGCTTCTGCATGGCGGAACCTCGTGTCGTTATTGGAAAGAATGTATTTCCATTATTTCCATTCTAAACCTGATCGGACAGGACTATCGTGCCGTCCATCCCCTCCGCACGACACCAGACCAAGGAGTCCCCCCATGATCCTGCATCGCCCCTTCGACAGCCTCGGCGGCGCCAACCACGGCTGGCTGGACGCCAAGCATCACTTTTCGTTCGCCGGCTACCACGACCCCGACCGCATGGGCTGGGGCGCGCTGCGGGTCTGGAACGACGACACCATCCAGGCCCAGACCGGCTTCCCGCCGCATCCGCATGCGGACATGGAGATCGTCACCTACGTCCGCGAAGGCGCGATCACCCACCAGGACAACCTCGGCAATCGCGGCCGCACCGAAGCCGGCGACGTGCAGGTGATGAGCGCGGGCACCGGCATCCAGCACGGGGAATACAACCTGGAACCGGATGCGACCCGGATCTTCCAGATCTGGATCATCCCCGACGCCCGCGGCGGCGCGCCGACCTGGGGCAGCAAGCCCTTCCCCAAGGGCGACCGCAGCGGCCGGTTCTCGGTGCTGGCCAGCGGCCTGGACGGCGACGACGACGCACTGCCGATCCGTGCCGCGGCCCGCGTCCTGGGCCTGACCCTGGCGGCCGGCGAGTCCGCCGAATACGACTTCGGCGCCGACCGTTACGGTTATCTGGTGCCGGCCAAGGGTGCGGTCGAAGTCAACGGCGTGCGCATCGACGCCCGCGATGGCGCCGCGATCCGCGACGAGCGCGCGATCCGCGTCACCGCGCTCGAAGACGCCGAACTGGTACTGGTCGACACCGCCCCCTGATCGGCCCTCTCCGCGACATCCCGCGGCGATCCCCGGCGCCGCCCCGCGCGGCGCCGGACGCGGAAACGCACCGCCATCCAATCCCGCCCCGTGTTCCCGCCGCATCGTGCGGTCTCGACCACGGACACCACACCCAGACATCCAACGAGGAATCCCATGGCCAAGGTCCTGGTGCTGTACTACTCCGCCTACGGGCATATCGAAACGATGGCGCAGGCGATCGCCGAAGGCGCACGCGGCGCCGGCGCCGAAGTCGACATCAAGCGCGTGCCCGAGCTGGTGCCCGAAGAAGTCGCGCGCCGTTCCCACTACAAGCTCGACCAGGCCGCGCCGATCGCAGCCGTCGAAGATCTCGCGCAGTACGACGCGATCGTGATCGGCACCGGCACGCGTTTCGGGCGCATGTCGTCGCAGATGGCCAACTTCCTCGACCAGGCCGGCGGCCTCTGGGCGCGCGGCGCGCTGCACGGCAAGGTCGGCGCCGCCTTCACCTCCACCGCGACCCAGCACGGTGGGCAGGAAACCACGCTGTTTTCGATCATCACCAACCTGCTGCACTTCGGCATGGTGGTGGTCGGCCTGGATTACGGCCATGCCGGACAGATGCGTCTGGACGAAGTGACCGGCGGCTCACCCTACGGTTCCACCACCATCACCGGCGGCGACGGTTCGCGCCAACCCAGCGAGAACGAACTGGACGGCGCGCGCCATCAGGGGCGCGTCGTCGCCGAAACCGCCATCCGCCTCAAGCGCTGACTCAACAGCCCACACCAGGACACGACCATGCCCACCGCCACGCCCACGCCCGGCCGCAAACTGCTGACTCCGCAGGACCACACCCTGATCCTGATCGACCACCAGTCCCAGATGGCCTTCGCCACCCGTTCGATCGATATCGCCGCACTGCGCACCCACGTCGCGCTGGTGTCGGAAAGCGCCGCCGGTTTCGGCGTCGACACCCTCCTCACCACGGTCGCGGAAGCCTCGTTTTCGGGACCGTTGTTTCCGGAAATCGTCTCCGCGTTTCCGGGCGCCACGGTTTACGATCGCACCAGCATGAACGCGTGGGAAGACGCGCAGGTCGTCGCACGCGTCAACGCCGGCGGCAAGGGCCGGCTCGTGATCGCCGGCCTGTGGACCAGCGTGTGCATCGTCGGCCCGGTGCTCTCGGCGATCGAACAGGGCTTCGAGGTGTACGTCATCGCCGACGCCTGCGGCGACGTCAGCGACGAAGCCCACGAACGCGCGATGCAGCGCATGATCCAGGCGGGCGCCGCACCGATGACCAGCGTGCAGTATCTGCTGGAGCTGCAGCGCGACTGGGCGCGCGGCGAGACCTACGATCTGACGACCGGCATCGCCAAACGCCACGCCGGCGGCTACGGTATCGGCATCCAGTACGCCAAGGCCATGTTCGGCGCATCCGAAGGCGGACACTGAACAGGCAGGCACGACGATGCACGATCCCGCACGCCGACGCCTGATCGAAGCCGCACTCGCCGGTGCGCTGCTCGTGCGCACCGGCACCGACACCGGTCCCTCCGACGGAGCGCAGGACATGCCCGACCTGATCGTCTTCAACGCCCGCATCACCACGCTCGACCCGGCACGGCCCGCCGCGACCGCGCTGGCGGTCGCCGGCGGCGGGATTCACGCCATCGGCGCGGACGCGGAGATCCTGGCGCTGGCCGGCGACGCCACGCGCATCGTCGATGCCGGCGGCCGACGCATGATTCCCGGTCTCAACGACAGCCACACGCACCTCATCCGCGGCGGCCTGAACTACAACCTCGAACTGCGCTGGGACGGCGTGCGCAGCCTCGCCGACGCGATGGCGATGCTGAAGGCGCAGGTCGCGCGCACGCCGGCGCCGCAATGGGTGCGCGTGGTCGGCGGTTTCAGCGAACACCAGTTCGTCGAGAAGCGCCTGCCGACGCTGGACGAGATCAACCTCGCCGCGCCGGACACACCGGTCTTCATCCTGCATCTCTACGATCGCGCCCTGCTCAACCGCGCCGCGCTGCGCGCCGTCGGCTACACCCGCGACAGCCAGGACCCGCCCGGCGGACGGATCGAGCGCGACAAGGCCGGCAATCCCACCGGCCTGCTGCTGGCCAAACCCAACGCCTTGATCCTCTACGCCACCCTCGCGGCCGGGCCGAAACTGCCCGAGGCGTACCAGCGCAATTCCACCCGCCATTTCATGCGCGAGCTCAATCGCCTCGGCGTCACCTCGGTCATCGACGCCGGCGGCGGCTTCCAGAATTTTCCCGACGACTACGCGATCGTCCGCGCGCTGCACGCCGACGATCAGCTCACCGTGCGCATCGCCTACAACCTGTTCACCCAGAACCGCGGCGGCGAACGGGAGGACTTCGAGCGCTGGAGCCGCATGCTGTCGCCACGCGAGGGCGACGCGATGCTGCGGCACAACGGCGCCGGCGAAATGCTGGTGTTCTCGGCCGCGGACTTCGAGGATTTCCGCGAACCGCGCCCGGAACTCCCGGAAGCGATGGAGAGCCAGCTCGAAGACGTCGTGCACCTGCTCGCGACCAGACGCTGGCCGTTCCGCATCCACGCCACCTACGACGAAAGCATCGGCCGCATCCTCGACGTCTACGAGCGGGTGAACCGCGACGTGCCGTTCGATGGCCTGCACTGGATCGTCGACCACGCCGAAACCATTTCCGAGCGCAACATCGAACGCGTGCGCGCGCTCGGCGGCGGCATCGCGATCCAGCACCGGATGGCCTACCAGGGCGAATATTTCGTCGAGCGCTACGGGCGTGCGGCCCTCGCGCGCACGCCGCCGGTACGGCGCATGCTGGACGCGGGCGTGCCGGTCGGCGCCGGCACCGACGCCACCCGCGTCGCCAGCTACAACCCATGGGTGGCGCTGTACTGGCTGGTCACCGGCCGCACCGTCGGCGGCATGGCGATGTACGGCGACGACAACACCCTCGAACGCGAGGAAGCGCTGCGATTGTGGACCCGCGGCAGCGCCTGGTTCTCGAGCGAGGAGACCAGGAAGGGCATGCTCGCACCGGGGCAGTACGCCGACTTCGCGCTGCTGTCGTCGGACTTCTTCCGCGTGCCGGACATCGAGATCCAGAACATCACGAGCGTGCTGACGGTGGTCGGCGGCCGCATCGTCCACGGCGACGGCACGTTCGCGCCGCTGGCGCCGTCGCTGCCGCCGCCGATGCCCGACTGGTCGCCGGTGCGCCATCACGGCGGCTATCAACCGGGCACGCTCGGACAGGCCGCGAGCATGGCCGGGATGCATGCCCACGGGCATGCGCACGGCCCGGCCTGCAACGTGCATCGGGATGGGCACGCCGCGCACCACGACCACGCGGGCGGCGACCTGCGCGGCTTCTGGGGCGCGCTCGGCTGTTCGTGCTTCGCGTTCTGATGCGATCGCGCCGCACGCGACCGCCCGCCTTCATCCACCAACGACGCCGACCCGTCGTCCTTCCCTTCTTCCCCCGACACAGGAGTCAACGCCATGGGCACCATCACCACCCGCGACAACGTGCAGATCCATTTCAAGGACTGGGGCCCCCGCGACGGCCGCGTCGTGGTTCTCAGCCACGGCTGGCCGCTGAACGCCGACAGTTGGGAATCGCAGATGTTCTTCCTCGCATCGAACGGCTACCGCGTGATCGCCCATGATCGTCGCGGCCATGGCCGTTCCAGCCAGCCGTGGGACGGCAACGACATGGATCACTACGCCGACGATCTGGCGCAGCTGCTCGACCATCTCGACGTGAAGGATGCCGCGCTGTTCGGTTTCTCCACCGGCGGCGGCGAAGTCGCGCGTTACGTCGGACGCCACGGTACGAAACGCGTCGGCAGACTCGGGCTGATTTCGGCGGTACCGCCGCTGATGCTCAAGACAGACGCCAACCCCGGCGGCCTGCCGATCGAGGTCTTCGACGGCATCCGCGCCGGCTCGATCGCCGATCGCTCGCAGCTCTACAGGGACATCGCCGGCGGTCCCTTCTTCGGATTCAACCGCGCGGGCGCGAAGCCGTCGCAGGGCATGATCGACGCCTTCTGGCTGCAGGGCATGCTGGCCGGGCACAAGAACACCTACGACTGCATCAAGGCGTTCTCGGAAACCGACTTCACCGAAGACCTGAAGAAGTTCGACAAGCCGACCCTGATCGTGCACGGCGACGACGACCAGATCGTGCCCATCGACGCTGCGGGGCGCGCATCCGCCAGACTCGTTCCGCACGCGAAATTCATCGTCTACCCGGGCGCACCGCACGGCCTCGGCGACACCCACAAGGACAGGCTCAACCAGGACATGCTGGCGTTCCTGGCATCCTGATCGACATCGGCTTCATCGCGCCGCAACGGAGGTCGTGGCGCTTTGCCTTGATCGAAAGGAGCTCGCAGCCTGCTCGGCATCACGGCGTTCGCAATGTCGCACACGATCCTCGGACTGACCGGTGCCTCCTTGCAGATGCTGCTGCTCAGCGCGACGCACGCGCCCGACTGACGACGCGTCCGCAGCCGTGCGGCGCGCGCGGGATTCCACCCTCTTCTATCGCGGAAACAAGCATGAACACACCACAACAGAACAGCCTCGCCACGGTCCGCGCGCACATCGACGGCACGCCGTATCGGGTCGAACTCGAGGACGACCTCGCACATGCGTGGTCGTCCGACATGACTTCCGAACAGGGCGGCGGAAGCGCAGGCCCGACGCCCGAACATCTGCTGTTGTCGAGCCTCGGCGCGTGCACTGCGATCACCCTGCGGATGTACGCGGCGCGCAAGCAATGGCCGCTCGAAGCCGTGGACGTGGAGCTGCATTTCAATCCGGACGGCAAGCCCGCGTCAGGAACCGAACTGCGACGCCGGATCGTGCTGCACGGCCCGCTCGACGACAGCCAGCGCGAACGCCTGCTTCAGGTGGCCAACGCCTGCCCCATCCACAAGGTCCTCACCGGCGAAGTCCGCATCGCGACTTCGCTGGCGGCGGACACCGGCGCATGAGCAGGTCGCGCGACCGGATCGGAGAATGTATACGGCGGCATCGACAGACGACCGCCACGAAGCCCGCATGCCCGGCCGGGAAAATCCAACAAAAAACCCGCCGGAGCGGGTCTTTTGCGGAACTGGAGGCTTGGGTCGGAATCGAACCGGCGTACACGGCTTTGCAGGCCGCTGCATAACCACTCTGCCACCAAGCCGGTGACGGAATCGTAGCGGAACACGAGGTCGCTGTAACGACCGTCGCGATGACAAAGCCAGGAAGCGTCCTGCTTCGACCTCGAAACCGCCGTCGTGCGGCGATGCATCCCTACGACATGACAAACCCCGGCAAGCCGGGGTTTGCTGGAAACTGGAGCGGGAAACGAGACTCGAACTCGCGACCCCGACCTTGGCAAGGTCGTGCTCTACCAACTGAGCTATTCCCGCGGTGGAATTGAAATTTTAGCGTCTGTTGCGGCGGTGTCAACACTCTTTTTTTCATCCGCCATCAAAGCCGGCCAGGCCGAGATCAGATAATGGGCGCCGGACCACAGCGTGAGCAGGGCCGCGGCGGCCAGCATCCAGTCGCCGATGTGGAAAATCGGGTCGCCCGGCCACGGCGCCGGTTTGCTGCCCGGCACCACGGAATACAGCAGGCACAACAGCGCCACCATCTGCACCACGGTCTTGATCTTGCCGATGGCGGCGACCTTCACCGTCGCGCGCTGGCCGATTTCCGCCATCCATTCGCGCAGCGCCGACACCGCGATCTCGCGGCCGACGATCACCGCGGCCCAGAACGCCATCCACGGCGTGGGATGGCCCTGCACGATCAGGAACAGCGCCACCGCCACCATGAGTTTGTCGGCCACCGGATCGAGAAAGGCGCCGAAGGCCGAATGCAGCTGATAGCGCCGCGCGATCCAGCCATCCAGCCAGTCGGTGATCGCGGCCAGCGCGAAGACCACGGCGGACGCGAAATTGGTCCACGCATACGGCAGGTAGAAGACCACGACCAGCACCGGGATCATCACGATCCGCGCGAGGGTCAGCATGGTCGGTACCGTCAGCTTCATGAAGTTCCTTGCGATGCGAGTCCGTGGAGGGAGGTGTAGATGCGCTCGGCCAGCGCGGCGTTGATGCCTTCGACCCGGGCGATCTCCTCGATCCCCGCCGCCTTCAGGCCGCCCAACCCTCCGAAATGCCGCAACAGATTAGCGCGTCGGCGGGGGCCGATGCCCGGAATCTCTTCGAGCTTGCTCGCATTCCGCGCCTTCTGTCGCCGTCCGCGGTGGCCGGTGATCGCGAAACGGTGCGCTTCGTCGCGGACCTGCTGGATCAATTGCAGGCCAGGCGAGCCCGCCCCGGGGCGCAGTTCGCGGCCCGGCTTTCCATCGACGCCAGGCAGCAGCAGGGTTTCGTCGCCGGCCCGGCGCGCTTCGCCCTTGGCCACGCCGACCACGTGGACGTCGACCACCCCCAGATCGGCCAGCACGGCGTTGGCCTGGGCCACCTGCCCGGCACCGCCGTCGATCAGCAACAGGTCCGGCAACACCGCCCGGGGCGGCCGCGGGGCCGGATCGTCGCCAGCCGCCTCCACGTCCGCGGGGGTCGCCGCGGTTCCGGCGGCCTCCACCGCCTTCCTGAACCGGCGCTCCAGCGCCTGGCGCATCGCCGCGTAGTCGTCGCCGGGCTCGATGCCCTCGATGTTGTAGCGCCGGTACTGCCCGCGCACCGGCCCCTCGGCGTCGAACACCACGCACGAGGCCACGGTGGCCTCGCCCATGGTGTGGCTGATGTCGAAGCATTCGATCCGCTGCGGCACCTCGCCCAGCCCGAGCAGATCGCGCAGGCCCTCGGCGCGCGCGCGCTGCGCGGCGTTGCTGCCCACTTCGGTCGCCAGCGCCATCTCGGCGTTGCGGCGGACCAGGTCGAGATAGCCGGCGCGTTCGCCGCGGACGCTGGCCTTGAGCTGGACCTTGCGGCCGGCGGCGATGGACAGCGCTTCCTCGATCAATGCATGATCGTCGATCTCGCGATCCAGCACGATCTCGCGCGGCGGCGTCTGTTCGGCGTAGTACTGCGACACGAACGCGCCCAGCACTTCGCCGGCGCTGTCCTCGCCGTTGGTCTTCGGGAAGAAGCTGCGGGTACCGAGATTGCGGCCGTCGCGGAACATCAGCAGCATCACGCAGGCCTGCGCGCCCTGCATGGCTACCGCCAGCACGTCGAGATCGGCGGCGCTGCCGTCGACGTATTGCCGCGATTGCAGTTTTCGGATCGAGGCGACGAGATCGCGCAGCCGCGCGGCTTCCTCGAAATCGAGGCGTGCGCTGGCCTCTTCCATCGCCGCGCCCAGTTCGGCGGTGAGATCGTCGCTGCGGCCGTCGAGGAACATGGTCGCCTGGCGCACCGCATCGGCGTAATCGCGCGCCTGCACCAAGCCCACGCAGGGCGCGCTGCAGCGGCCGATCTGATACTGCAGGCAGGGCCGCGAGCGATTGCGGAACACGCTGTCCTCGCAACTGCGCAGGCGGAAGATCTTGTGCATCAGGTTCAGCGTCTCGCGCACCGCCAGCACGCTGGGATACGGGCCGAAATAGCGCCCCGGCAGCGAACGCGCGCCGCGATGGAACGCGATCCGCGGCCACGATTCGCGTGTGAGCACGACATACGGGTAACTCTTGTCGTCGCGCAGCAGCACGTTGTAGCGCGGATGCAGCGACTTGATCAGCTGGTTTTCCAGCAGCAGCGCTTCCGCGGGCGTGCGGGTGACGGTCACGTCCATGCGCGCGATCTGCGACACCATGGACGCGGTGCGCGTCGGCAGCGCCTTGGTGAAATAGCTGGCCACGCGTTTCTTCAGCGCCGCGGCCTTGCCCACGTACAGCAGGCTGCCGTCGGCGGCGTACATCCGGTACACGCCCGGCGCGGTGGTCAGCTCACGGGCGTAGGCACGGCCGTCGAACGCGTCGCCGGCCGGCGGGGCAACGTCCTTCGGGGTCATTCGCCGTCATTCACCGATGGGGATCTGGCGCAGGCTGCCATCGCCGGTATCGAAACGCAGCACCGCGTGGGCGTCGGTATCGGCGATCCAGACCACGCCGTTGAGCACCGCCAGGCCGGCGGGCCCGTGCAGGCGCTGCGGCAGGCTGATCGTGCTCACTTCGCCGCCGCCGAGGCGCAGGGTGCGCAACTGGTCGTTGCCGCTGTCGGCGATCCACAGCACCGGCGCGGTGCCGTCGAGGGCGATCGCCTGCGGCTGCTGCAGCAGGGCATCGGTGCGCGACCCTTCGACGTTGCCGAAACGCCAGGCACCCTGGCCGACCAGGGTAGTCACCTGGCGCGTGCGCAGGTGGACGCTGCGGATCGCCGAACCGGCCTCGTCGCAGACGTAGAGGATCTGCTGCACGACGGACAGGGCGCTCGGGCCCACGAACGCGGCGGCCGGACCTTCGCCATCGATCATGTCCATCGCGCCCGAACCGGCCAGCAGCCGGAGCGAACGCTCGCCGAGATCGTAGGCCCAGATGCGATTGTCGCCGGCGGTGGCGATGCAGACGAGATTCGAGGGCGAGACCGCCACCGCGCGCGGCTGGTCCAGCGCGACCGAACGCGGATCGTGGACCACGCCCTCGACCGGGGCGCCATGGCGACCGGCGCCGACGAGGGTATCGACATCGCCGGTGCTGAGTTTGATCCGGCGGACCGCATGGTTGCCGGTGTCGGCGACGTACAGGGCGTCGCGCTGCAGGCACACGCCCTGCGGGTTCTGGAACGCGGCGAGTTCCATGGGGCCATCGATGAAGCCCGGGCCGCCGCTGCCGAACTGGCGGTGGATGCGACCGGTCGGCGTGCATTCCAGCACGCGATGGTGGCCGGAATCGACGACGTAGACGTACTGGGCGTTGGCGACGATGCCCATCGGGAAACGCAGCGGCAGATCGGGCTCGTGATTGCGCCGCAATTCGATGGGATCCGGATTCGCGGACTGCGGCACGGCTTCCGCGCGCAACTTCGAGATCTGGGCATCGAGATCGCGTACGGGCGTGTCGCCGACGATGCGGTCGCGGATCCGGCCCTCGCCGTCGAGCAGCACCACCGTGGGCCAGGCGTCGACGCCGTAGTGCTGCCACATCACCCAGTCGGCATCGTGGGCGATCGGAAAATCCAGGGGCAGACGATGCAGGCGCTTCAGCGCGCGGCGCGGGTCGCGTTCATGATCGAAGCGCGGGACATGGATCGCGACCACGTGCAGGGATTCGGCGTGGCGCTTGCGCAGGGTCGCGAGATCCGCGAGGCGCTGCTGGCACCAGGCCGAACCCGCGTTGACGAACGCGAGCGCGGTGATCTTGCCGCGCAATTGCGTCATCCGCAGCGGCTTGGCGAGATTCAGCCACTCGAGGGTGGCGGGAAATTCGGGGGCGGGCTTCGTATCCATGGGTGGGTCAGCATCCTCAGTCAGGGCGCGAGCGTCAACCTGCCATCCCTCGGAGGGGCGGTCGGCGATCAACGGGGGCGCACCAGTCGTTCCGCGATCGCGACCGCGGCGGCATCGACCATCGCCCAGACCCGGCGGAAATCCTCGGCATCGCCGGTGTAGGGGTCGGGAATCTCGGCACCGTCGCCCTGCCCGGCCCACTCCAGCAGCAGCGCGGCCTGCGCCGATGCGCCGGTCGGCGCCATCGCGCGCACGTCGCGCAGCACGCTGCGGTCGGCGCAGAGCAGCCAGTCGAAGTGCGCGAAGTCGCCCGGGCGCAGTTTGCGCGCGCGCTGGGCGCGGATATCGACGCCGGCCTCGGCCGCGATCGCGATGCTGCGGCGATCCGGCGGTTCGCCGGCGTGCCAGCCGCCGGTGCCGGCGGAATCGACCTCCACCCAGTCCAGACGCCGCTGCGCCAGTTGCGTGCGCAGCGCGCCCTCGGCCAGGGGCGAGCGGCAGATGTTGCCGAGACAGACCATCAGCAGGCGCATGGTCAGGCCCCGCCGGCCGCGAGGAAACGCTCGGCGCGCGCCAGATCGTCCGGGGTGTCGATGCCCGGCGGGAACGCGGCCGGGGTCAGCGCCACCGCGATCCGGCGGCCGGCTTCCAGCGCCCGCAACTGTTCCAGCGATTCGATCCGTTCCAGCGGCGACGGCGGCAGCGCGGCGAATTCGGTCAGGAATCCGGCGCGATAGCCGTAGATGCCGATATGCCGCAGCCAGGGCCCGCCCGCCGGCAGGGTCGTGCGGTCGAGGGCGAAGGCGTCGCGCGCCCACGGCAGCGGCGCGCGGCTGAAATACAGGGCATCGCCGTTGCCGGCGCGCACCAGCTTGACGGTGTTCGGGTCGAACAGCGCTTCGGCCGTCTCGATCGGCGTCGCCAGCGTGCTCATGGGCGCGCCGGAAGCGACGAGGGTGTCGGCGACGGCGCGGATCCCCGCCGCCGGCGCGAACGGCTCGTCGCCCTGCAGGTTCACGACCACGGTGTCGTCGGGCCAGCCGGCCCGGGTCGCGCATTCGGCCAGACGGTCGGTGCCGGAGGCGTGGTCGGGAGAGGTCATCGCGATGCGCACGCCGCTGCCGGCGAGCGCATCGGCGATGCGGGCGTCGTCGGTGGCGACCCAGACCTCGCGCGCGCCCGCGGCCAGCGCCCGGCGCGCGACGTGCAGCACCAGCGGCTCGCCGCCCAGCAGGCGCAGCGGCTTGCCCGGCAACCGCGAGGCGGCGTAGCGGGCGGGAATGGCGACGACGAAATCGATGCTCATGGCGTCATCTCTTCTGCAGCGCGCCCACGCCGGCCCAGCTCCAGCCGAAGACGACCGCGGCCAGCCACAGGAACGCGACGGCGAAGCAATCGCCGGCGAACGGAATGAACGGGAAGGAATTGAGTTCCGGCTGCTGCAGCAACAGCGGCCACAGTTCCAGCTCGACGAAATCCAGCAGCGTGCGCACGCCCATCCACATCGGCACCAGCCAGCCGGCGGAGAGCAGCGCGAGCAGCGCCCGGAACCATCGCGTTCCGGTCATCGGCGTATTCGTGCTCGTCATCCGCGGGGTCCTTTCGTCGTTTCGTGCAGGCGATCCAGCAGGGCCACCCAGAAGGCTTCCGGCAGTTGCGCGCGGATCGGCACGCTGTACAGGCCGTCGGCGGCGAGCGCGGCGCATTTCACCGCGTCCTTTTCGGTCATCAGCACCGGCAGTTCGCTGCCGAAGGACAGATCCGCGGCGGTGTAGCGGTGGTGATCGGGAAAAGCGTGCGGCACCACCGCCATGCCGAGACCGCGCAGCATCGCGAAAAACCGCTCGGGGTCGCCGATGCCGGCGACCGCATGCACGCGCTGGCCCGCGAAGGCGGACAGCGGCACGTTGCGCGATCCGCGCAGGGCCATGGCGTCCCGCGACGACAACCGCATCGGCCATTCGCCGAAACCGGCGCCGTCCTGTGGGTGCCCGGGAACATCGTGCCCGGCATCGTGCGCGCCCTCGCCGGCGGCCACGTCGGCGCCGAGGTTCACCACCCGGAAATCGCAGCGTTCGCCGCGCTCGGGCGGTTCGCGCATCGGTCCGGCCGGCAGTGGATTGCGGTTGCCGTACCGCCGGCGCCCATCGATCACTTCGATCTCCAGGTCGCGCGCAAGCCGGTAATGCTGCAGGCCGTCGTCGCAGACGACGATGTCGCAGCCCGCCTCGACCAGCGCCGTCGCCGCCGCGACGCGATTGGCGTCCACGCGCACCGGTACGCCGGTGCGGCGCGCGATCAGCACCGGTTCGTCGCCGCCGAGCGCGGGATCGGTCGCGGCATCGACCCAGCGCGCGACGCCCGCCTGGGCACGGCCGTAGCCGCGGCTGGCGACGCCCGGCTGCAGGCCTTCGGCACGCAGGCGCTCGACCAGCGCGATGGTCAGCGGCGTCTTGCCGCTGCCGCCGGCGATGAGATTGCCGACCACCAGCACCGGCCGGCCGGGATGACGGCTGCGCAGCAGGCCCTTGCGATACAGCGCGGCACGCGCGGCGACCGCACCGGCGTAGACGCCCGACAGCGCGCGCGCGGGCCATGGCGGCGCACTGCCGTCGAACCAGTAGGCCGGAGGTTGCCGGTGCGCGCCGCTCATGCCGGCGCGTCTGCGCCGCCCGATGCGCCGTCGGCCTCGCGGAACTGCATGCGATGCAGATGCGCGTACAGCCCGCCGTGCGCCAGCAGTTCGGCGTGGGTGCCCCGCTCCACCAGCCGGCCCTGATCGAGCACCAGCACCTGGTCGGCGTGTTCGATCGTCGACAACCGGTGCGCGATGACCAGCGTGGTGCGGTCCGGCATCAGCCGGTTGAGCGCATCCTGCACCAGCCGTTCGGATTCGGTATCGAGCGCGGCGGTGGCCTCGTCGAGGATCAGGATCGGCGCATCCTTGAGGATCGCGCGGGCGATGGCGAGCCGCTGCCGCTGCCCGCCGGACAGCCGGCCGCCCTTGCTGCCGATGCCGGTGTCCGCGCCCTCGGTCAGCTTGTCGACGAATTCGCTGGCGTTCGCGGCATCCAGCGCGCGGCGCACGCCGTCTTCGCCCGCGGTCGCGAGCTCGCCGTAGGCCACGTTGGCGGCGACGCTGCCGTCGAACAGCATCACCTGCTGCCCGACCAGGGCGATCTGCCGGCGCAGGTCGGCCAGACGGTAATCGGCGATCGGCTCGCCATCGAGCAGGATGTCGCCGGATTCGGGTTCGTAGAAGCGCGGGATCAGCTTGATCAGGGTGGACTTGCCGCTGCCGGAACGGCCGACGATCGCGGTCACCGTGCCCGGCTTCGCGACGAAGGAAATGTCGATCAGGGCCGGCTGCGTCTGCCCCGGATAACGCGCGCCGACGGCACGGAATTCCAGCGCGCCCCGCGCGCGCGCCAGGGTGTGCGTGCCCTGGTCGCGCTCTTCCTCGGCGTCGAGCACGCCGAACAGGCGCTCCGCCGAGGCGATGCCCTTCTGCAGCATGTTCTGCACGTTGGTGAGCTGCTTCAGCGCCGGGATCATCGCCATCATCGACATCATCAGGGTGACGAAACCGCCGGCGCTGAGCCGCCCGGCCACGGCCTCGCGGCCGGCGAAGAACAGCAGCAGCGCGAGACCGATCGCGCCCATCAGCTGCACCACCGCCGACGAAATGCTGCGGGTGGATTCGACCTTCATGGCGAGCCGCAGGTTCTCGTCGGCGAGCGCACCGTAGCGCCCCAGTTCCGCGGCCTGCGCACCGTAGATCTTCACTTCCTGCTGGTTGTTCAGGGTCTGGTCCGCGGCCTGCAGCAGGCGCCCGCCGCTTTCCTGCACCCGATGGCTGAAACGTCGATAGCGCCGGGCGACCTTGTTCATCAGGAACGCCAGCGGCGGCGCCATCACCAGGATCGCGATGGTGACCTGCCAACTGGTCCACAGCATCACCGCCAGCGCGCCGATGATCTGGAACGACTGCTGCAGCATGACCTTGGCGGCGTCGACCGCGGCGTTCGCGACCTGATCGCTGTCCGAGCCCAGGCGCATCAGCATCGCCGGCACCGGTTCGCTGTCGAAGCGCAGGCCGGGCAGGCGCAGGTATTTGCCGAGCACGCGCACGCGCAGGTCGCGGGCGATGCTGCGCGCGGAGCGGCCCATGCACACGTCGGTGACGTAGCCGGCGATGCCGCGGACCACGAACAGGCCGACGATGGTCAGCGGCAGGATCAGGCTGAGCGTGGTGTTGCGGCTGATGAAGGTCTCGTTGACCACCGGCTCCATGAGTTTCATGAACGCGGAGCCGGCCGCGGCCTCGATCAGCATGCCGGCCAGCGCGAGCACCAGCAGCGGCCGGTAGGGTCGGGCGAACCCGAGCAGCCGGCGGTAGATCGGCCACGCCGGGGCGCGGTCGGGCTGGCTCACTTGCGCGCTCCGGGCGGGGCCGGCTTCGGCGTGGCCGATGCATCGGCGCGCTGTTCCGGCGCGGTCGCGATGCTGATCTGGCGGAAGCCGAGCTGGCCGAGCGCATCGAGCGCGGTCACCACCGACTGGTGCGGCGTGCGCGCGTCGGCGCGCAGCAGTACCGGACGCTTGCGGTCTTCGCCGGCGACTTCGACGATCGTGCGCTTGAGCGATTCCACGTCGGTGCGCAGCGCCTCGCGGTCCTGCACGAAATAGCGGCCCTCGGCGTTCACCAGCACGCTGAGCGCCTTCGACGCCGCCTCGCTGGGCTCGCCGTTGGCCTGCGGCAGCTGCAGTTTCAGCACCGAACGCGCGTCGAAGGTGGTGGTGACCACGAAGAAGATGATCAGCACGAGGATCACGTCGATCAGCGGCACGAGGTTGATCTCGGGCTCGTCGTCGGCGCGGAAATCGCGGATGCGCATGGCGGTCAGGTTCCCGACACCGGCGGCGTGATCCCGCGCGCGCCGGCGGACATCGGTGCCGAGGCGTTGCGCGGCATGTCCAGGGTATCGAGCAACTGGATCGCCTCGTGCTCCATGTCGACGATGTAGCCGGCGATGCGGCCGCGGAAATAGCGGTGGAACATCAGCGCCGGGATCGCGACGATCATGCCGGTGGCGGTGCAGATCAGAGCCTTGCCGATGCCGCCGGCGAGCTCGTTGACGTCGCCGATGCCGCTGTCGAGGATGCCCAGGAACATCTGGATCATGCCGACCACGGTGCCGAACAGGCCCAGCAGCGGGCCGGCGGCGGCGATCGTGCCGAGGGTGTTGAGGAATTTCTCCATCCGGTGGACCAGATGGCGACCCACGTCCTCGATGCGTTCGCGGATCTGGTCGCGGGGACGCTGGCGCACGTCCAGCGCGGCCGCCAGCAGCGCGCCCAGCGGCGAGGTGCGGCGGAGCGAATCGATGTGGGAGGGGTCGAGGTTGCCGCGCGCCGCCCAGGCGCGCACTTCGTCGCCCAGCCCCGGCGGCAGCACGGTCTTGCGGCGGAGGGTCCAGAACCGTTCGAGGATGATGCCCAGCGCGACCACCGTCAGCAGCAGCAGGGGAATCATCGGCCATCCGCCCGCCTTGACCAGTTCCAGCACGTCGTATCCTCCGGCCCAGGGCCTTGTTCATTCAGGGACATGGACGACGCCGATCGCCCAGCATGTCATCGGGTGTCTCGTCCGGCGTCGCCGCGGCACGGGGATGTGCCGTCGTCGTCGCCATAGGATAGCCGACGCGCCCGGGCCTGCCTGCCGGCCGCATCCCACAGCCGGCGATGGCGCCCGCGCTCGGTCTCGAACGCGACACCGTCCGGCCCGAGCCGGAACCGCAGCGCGCCGGCTTCGGCCGTCAGCGGCGTCCGCGCGCCGTGATGACGCCAGAGGTCGACCACCGCCGGCTTCGGGTGCCGGAAACGGTTGCCGTAGCCGGCGGAGACCGGCGCGAACCGCGCCCCGGTGGCGGCGACGAAGGCCGGATCGGAAGAGCCGTCGCTGCCGTGATGCGCGACCAGCGCCACCTCGGCCCGTACCGCGGCCGGGTCGCGCCGCAGCAGATCGCGTTCGACGACCTCGCCGATGTCGCCGGTCAGCAGGAACGCGCCGTGCGCGGTCTCCACCCGCAGCACGCAGCTGGATTCGTTGCGCAGATACGGGAAATGCGGCGGCGGATGCAGGAAGCGGAAACGCACCCCGTCCCAGGTCCACGCGGCATCGGCGCGGCAGTGGCGCAGGCCGGGATGTCTCAGCGCCGGGATCTTCGTGTCCAGCCCGCCGCCTTCCGGCGCGTATCGCCGGGCGATCGGGAAGACCGCGGCGACCGCGGCGAAACCGCCGGCATGGTCGTTGTCGCCATGGCTGATCACCGCCGCATCGAGCGCACGCACGCCCAGCGCCCGCAGCGCCGGCACCACCGCACGCTCGCCGGCATCGAAGCCCTCGGGCACCGCCGGGCCCATGTCGAACAGCAGGCGATGGTGTCTTGTCCGCACCAGCACCGACAGCCCCTGGCCGACATCGAACATCACCAGTTCCGCCTCGCCATGGCGCGGAAGATTCCGATCCGGCCACAACAGCGGCAGCCACAGCAGCAACGCCAGCGGCTTGCCGGGCGCACCGCGGGGCAGCAGCCAGCAGAACGCGGCCAGCAGCGCCAGCGGCAGGGCGTACCAGCCCGGTTCCGGCAACCACCACAGCGCCAGCGCGCTGTCGCCGATCCACGCGAACAGCCGCCAGCTCGGATCGAACAGCGCGGCGGCCAAGCGCCACAGCGGCGCGCCCCAGCCGGCGTGCAGCGTTTCCAGCGCCGTGCCCAGCAGCGACAGCGGCACCACCACCAGGCTCCACCAGGGAATCGCGATCAGATTGGTGAACGGTCCGGCCAGCGATGCCTGTCCGAACAGCACCGCTCCCAGCGGCAGCAGGCCGATGGTCGCCACCGCCTGCGCCGAGAGGAAATCGCGTACCGGATGCCCGCTGCCGCGCGGCAGGCACCAGAGCAGCCACGCCACGCCGCCGAAACTCAGCCAGAAACCGGCGGTCAACGTCGACAGCGGGTCGCACAGCAACACCGCGATCGACGCCAGCGACAGCGCATCCACCGGCCGCCAGCCGCGACGCGACAGTCGCGCCGCCGCCACCACCGCGATCATCAGCACCGTGCGCACCGTCGGCAGCGCGAACCCCGCGAGCGCGGCATAGAGCGCCGCGCCGCACAGCGCCGCGAGGATCGCCGCCTGCGGCCGCGGCATCCGCCGTCCCAGCGCCGGCAGCAGCCACCACAGCGCGCGCACCGCGAGCGCGAAAAAACCGGCAACGAGGCCGACATGGAAACCGGAGATCGCGATCAGATGGGTCAACCCGGTCGCGCGCAGTCGCGACCAGTCGTCGTCGCTCAGCCCGCGGGTGTCGCCGAGGGCGAGCGCGCGCACGAACCGCGCGCCGTCCGTGCGCACCGCCTTCGCGATCCGCCGCGACATCGCCTCGCGCCACGCATGCAGACCGCGCGGACGCGCCGTTTCCCGTGCGGATGCGGGGTCGCGCACGTAGCCGGTGGCGACGATGCGTTCGACCAGCGCGTATTTCTCGCCGTCGACGCCGCCCGGATTGCGCAGGCCACGCGGCGCGCGCAGCTTCGCCGACAGCGTCCAGCGGCTGCCGGCGGCCACCCGCAGCCGAGGGGCGTCGACCGGCGGCGTCGGCGCATCGAAATCGTCGTACCACGCCAGGCGCACGCGCCGGCCGCGCAGGGCGTGCGGCACGGTGGGCGTGTCGTCGATGCGCAGCACGAACCGCGTGCGCCGGGCTTCGTGCTGGGGCAGTTCGACGACGGTACCGGTCAGCGCGACCTGGCGATGCTCCATCGGCGGCGGCAATTGTCGATGCAGCACCGGCACGGCGTGCGCGCCCGCCAGCGCGAATCCCAGCGCGAACACCGCCAGCCAGCGCGACTTTCCTCGCGACAGTGGCGGCAGTGCGGTCGCGATCAGCAGCGCCGCCGTCGCCATGCAGGACAACAGCACGACGCCGGGCGGCTCCGGCAGCCACAGGCAGGCCATCGTGCCCGCCAGCAGGGCCAGCGCGAAACGCAGATCGAACATGGCACGCTCCAGCGATCGAAGAACATGCAGGGTCGCGTGCCGGTCATCACCCGAACATCGGGCGACGACGCATCGTGGTGTCGGAGTTTTCCGAACCGCCTTTTTCCCGGGCACCGCCCCCGATCGTCGTCCCGAGTGTCGCCCCCTATGCTGGCAGCATGCACCTCGCCGGAAGACCGGATTCCGACGACCGTCGCAGACGGGATGAGGGCCAGCTAAACAGGGCCGGACCCGCAGCCTTCCGGCGCGGAAAATTCAGCCGGCCGTTACCCGCCCGGCCCTAGCGTGCCGGTCGCGCCATTCCGGCGTCCGGAGTCCACCATGCCTCGCATCGCCGCCTCGCTCCTCGCCGCCGCCCTCATCGTTCCCATGGCCGCCAGCGGCGTCGCCTCCGCACAGACCGCCGGTCATCCCGCTGCCGTACAAGGCCAGTACGCGCAGTCCGAAGCCCCCTACTACGACTACGCCCGCGTGCTGCGCGTCGACCCGGTGCTGCAGTCGGGCTATGGCCCGACCCGCGTCTCGTCGAACGGCAACAACTGCTACAGCGAAGACGGCTATTACACCGACAACCGCGACGGCGGTTACGACGACCGTTATTCCGACCGCCGCTACGACGATCGCTATGACGACCGTTACGACAATCGTTACGAGGACCGGCGCTACGACGATCGCCGTTACGACGGCGGCGACGGCTATGGCACGAACACCGGCCGCAATGTCGCCACGGTGATCGGCGGCCTCGTCGGTGCCGCGCTCGGCAGCAAGGTCGGCGGCGGCTCCGCCCGCTACGCCACCGCCGCGGTGGGTTCGATGGTCGGCGGCATGGCCGGCCGCGAAGTCTACGAAACCGCACAGCGCAACAAGGCGCAGCAGGCGCGCCGCACCCGCGTCACCGTCTGCGATCCGGTCCGCGACGGCTACGACACGCGGTATCCCGCGTCGGGCAGCAACGAAGTCAGCGCCTACGACGTGACCTACGAATACGCCGGCCGGCAATACGTCACCCGCACCGCCTACCACCCCGGCGACCGCATCCGCGTCCGCGTGGACGTGCGCCCGGAATAAGCGGACCCGCATCCGTCGCGATCGAAGACGGGGCCTCGCGGCCCCGTCTTTTTTCCGTTCCGACCCAGCGGCGCCGGTGCCGAAGGGAACGCCGCGGCGCCCTGCTAGACTCGTATCGGCCTCGACCATCGCACGCATCGACAGCGGCGCATCCGTGGACGGGCCCACGCTGCCGGAGGCCCGATGCATTCCCTGCTCTTTCCGTTGTTGCGACTCCTGCTGGCGTTCGCGCTCGTCGGCGCGGGTTACACGGCCGCGCAGGCCGCACCACCGGCCGAAACCGATGCCGCGGCGATCGCGGACAGCGACGGCAACGCCGAGGCAGCACCGGCTCCGATCGCCGTCGCCGACATCGCATCCCGGATCAGCGACGACGAACGCTTCGCGGAAGATGTCATCCTGCGCGCCCGCGACAGCGACGCCATCGTCCGGCTGACACCGCGGCTGGCGGCCATCGAACGTTCCGCCTCGGCGAAGGCGAAGCTGTTCCGCCGCGATGAACTGATGCGCTTGCCGGTGCTGCGCCTGGAAAGCCTGGAACGCCACTGGGCGTTCGACGCCCGGCAATTCGCCTATTGGCAGCTGGATCTCAAGGCGGCGACGACGCAGTACACCGAGGACGCCGGCGAGATCGCGCGTCGTCGCGGCGACTGGATCGCCACCCGCGCGCAGGCCGCGAGAGGCAATCTGCCCGCCGCGCTGTCCGGGCGGATCGACGCCATGATCGCGCAGCTGAACCAGGCCGAGCGGGCGCTCTCGGTACCGCTGTTGAAGCAGATCGAACTGGGGCGCCGGGCGAACCGGCTGGACGCTTCCATTCGGGCAGGCCAGAAAGGCGTCTCCGCAGCGATCGATCACATCGACAGCCGCCTGGTGCGCATGGACGCGCCGCCGCTCTGGGCGCTCGGGCGCGACGCCGGCGAGGATGCGCAGCCGCTGAGCGCGATCGGCACCGGACTCGGCATCGAACTCGAATTCCTGAAGCAGTACGGCAGCGCCGATATCGGCAACCAGCGCGCCCTGCACATCCTGCAGTGGCTGCTGCTGGCGGTCCTGCTGTGGCTGGCGTTGCTGGCGCGCCGGGGCCGGTTGCCGACCGCCGCGCACCCCGACTATGGCCAGGTCCTGCGCCGGCCACTGTCGTCATGGGTGCTGCTGGCGATGATGGGCGTGCTGGCGTTCGAGCCGAACGCGCCGCTGCTGGTCCATCAGATCGCGATGCTTGCGGCGCTGATTCCGGTGCTGCGCATGCTGCCGCCCCGAACCCGGGAACGCTTCGGCGCGTGGCCGATGATCGCGACCGCGTTCTATCTGCTCGAACGCCTGGGCTTCCTGTTCACCGCGAACGCGCTGATCTATCGCAGCTATCTGCTGGGCCTGGCCCTGTGCAGCATGGCGTTGATCCTGTGGATGCTGCACCGCGCACGCACGCACCGCCGCACGACGCCGGCGACGACCACCGACAGGATGCTGCACGGCATCGCCGTCGTCAGCGTCGCACTGCTGGCGACGGCAGCGGCGTCGAATCTGTTCGGCAACGTTTCGCTCGCCGAAACCCTGGCCTCCGGGATCATCGACAGCGCGTACATGGCGTTGGCGCTGCACGCGAGCGTCAACGTGGCCGCCGCCCTGGTGCACGCCTGCCTCCACTTCGCCGGCAGGGCCGGCATCCGCATCATCGGCGATTCCTCCGAGGCCCTGTCGCGCAGCATCGCCCGCGGCCTCGGGGTGGCGGCGGCCCTGGGCTGGGTGATCTTCGCCCTGCAGCGATTCAGGATCTGGCGGCCGCTCTACGCGCTGGCGAAGGACGTGCTGCAGCACCCGTTCGCGTTCGGCGAACTGTCGATCACGCTCGGCAACGTGCTGGTGTTCGTAATCGCGGTCGCCATCGCCCTGCTCTCGGCGCGCACCGTGCGCTCCCTGCTCCGCCACGAAGTGCTGCCGAAGATGTCGCTGCCGCGCGGCGTCGACAACAGCATCGCCTCGCTGAGCTACTACGCGATGCTGATGCTGGGGTTGCTGCTGGCACTGTCGGCCGCAGGATTCAAGGTCGGCCAGCTCGCATTCGTCTTCGGCGCCCTCGGCGTCGGCATCGGCCTGGGCCTGCAGGACGTGGTCAAGAACTTCGTCTCCGGCCTGATCCTGATGTTCGAACGCCCGATCCAGCCCGGCGACGTGATCGACATCGGCGGCACCAACGGGCGGGTGCGCCAGATCGGCATGCGCTCGACCACCGTCACCACCTTCGAAGGCGCCGACGTGGTGGTGCCGAACGGCATGCTGCTGTCCGAAAAACTGACCAACTGGACCCTGCTGGATCGGCGGCGGCGCCTCGAGGTCCCGGTCGGCGTGGCCTACGGCAGCGATGTCGCCAGGGTCATGGCCCTGCTGCAGGCCGCCACGGTGGCCACACCCGGGGTCGCGCCGGCACCGGCGCCGGCGGTGCTGTTCTCCGGCATGGGCGGGAGCGCACTGGAATTCTCGGTACGCGCATGGACGCACGACTACGACGAATGGGTTCTCGTCCGCAGCGCGCTGGTCACCCGCCTGCATGCCGCATTGGTCGACGCGGGCATCGATATTCCCTATCCGCAACAGGACATCCATCTGCGCAGCGTCCCCGACGGCTGGCCCGCCGCGCCGCACGAACCGGAACGCGACGCACCCGCATAGTCCGCAATCGCGATCTGCGGCATGCCTCGCCGGCAAAACGACCTTCAGGCCGCCGAGCTTCGAGAAGAAGCCGAGGTCTGAAGGCCGCGCTGCCGGTCGATTCCGGCGAAACCGCCGGCGTCAGTGGGCGCCGACGCCCGCGGTCGGATACGCCGACGGATACGGCGACAGCAACGCCAGTTCCTGCCGCTGCAGTTCCGCCCGCAGTTCGTTGGCGATGCGCGCGACCTCGGCGGCGACGTGCGGCTGCGGCAGCGCCGCGATCACGGTCGGGAACGCGCCGTTGTAGACCAGCAGATTGGTCTGCTCGATCGGGTCGTGTTCGAGGTTGTACAACTCCCATTCGTCCGGCACGGGCCGTTCGCTCCAGGGGTCGCAGTAGCGCACCAGCTTCCACGGCCCGGAGCGCAGAGCGCGCACGTGCGCCGGCTGCGGCACCGCGCCGGGCGACAGCGCGGGCACGTAGGGATGCGCACCGTCTTCGGCCGGCGGCGTGCGCAACAGTTCGACCGTGGCAGCGAACACCTCGAACTGCTGCCACGATTTGGTGTTGTGCGGGTCGTCGTCGCGCGGCAGCGGCTCGGTGATCATGTCGTCGGTGGCGAACAGCACGCCCTTGCGTTCGCGGCCGTCCGGCCCGATCACCGGACCGCCGCCGTGCCTCAGGATCGGAACGAGATTCGCGCCGGGCAGCGCCGCGGCGAGATGGGTCTTCGACAGATTGCGGCGCGCGCGCTCGATGTGTTCGTCGGTGGCGTGCGCCAGCTTCAGCAGGGTCGGCAGGATATCGATGTGGCTGGTCTGCGCGTCCACCGCACGGGGATGATCGCGGTGTTCGTTGAATCGACAACTCGACACCAGCAGCGGCACGTGCACCGCTTCCTGGTAGGCGCCGTGCCATTTCTCGATCTGCATGCCGTGCGCGGCGCCGTATTCGCCGTGATCGGACGCGAACACCACGATGGTGTCGTCGCGCAGGCCGCTGTCCTCCAGCGCCTGCAGCACCCGCAGGATGTGGCGGTCGACCATCGAGATCATGTACGCGTAGTACTGCAGGAAGCCGACGCCGGCGCCGTTCGGATCGTTCTGCAACTGGAACGGGATGGCGATGCCCAGGGTCGCCCTCACCGCGTTCTGCAGCACCGTCTGCGGGTCGCCGCCGATGCCCTGCGCGATCGCCAGACCGGTCGCCGACGCCAGCCCCAGTCCGACCTTGTACGAGGCGTCGAACTGCGCGCGCGGCTTGTTGTTGGTCAGCAGGTTCTCGTCCTGGGTCGGCGAGGCGGTGGCGCAGTCCTGCGGCAGGCCGGTGGGATTCATCGGCACCCGGAACGTGCCCTCGGTCGGCGTTGTGCTGACCGTGCCCTGCGGCGGAATCGGCACCGAACCGCCCGGCCCCACCGGCGACGGCGGTGCGATCACGACCTGCGACGCACCGTCCGGCTGCGGCCAGCTCGGCTGCAGCCCGCGCGGCAGCGTGGGATAGGTCGCGATGTCGTGCGGGTTGGTGAACGAACACACCGCGAAGAACGGCGCGGTCTGCGGCTGGCGCGGATCCTGCGGCCGGTCCATGCCCTGCTGCGACAGCGCGCGGTTGTAGGGCACGCCCAGCCCGCGGCAGTGCAGAAAGGTGCAGGCCAGATCGGCGAACTGGTAATCGCGGAACGTGCCGAGGTTGTTGATCGACGCGCCGTGCGGCTCCGGCCACGACAGTTCCCAGTCGCCGAAGCCGTAGGCCTGCAGGGTGTGCTCCGGCGGCTCGCTGACGTGCCATTTGCCGAAGTAATGCGTGGTGTAGCCCAGTTCGCGGAAGTAATCGCCCGCGGTCGGCGCACCGTCGTGGCGCAGCCACGGGAAGTTCGAGGCATCGCCGCTCTTGAACAGACCGTCGGTCTGGGTCACGCCGGTGCGCGGCCCGTACTGGCCGGTCATGATGCTGGCGCGGCTGGGAATGCAGGCCGATTCGGCGATGGTGTGGTCGGTGAACACCGTCGCGTATTCGCGCAGCTTGCAGAACCCGGGGAAATGCTTCGCGTACTCGTTGCCTTCGAGACTGCCGACGAACGAGAGGATGGTCTTGATGTCGTTCGCGAACCCGGCGTCGCCGTAACCCTTTTCCGGGTAGTACAGCTGATCGACCAGGATCATCAGGATGTTGGGGCGGGTGTCGCGGACCGCCTGGATCGTGTCCCGAACCGTCCTGTCGTCGTCGCTGCCACCCTGTCCCGTTCCCTGCCCCGCCCCATGCCCCGTCGTCGCCGTCATGGCCCGCTCCGTATCCGTGTGGAAGTGATGGCCCGCATCGGGCGGGTCCGGGGGCGATCATGCCCGGAATGGATGTCGTTGTGGAGACGGCACCCTGTCGGATCAGACAGGGGTGCTGCGCGCACCTGCCGTGGGCGGCTACAGTGACCCCGGGGATCGCACGACGGTAAGGGAACAGGGGATGGACATGAGCGAAACCGGAGATCAAACGCCTACGAAACCGACGCGCCGCAAGCCAAGGAAGAAAGCGCAGATGCCTGCGCGGGCGTATGGCAGGTCGTTGAGTGATTTCGAGCCGTTGTTGCCGGCGGAGCGGAAGTTGCTTGAGGCGACGGCGCGGGGTGAGGTCGCGGAGATCAGCGACGAGCGGCCGGAGAAAGCGGCTCAGGAAAACATCGTCCGCGCTGGCTTCTTGCGCTTTCTGCTGCTTGGCGGGGATGAACAGGCGCCAGTGCATGAGCGTGGCGTGAAACTGCAAGGTGCATGGATATCCGAAACGCTCGATCTCGAAAACAGTACTGCGATATCGGCGATCGACTGCAGTGCATGCACCTTCGAACAGCCATTGATTCTGCGCCAGGCCGAAATTCCGGGCCTGTACCTGCAGGGATCGAGCGTGCCCAGCATCAGGGGCGACAGAGCCGTGATAACGGGCAGCGTTTTTCTGCGCGAAAACTTCAAGGCCACAGGCACCGTACGTTTCATCGGCGCGGAGATCGGCAACAATCTAAAATGTAACAATTCCCACATGGACGGCAGCGGCGACAGCGCGCTTCGTCTCGATTCGGCTGTCATACGAGGCGGAGTTTTCCTGCGCGACGGCTTCAAGGCCACGGGCGCTGTGATCATGACTGGCGCGAATATTGGTCGCGACTTGGCATGCGACAAGGCAGAATTCAACGGAAACGGTGGAGACTCTCTCGATCTCGACCACATCGTGGTCGATGGTAGCCTTTTTCTTCACAAGAGATTCAAGGCCATCGGCACCGTGCATTTGAACGGCGCGAAAATCCGTGGAACTGTCGATTTCAGCAACGCTGAATTCGATGGCAATGGGGGCGATTCGATTCTCGCCAACGGAGTCGTGATCAAGGGCGACGTCTTTCTGACGCATGGATTCAAAAGCATCGGTGAAGTTTGCATGCCTGGCGCACAGATAGGCGGTGATTTTTTCTGCACGAATTCGGAATTTTATAACGACAAAGGCCAATCATTTTCCGCAGTTCGCGCCATCGTCAAAGGCAGTCTATTTCTGAGAGATAACTTCAAATCTACAGGGACTATTAGCCTAATCGGAATGCAAATAGGCGGCGATCTCGACTGCAGTGAAGCACATCTCGACGCCCAGAACAGCGAGACACTGCTCGCTCGCAACATGCACGTCGCCGGCACATTTTTCTTCATGAATCTGCCTAAACCTGCGAACAAGGTGTGGTTGAATGCAGCCTCGGCAGGTCGGCTAGTGGACGACGCTAAGGCCTGGGGCAGCAATCTGGTCCTGGACGGCTTCACCTACGAAAGCATCGGCGGCGGGGCGCCGACCGATGCAACCGAGCGATTGGCCTGGCTGGACAGGCAGCAAGACGCGATGAGCGGCCTGTCCGGCTCGGGCGCAGATTTCCGCCCGCAGCCGTGGAAGCAATTGCAGAAAGTTCTCCGCGAGATGGGGCACTCCGAGGATGCGCGGCAGGTGGCGATCGCGCTAGAGGATCGCCTGCGCAAGGCGGATCTGATCGGCGTCGCACCGCCGCATTGGGGCTGGCTGCGCAGGACCGTCTATCGATGGGTGACGCGGGGTTTCCATCAGGGATTCCGCGCCCTCACCGGCTACGGCTATCGCCCGATGCGGCTCATGGTGTGGATACTGGGGGTCTGGTGGGGCTGCGCAGCGTTCTACTGGTATGCGGCGCTGTCGGACGAAAAGGTGTTCGCACCGAGCAATCCGCTGGTGTTCCTGCATCCGCCGTATGAGGTCTGTGCGCCGGACACGCCGGCGTCGCTGGCCGAACTGGCCAAGCCGTCGGAACAGCGAACGGTCGTCGGCGCCGGCAATTGGTACCTATGCAAAACACTGCGCGGGGAATACACCGGGTTCAGCCCCCTCGCCTATTCGCTGGACGTGCTGTTGCCGCTGGTCGATCTGCAACAGCAGAAGGACTGGGGCCCGATGATCCCGACCCCGCAGGCGTCGTGGTGGCGCGAATGGGGCGCCCTGAGCCTGGGGCATTGGACCCGCCTCGTCGTCTGGTTGCAGACGCTGTTCGGCTGGTTGGCCAGTCTGCTGCTGGTCGCCATCGTCTCCGGCCTGACCAAGCGGCGCGAGGATTGAGCGGCGCGGATTTCACAGGCGGTTTGCCCCCCTGGCGGCGGAGCAAGCGCGCCCCTCACCCGGCCTTCGGCCACCCTCTCCCCGCGCGATGCACAGGGAGAGGGATAAAGCGACAGCGCCCGGGATCGCGCGCTGCGCACTTGTTTCTTCTCTCCGCTCAGCGGGGAGAAGGTGGCGCGAAGCGCCGGATGAGGGGCGGGGGATGGCTTCCGGGGGTGCCGGGCGCCGGCCAAGCCTGCGATAATTCCCGGTCTTGGCCCCGTAGCTCAGCTGGATAGAGCGGTCCCCTCCTAAGGGACAGGTCGCACGTTCGAATCGTGTCGGGGCCGCCAGTTCCACGTCATTTCCCCTCTCGAACGACGCCGGCCGCCCGTCGCGGGCCTGCCGGTCAGCACCCAGGAGTTTCCCGATGACCCACCCCGTCCTCACCGCGCTCGGCCTCGGCGCCAGCGAATCCGGCAGCTATCTCGGCCATGGGGAGTGGTCCAGAACCGCCGATGCCGGGGTGATCGAGCCGGTCAACCCGACCACGGGCGAGGTGCTGGGCCGGGTGCAGGCGTCGTCGCAGGCCGATTACGACCTGATCGTCGAGCGCGCCCAGGCCGCCTACAGGATCTGGCGCACCACCCCGGCCCCGCGCCGCGGCGAGGCCATCCGCCTCTGCGCCGACGCCCTGCGCACCCACAAGGACGCGCTCGGCTCGCTGGTCGCGCTGGAGATGGGCAAGTCGAAGCCGGAAGGCGACGGCGAAGTGCAGGAAATGATCGACATCGGCGAATTCGCGGTCGGTCTGTCGCGCCAGCTCTACGGCCTGACCATGCACAGCGAGCGCCCGGGCCACCGCATGTACGAACAGTGGCACCCGATCGGCCTGGTCGGCGTGATCTCGGCCTTCAACTTCCCGGTCGCGGTGTGGGCGTGGAACTCGTTCATCGCCGCCATCTGCGGCGACATCACCATCTGGAAGCCGTCGCCGAAGACCCCGCTCTCGGCGATCGCGTCGATGAAGATCTGCAACGACGCGCTGAAGGCCGGTGGCTTCCCGGACATCTTCTTCCTGTTCAACGACGCCGGCAGCGACCTCGCGCAGCAGTTCGTCGACGACAAGCGCATCCCGCTGATCAGCTTCACCGGCTCGACCAAGGTCGGGCGCATGGTCGGCGAGCGCGTCGCACGCCGCATGGGCCGCTCGCTGCTGGAACTGGGCGGCAACAACGCGATCATCGTCGACCCGACCGCCGACCTGAAGCTGGCGATCCCGGCGATCGTGTTCGGCGCGGTGGGCACCGCCGGCCAGCGCTGCACCACCACCCGCCGCCTGATCGTGCACGAAAGCATCTACGCCGACGTGCTGGCCAAGCTCATCACCGCCTACAGGCAGGTGGAAACCAAGATCGGCGACCCGACCGACCCGAAGAACCTGATGGGCCCGCTGAACAGCCGCGACGCCGTCGACGCATTCCTCGACGCCATCGCCAAAGCCAAGGCCAGCGGCGGCACCATCGAGACCGGCGGCACCGCGATCGACGGTCCCGGCAACTTCGTGCGCCCGGCCATCGTCACCGGCCTGACCAACGATGCCGAGATCGTGCAGCACGAAACCTTCGCGCCGATCCTGTACGTCATGAAGTACGCCACCATCGATGAAGCCATCGACATGCAGAACGCGGTGCCGCAGGGCCTGTCGTCGTCGATCTTCACCACCAACCTCAAGACCGCCGAAGCGTTCCTGAGCGCGGCCGGCAGCGACTGCGGCATCGCCAACGTCAACATCGGCACCTCCGGCGCGGAAATCGGCGGCGCCTTCGGCGGCGAGAAGGAAACCGGCGGCGGCCGCGAGTCCGGTTCGGACGCATGGAAGGCCTACATGCGCCGCCAGACCAACACGATCAACTACTCCGACGCGCTGCCGCTGGCCCAGGGCATCAAGTTCGATCTCTGACGTTACGACGCTCCACGCCGGGCAGGCACGCCTGCTCGGCGCCCGCAGTACGCCCCATACGCATGCAGGAGACGACGCCATGAACGACACCAACAGGACCAGCACCCTCGCCGTCATCAGTCTGGTGGCCGGCATCCTCGGTTGGACCCTGCTGCCGTTCCTCGGCAGCCTCGGCGCGATCATCACCGGACACATGGCGCGCAGCGAGATCCGCCGCGCCGCCGGCACGATCGACGGCGACGGCCTCGCCATCGCCGGCCTGGTGCTGGGCTGGGGCTCGGTCGTGGTCACCATCATCGGCATCCTGGTCGCGGTGATGTTCTTCGGCGGCATCGCCGCGCTGCTCGCCTGGCTCGGCCTCTCCGGCCAGCTCGGCTGAGGCCCACGCGTCCATGTACGGACTCGCCCGCCCCTTCCTGTTCCACATGGATGCCGAGCGCGCCCACGGGCTCGGGCTGTCGATGCTGGAAGCGGCCTATCGCACCGGGCTGAGTCCACTGCTGACGCGGGGCATGCCGTCGTTCCCGGTCAAGGTGATGAACCTGAGCTTCCCCAACCCGGTCGGCCTGGCCGCCGGGCTGGACAAGAACGGCGCGCACATCGATGCGCTGTTCGCGCTCGGCTTCGGCTTCGTCGAAATCGGCACGGTCACGCCGAAACCGCAGCCGGGCAACCCGAAACCGCGGATGTTCCGGCTGCCGGAGAACCGGGCCGTCATCAACCGCCTCGGCTTCAACAACGAAGGCGTGGACGCGCTGGTGCGCAACGTCGAGAAGGCGCGGCGCAGGGGCGACGGCAAGCTCGGGATCAACATCGGCAAGAACAAGGACACGCCGAACGAGGAAGCCTCGGTCGACTACATCCGTTGCCTGGAAAAGGTCTACCCGCTGGCCGACTACGTCACCATCAACATCTCCTCGCCGAACACCGCGGGCCTGCGCGAACTGCAGGAAGAGCAGCAGCTCCGGCGGCTGCTCAGCCATCTGCGCGAAACCCAGGAACGGCTGTGGACGCGTCACGGCCGGCGCGTGCCGATGCTGGTGAAGGTGGCGCCGGACCTCGCCGACGAGGACATCGACGTCACCGCGCGCGTGCTCGGCGAGATGCAGGTCGACGGCGTGATCGCCACCAACACCACGGTGTCGCGGATCGCGGTGCACCAGCATCCGCTGGCGAAGGAAGCCGGCGGCCTGTCCGGCGAACCGCTGATGGCGAAATCGACCGCGGTGCTGCGCATGCTGCGCACGCGGCTGCCGGAGCAGATTCCGCTGATCGGCGTCGGCGGCATCCTCACCGGCGCCGACGCGGTGAAGAAGATGGCCGCGGGCGCGAGCCTGGTGCAGTGCTACACCGGCCTGATCTATCGCGGCCCCGGGCTGATCCACGAATGTGTGGACGCCATCCGCCGCCGCAAGGAAGCGCCCAGCCGCGGACATCTGCCGCCGTCGACATGAGCATCCGCCGCACCGAACACGCCCCGCTGCGCAACACCTTCGGCATCGATGCCCGCGCCGGACTGCTGATCGAAACCGACGACGTCGCCGACCTGCCCGCGCTGTTCGCCGACGCCGGCGATGACGATGCGACTCTGGTCGTCGGCGGCGGCAGCAATCTGCTGATCGTCGAAGGCCCGCCGCGGGTGCTCGCCCTGACCGCCCGCGACATGCGCGTGCTGGATGGCGTCGACGCGCACGACGCGGCGATCGTCCGCGCCGATGCCGGCGTGGAATGGCACGCCTTCGTGCTGTGGACGCTGGCGCAGGGCTTCGCCGGCCTCGAGAATCTCGCGCTGATCCCCGGCACGGTCGGCGCCGCGCCGATCCAGAACATCGGCGCCTACGGGGTCGAAGTCGGCGAACGCATCCATGCGATCGAAGCCTTCGAACGCGCCACCGGCGTCTTCCACCGTTTCGATGCCGCGGCCTGCGCCTTCGCCTATCGCGACAGCGTGTTCAAGCACGATCTCGACCGTTACCTGATCACCGCGGTGGAATTCGCGCTGCCGCGCGCGGAGCGGTTGCCGCCGGAAGCGCTGAAGCTGGATTACGCCGGCATCCGCGAGATGCTGGCGACGATGGGCGTCGCGACGCCCGGCGCGCGCGAGGTCGCGGAGGCGGTGATCCATCTGCGCCGCAGCAAACTGCCCGATCCCGCGGTGGTCGGTAATGCCGGCAGTTTCTTCAAGAATCCGATCGTGCCGGCGGCGCAGGCCGACGCGCTGCTCGCCGCGCATCCGCGGCTGCCGGTGTTCCGCGGCGCGAACGACGACACCCGCAAGCTGTCCGCGGCGTGGCTGATCGATGCCTGCGGCTGGAAAGGCCATCGCATCGCGACCGGCTCCGGCGATGCCGGCGTTTCCGACCGGCATGCGCTGGTGCTGGTCAATCACGGCCGCGCCACCGGTGCGGAACTGCTGGCGCTGGCGCGCGACATCGCGGCGCGCGTGCGCGACCGCTTCGGGGTGCCGATCGAGCCGGAGCCACGGATCGTCGGCGCGACGTGGTGACCGCGGCGCCCGCGATGGACACACGCATCGCCATCGTCCGGCGTCCCGCGCGCAGCCTCGCGCAGTCCTGCGAACTGACCTATCTCGAACGGGCGCCGATCGCGTTCGACAGACTCGAACGCCAGCATGCCGCGTACCGCGATGCGCTCGCCGCGGCCGGCGCGCGGGTAATCGTGCTCGAGGCCATCGACGCCTTGCCCGACAGCGTCTTCGTCGAGGATGCCGCCGTCGTCCTCGACGAACGGGCGATCCTCACCCGACCCGGCGCGATGTCGCGTCGTCCGGAGCCCGCGCACATCGCGTCGACGCTCGCGCCTTTCCGGCACTGCGACACCATCGTCGCGCCGGGCGCGCTCGAAGGCGGCGATGTGCTGCGGATCGGGCGCACGCTGTACGTCGGCCTGAGCACGCGCACCGATGCTGCCGGCATCGAACAGCTCGCGGCATTGCTGCGGCCGCACGACTACCGCGTGGTGCCGGTCCAGGTCCACGGCAGCCTGCATCTGAAGACCGCCTGCACCGCACTGGACGCGGACACGCTGTTGCTCAATCCGGCATGGGTCGACGCCGACACGTTCGACGGCTTCTCGAAGATCGAAGTCGCCGAGGATGAACCCTTCGCCGCCAACGTGCTGCCGGTCGGCGACGCGCGCCTCGTCAACGCGGCCTTTCCGCGCACGCGCGAGCGCGTCGAAGCGTTCTGTGCCCGCGCCGGGTTGCGCGCGATCGCCGTCGACATCTCCGAATTCGGCAAGGCCGAAGCCGGCCTCACCTGCATGAGCCTGGTCTTCGACCCTTCATCCGACGGCGCGACATGACCGCACCCCGCGCCCAGCACCTGCGTGCGGCACTGCTGATGCTCGGCAGCACGATGCTGTTCGGGCTGATGACCGTCGCGATCCGGCTGGCCTCCGAAACGCTGCACACCTTCGAGATCGCGTTCTTCCGCAATTTCTTCGGCCTGGTCGCGGCGTTGCCGCTGCTGCTGCGGCATGGCCCGGACCTGCTGAAGACCACGCAGTGGCCGCGTTATGTGTTCCGCTGCGCGATCGGCGTGGTGTCGATGCTGTGCGGGTTCTGGGCGATCGGCCACCTGCCGCTGGCGCAGGCGGTGGCGCTGTCCTATTCCACGCCGATCTTCGTCACCATCGCCGCGGTCGTGTTCCTGCACGAACAGGTGCGCGGGCGGCGCTGGGCCGCGGTGGCGCTGGGCTTCGTCGGCGTGATGATCATCGTGCGCCCCGGCACCGCGGGGTTCAGCGCCGGCACGCTGGTCGCGCTGGCCGCGGCGGTGCTGAGCGGCATCGTGTCGATCCAGATCAAGCAGTTGTCGAAGGTCGAACCGGCCGACCGCATCGTGCTGTTGACCACGCTGCTGTGGGTGCCGATGTCGCTGCTGCCGGCACTGACGGTGTGGGAGTGGCCGCGCGGGATCGCGTGGGTGTGGGTGATCGCCGCGGGCTTCCTCGGCACCGGCGGGCACATGCTGTGGACGCGCGCGCTGAAGCTGGGCGACGTCTCCGCGCTGACGCCGATCAGCTTCATGCAGTTGCCGATCGTCGCCGTGGCCGGCTGGCTGCTGTTCCAGGAACGGCTGGACCGCTGGACCGCGATCGGCGCCGGCGTGATCTTCGCCGCGAACGCCTACATCGCGCATCGCGAAGCGCGGCTCGCGCGACGCGCGGCGACCCACGCGCCGGTGGAAGCCGCCAAACCCGGCGAATGATGTGCGGCGTGGATCGCGTTCGCGACGCCTGGGCATGCGCGCAGTTCGCGTCATGTCGACGAACGGACGCCACGCGATGCATGCATGCTGCGTCGCAGCACGAACCGCGGCATCTGCACATGCCATCGACGGCGATTGACCGCATCACGTGCCCGGTGTACATCGGGGCGTCGATCCGGGGCCGCCCGGATCGCCTCGGGCGATGCAGGGGGGCATCGCCGCATCCAGAGACGCGTTCCCGGAACCGTCCCAACACGAACAAGGAGAGTGAAATTCATGGCCGTATCGATTCGATCAGCCACCCAGCGCAAGCCCCGCATCCGCATCTCGCTGCTCGCCGCCGCACTCGTCACGGGCCTGGTGGCCGTGCCCGCGCAGGCCGAAGAAGGCGACTACTCGTTCTGGCAGACGCTCGCCAACCTGGTGACGCCGCCGAAAGCCGACAACAAGGTCACCGCTGCGCAGCGCACCGGCAACTATCCGCTGCTGTCCAACCCCTCCGGTTATGCCGACGGCTTCAGTCCCGGCGCGTACAGCAGCTGGCAGACGATCAAGCTGTCGCCGGAAACCGGCGCGGTCTGCGGCAACGGTTCGCCGTACAAGTTCTTCGTCAATCGCGTGCCGCACACCCGCAACACCATCATCTACATGGAAGGCGGCGGCGCGTGCTGGGATTACGCCAGCTGCACCGGCCAGACCGGCGTGCGCGGCGCGCGCAATCCGAACGGCATCCCCGACGACTACATGAGCCTGCTGAACCCGGGTGCGAGCCTGGTCAGTCCGTTCATCACCCGCGTCAGCCCCTTCGATGCGGTGAAGACCCAGCAGTGGAACATCGTCTACGTGCCCTACTGCACCGGCGACATCTACAGCGGCGACAAGGTCGCGGTCTACAACGACCCCGCCGGCGTGAAGCCGCCGCTGGTCTGGCACCACAACGGCATCCGCAACACCCGCGCGGTGGTGAGCTGGCTCAAGGACAACCTGCCGCGTCCGACCCAGATGCTGTCCACCGGCTGCAGCGCCGGCGGCGCAGGCAGCCTCACCAACTACGGCCCGCTGCGTCGCGACCTGGCGCCGACCCGCGGCTATCTGATCAACGATTCGGGCCCGGTGTTCGACGCGCCGGTGGGCGGCGATCCGCAGAGCTGGGCCTCGGTGCCGCTGCAGACGCACATCCGCCAGGCCTGGGGCCTCAGCAAGCCGAACGGCCCGCTGCCCTACCTCGCCAGCCAGCTGCCGCAGCTCGACCTGAACCAGCTCGGCACGCTGTACAACGCGCTGTCGGCCAAGTATCCGGGCGACCGCCTCGGCCACACCCACTTCTGGCAGGATCTCAACTACTCGTCGTATTCGTACGAGCGCTTCTTCCCCGAGATCGAGAACGCGCCGAACCAGGCGACCAGGGAAGCGATGATCCACGCCAAGTGGGGCAGCGACACCGCCCGCCTGTCGGCGAAGCTCAACACGCTTGGCAATTTCGGCGGCTATTTCCCGCAATACCGCGCGCTGAACGAAAGCCACTGCACCACCGTGGTCGACTTCAAGAACGGCGACATCCAGACCATGAGCCTGGAACTGCGGAACTTCATCGACAGCGTGCTGGTCGGTTCCGGCAACGTGCTGGACGCCTCCGAGGCCAGCGACGCCGCGGACCGCGCGAAGCCCTTCAACCTGCTGTACTGGACCATCGACCAGCTGCTCTGACCGGCGATGGCTCCGCACGTCGTCCCGGCGGGCCCCGCGCCCGCCGGGATGGCATGATGCTCATCGAGATGCCGTCCGTCGCAAGGAACCCGTTCTCCCATCATGAAAATCCGTCTCGTCCATGTCGGCCTGGTGGTCGCCGTCGTGCTGCTGTTCGCGCTCTGGGGGACCGCGCATCTGCGCCAGGCCTCGGTGAGGCAGGCCATCACCCGCCCCGACCCGGCGGTGGCGCCGCAGGTGCAGCCGGATCCCGCCATGGCCTCGACCCCGGAGGCGCGCGCTTACCAGAGCCGCCTCGCCTTCGAACGCCACGCCCGCAGCTTCCTGCGCGACGCCCCGGGGATGGACGACCGCACCCGGATCCAGCGCGCGCAGGCGCTCAGCCGCGAAATCGATCGGCGCGAACAGGCCCGCGAACTGTCCGCGGATGAAGCGGTGATGCTGCGCATCGGCCTCATCCATGCCGCGGTGAAGGACGATCGCGAACGCGTCCGCCAGGCCCAGGAAGTTGTCGACCGTTATCGCAAGCAGACCGCCGAGCGCCAGGCCGCGTTCCTCGCCCAGCAGCGGCGCGACGCCCAGTTCCAGGAATACAAGGCCACCGAAGCGCGCATCGTCTCGGAAGTGCTGGCGATGCCCAGCTACCCGAACGGCATGAGCCGCGACGATTACCTGCGCCAGAGGCTGCAGGAAGCGCGTGAAGCGATCTACGCCACCACCCCGCAGGCGCCGTCGCCCGGAGGTTGATGCCCCACCTTCGGCACATGCCATCGCCGCCGGGTGGGCTAGGCTGCATGTTTGCCCGTCAGCCTTGGATGTCCGAATGAACAAGACCCTCCTCACCCTGGGCCTCGCGCTCGCCATCGCCGCGCCCGCGACCTTCGCCGGCGACGCCGCCAAGGCGCAGCTCGGCGGCTTCGGCATCGCCCTGGAGAACCGCGACCTGTCGGTGAAGCCCGGCGACGATTTCAATCGTTACGCCAACGGCACCTGGTTCGACAACTACCAGCTCAAGGACTACGAAACCCGCTACGGCTCGTTCAACAGCCTCGGCGACCAGGCCGAACTGCAGACCCGCGCGATCGTCGAGGAACTGCAGGCGCGCCAAGGCGTGGCCGCGGGCAGCGACGAACAGAAGATCCGCGATTTCTACGCCAGCTACATGAACACCGCCGCGCGCGACGCCGCCGGCATCGCGCCGCTGAAGCCGGTGCTGGACCGCATCGCCGCGGTCGATTCCTTCGCCACGCTCACCGCCGCCTTCGGCCGCGCCGGCATCGACGGCACCAGCGCCCCGGTCGGCGGCGGCGTGACCCTGGACCGCAAGAACCCGGACCGCTACATCATCGGCGTCGGCGTCGGCGGCCTCGGCCTGCCGGACAAGGATTTCTACCTCAACCCGGACGCGCGCTTCGTGCAGATCCGCGCGGCCTATCTCGAACACATCGCGAAGATGCTCGGCTTCGCCGGGGTCCCGGCGGCCGACGCGAAGGCCAAGGCCGACGCGATCCTGGCGCTGGAAACCGAGATCGCGAAGCAGCACTGGGATCGCGCCCAACTGCGGGATCGCGACAAGACCTACAACCTGCGGACCTTCGCGCAACTGCAGCAGGAATTCCCGGGCTACGACTGGGCGGCGCATTTCGCGGCCCAGGGCATCGCCGCGCCCGGCGACGTCAACATCGCCACGCCCAGCGCGGTCGGCCCGATCCTGGAGATCGCGAAGAAGACGCCGCTGAACGTCTGGCGCGACTATCTGACCTTCCACGCCGTGCGCAATCACGCACCGCTGCTGAGCACCGAGATCGACCAGAGCGCGTTCGCGTTCACCGGCGTCGTGTTGCAGGGCCAGAAGGCGCAGAAGGACCTGTGGAAGCGCGGCGTCGCGCTGGTCGGCGGCATGGGCGGGCTGGGCGATGCGGTCGGCCGGATGTACGTCGCCCGCCACTTCAAGCCCGAAGCGAAGGCGTCGATGGACGTGCTGGTCGAAAACCTGCGCGCCGCGCTGCGCCAGAACATCCGCGACCTCGACTGGATGGGCGACGCCACCAAGGCCGAAGCCTACCGCAAGCTGGAAACCTTCAACCCGAAGATCGGCTATCCGAAGAAGTGGCGCGATTACGGCACGGTGCGCATCGTCCCGGACGATCTGATCGCCAACGTGCTGTCGCTGCGCAAATACTTCAGCGACGACCAGATCGCCCGCCTCGGCCGCAAGCCCGATCGCGACGAATGGTTCATGACCCCGCAGACGGTGAACGCGTACTACAACGCCTCGTTCAACGAGATCGTGTTCCCGGCCGCGATCCTGCAGCCGCCGTTCTTCGACGTGAACGCCGATCCGGCGGTGAACTACGGCGCCATCGGCGGCGTGATCGGCCATGAAATGGGCCACGGCTTCGACGATCAGGGCTCGAAATCGGACTACGCCGGCGTGCAGCGCAACTGGTGGACCGACGAGGATCGCGCCCGCTTCGACGCACGCACGAAATCGCTGGGCGCGCAGTACGCCAGCTACTGCCCGCTCGAAGGCCTGTGCGTCAACGGCCAGCTGACCATGGGCGAAAACATCGGCGATCTCGGCGGCCTGTCGATGGCGTACACCGCGTATCAGCTGAGCCTCAAGGGCAAGCCCGCGCCGGTGATCGACGGCCTCAGCGGCGATCAGCGTTTCTTCCTCGCCTGGGCACAGGTGTGGAAAGCCAAGTACCGGGAAGAGGCGACCGTCAACCAGCTCAAGACCGATCCGCACTCCCCGCCGCAGTACCGCATCAACGGCCCGCTGCGCAATCTCGACGAGTGGTACCGGGCCTTCGACGTGAAGCCGGGCGACAAGCTCTATCTGCCGCCGGAACAGCGCGTGCGCATCTGGTGAACCGACGCGTCGCGCCGACGCGACAGGGTCGCCGCGAGGCGGCCCTGCGCCGGCGCTGACGCAAGCCCTTCACGGCCACATCGCGACGCCCCACGGAGCACCGGCCGATCCACGTCCCCATGCCCTTGGAGTCGTCAGATGCAACGCAGCTTCTCCTGCACCCGCCGGTTCGCAGCGGGACTCGCCTTCGCGCTGGCGTTCGCCGCGCCGGCCGCCGACGCAGGTGAACGCGAGGGTATTCCGCGGCTCGGCACGTTCGGCGTGGCGCTGGACAACCGGGATACGACGACGCGGCCCGGCGACGACTTCGATCGCTATGCGAACGGCGCCTGGCACGACCGCTATCGGCTGCGCGACGACGAAGCCGAGCATGGCGCGTTCCGCGCGCTCGCCGCGTCGACCGAGCTGCAGCTCCGCGCGATCGTCGAAGAACTGCTGGCCCGCAAGGATCTGCCCCCGGGCAGCGATGAACAGAGGATCCGCGACCTCTATCTGAGCCACATGGACATCGCGGCGCGGGATGCGGCCGGCATCGCACCGCTGCGCCCGATCCTCGCCCGCATCGCCGCCATCGACTCGCGCTCCGCCCTCGCCGCCGCATTCGGCCGCGCCGGCATCGACGGCACCGGCGCGCCGGTGAAGGCGAGCGTGAATCCGGACCTCGGGGATCCGCATCGCAGCGTCCTCGAGCTCGACATCGGCGGCCTGGGCCTGCCGGGCAGCGATCTCTATCTGGACGACGACCCGCGGGCGGTCGATGTCCGCATCGCCTACCATGGGCACATCGTTCGCATGCTCGGTTTCGCCGGCGTGCCGGCCGACGACGTCGAAACCCGTGCGGAAGCGGTGCTCTATCTGGAGATCGATCTCGCCCGCGCGCACCTCGCGTCCGCGGAAGACGGCGACACCCGCCCGACCTGCGACCCGTGCAGCCCGGAGGGACTGCGCGAACGGTTTCCCGACTACGACTGGAACGCCTATTTCGCCGGGCGCGGTCTGGACGATCCCTCGTCCTTCGGCCTTTCGGCGAGCAGCGCCATCGGCCCGGCCCTCGACCTCGTGAAACGGACGCCGTTGCCGGTGTGGCGGGACTATCTGAGCTTCCATGCGGTCAGGAATCACGCGCCGCTGCTCAGCACCGAAATCGACGATGCCGCCTTTGCATTCACCGGCACGGTGCTGTACGGCCAGAAAACGCAGCGGGAAGCCTGGAGCCGTGGCATTTCCCTGCTCGAGGGTCTGGACGACGCCGTGGGCAGGCTCTACGTCGCGCGCCATTTCAAGCCCGAGGCCAGGGCCGTCGTCGACCCGTTGGTTGAGCACCTGCGCCGCGCGCTGCGCCGGCATGTCCAGGATCTCGACTGGATGCGCGATGCCACCCGCGCCGAAGCGATGCGCAAACTGGAATCGCTCGTCGTGAGGATCGGCGCACCGGAGCGCTCGAACGACGATGCCGGCGTGACCATCGTCGCCGACGATCCGGTGGCCAACGTCGTCGCACTGCGTCGATCCTTCGTCGAGAACGCCAACCGTCGCTTGCGGCTGGGCACGGATCGCGATGCGTGGACCCTCGCCCCGCACGCGGTGAGCGCCTATTACGACGCACCGCTCAACGCGATCACCTTCCCGGCCGGGATTCTGCAACCGCCGTTCTTCGACCCGAACGCCGATCCGGCGGTGAACTACGGCGCCATCGGTGCGGTGATGGGACACGAACTCACCCATGCGCTGTACGGCACGGGCGCCGGGTTCGATCACGCCGGCGTCCGGCGCGACTGGTGGACAGACGAGGATCGCGCCGGCTTCGACGCGCGCACCCGCGCGCTGGTCGCGCAGTACGACGGCGATTGCCCGCTGCCGGAGCAGTGCGTGGACGGTCAGCGGACGCTGGGCGAAAACATCGGTGATCTCGGCGGATTGACCCTGGCCTACACCGCCTACCGGATGAGCCTCGAGGGCAAGCCCGCGCCGGTGATCGACGGCCTGACCGGCGATCAGCGCTTCTTCCTGGCGTGGGCGCAGGTATGGCGGTCCAAATCGCGCGACGAGGCGACGATCCGGAAACTCCGGGCCGGCCCGCATCCACCGGCGCAGTACCGCATCAACGGACCGCTGCGCAATCTCGACGCCTGGTACCGGGCCTTCGACGTGAAGCCGGGCGACAAGCTCTACCTGCCGCCGGAGCAGCGCGCGCGGATCTGGTGAACGCGGACGCCGCCGACGCTCAGCCCGGCAACGGCAGGCTGTTGGCGAACATCGCGGCTTCCTGCGCCTTCACCGGCTCGTGCAACTGCTGGTGCGCCATCGACTTGTTGGTCCACAGCGCGCGGTAGGTTTCCCACAGCGGCTGGATGTGCCGGGTGTGGTGGAAGGTCAGCAGCGCGCTGTCGTAATAGACGATCGCCCCGCGCGCATTGCCGGCCAGCAGGCATTCGTTGCCGCGGGAGAGGCGTTCGCGGAGGAAATCGAGGGCGTCGGCATGTTCGCCGGCCGTGACGTTCTGTGGCATCGAAGACTCTGCGGGCAAGGTTGGCGACGCCCGGGGCGTCGCAGGTATCGCAGACAACGCCGACGGCCGCACGGAACGGCCATCGATGCGCCACGGATCGTCAGGCGCTGCGCCAGGGACGCGCGCCGTTGCGGAACACCAGCAGATAGACCGAGACGGTCCAGGCCGAGGCCGCCGCCCATCCGGCGAGGATGTCGGAGGGGTAATGCACGCCCAGATACACGCGCGAGAACGCGACCATCGCGGCGAACGCGGCCATCGCGATGGCCACCGGCCACCGCCAGCGCGTGCGCCACGCGAGCAACAGCAGCACCCATGCCAGCGTCGCCGAGCCCATCGCGTGCCCGCTGGGGAAGCTGTAGGTCGTCTCCGGGGCGATCGATTCCCACAGGCTGGGGCGGTCGCGGGCGAAGAACTGCTTGGTGGACAGGTTCAGCAAGGCCGAACCCACGATGGCGACGCCCGCGAACACGCCTTCGCGCATGCGCCGGCGCCAGGCCAGCGTCACGATCAGGGCGATGTCGAACGGCACCACGCCCCATTGATAGCCGACCGCGGAAAAGAACAGGAACACCCGGTCGAGGCCTTCGCCGGCGAGGTCGCGGGCGAAATGCAGGATGGGCGCGTCGAACGCGAGCGGCTCGCCCTCGTGGATTTCGTCGGCGAGTTCCGCGAAGCTCCACAGCGGCAGCAACAGGCCGACGAACAGCAGCGCCAGCCGCAGCAGGCGCCGGCGCAGGAAATCCGCGCCGAAACGCAGGTCCTCGCGCAGCGTGGCGAACGCCTCAGCCGGCGTGCGCATCCGATCCGAACTTGCGCGCGACGTATCCGTCGATGATGCCGAGGAACTCCTGGGCGATGCCGTCGCCGCGCAGGGTCATCGCCTTCTCGCCATCGATGAACACCGGCGCCGCCGGCGCTTCGCCGGTGCCCGGCAGGGAAATGCCGATGTTGGCGTGGCGCGATTCGCCCGGACCGTTGACCACGCAGCCCATCACCGCGAGCGTCAGATTCTCCGCGCCGGGATGGGTGATCTTCCACTCCGGCATCTTCGCGCGCACGTGTTCCTGCACCACCTTCGCCAGTTCCTGGAAGAACTCCGAAGTGGTCCGTCCGCACCCGGGGCAGGCGGTAACCATCGGCGTGAACGCGCGCAGGCCCATGGTCTGCAGCAGTTCCTGGGCGACGACGACTTCCTGCGTGCGCGAGGCGCCGGGGTCCGGCGTGAGCGAGATGCGGATGGTGTCGCCGATGCCTTCCTGCATCAGCACCGCCAGCGCTGCCGCCGAGGCGACGATGCCCTTGCTGCCGATGCCGGCCTCGGTCAGGCCGAGGTGCAGCGCGAAATCGGAACGCGCGGCCATGTCGCGATAGACCGCGACCAGTTCCTGCACGCCACTGACCTTGGCGCTGAGAATGATGCGCTCGCGCGCCAGTCCGATCTCCACCGCGCGTTCGGCCGAATCCAGCGCGGAGCGGATCAGCGCTTCGCGCAGCACGCGGCCGGCGTCCCACGGATCGGCGCGCCGCGCGTTCTCGTCCATCAACTGCGCCGCCAGGGACTGGTCCAGCGAGCCCCAGTTGGCGCCGATGCGCACCGGCTTGCCGTAGCGGATCGCGAATTCGATGAGCTGGGCGAACTGGGTGTCGCGCTTCTTGCCGAAGCCGACGTTGCCGGGATTGATGCGGTATTTCGCCAGCGCTTCGGCGCAGGCCGGTTCGTGGGCGAGCAGCTGGTGTCCGTTGTAGTGGAAGTCGCCGATGATCGGCACCTCGATCCCCATCATCGCCAGCTTCTCGACGATGCGCGGCACCGCCGCGGCGGATTCGGGATTGTTCACCGTCACCCGCACCAGTTCCGAACCGGCGCGCCACAGTTCGGCGACCTGTCGGGTGGTCGCGGCCACGTCGGCGGTGTCGGTGTTCGTCATCGACTGCACCACCACCGGCGCATCGCCGCCAACGGCGACCTGGCCGACGCGGACCTGGCGGGTGGAACGGCGGGCGGCGGGACCGAACGCGGGCGCCGCGTCGTCGCGGCAAGGCAGGGGCTGTGCGGACATGGGCGCATTCTACCCGCGCCGTACGCCCCGCGTAGGAGGGCCTTCAGGCCCGAGCTCTTCTCACGGGAAGACCTTCAAGCCTGAAGCACCAGCAAGCGGATTCATCCTCCACCAGAAAGCTCGGGCCTGAAGGCCCTCCTACGCAGCAGCCCGGCTCCCGTATCCTGTCCCCATGTTCGACCCGCCCGACACCAACGACCGCAAGGCGCTGACCCCCAGCCAGCTGAACGCCCTCGCCCGCAACCTGCTGGAGGACGCCTTCCCGCTGATCTGGGTGGAAGGCGAACTGGGCAACCTCTCGCGCCCGGCCTCCGGCCACCTTTATTTCACGCTGAAGGATGACCGCGCCCAGGTCCGCTGCGCGCTGTTCAAGCCCAAGAGCCAATGGCTGAAGTTCGCGCCGCGCGAGGGCCTGCGGGTGCTGGCGCGCGGTCGCCTGACCCTGTACGAGGCCCGCGGCGACTACCAGCTGATCCTCGACACCATGGAGGAGGCCGGCGAAGGCGCGCTGCGGCGGGCATTCGAGCAGCTGAAGGCGAAGCTGCAGGCGGAAGGCCTGTTCGACCAGGCCCGCAAGCGTCCCCTGCCCGATCACGTCCGCCGGCTCGGCGTGCTCACCTCGCCCAGCGGCGCCGCCGTGCGCGATGTGCTGAGCGTGCTGCGTCGACGGTTCCCGCTGGTCGAGGTCGACATCCTGCCCGTCCCGGTGCAGGGCGACACCGCCGCGGCGCAGATCGTGCGCATGCTGCAGGCCGCCGGCCGCAGCGGCCGCTACGACGCGCTGCTGGTCACCCGCGGCGGCGGTTCGCTGGAAGATCTGTGGGCGTTCAACGACGAACAGCTGGCCCGCGCGATCGCCGCATCGCCGGTGCCGGTGGTCTCGGCGGTGGGCCATGAGGTCGACGTCACCCTCGCCGATTTCGCCGCCGACCTGCGCGCACCGACGCCCTCGGTGGCCGCGGAACTGCTGGTGCCGGACCGCAGCGATCTCGCCGCGCATCTGCGCGCGCAGGCACGGCGCCTGCACGCCGTGCACGAACGATTGATGCGCCACGCCGCACAGCGTGCCGACCGCGCCGCCCTGCGCCTGCAGGCGCTGCGCCCGCAGGCGCGGCTCGATGCCTTGGGCCGGCGTCAGGCGGACGCGCTGCGGCGGCTGCATGCGGCCTGGACGCAGGCGGATCAACGCCGTCTAGCGCAATTGCGGCATGCGGCCGCGGTGCTGCACGCATCGCGCCCGCAGCGGCGGCTGTCGCTGCTGCGCGACCGCCTGCAGTCGCTGGCGCCGCGTCCGCAATCGGCGACGGTGCGCGCTTTGCAACGACGCGCGCTGCAATTGCACGGTCTCGCGCGCTCGCTGGAAGCGGTCAGCCCGCTGGCCACCGTCACCCGCGGCTACGCCATCCTGCAGCGCGACGACGGCCGCATCGTGCGCAGCGTCGACGACGCACGCGCCGGCGACGCGCTGGCCGCGCGATTGCGCGACGGCGTGCTGCGACTGCGGGTGGAAAACAACGATTGATCGAAGCAGGGCCGAGGTTCGATCGGGGCCAACTCAGGCCTTTCGCACGTATTCCACTTCCACCGCCCGCGTCTCGTCTCCATCGGGCGAGATGTTGGTCATGAGGATGGTCAGGCGGTCGTCGTCCGGCTGTTCGATCTCGGTGCGCCAGCCCCAGCGCGGGCCGGGCGGGGTCTGCCCGTCGCCGTAACTGCCCAGCACCGCGAAATGGGCGGGATCGGCCGCGCCCGCGGTCTGCGAGGCCATGATCGAACTGCCGGTGTGGAAGCTGTCGACCCAGGCGCATTCCCAGCGCCGCTCGTCGATGTGGTAGCCGTACAGCGCCACCCCGGCGTAGCTGCGGCCATCGAACTCCCACTGGTATTCGTGCAGCAGGAAGCGGCCGCCGAGGACCGGTCGAAGGGTGCCGCGCTGGGTCGATTCGGCCGCGAGCATGTCCTGCTCGAACCACAGCCGGTAGACCCCCTCCCATTCGCCGGCCATGCGCGCCAGCCGGCGATGCGGCCCGTCGATCGACCTGTCCACGGCGGGATGCGCGCACCCCGCCTCCACCGCACCGTTCACCACGAAATCCGTCGCCATCGCGCCGCCCCCCGACCCGTTGAGGAGCAGCCTACTCCCGTCCTCGCGCCTCGTGTAGCGCCGGAAGCGGCCGGGAACCCCCGTCGGCAGCGGCGATACGACGGTTCCGCGACGCTCCGCACGAGCCGAAACGCTAAAAAAATGTTATGACTGCCGCCCGAATCGCCCTGCCCATGCGGCAGGGCCGGCGTCAGGGGGCGCCGAACAGGAGTTTTTTCACCCGCAACCAATGGATCAGGAGGTCCCATGTCGCAAGCCATCGCCCGCAGCCGTCGCGCTGCTCCGTCCCTCACCGCCCTTGCTCTGGCGCTCGCAGTGGCCCTGCCGGCCTTCGCCCAGGATGCGCCGCCCGCCGAAGGGAACGCAGGGGAACTCGACGAAATCCAGGTGCTCGGCAGCCGCGCCAAGAACCGCACCGCCGCCGAAACCGCCGCGCCGGTCGACATCATCCGCGCCGAACAGCTCGAACGCACCGGCGCCCGCGAACTCGGCCAGTTGCTGCAGATGCTGGAGCCGAGCTTCAACTTCTCCCGCACCACCATCTCCGACGGTACCGACATCCTCCGCCCGGCCACCCTGCGCGCGCTCGGCCCCGATCAGGTGCTGGTGCTGGTCAACGGCAAGCGCCGCCATCAGCAGGCGCTGGTGAACGTGCAGCAGACCGTCGCCCGCGGCTCCGCCGGCACCGACATCAACGCCATTCCGGTCACCGCCATCGACCGCATCGAAGTGCTGCGCGACGGCGCCGCGGCCCAGTACGGTTCCGACGCCATCGCCGGCGTCATCAACATCGTGCTGAAGAAGCAGACCAAGGAAACGCAGGTGTATTTCGAGGCCGGCGAAACCCGCAAGGGCGACGGCGAAGTGCTGCACGGCGGCCTGAACACCGGCTTCGAACTCGGCAGCACCGGCTTCGTCAATCTCACCGCCGAATACCGCGACCGCGGCGAAACCAACCGCGCCGGTCCGGACAGCCTGCGCGTGCCCTCGCCGCGCGTCACCCAGCGCATCGGCGATGCCGACGCCAAGGACGCCTATCTCTGGCTCAACGGAGGTCTCGAACTTGGCGGCGGCGAACTCTACTGGTTCGGCGGCCTCTCCCGTCGCGAAGGCGATTCCTCCGGTTTCTACCGCAGCGCCGGCGACGGCCGCACGGTCCCCGCGCTGTATCCGAACGGCTTCCTGCCGAACATCATCACCACCGTCGACGACGGCTCGCTGGCGGTCGGCTATCGCGCGCAGCTCGGCGACAACTGGGACTGGGATCTGTCGGTGAACCACGGCCGCAGCAAGTTCGGCTTCCACGAGCGCAATTCGGTCAACGTGAGCTGGTGGTACGAGCCGAATCCGGTCACCGGCGGCATCTACGCCCAGTCGCCAACCTCCGCCGACACCGGCACGCTGAAGTTCGACCAGACCACGCTCAATCTCGATTTCCGCGGCACCCTCGACATCGGCAGCAGCGAACCGCTGAGCCTCGCGGTCGGCGGCGAATACCGCAGCGAGAACTACGCGATCGAAGCCGGCGACCCGGTGTCCTACACCTACGGCCGCACCAACAACCCGGCCATCATCATCCTCAACCAGAACGGCGGCTTCGCCGCGCCGGGCATCCAGGGCTTCCCCGGCTTCTCGCCGAACGAAGCCGTGGACGACGGCCGCCACAATTACGCGGTCTACGCCGACGCCGAAACCCGCTTCGGCGGCAAGTTCCTGGTCGGCGGCGCGGTGCGTTTCGAGGACTACTCCGACTTCGGCAACACCACCACCGGCAAGCTCTCGCTGCGCTACGATTTCACCGATGCCTTCGCGCTGCGCGGCACCGTCTCCACCGGCTTCCGCGCGCCCGGCGTGCAGCAGTTGTTCTACAGCCAGCGCTCGACCAACATCGATCCGGCAACCGGCCTGCTGGCCGACACGCTGACCGCGCGCCAGGACAGCGCCGTCACCCGCGCCTTCGGCATCGACCCGCTGAAGGAAGAAGAATCGAAGAGCGTGACCCTCGGCTTCAGCTGGCGCCCGAGCGATCAGTTCAGCCTCACCGTCGACGTATTCCGCATCGACATCGACGACCGCATCATCTTCTCCAGCAACATCGCGCCGGAAACCATCGGCACCGATGGTCTGGCCTGCAACGGCACCAACAGCAACTGCCCGATCCGCGCGATCCTCGCCCCGTTCGGCGTCGCCCAGGCCCAGTTCTTCACCAACGCCATCGACACCGAGACCACCGGCATCGACATCGTCGGCGAATTCAGCACCGAGGCCGTCGGCGGCACGCTCGACATCACCGCGCTGCTGCACTGGAACGATACCGAAGTCACCGCGCGCCGCTCGCAGTCCGCGATCCTCTCGCCCACGCAGTTGTTCGACGACAGCCAGGTCACGCTGATCGAGGAAGGCCAACCGGGTTCGCATCACGTCCTGCAGGGCGTGTGGACCCGCGGCGACTGGGACTGGACCCTGCGCGCGAACTACTACGGCGCAGTCGCCGGCGAAGGCTTCACCCCGGGCTTCAAGCAGACCTGGGACGGCGCGACCCTGTTCGACGCCGCCGTGGGCTGGAACGTCAGCGACAAGCTGCGCATCAGCATCGGCGGCAACAACATCTTCGACACCTACCCCGACAAGTGGGATCCGGTGAACGCCTTCCCGTTCCCGCAGCTCGGCTTCACCTACGGTTGGGAAACGCTGCCCTTCGGCATCAACGGCGCGTATTTCTACGGCAAGGTGGATTTCCGGTTCTGACGGGCCTGTTCTGATCGCGCCCGCAGCGCGACGCTTCACGGAACGGACGGCGAAAGTCGTCCGTTCTTTTTTGATGCGAATGAACTGCGGATATTCCCGGTAGAGCGGCCTTCAGGCCGCTGCTCTTGCGGTACGGAAGAGCAGCGGCCTGAAGGCCGCTCTACCAACCCTCCGGGCCAGTCCGCGCCAGCATCAACCCCACTCCCCCGCCTGGTGCGTTTGCCGGTCTGCCCACTCACGGAGACCCGCCATGCACCGCACCGCCCGCCCGCTGTCCCGCCGCCTTCCGACCCATGCCCTCGCCGCCGCGGTGCTCTGCGCGCTGGCGCTCGCGGGCTGCCATCGCAGCGACACCGTCGCCGAAGCCCCGGCCGATCGCGAAGTCGCACCGAAGCCGGCCCGGCAGACGGCGGACGCCGCCGCCCGCGATGAAGTCGACAAGGTGGTCGTCACCGGATCGCGCGTGGCGCGTGCGGAAGAACGCAAGGCGGCCGGCGCGGTCGCGAACTACCAGATGCCCGCGGCAGCGCCGCCTCCGCCTCCGCCCATGCCGGCGATGATGATCGCGCACGAACCGATGCCGATGCCCGACGCCGAAAACACCGAGAAGTACGCGGAGCGCGACGACAACCCGGTACGTCGCGCGAGCGAGGCGCCGGTGTCCACGTTCTCGATCGACGTCGACACCGGCAGCTACAGCAACGTGCGCCGCATGCTGCGCGGCGGCGCCCGCCCGCCCGCGGATGCGGTGCGCGCCGAAGAGATGATCAATTATTTCGACTACGGCCATCCGGGGCCGTCGTCGCTGGCGACGCCGTTCCGCGTCACCACCGAAATCGCACCGGCGCCGTGGAACGGCAAGCGTCAACTGCTGATGATCGGCATCAAGGGCTACGACGTGCCCAAGGCGCAATTGCCGCCGGCCAACCTGGTGTTCCTGATCGACACCTCCGGTTCGATGCACAGCGAAGACAAACTGCCGCTGCTGAAACAGTCGTTCGCGCAACTGGTCGAACAACTGCGGCCGCAGGACCGGGTGACGATGGTGGTCTACGCCGGATCCGCCGGACTGGTGCTGGAACCCACGCCCGGCAGCGAGAAGGCGAAAATCCTCGCCGCACTGGACAATCTGCAGGCCGGCGGCAGCACGAACGGCGGGGCCGGCATCCAGTTGGCCTACGCGATGGCGAAGCAGGCGTTCGTGAAGGACGGCGTGAACCGCGTGATCCTCGCCACCGACGGCGATTTCAACGTCGGCACCACCGACCAGAAAGCGCTGGAAACGCTGGTCGGCGATCAGCGCAGGCATGGCATCGCACTGACCACGCTCGGCTTCGGCCAGGGCAACTACAACGACGCGATGGCCGAACGTCTGGCCGACGTGGGCGACGGCAATCACGCCTACATCGACACGATCCAGGAGGCGCGCAAGGTGCTGGTGCAGGAAATGCAGTCGACCCTGCTCACCATCGCGAAGGACGTGAAGATCCAGATCGAATTCAACCCGGCCCAGGTCGCGGAATACCGCCTGATCGGTTATGAGAACCGCATGCTGAAGCGCGAGGATTTCGCCAACGACCGGGTCGACGCCGGCGACATCGGCGCGGGCCATGAAGTCACGGCGCTGTACGAGATCACGCTGGTCGGTTCCGGCGCGGAGCGCCTGCCGGCGCTGCGCTACGCGGCTCCCGAGCTGAAGGGCGGACCGGTGTCCGGCGAACTGGCGCACCTGCGCCTGCGCTACAAACGCCCGGGCGAAGAAACGAGCCGCCTGATCGAAACGCCGATCGCGAAGCCGCACGAACCGCGCCGCCATGCGCCCAGCGCATCGCTGCGTTTCGCCGCGACCGTCGCCGCCTACGCCGACGCGCTGCGCGGCGGCGGGAACATCGAAGGCTGGACCTGGGAAGACATCGCCCGCAGCGCGCGCGAAACGATCGGCAACGACCCGTGGAAGCAGCGCGCCGAGTTCATCGGACTGGTGGACGATGCGCGCCGGATCACCGGCGGCGACATCCCGCAGGTCGGAGTGATCGCCGACTGAGTCCGCACGCGGCGGCGGCCCCGGGCCGTCGCCGCCGGACCCGGCCACCGCCATGCGCACCGCCGCCGCCCGCATCGCCCCACGCCGTCACCGTCAGGGAAGAAGCGCGACCGTCTTCACGAACCGCGCCCCAACCCTTAACCTGACGCGCATGAACGACGTGTCGGAAGTCAGCGACGAAAGCCTCATGCTCGCCTATGCGGCGGGCGATGCGGCCGCGTTCGAGCGTCTGTACCTGCGTCATCGCAGCAAGCTCTATCGCTTCCTCGTCCGCCAGTTGCACGGCAACGGCGCGCTGGCCGACGAACTGTTCCAGGACGTCTGGCAGCGGGTGATTTCCGCGCGCCAGGGCTGGAAACCGGAGGCAGCGTTCTCCACATGGTTGTACCGGATCGCGCACAACCGCCTAGCCGACCACTGGCGGGCGCTGCAGCACCGGCCGCCGGCGCCCGCCGATGCCGACGAGCGCACCGAACGGATGCCCGACGACGACACCCCGGAACGGCAGTTGTCGACGTTCGAAGAGCGGCGTCGCCTGCATCTGGCGCTGGACGAGTTGCCGGCGGAGCAGCGGGAGGTGATCCTGCTGCGACTGGAACAGGACCTGAGTCTGGAGGAAATCGGCGAAATCACCGGCGTCGGCCGGGAAACCGTGAAATCGCGACTGCGCTACGCGATGGACAAACTTCGCCAGAGGCTGACCGCATGAACCGCCGCATCGAACCCCTGTCGCCGGAAGAACGCGACCTCGCCGAGCGCATCGCGCGCCTGGGCGGGGTGCGGGAACCTGCGCCCGCGCTCGACGCGATGATCCTGGCCGCGGCGCGCGCGGCGGTCGAGGAAGACGCGAAACCTGCCGGGGGCAGCGAAGTGCCGCCCGCCACGCCGTCCGATCCCAAAGTGACCCCGATCCGCCCGCGCCGCACCGTCCCACGCTGGCCATGGGGCATGGGCCTCGCCGCCTCGGTGGTGCTGGCCGCCGGCATCGGCTGGAAGCTGCAGGGCGATGGCGAAGGCAGTTCGGCCGAAAAGAGCGCATCCGCCGCAAGCGCCGTCTATCACGACGAGGCGACCGAGGCGGTGATGATCGAGCAGGCGCCCGCGGCGATGCCGCCGCCACCGCCGCCGCTGGACAGCGAAGCGGACGCCGGTGCGCTCGCCCGGCGGGCGGCCCAGGCACCTGCGCAAACCGCCGCAAAGCCGGCGCCCGGCGGCAGCGCGGACGCGTTCGTCGCGGATGCGCCGATGGCCGATGCCGCAAGCCCGGTCGTTTCGCCCGCGCCTGCCGCCCCGGCCGCGCAACAGGCCGCGGAGCCCGAAATCAGCGTCAACCGCGAATCCAAGGGCGTCGTCGACCTGTCCGGCACCGCCGTGCCGCGCAGCGAGATCGCCAGCGATCGGGCGGTCGGCGCAGCCGAGTACACGCGTACGCCGCTGGACCAGCGCCGCGAACAGGCGCGGCCGAATCGCGCGGCCGCCGCCGCCGAAATGCCCCCGCCACCGCCGCCACCCGCGCCCGCCGCATCTCCGCGCGAGCGCGCCCGCAGCGCCAGCAACGAGTTGCGCTCGACCACCGGCGAAGTGGACAAGGTCTCGGACGCCTACGACGACCGGCCGCCGGTGTCGGCGGATTCGCCCGAATTCCGCCAGGCCTGGCTGCAACGCATCCGCGCGCAGCTCACGCGCGGCGAAAACGCCGCGGCCGCGGAGAACCTGCAGGCCTTCCGTCGCCGCTACCCGGACGTCGAACTGCCCGAAGACCTGCGCAAGCTGGCCGCGACCCTGCCCCCGCCGGCGCCGTGAGCGCGCCGGTGGCGAGCACGCTGGCCGCCCCGGCCTCGCATCTGCTCGACGTCAAACACAGCCGCTTCCTCGCCCACGCGGTGCCGGTGGATTCCGCTGAAGCCGCCCAGGCCGCGCTCGCGCCGCTGAGCGATCCCGCGGCCACCCACAACTGCTGGGCCTGGCGGGTCGGCGCGCAGTACCGCTCCAGCGACGATGGCGAGCCCGCAGGCACCGCCGGGCGCCCGATCCTCGCCGCCATCGACGGCCAGGGCTGCGACCGGGTGCTGGTGGTGGTCACGCGCTGGTTCGGCGGCATCAAGCTCGGCGCTGGCGGCCTGGTGCGCGCCTATGGCGGCGCCGCGGCCGAATGCCTGCGCCGGGCGGACAAGCGGCCGCTGATCGCGTTCGCGGAATTCGAGGTCGCCTGCGCGTTTCCCGATCTCGGCGCGGTGCATGCGGCATTGAACGCCGGCGGCGCCGCGAAAACCGAGGAACGCTTCGACGCCCAAGGCGCGATCCTGCGGGTGCGCCTGCCCGCGGATCGGGCCGACGACTTGAAAACCCGCCTGCGCGACGCCACCCGTGATCGGGTGCGGTTCACCACGCCCGGCTGAACGCGACCTTCCCGGGCGCGCCATGGGCGACATCGTCCCGGGCACACCCTCTCCTCACCGGTCGCAGCATGAGCACCCCCGATCCGAAGCCCTCCAAAGCCCCCCTCGGCAGCCTGCGCGCGCTGTGGCCGTTCGTGCGTCGGCATTCCACGCTGTTCGTGTCGTGGCTGCTGGCGCTGGTCGTATCGTCGGCCGCCTCGCTGAGCATGCCGCTCGCGATCAAGACCATGATCGACGAGGGCTTCAAGCGCAGCAGCGGCAGCGACATCGATCGCGCCTTCCTGCTGATGTTCTCGGTGGCCCTGGTGCTGGCGCTGGGCACGGCGGCGCGTTTCTTCTTCATCTCGCTGCTGGGCGAACGGGTCGTCGCCGACCTGCGCGGAAAACTCTATGCGCACCTGATCGGCCTCGACAGCGGCTTCCATGAGCGCAACCGCAGCGGCGAGCTGGTATCGCGGCTCACCGCCGACGTCGAACTCATCCGCGGCGTGGTCGGCAGCGCGATGTCGGTGGCGCTGCGCAGTTCGATCACCGTGATCGGCGCGCTGATCATGCTGTTCGTCACCAGCCCGCGTCTGGCGGCCTGGGCGCTGGTGGGCATCCCGATGGCGGTGCTGCCGATGGTGATCGCCGCGCGCAGGCTGCAGAAGATCTCGCGCAACAGCCAGGATCGCGTCGCCGACGCCAATGCGCTGGCTTCCGAAACCCTGGGCGCGGTGCGCACGGTGCAGGCGCACGCGCGCGAAAACTACGAACGCGGTCGCTTCGACGCCGCGGTCGAGATCGCGGTGCGCACCGCGCGCACGCGGATCGGCTGGCAGGCGATCATGACCGCCGCGATGATCGTGCTGTTCTTCGGCGCGATCACCTGGGTGCTGTGGTCCGGCGCGCACGATGTGCTGTCCGGGCGGATGACCGCGGGCACGCTGATCCAGTTCGTGCTCTATGCGGTGTTCGCCGGCGGCTCGGTGGCGGCGCTGGCCGAAGTCTGGAACGAAGTGCAGCGCGCGGCCGGCGGCATGAGCCGGATCGGCGAACTGCTGCGGGAATCCCCCGGCATCGTCGCGCCCGCACAGCCAAAGTCGCTGCCGGAACCGCTGCGCGGCGAAATCTCGCTGGAGCACGTGGATTTCCACTACCCGATGCGCCCCGATGCGCCCGCGCTGGAGGATTTCAACCTCCACATCCGGCCGGGCGAGACCGTCGCGCTGGTCGGCCCTTCCGGCGCCGGCAAGAGCACCGTGCTGTCGCTGCTGCTGCGTTTCCACGACCCGCAGCAGGGCCGGATCGCCATCGACGGGGTCGACGTGCGCGACTGCGATCCGACCGCGCTGCGCGAGCGCATCGCGCTGGTGCCGCAGCAGCCGACGCTGTTCGCCGCCAGCGCGCGCGAGAACATCCGTTACGGCCGTCTGGAGGCCAGCGATACCGAGGTCGAGGCGGCGGCGCGATCGGCCGAGGCCCACGAATTCCTGAGCGCGCTGCCGAAAGGATACGACGAAGAACTCGGCGAGCGCGGCGTGCGGCTTTCCGGCGGCCAGCAGCAGCGGATCGCGATCGCGCGCGCGCTGCTGAAGGACGCGCCGTTGCTGCTGCTGGACGAAGCCACCTCCGCGCTCGACGCGCAGAGCGAACGCGCGGTCCAGCACGCGCTGGAAAACCTGATGCGCGGACGGACCACCCTGGTCATCGCGCATCGTCTCGCCACCGTGCTCAAGGCAGATCGCATCGTGGTGATGGACAAGGGCCGGATCGTGGCCGAAGGCACGCACGAAGCGCTGCTCGCTCAGGACGGGCTGTACGCCGAGCTGGCGCGGCTGCAGTTCCTCGACTGACAGTCGCCGGGCGTATGATCCCCTCGACACGCAACACGCGGCCAGGGAGCGCACGATGACGAACGGCGAAGACACCACGATCTATGCGGTCGTGGTCAACCACGAAGAGCAGTATTCGATCTGGCCGACGGAGCGCGAATTGCCGCTGGGCTGGCAGGCCGAGGGCTTCCGCGGCGACAAGGCGGCCTGCCTCGCGCACATCGAGGAGATCTGGACCGACATGCGGCCACGCTCGCTGCGCGAGCGCATGGACGCGGAGCGGAAAGCGGGCGACGACGGCTGACACCGCCACGCGCCGATTCGCGGGCTTGGCCTGTTTTCAGGCGCAAAAACAAAAAGCCGACGATTTCTCGTCGGCTTTTCGCTTGAAGATGGCGCGCCCGGAAGGATTCGAACCTCCGACCCCCAAGTTCGTAGCCTGGTGCTCTATCCAACTGAGCTACGGGCGCGTGGTGAAGAGGCGAAATTGTGCCAATCCGGAATCGATTGGTCAATCCTCATTGATCGATTCGATTCATTTGCCGGATGCGATACAAGAGATCGCAGACCGTTGATTCGAAAGATCGACGATGCCGCTTCGGATACAACACATGACGGGGAGTGATGCGCGAGACCGGAACGGTCGCCGCACTGCGGCGGACCGGGAATCACGCATTCAAACTTCGTCGGTACAACAAATGGCGGAGAGTGAGGGATTCGAACCCTCGATGGAGCTTTTGACCCCATACTCCCTTAGCAGGGGAGCCCCTTCGGCCTCTCGGGCAACTCTCCGTCGGCGCGACGATGCGCGCTTGAAAGGATAACGCGGTCAGTCGCCCTGCGGCAAACCCGAATTCGGGCTGTGGCCTTCGCCACGCTGGATGCGTTGGTAAATCTCTTCGCGGTGCACGGCCACGTCTTTCGGGGCCGTGATGCCGATACGCACCTGGTTGCCTTTCACTCCGAGCACGGTGACGGTGACGGTGTCACCAATCATCAGAGTTTCGCCAACCCGGCGAGTCAGAATAAGCATTGCATGTCTCCGTTGGCCGACTTCCCCTCGTCGGCACCATGTCGTTGTTCCGCGACTCGTATTTCTTGCGGGGATGGATCGTATGTCGCGAACGCAATGAATAAGGATAACCGGAGTGGCACGCTGTCGGGAAGCGTCTGAAGTCATGCCTTCAGATCGCGTACCCGCCGGTTACCCCATCCTGTCTTTGACCCAATCCTGAATGCCGTCCAGAGCGATGCGCAGCCGGGGGCCATCTTCGCCACCCCCCTGGGCCATATCGGTCCGGCCACCGCCCTTGCCACCGATCTGTCCGGCCACGTGCGCCATCAGTTCCCCGGCCTTGATCGGCCCCAGGGCTGCGCCGCTCACGCCCGCAATAAGGGCCACTTTACCATCCGCGGCCCCCGCCAGCAGTACGACCGCGTCACGGAGTTCGGCCTTGAGCCGATCAACGGTATCCCGCAGGGCCTTGGCGTCCATGCCTTCGACCCGCGCCGCCAGCACGCGGATACCGCCGACATCGGCCGCGGAAGCCGCCAGATCGACCGCCGCCGCGCCCGCGGCCTTGGCCTTCAGACCTTCCAGCTCCCGCTCCAGCTTCTTCTGGCGATCGAGCAGTGTGCGGAGTTTGTCGGCAAGGTCGGCCGGGTTCCCGCCGAGCAGAGCCGCGGCTTCGGCCAGACGCCGTTCTTCGGTGGCGATGTGGTCCAGCGCGCCCTGCCCGGTCACCGCTTCGATCCGGCGCACGCCGGCCTGGATGCCGCCTTCGGACACGATCTTGAACAGGCCGATGTCGCCGGTGCGGCCGACATGGGTGCCGCCGCAGAGTTCGGTGGAGGTCTCGCCCATGCGCAGCACGCGCACGCGCTCGCCGTATTTCTCGCCGAACAGCGCCATCGCGCCGAAATCCAGCGCTTCCTGCATGCCCATCTGGTGGACCTCGGCCGGGCTGTTGGCGCGGATTTCGGCGTTGACGCGGCGCTCGATCTCGGCCAGTTCGTCCGCGGTCACGGCCTGGAAGTGCGCGAAATCGAAACGCAGGCGATCCGGCGCCACCAGCGAGCCCTTCTGGGTCACGTGGGTGCCGAGCACGCCGCGCAGGGCCGCGTGCAGGAGGTGGGTGGCGCTGTGGTTGAGCACGGTGGCGCCGCGGCGGTCGTGATGGACCTGGCCAAGCACGCGATCGCCCCGCGCCAGCGATCCGGCGGTGAGCCTGCCGACGTGGCCGAAGAACTGGCCGGCCAGCTTCTGGGTGTCGACGACCTCGAACAGCGCGCCTTTTTCAGCCAGCTGGCCGGTGTCGCCGACCTGGCCGCCCGATTCGGCGTAGAACGGAGTGCGGTCGAGCAGGACGATGGCCTCGTCGCCGGCCGCGATGGCATCGACGGGCTTGCCGTCGCGGAGAATCGCGACGACTTCCAGGCCGCCGTCCTCGAGACGGTCGTAACCCAGGAATCCGGTCGGCTGCAGCTGGGCGATGAGCTCCGCCGGCAACGCCACGCCGCCACCGAACTTGCCGGCCGCACGCGCGCGCTCGCGCTGTTCTTCCATCCATCGTTCGTAGTCGGCCATCGCCCCCGGCGGCAGGTCCATCCCCTTCTCGCGCAGGATGTCGGCGATCAGATCCGGCGGACAGCCATAGGTGTCGTGCAACTGGAACAGCTGTTCGCCATCGATCCGGCCGTTGTTCTGCGCAAGATAGCCATCAAGGCGAACCATGCCGGCATCGAGCGTTTGCGAAAACGCAGCTTCCTCGGCCTTCAGCGCGCGTTCGATCAGCTCGCGCTTCTCGATCAGCTCCGGATACGCGCCGCCCATCACATCGATCAGCGGCTGTACCATGCGCCAGAAATTGCCTTCGGCGCTCAGCGCGCCGAGCTTCCAGAGATGACGGATGGCGCGGCGCACGATCCGGCGCAGCACATAGCCACGACCTTCGTTCGACGGCAGCACGCCATCGACGATCAGGAAGCTGCAGGCGCGGGTGTGGTCGGCGATGACGCGCAACGATTTGTGTTCGAGATCGGCGGTATCCGTGATCGTGGCCGCAGCCCTGATCAGATGCTGGAACAGGTCGATCTCGTAGTTGCTGTGCACGTGCTGCAGCACCGCCGCGATGCGTTCCAGGCCCATGCCGGTGTCGACGCAGGGCGCCGGCAGCGGCAGCAGGCTGCCGTCGGGCTGGCGGTCGAACTGCATGAACACGTTGTTCCAGATCTCGATGTAGCGGTCGCCGTCCTCGTCCGGCGAGCCCGGCGGACCACCGGCGATGTGTTCGCCGTGGTCGTAGAAGATCTCTGTGCACGGGCCGCAGGGGCCGGTGTCGGCCATCTGCCAGAAATTGTCGGAGGCGTACGGCGCGCCCTTGTTGTCGCCGATGCGGATGATGCGGTCCGCGGGCAGGCCGATCTCCTCGTGCCAGATGCCGAAGGCTTCGTCGTCGGTGTGGTAGATCGTGACCAGCAGCTTTTCTTTCGGCAGGCCCCACACGCCGGTCAGCAGTTCCCACGCATAGGCGATCGCGTCGCGCTTGAAGTAGTCGCCGAAGCTGAAATTGCCCAGCATTTCGAAGAAGGTGTGGTGGCGCGCGGTGTAACCGACCTGGTCCAGATCGTTGTGCTTGCCGCCGGCGCGCACGCAGCGCTGGCTGGAGACGGCGCGGGTGTAGCTGCGCTTCTCGGCGCCGAGGAACACGTCCTTGAACTGGACCATGCCGGCGTTGGTGAACAGCAGGGTCGGGTCGTTGCCCGGTACCAGGGGGCTCGACGGCACCACGGTGTGGCCCTTCGAGCGGAAGAATTCGAGGAAATCGCTGCGGATTTCGGCAGTGGTTTTCGCGGTGGTTTTCGCAGTGATGGTCATGGCTTCGACGACGGAAGACGGGCGCGGCGCCAATGCCGCGGACCGGCAGCGTGCCGGCGCGGAATCGAGCGAACAACCCAAGACCGCCTAGGTTAGCAGGCGTCGGCCCGTCGGGCGCGGCGCGGCTCAGTCCTCGTCCGGATCGAAGCGGGCCGCGGCGCGGACCTGGTCGCCGGAAAAGCCGCGGCGGATCAGGAAATCGGCGGCCTTGCGCCGCAGCGCCGGGTCGTCGGCGCCGCCCGGAAACCGCCGGCGCACCAGATCCCGGGCATTCTCTCCCCAGTCGCCGTCGTAGCTGTCCATCGCCGCGGCGACCGCCTCCCGGTCCAGCCCGTGCGTACCCAGCTCGGCGCGGATGCGGAGCGGGCCGTAGCCGTTGTTCGCCCGGCTGCGGACCAGTTGCTCGGCGAAGCGGGTATCGTCCTGCCAGCCCTCTGCAGTCATCCGGTCCACCGCCGCCTGCGCGTCCTCGGCCTGCACGCCGCGGCTGGTCAGTTTGCGCGCCAGTTCCTTGCGCGAATGTTCGCGGCGGACCAGCAGGCCGAGGGCGCGCTGCTGCGGGGTGAGTTCCGGGCGCCGGCGCTTGCCGGGCGCGGCCGGTGCGGCGGCATCGGCATCGTCTGCCGGTGGCGGTTCGATCTCGTGCATGCGGCGAGTGTAGGTCAGCCGGTGCTCACGGGCACGGACGCGGGCGGCTCAGAACGGCAGCCACTGCCCATCGCGCAGCACGAACAACCGGTCGGTCAGCGAATAGGCGGCCTCCTCGCGCATCTTCGTCGCGAGTTGACGCAACTGGGCCACGGCGTCGGCATCGGCGGCGTCGGCGAACAGCAGCAGGTCGCGCGCCGGCACCGCGGCGACCGGGTCGCCGCGCAGTTTTTCGCGCTCGCGCTCCCAGAGGTCGGGGAACAGCAGCAGCGAGGCTTCGTAATTGCCGTCGGCGGTGATCATGTTCAACTTCTCGCCGCGCTGCACTTCGATCCCAGGCAGCAGTCCGCGCAGATTGCGCACGGCGAGCGCGCGCAGCGCGTCGCGCTCCACGCCGAGGCGCGCCAACTCCTCCGGGCTGAGATACGCGATGTTGCTCGGCGTGTCGATGGCGTAGACCACGACCAGATCATCGTTGAGGTGCTCGTAGACCTTGTCCTGCCCTTCCCCGCCCATCTGCCGCATCGAAGTTTCGATCTCGACCAGCCAGGCACGGTCCTTGACGACCGGGATGATCGCCTCGGGACTGCGCTCCAGACCTTTCGCCGCCTCGGCGAACGAGGCCACGAACCGATCGATCAGGTCGTCGCGGCGCTTCGGGGACTCGCCCTGGTACATCTGGTACGCGTTGTGCAGGAACGCCCGGTTGCCGCCTTCATCGGTCATGTCGATCGCCAGTTCCAACTCGCCGACGACCTTCACGTTGATCTCCGGCACCGCCACGCGCACGCGGCGGGCGACTTCATCGGTGAATTCGGCGCGGGTCATGACCGGGACGGATCGCGCGCCGCCGAACAGCGCACGCAGGGCGGAGAAGAATCGTTGCATCGGAGCGATCCCGAGTGGCCATCGCTGAGCATAAACGAGCTTTCCGCGCCTTCGCTGGCGCGCCGTTCGGCGCCCATGTCCAGAAATGTGACTGAAGCACAACTTGCGCGGGATATATTTGCATTGACAACTATTGCATGAAGAATAAAATACCCGCCATGAACGATGCCATGAAGCCCCCCCAAGACGCCGCAGACGGCCCTGGACAGGACCCGAGCAGATCGGGCTCGCAACTGGGCCTGCTGTTCAAGCAGGTCCGCGATGCGATGTGGGCGCGGATGGCGCATGAACTGTCGCTCGCCGGCCACGAATTGACCTTCAGCCAGTACATCGCGCTGAAGCGGCTGTCCGAAGGCGAAGCCAGCGCCACGGAACTGGCGCGCGCCACCGAACTCAACCCGGGCGCCATCACCCGTCTGCTGGATCGGCTGGAAGAAAAAGGCTTCACCCAGCGGATCGCGGATCCCGAGGACCGCCGGGCGCTGCGCGTGACCCTCACCGAGGCCGGCCGGCTGATATGGGCCGACGTCCACCGCTGCGGGCTGCGGGTCCGCGCGCGCGCGCTCGAAGGCATGTCGGACGAAGAACAGCAGCGACTGCTGCGCCAGCTCGCGCAGGTGCGCGACAACCTCAACCGCGAGGACGTTTGAATGCGCCGGTTCACGATGCCATGGCTCACCGCCGTACTCACCGCTGCGCTCGCCTCGGGCTGCGCCAGCACCCACGGCCTGGCGCCGGCCTCGACGCCGCGCGACCCCGACACGCTTGCCACCACGCAAAGTTTCGCCGGCGCGCTGTCGCCGGCCGCGTGGCCGCGGCAGGACTGGTGGACGCAGTGGGGCGATCCGCAGCTCGACGCGCTGATCGCCGAAGCCCTGGCCGGGACTCCCACGCTTGACGCCGCCGACGCACGTGCACGCAAGGCGCGCGCGCTCGCCGGTCTCGCCGATGAGGCGCGGAAGCCGGCCCTCGGCGCTTCGGCCCGCTACTCCGGCGCCTATCTGCCCGAAAGCCTGCTGCCGTCGCCGATCGGTGGCGAATACAACGGCGTGACGCTCGCGACCCTCGACGTCCAGTACGCACCCGACCTCTGGGGCGGCAAGCGTGCGCATTGGGAATCCGCGCTGGGCACGCTGCACGCCGCCGAGGTCGACGCGCAGCAGGCGCGGCTGACGCTGGCGGCGAATATCGTCCATACCTACGTCGCGCTGGCGCAGGCACATGAAGCGAAGACCGTCGCACGCGAAGAATCCGTGCGCGCCGAACGTCTGCTCGGCCTCGCGCGCCAGCGCGTGCGCGCCGGGCTCGACAACGACCTGCAGGTACGCCAGGCGGAAAGCGCGCTGGCGTCGGCCGGCCAGCAGGGCCAGGCCGCACAGCAACAGATCGACGCGTTGCGCAATGCGCTGTCGGCGTTGCTCGGCAAGGGCCCGGACCGCGGGCTGGCGCTCGACCCGCCGACACTGCTCGCCACCGACGCGCCTGCGCTGCCCTCCGCGCTGCCGAGCGAACTGCTCGGCCATCGTCCGGATGTGGTCGCCGCGCGCTGGCGCGTGGAAGCGGCGTCGCGCGGCATCGACGCGGCGAAGGCCGAGTTCTATCCCAGCATCAATCTGACCGCGATGGTCGGCATCGCCTCGGGCAACGTGTCGGATCTGTTCACCCGCGATGCGCTGCTCGCCACCGCCGGTCCGGCGATCTCGCTGCCGTTCTTCCACGGCGAACGCCTGCGCCAGCAGCTCGCGTCGAGCGATGCCGACTACGACCTTGCGGTCGCGCAATACGACCAGAGCGTGGTCGGCGCGGTACGCGAAGTCGCGGATGCGCTGCAGGCCGCGCACACGCTCGATGCGCAGATCGCGTCGGCGACCCGGGCCCGCGACGCCACCCGCAAGGCGCTGGCGCTGGCCGACGACCGCTATCGCGCCGGCCTCGGCACCCAGCTCGATGTGCTCGGCGCCCAGCGCCCGCTGCTGCAGCTCGATACGCAGCTCGCCGCGCTCCGCGCGCAGCGCCGCAACGTCGCGGTCGATCTCGCCGTCGCCCTCGGCGGCGGTGCCGCGCCCTCCTCTCCCGCCGCTTTCTCCACGGTCGCGCCATGACAACCGAACATTCCGATCCGGCCTCCAGCCCCGCTTCCAGTCCGCTCCCGGCGTCGGCACCGGTCGCGCCGACACCGCCCGCGCCGAAGAACGGCAACCGCCGTCGCGCGCTGCTGGCGCTGACCGCGATCCTCATCGTCGCCGGCAGCACGTTCCTCGCCTATCACCTCATGGTCGGCCGCTGGCACGAAGACACCGATGATGCCTACGTGCAGGGCAATGTCGTCACGATCAGTCCGCAGACCGCGGGCACGGTGGTCAGCATCGGCGCCGACGACGGCATGAAGGTGAGTGCCGGCCAGGTGCTCGTGCAACTCGACCCGAACGACGCCAAGGTCGCTTACCAACAGGCCGAAGCGAACCTCGCGTCGACCGTGCGCCAGGTGCGCGGGCTGTTCAACGCGGTCGATGCCGGGCAGGCCGATCTCGCCGCGCGCGAAGTCGCGGTGCGCCAGGCGCGCGCCGACGTCGCGCGTCGTACCGGACTGGTCGCCAGCGGCGCGGTGTCGGCGGAAGAACTCGCCCACGCGCGCGCCCAGCTCGATGCCGCGGAAGCCAGCCTCGGTGCCGCACGCGGTCAGCTGTCGCGCAGCCGCGCGCTGGTCGACGACACCACGCTCGCACGGCAGCCGCAGGTGCAGGCGGCCGCCGCGCAATTGCGCCAGGCGTATCTCAACCTCCAGCGCGGCGCCATCGTCTCGCCGATTTCCGGCTACGTCGCCAGGCGCAGCGTGCAGCTGGGCCAGCGCGTGCAGCCCGGCACCACATTGATGACCGTGGTCCCACTGGAGCAGGTGTGGGTGGATGCGAACTTCAAGGAAACCCAGCTCGCGAAGATGCGCCTCGGCCAGCCGGTGGAACTCACCTCCGATCTGTACGGCGACGACGTGCGCTACCGCGGCAAACTCGCCAGCATCGGCCTCGGCACCGGCAGCGCGTTCGCATTGCTGCCGGCGCAGAACGCCAGCGGCAACTGGATCAAGATCGTGCAGCGCGTACCGGTGCGGATCGAACTCGATCCGGAACAGGTCGCCGATCACCCGCTGCGCCTCGGCATGAGCATGTCGGTCGACGTGTCGCTGCGCGAGCAGGACGGCCGCATGCTGCCGACCACCTCGCCGACGAAGCCGGTCCTCAGCACCGCCGCATACGCGAAACAGTTGGACGACGCCGACGCGCTGATCGAACGCGTGATCCGCGAAAACCGCCCGCGCGGCCGCGGCTGATCGCGGCAGACGGGATTCCCCATGAGCACCCTGTCCTCCAGCGATGCGGCACCCGGCACGCCGGCAGCGCAGCCGGCACCGGCTGCCGCCGGCTTCCGGCCGCCCAATCTGGCGCTGACCACCGTCGGCCTCGCGCTGGCGTCGTTCATGCAGGTGCTGGATACCACCATCGCCAACGTGTCGCTGCCGACCATCTCCGGCAACCTCGGCGGCAGCGCCAACCAGGCGACGTGGGTCATCACCTCGTTCGCCGTGAGCAACGCCATCGCGCTGCCGCTCACCGGCTGGCTTGCGCGCCGGTTCGGCGAACGCAAGCTGTTCATGTGGTCGACGCTGGCCTTCGTGTTCGCGTCGTTCCTGTGCGGCATCGCCCACAGCATGGGCCTGCTGGTCGCGGCGCGCGCGCTGCAGGGTTTCGTTGCCGGACCGATGTATCCGGTGACCCAGGCGCTGCTGTTGTCGATCTATCCGCCCGCCAAACGCGGACAGGCGATCGCGCTGCTGGCGATGGTCACCGTGGTCGCGCCCATCGCCGGGCCGATCCTCGGCGGCTGGATCACCGACAACTACAGCTGGGAATGGATCTTCTTCATCAACGTGCCGATCGGCATCTTCGCCAGCATCGTCGTCGGCCGGCAGCTCAAGGGCCGTCCGGAACGCCTGGAAATGCCGAGGATGGATTACATCGGCCTGGCCACCCTGGTGCTGGGGGTGGGCGCGCTGCAGATCCTGCTCGATCTGGGCAACGACGAGGACTGGTTCCATTCGACCACGATCGTCGTCCTGGCGATCGTCGCGGCGATCGCGCTGACCGTATTCGTGATCTGGGAACTCACCGACAAGGATCCGATCGTCAATCTGCGCCTGTTCCGGCACCGCAATTTCAGCGCCGGCACCGCGGCCATGGTGATCGCCTACGCGGCGTTCTTCAGCGTCGGCATCTTGGTGCCGCTGTGGCTGCAACGCAATCTGGGCTACACCGCGATCTGGGCGGGTTTCGCCACCGCGCCGATCGGCATCCTGCCGGTGCTGCTCACGCCGTTCGTGGGCAAATACGCGCATCGTTTCGATCTGCGGCTGGTGGCCAGTCTCGCATTCGTGGCGATGGCGATGACCAGCTTCGCGCGTTCGTACTTCAACCTCGACGTGGACTTCCAGTCCATCGCGACAATCCAACTGCTGCAGGGCCTGGGCGTCGCGCTGTTCTTCATGCCGGTGCTGAGCATCCTGCTCTCGGACCTGGAGCCGCACGAGATCGCCGCGGGCTCCGGCCTCGCCACCTTCATGCGCACCCTCGGCGGCAGCTTCGCAGCATCGATCACCACTTACGCCTGGAGCGAACGCGGTGCGGTGCATCACGCCCATCTGACCGAAAAAGTGTCGGCGTACGACCCTGCGGCCGTGGATGCGGTGACCCGGATCGGTGGCGGCGACCTCCAGACCGGCGCCGCCACGCTCGAACGCATGATCACCAATCAGGCGGCGCAGATCGGGTTCAACGAGATCTTCCACCTGCTCGGGATCATCTTCCTGGTGGTGATCGCGTTCGTGTGGATCGCGAAGCCGCCCTTCGCGGCCAAGGTGGGGCCTGCCGCCGGCGGGCATTGATCGGATCCGAAGCCCGCCGCGTTACTCGGCGGCGGCTTCCAGCGCATCGGCGAGGCGCTCCACCGCGATGACGTCCATGCCCTTGTACGCGCCGGCCTTGGGCGCGTTCGCCTTCGGCACGATGGCGCGCTTGAAACCGTGGGTCGCGGCCTCCTTCAGCCGTTCCTCGCCGTTGGGCACCCGGCGGATCTCGCCGGACAGTCCCACTTCGCCGAACGCGATCGTCTTGTCCGCCAGCGGCCTGTCGCGCAGCGAGGACAGCACCGCGAGCAACACCGGCAGATCGGCGGCGGTTTCCTGCACGCGGATGCCGCCGACCACGTTCACGAACACGTCCTGATCGCCAACCATGATCCCGCCGTGACGGTGCAGCACCGCCAGCAGCATCGCGAGCCGGTTCTGTTCGAGGCCCACGGCGACGCGGCGCGGGTTCGACAGCGGCGACGCGTCGACCAGCGCCTGCACTTCCACCATCAATGGGCGCGTGCCCTCGCGGGTCACCATCACGCAGCTGCCCGGCTGCCGGCCGCTGCCGGACAGGAAGATCGCCGACGGATTCGGCACTTCGCGCAGCCCCTTGTCGCCCATCGCGAACACGCCCAGTTCGTTGACCGCGCCGAAGCGGTTCTTGAAAGCGCGCAGCACCCGGAAGCGGCTGCCGCTGTCGCCTTCGAAATACAGCACGGCATCGACCATGTGTTCGAGCACGCGCGGGCCGGCGATGCCGCCTTCCTTGGTGACGTGGCCGACGAGGAAGATCGCGGTTCCGGTTTCCTTGGCGTAGCGCACGAGGCGCGCGGCGCTCTCGCGCACCTGGCTGACCGAGCCCGGCGCGGCGGTCAGCGATTCGGTCCAAAGCGTCTGCACCGAATCGGCGACCAGCAGCTTCGGCTGCATCTGCGACGCCTGTTCGAGGATCCGCTCGACCCCGGTTTCGGCCAGCGCGCTCAGCCCGTCGAGCGGCAACCCGAGCCGCGAAGCGCGACCTGCGACCTGCGCCAGCGATTCTTCGCCGGTGACGTACAGCGCGGGCAGACGCCCGGCCATGCTCGCCAGCGCCTGCAACAACAGGGTGGATTTGCCGATGCCGGGGTCGCCGCCGATCAGGATCACCGCGCCTTCGACCAGCCCGCCGCCGAGCACGCGATCGAACTCGCCGATGCCGGTGCTGGTACGCGCATCCTCGCGATGCAGCACATCCTTCAGCGGGGTGACTTTCGGTGGATCGACCTTGCCGGCCCAACTGCTGCGGCGCGCGGCCGGCGATGCGGCCGCGGATTCCAGCACGATCTGGGTGAGCGTGTTCCAGGCCCCGCATTCGCCGCACTGCCCTTGCCACTTGCCGTGTTCGGCGCCGCACTCGCAGCAGACGAAGGCGGTACGGGTCTTGCTGGCGGTGGGTTTGCTCATCGAAACATCCGGGCGATCGAAGGCCGTACTGTAGCCGCCGCAGGTCGCATCCGGCGAGACGCGGCCGGCTTCACCCCGCCGCGCGCGCCCGCAATGCCGATGTCCCCCGCCAGGCCCATGCCAGCGCCGGCAGACTGAGCAGGGCGATCGCCGCGAACGGCCCGCGCAGCGCCATCGCCGTCGCCCACTGCCCGGGCCAGTGCGCGGTCAGGCCGGGCCAGAGCGCGAGCCACAGCAGCCGCGACAGTTCGATCGCGAGCCCCCACGTCCGCCCTTCCAGCAGTGCGCCCAGGGAAACCAGCCCGGTCGCCACGAAGATCGCGAACAACCCCGCCGCCGGCCCACCCAGCGACGGCGCCACGGTCAGGAAATGCACGCCCAGCGCGAGCAGCAGCAGGAAATGCAGCAGCGCGTAGGCGCGCATCGACCGCGACAGCGGCGGATCGTATTCGGTCCGCGCGATGTCGAATCCCTTCTTCGGAAAACGCTCGGCCACATCCGCGGGCCGCCAGCCCGGCGGCGCGAACCAGACCCGCAGCTTGTCCCGCCAGCGGCGCGCGCGCCATGCATCCTTCGCCAGCGCCCAATACACCTCCACGTTCGCCCACAGCGGATTCCAGCTGCGGAGCGGTGCGCGGGTGCCGTACACCGGCGGCTCATCGTCGCGTTCCTCGGCGAAGGTGCCGAACAGGCGATCCCAGAGGATCAGGATGCCGCCGTAATTCCGGTCCAGATAGCGGTCGTTTACCGCATGGTGCACGCGATGATTCGAAGGCGAGGCGAACACGCGATCGAACCAGCCGAGTTTCGGCACCAGTTCGGTGTGGATCCAGTACTGGTAGATCAGGTCGATCACCGCCACCACCGCGAACACTTCCACCGGCACGCCCAGCACCGCCAGCGGCAGATAGAACAGCCAGCCGAACAGCGCGCCGCTGCCGGTCTGGCGCAGCGCGGTGCTGAGGTTGTAGCGCTCGCTCTGGTGATGCACCACGTGCGCGGCCCAGAGAATGCCGACCTCGTGCCCCGCGCGATGCAGCCAGTAGTAGCAGAAGTCGTACAACAGCAGCGCGCCGAGCCACACCCACGCGTTGTCGGCCGGCAACGCGAACAGTGCGACGCGTTCGACCACCCAAGCGTAGATGCCGATGGTCAGCAGCTTGGTGAACACGCCCACCACCTGCGACAGCACGCCCAGGCCGATGCTGTTGATCGCGTCGTTGAGCCGGTAGACCGGCCGGCCCATGATCCGCGCCGCCGCCAGTTCCACCGCCATCAGCACGAAAAAGCCCGGGATGGCGACCATCATGATCGTTTCGGCCGTCGCCATGGCTCAGCGTTCCGCCACCGATTTCGCGATGCACCATTGCGCCAGCCAGTAGCTGGCGAGGATCAGCAGCGACGGCAACGGAATGCCGCCGCCGAACTTGTCCCAGGCCAGCAGGCTGTCGCTGAGCACGAAGCACAAGCCGCCCGCAGCCGCATACCGAACGCTGCGCGGGGCCGCGCCCGCCAACGCCGGCGTCCATGCGCGCGCCAAGGCGAGCGCCGCCATCGACGCCAGCACCACCACATACGCGAGCACGGGAATTTTCAGATCGGCACCGATCCGCGGCAGCAATCCCGCCAGGTTCGCGCCCGCCACGGCCGCGAGCAGCGCGAATGCGCCGAGTTTCGCCTTCGTCGACGAACCCGGCGCGAACGCGACGACGTAACCGATGTGCGCCAGCAGGAAGGCGATCAGCCCGGGGACGAAATAATCGCCCGGCAGCATCAGCAACACATCGCCGACGAGCGACAGCGCCATGCCGATCAATACCGCGCGGCGATAACGCGGACTGGATGCCGGCGACATCGATGCCGCCAGCCACAGGATCGACAGGGTCGCCAGCGGTTTGCCGGCGTAGTGCAGCCACAGCCACGGCCCGCCCAGCCATGCCCCGATGATGGCCATGGCGGCGAAGAACAGGATCAACAGGATCGGCGGACGTCGCGGCATGACATGGGGATCGGATACGGCCCCATACGTTAGCGTACGCCCCGCCTTTCGTGAACGACGCGGGCGCACTCGTTCGCGCACGGCGACGAACCCGTCTTGCGCCACGCCGCAAAATCCTTCGGCCGCACGCTGCAGCGCACAAGATTTTGTGTGATCCATGCACGCATCGTGCCCAGATCGATCCCGCGAACAACGCCATCGGTCGCCGAAACGGGCCGGACCATCGACCCGATCCGACATCGGGATTCTTCAATTGACAGTCCGAAGGATGCACGCGCAGTATCGGCTCCGGCCTTCCGGCGCAAGCCGAGCTCTTTCGAGAGACATCGCGATATCCGGGCCGGATGCGGCATTCCATCGCCGCGAATGCATGCCGACGATTCCGGCCGGCCATCGGAGCAGCACTTCGAAGCCGATGGACCGACCGACGATCGCCGCCATGGCATGCCCGGGAAGGAAGGCCGTCCCAAAGTGCATTTCGCACACCGACCCTCGCACCGATGGGAGGTTCCCGCGGCTGCGGCGATTCGGAATCACGTAGATCTTAATGGAGGAAGACATGCGTACTGTTCCATCGATCGAATACACCCCGTCCATCCGCACCGCCGCGCGCCGCGGCACGATGCGCGCCGCGCTGGCGCTCGTCGCGCTCGCCGCCGCCTTCGTGCAGGCGCCCGCCATGGCGCAGGAAGCCGGGAAAAACTGGATGCGCGAATACGTCCAACTGCGCGTCGCCGAAAGGAACCTCGAAGCGATGCCCGCGGATCTGACCGAAGAGGACATCGACCGGATCCTGATGCCGAAGATCGTCGGCGGCAGCGTCGCCGGCGCGTCCGACAATCCGTTCCAGGTCGCGCTGCTGACCAAGAGCGTCGCCGACAATTTCAATGCCCAGTTCTGCGGCGGCACGCTGTACAAGGCCAACTACGTCGTCACCGCCGCGCATTGCAGCGACTTCGTCACCGCCAGCCAGGTGCAGGTGCTGACCGGCACGCGCAACCTCGACGGCACCGGCGTGCGCCGCAACGTCACCCGCATCGTGATCCATCCGAGCTGGAATTCGAGCACCTTCAACAACGACGTCGCCGTGTGGCAGCTCTCGACCTCGGCGACCGGCATCCCGCTGGCCTCACTGGCCACCGCCGATCCCGCGGTCGGCACCAACCTGCTCGCCACGGGCTGGGGCGCGCTGAGCGAAGGCGGCAGCTTCCCGATCAATCTGCGCAAGGTGACGCTGCCGCTGGTGAGCCGCACCAACTGCAACGACAGCAACTCCTACGGCGGCCAGATCACCACCAGCATGCTGTGCGCCGGCCGCGACAGCGGCGGCATCGACACCTGCCAGGGCGATTCCGGCGGCCCGCTGGCGCGCGGTTCGGTCCTCACCGGCATCGTCAGCTGGGGCGAAGGCTGCGCGCGTCCGAACCTGTTCGGCGTGTACACGCGCGTCTCGCAGGCGACGATCCGCAACTTCATCACCGGCATCGCGGGCCTGTAAGGGCCGATGGGGCCGGGATGCTCCGCACTCGCGGTGGACATCCCGGCGCAATCCCGGCGTACCAAAACAAAAGCCCCGCATCCGCGGGGCTTTTGTCTGGGAACATGGTGCCGGAAACAGGAGTCGAACCTGCGACCTACGCATTACGAATGCGCCGCTCTACCGACTGAGCTATTCCGGCGTTTGAGGCAGCGCCGCCAGCCGGGGCCGGAGACGGGAGGTGAATTCTAGGTTTTCGCGGGGCCGGCGGTCAATCTCGCCGCTCAGTCCACCAATTGCACGCGCAGTTCCTTGGGCAGGGCGAAGATCATGTCTTCCAGCCGGCCGTCCAGTTCGCGCAGATCGGAGGCGCCGAGTTCGCGCAGACGGGCGATGACGCCCTGGACCAGCACGTCGGGGGCGGAGGCTCCGGCGGTGACCCCGATGTGGCGGCGTCCTTCGACCCAGCGCGGATCGATCTCCCCGGCACCATCGATGAGGTAGGCTTCCACACCCTCCCGCTCGGCCAGCTCGCGCAAACGGTTGGAATTCGAGCTGTTCGGGGAACCCACCACCAGCACCAGATCGCACTGCTCGGCCAGCACGCGCACGGCGTCCTGCCGGTTCTGGGTGGCATAGCAGATATCGTCGTTGCGCGGCCCCTGGATTTCCGGGTACTTCGCGCGCAGGGCTTCGATGATGCCGCGGGTGTCGTCCACCGACAGCGTGGTCTGGGTGGTGTAGGCCAGATTGTCCGGCTGGCCGACCGTGAGCGAGGCCACGTCGTCGAGATCTTCGACCAGATGGATGCGACCGACACCGGCCTCGGCCAGCCATTGGCCCATCGTCCCCTCCACTTCCGGATGTCCCGCATGGCCGATGAGCACCACGTCGCGGCCCGCGCGACAATGCCGGGCGACCTCGAGATGCACCTTGGTCACCAGCGGACAGGTGGCGTCGAACACCTTCAGCCCGCGGCGCTCGGCCTCGCCGCGTACCGCCTGCGAAACGCCGTGGGCGCTGAAAATCACGGTGGCATTGTCGGGCACCTCGTCGAGTTCTTCGACGAACACCGCGCCGCGCTGGCGCAGGTCTTCGACCACGAAACGGTTGTGCACCACTTCATGGCGGACATAGATCGGGGCGCCGAGGGTTTCGATCGCGCGCTTGACGATTTCGATCGCGCGGTCGACACCGGCGCAGAAACCGCGGGGATTGGCGAGGATGATGTCCATGGCGGGATTATCCACCTTCCGTCGGCGCCTTGCCGCGGTTGCCGAACACGCTGAAGACCACCAGCGTGATGGCGCCGCCGACGATCGCGGAATCGGCGATGTTGAACGACGGGTAGTAATAGGCGTTCTTCCAGTGCCACTGGATGAAATCGACCACATGGCCGTGCTGGAAGCGGTCGAGCAGGTTGCCCAGCGCGCCGCCGATCACCAGCGAGAACGGCAAGGCCTCGCGCCACTGCCCGCGCGGCGTCCGCGCGAGCCAGTAGGCCAGCACGCCGCTGATCGCCACCGCGAGCGCCGAAAACACGTGCCGCCCCCAATCCGTGTCGGCGAGAAAACTGAACGCGGCGCCCTTGTTGTAGCTGCGGTACCAGTTCCAGTAATCCTCGATGACCGTCACCGCCTGGTATTCGGGCAGGCTGGACAGCACCCAGGCCTTGCTCCACTGGTCGAGGCCGATGACCACCGCAGACAGCAGCAGCCAGATCAGGGCGTTGGGTCGGGGACGCGTCGTCATCAGAACCACTGCCTCGCCTCGCCCGGGCCTTCGACGTTGCTCACGCAGCGGCCGCAGATCTCGGGGTGATCGGGATGACGGCCGACATCGTCGCGATGGTGCCAGCAGCGGATGCACTTGGGCTTGTCGCTGACCGTGGCGACGATTCCGCCCTCCGCCTGCACCACGCGGACATCGCCGCTGATGAGGAAGAAACGCAGTTCGTCCGCGAGCGGCGAGAGCCAGGCGAACGCTTCGGCGCCGCAGTGGATCGTCACTTCCGCATCGAGCGCCGCACCGATTTCGCCGCTGGCGCGCATCGGCTCGAGCACCTTCGCAACCTGCTCGCGCAGTTCGAGCAGATGCGAGAAGCGCTCGGCATTCAGCGTCGCGTCCGCCGGCAGCGGCGCCAGCCCGTCGTACCAGGTCGCGAACAGCACGTGATCCTCGCGCGGACCGCGCTCGGTCGACGCAGGCAGATGCCGCCAGAGTTCGTCGGCGGTGAACGTCAGGATCGGCGCGATCCAGCGCGCGAAGGCTTCGGCGATGCGGTACATCGCGCTCTGCGCGCTGCGCCGGCCGCGCGAGTCCTCGCGCATGGTGTACAGCCGGTCCTTGGTGACGTCGAGATACAGCGCGCCGAGGTCGACGCTGCAGAAATTGATCAGCGCCTGCACCACTTCCGCGAAGTCGTAGCGACGGTAGGCCAGCGCGATCTCGGCCTGCAGTTCGTGGGCGCGGTGCACGATCCAGCGATCGAGCGCGACCATGTCTTCCGGCGCGACCAGATGCGCGGCCGGATCGAAACCATTGAGATTGCCCAGCAGGAAGCGCGCGGTATTGCGGATGCGGCGATAGACATCGCCGCTGCGCTTGAGGATGGTGTCGGACACCGACATTTCGTTGCGATAGTCGGCGGACGCGACCCAGAGGCGCAGCACATCGGCGCCCATCTGGTCGATCACCTTCTGCGGTTCGACCACGTTGCCGAGCGATTTCGACATCTTCTTGCCGTGCTCGTCCACCGTGAATCCGTGGGTGAGCACCTGCCGATACGGCGCATGCCCATCCATCGCGATGCCGGTGAGCAGCGCGCTGTGGAACCAGCCGCGATGCTGATCGGAGCCTTCGAGGTACATGTCGGCCGGCTTGCGCAGGCCATCCTGCGGCCGCTGCGCGAGTACGCATTCGTGACTGACGCCGGAATCGAACCAGACGTCGAGAATGTCCGTGACCTTGTCGTAATCCTTCGCTTGTTCGCCGAGCAGTTCAGCCGCATCGAGGGCGTACCAGGCGTCGGCGCCGGCGCGTTCGACGTGGTCCGCGACCTGGCGCATCAGCGCCGGCGAGTTCGGATGCGGCTCGCCGGTTTCGCGATGGATGAACAGCGCGATCGGCACGCCCCAGGTGCGCTGGCGCGAGATCGTCCAGTCCGGGCGGTTCTCGATCATGCCGGTGATGCGCGCCTGGCCCCAGTCGGGGAACCATTCCACCTGCTTGATCGCATCAAGCGCATCGACGCGCAGATTCGCCTGCTCCATCGAGATGAACCACTGCGGCGTGGCGCGGAACGCCACCGGCGTCTTGTGACGCCAGCAGTGCGGATAGCTGTGATCGAGCCTGAAGAACGCGAGCAGCGCGCCGATGCCGCGCAGCGCCTCGACGATGACGTCGTTGGCCTTCCAGATGTGCAGGCCTGCCAGCGCGGTGTCGCCCAGCGGCGGTGTCGACGGCAGGTACACGCCGCGACCGTCGACCGGATTCATCTGCGCCGCGGTGTACTTCGCGATCAGGCCGTACTTCAGGCCGACGGCATAGTCTTCCTGGCCATGGCCCGGTGCGGTGTGCACCGCACCGGTGCCGTCCTCGGCGCTGACGTGGTCGCCGAGGATCAGCGGGATATCGCGTTCGGCGTAGAACGGGTGCGCGAGGAGCAGGTTCTCCAGCGCCGCGCCGAGCGCACGCCCCAGCACTTCGGGCTCTTCGATGCCGTAGCGCTTGAGCGCCTTCGGCACCAGCGCTTCGGCCAGTACCAGCAGACGACGCTTGCCATCGTGCGCCGGGCCTTCGACCAGGGCGTATTCGAGTTCCGGGCCGATGCTCACCGCCAGCGAGGCCGGCAGCGTCCACGGCGTGGTGGTCCAGATCGGCACCGCGACGTCGACCTCATCGTCGATCGCCACGCCGAACTTCGCCGCCAGCGCCCGCGGATCGCGCGCCGCATAGGCCACGTCCACTGCGGGCGAGATCTTGTTCTCGTATTCGATCTCGGCTTCCGCCAGCGACGAGCCGCAGTCGAAGCACCAGTGCACAGGCTTCGCGCCGCGCGCGAGATGGCCGCGTTCGACGATCTTCGCCAGCGCGCGCAGCATGTCCGCCTCGTAGCGGAAATCCATGGTGCGATACGGATTGTCCCAGTCGCCGAGCACGCCGAGGCGCTTGAAGTCGGCGCGCTGCAGATCGATCTGCTGTCCGGCGTATTCGCGGCAGCGCTTGCGGAATTCGGCGGCATCGATCTTGTCGCCGACCTTGCCGAATTTCTTCTCGACCTGCAGCTCGATCGGCAGGCCGTGGCAGTCCCAGCCGGGCACGTACGGCGCGTCGAAACCGGCCATCAGCTTCGACTTCACCACAAGGTCCTTGAGGATCTTGTTGACCGCATGGCCGATGTGGATGGCGCCGTTCGCGTACGGCGGGCCGTCGTGCAGCACGAACGACGGCCGGCCCTTGGCGTGGGCGCGCACCCGGGCGTAGAGGCCCTGCGCTTCCCAGCGCTTGAGCGTGTCCGGCTCGCGCTTGGGCAGATCGCCGCGCATCGGAAACTCCGTGGCGGGCAGATGGATGGTGGATTTGTAGCGCTGGCTGTCTTGGTCGCTCACGCGTCGGCTCGTTCTGTCGTCGGTTTCGTGTCCGCGCCCAACAGGCGGCGGGCCTGTTCGGCATCGCGGTTCATCTGCACGACCAGGGTCGGCAGATCGGGGAATTTCTCCTCGTCGCGCAGTCGCGCGACGAATTCGACTTCGATGTGACGGCCGTAGAGATCACCGTCGAAGTCGAACAGATGCGCTTCGAGCAGCGGCTCCTTGCCGTCGACGGTGGGCCGGGTGCCGAAGCTGGACACCGACGGCCACGGCTGTGCCGTCACCCCATGCACCCAGGTGGCATAGATGCCGCGCAGCGCCGGGGTCTTGTTCGAGAAGCGCAGGTTCGCGGTGGGATAGCCGAGGGTGCGGCCAAGCTGCTTGCCGCGCACGACGCGGCCGGCGATGGTATAGGGCTTGCCGAGCAACCGCGCGGCAGCGACGAAATCGCCGGCCTGCAGCGCCGTGCGGATGCGGGTGCTGGACACCGGCATGCCATCGAGTTCCACCGGCGCGATGGTGTCGGCGACGAAACCGTGCGCGGCGCCCATCCGCTGCAGCACCTCGAGATTGCCGGCACGGGCGCGGCCGAAGCGGAAATCCGGCCCCACCCATACCTCGCGCGCCCGCAGCCGCGCGACCAGCAGCCGTTCGACGAAATGCTCCGGCGACAGCGCGGCGAGTTCGGCGTTGAAACGCAGCAGGCCGACCCGATCGACGCCCAGCGCGCGGAACTCGGCGAGTTTCATCCGCGGCAACTGCAGTCGCGGCGGCGCGGCGCCGGCGGCGAAGAATTCGCGCGGCAGCGGTTCGAAGCTGAGCGCGACCGCCGGTACGCCGAGCGCGCGGGCGCGCGCCACCGCGCGGGACACCAGCGCCCGATGGCCCAGATGCAGGCCGTCGAAGGCGCCGATGCACACCACGCTGCCATCCGGGCACAGCGGCCCGCCGTCGAGGTCGCGGAAGAGTTCGGTCATTCGGGTCCAGTCCCCCGGGCGCGGGCCCGGGCGAACAAAGTTCAATCAATTCCGCAGTATAGCGAGCCCGAGGCGATGAGTCCGGAGCGATGCGTCCCGATCGCCGGCGATCAGTGGCGCAGATCGCGCGGGCGCAGGCCCATCGCCAACAGCGCGACGCCGTAGGCCGCAGCGCCGGCGGCGACCACCCCAAGCAACAGCCCCACGCGCCACCAGGGATTACCGATCGCGGTCCAGTCGCCGACCCTGAACGACAGCGCCAGCACCACCGCGGTCATCGCGGCGCAGCCGACCGCGATCCGCAGCAGATGCCGGCCCCACCCCGGTTGCGGCTTCAGCAGGCCGTCCCGACGCAGATACCGCCACAGCAGCCAGGCATTGAAGATGCCCGCCAGCCCGGTCGCCAGCGCGATGCCGCCGTGGGCGCCTTCGATCTCGTTGAGCCACAGCGGCAGGGTGAAGGCCACGGTCATCGCGACGTTCGCCAGCACCGTCCAGATCGCGGCGCGCATCGGGGTTTTCGTGTCCTGGCGGGCGTAGAACGCCGGCGACAGCACCTTGCTGAGCATGAATGCGGGAATGCCAAGACTCATCGCGCTCAGACTGATCGCCGCCATCCGGGTGTCGTGGGCGGTGAATTTGCCGCCCTGATAGACCACCGAGGTCAACGGTTCGGCCAGGAGCAACAAACCCAGCGCCGCGGGCACGCCGACCAGCAGCGCCAGCCGCAGCCCCCAGTCGAGCGCGGCCGAATAGCCCTCGGTATCGGTCGCGGCATGACGACGGGACAGATGCGGCAGGATCACCGTGCCGATCGCCACGCCGAACAGGCCCAACGGGAATTCGACCAGCCGATCGGACAGATACAGCCAGGTCTGGCTGCCGGTGACCAGGACCGACGCGAACATCGTTCCCACCAGCAGGTTCAGCTGGGCCACGGACGAGGAAAACAGGGTCGGCACCATCAACTTCGCCACGCGGCGCACGTCGGGATGGCCGAAACCGGGTTTCAGGGTCGGCCGCAGCCCCAGGCGGCCCAGCGCCGGCCACAGCACGATCAACTGCAGGATGCCCGCGACCAGCACGCCCCAAGCCAGCGCCTTGGCGGGCTCGGCGAAATGCGGCGCCAACCAGACCATGGCCGAGATCATCACCAGGTTGTGCAGCACCGGCGTCACCGCCGGCAGCGCGAACTTGCCGAAGCTGTTCAGCACCGAAGCCACCAGGGCCATCATCGAAATGAACAGCAGGTACGGAAAGGTGATCCGCAGCATCTGCACGATCAACCCGAACTTCTCCGGCTCATCGACCGAACCCGGCGCGAAGAGGCCGGCGATCACCGGCGCCGCCAGCATGCCCAGCCCGGAAACCACGAACACCACCGCGAACAGCGAGCCGGCCATGCGGTCGATGAATTCCTTCAGCGCGGCTTCGTCGCCGCGCTCGCGGATCTCGTTCAGTACCGGCACGAAGGCCATCTGCATCGAACCCTCGGCGAAGATCCGCCGGAGGTAGTTCGGGATCCGGTAGGCGATGACGAAGGCGTCCATCGCCGCCGAGCTGCCGAAAAGACGGGACTGCAGGGCGTCGCGGGCGAATCCCGCGATCCGGGACAACAGCGTCATCGCGCTGAAGACCGAGGTCGAGCGCAGCAGCCCCGCCTTCCGGACGGGCTTGGGCCCCGGCTCCGGGGCAGCGGCGGGGGCGTTATCGGCCATGTCCCGCCTCCCCTGCCGCCCAGTTGACGCAACCCACTGAATCACCCATAATTTTCTGTCTAACTGTCCGCATAGCGGCGGTCTGTCCTCTTGCATATGCCATCGAGCGGCCCGCATCGCTCGATTCAACCATTCGACCCAGCATCAACCCCAGGATTCCACCGTGGCCAACATCAAGTCCGCCAAGAAGCGCGCCAAGCAGACCGTCGTGCGCAACGCGCGCAACACCGCCCAGCGCTCCATGCTCCGCACCTCCGTCAAGAAAGTGCTGAAGGCCCTCGAAGCCAACGACGCTGCCGGCGCTGAAGCCGCCTTCGCCATCGCCCAGCCGATTCTCGACCGCTTCAGCGCGCGCGGCCTGATCCACAAGAACAAGGCCGCCCGTCACAAGAGCCGCCTGACCGCGCGCATCAAGGCCCTCAAGGCCGGCTGATCGCAGCTCGACAGCGGTAGACAAAAACCCGGCGAAAGCCGGGTTTTTTGTTGTCCGATCGACGGCGAACAACGTCGCGTCTTCAGCCCGCATCCGGACTGCCCGCCACGTGCGGATGCGCGGCTGCTTCCGCTTCCAGTTGCTCCTCGCGCAGGCGATCGAAGAAGTGCTGGATTTCCAGCATGATCGGCCACGTGCCTTCGCGCGACAGCGCCGACACCATGTACCAGGGCTGGGTCCAGCCGAGCTCGGCGACCACCGCTTCCGCGGTGGCGCGGGCCTCGTCCTCGAACATCAGGTCGGCCTTGTTCAAGACCAGCCAGCGCGGCTTTTCCAGCATGCCGGGATCGTATTTCCGCAGCTCGCGCTCGATCGCGAGCACCTGCTCCGCCGGGGAGGCTTCGACGCCTCCCTCCACGCCTTCGTAATGCATGGGCGCCATGTCGACCAGATGCAGCAGCAGGCGCGTACGCTGCACGTGGCGCAGGAACAGGCTGCCGAGCCCGGCGCCGTCCGCGGCACCTTCGATCAGGCCGGGAATATCGGCGATCACGAAACTGCGGTGCGGCTCCACGCTGACCACGCCGAGATTCGGATAGAGCGTGGTGAACGGGTAATCCGCAACCTTCGGCGTCGCCGCGGACACCGCGCGGATGAAGGTGCTCTTGCCGGCATTCGGAAAACCCAGCAGGCCGACATCGGCCAACAGCTTCAACTCCAGCCGCAGCGTGCGCTCCTCGCCCGGCAGACCCGGCAACGCCTTGCGCGGCGCGCGGTTGACCGAACTCTTGAAGTGCATGTTGCCGAGACCGCCCTTGCCGCCCTGGGCCACCAGCAAGCGCTGGCCGTGGCGGGTCAGGTCGCCGATGACCTCGTCGGTCTCGACATTGGTCACCACGGTGCCGACCGGCACGGTGATGGTCAGATCGTCGCCGCCCTTGCCGTACATCTGCCGGCCCATGCCGTTCTCGCCACGCTGGGCGCGGAACGAGCGCTGATGGCGGAAGTCGACCAGGGTATTGAGGTTTTCGTCAGCCTCCAGCCAGACGCTGCCGCCATTGCCGCCGTCGCCGCCATCGGGGCCGCCCAGCGGGATGAACTTTTCGCGCCGGAAACCGACGCAGCCGTTGCCGCCGTTTCCGGCGAACACATTGATTTCGGCTTCGTCGACGAGTTTCATGGGGCGATTCTGTCAGCTATCTGTGAAGTGGGCGAGAACAGTCTGCACGGGCCTGCGGAACGGCGCTCGTTGCGGATCCCGCGATGCGGGCGCATTCCGCTGACCCGTATGTTTGTCAGAAACGAAAAGCCCCGCCGGAGCGGGGCCTGTCGTGGATGCATGCGTCGATCAGACGATGCTGACGGTGCGGCGCTTGTTGGCGCCCTTCACCGAGAACTCGACCTTGCCATCGACCAGCGCGAACAGCGTGTGGTCGCGACCGAGGCCGACGCCCGGACCCGGATGGAACTGGGTGCCGCGCTGACGGACGATGATATTGCCGGCTTCGACGGCCTGACCGCCGAACAGCTTCACGCCGAGATATTTCGGGTTGGAGTCGCGGCCGTTGCGCGAGGAACCTACGCCCTTTTTATGTGCCATGGCGGCTTCTCCTTACTTGTTGCCACCGGCGATGCCGGTGATCTGGATTTCGGTGTAGTGCTGACGATGACCCATCTGCTTGCGATGGTGTTTGCGTCGGCGGAACTTGACGATGCGGATCTTGTCGGCGCGGCCATGGCCGAGCACCTTCGCGGTGACGCTGGCGCCCTTGAGCGCATCGCCGAGGGTCACGCCCTCGCCGTCGCCCAGCATCAGGACGTTGTCGAACGTGATCTCGCTGCCGGCTTCGACTTCCAGCAGCTCGACGCGGAGCGTCTCGCCTTGCATCACGCGGTATTGCTTACCGCCGGTGACCAGAACTGCGTACATGAACGGGATTCCTCTGTAGTTATTTGGGTGTCGCTTGTGGCCGAAGCCGGGTGTCGCGGTGCCACGAAACCGCCCTTGCGGACGGAAAGAGGCGGAATTTTAATGACTTGCGACGCCCACTGCAACCCACGGGACCTGCTTCCCGGGGCGCCATCGTTCCTCGCAACCCGCTGAAGGCGTGGACGGGGCCATCCGGTTCGCACCCCGAGTTACAGGCGCAATTACATCGTGATGATCGCCGCCGGGACACTTGCCGACGGCGTCGGGGCGGATTAACCTCGACCTCGATCACATTTGTAACCAGATGTGAACGCGACACAGGGGGGTGTCGCCGCACCGGAACAGCTTCGTTTTCTGCACGAGGGTGATCTGCCGGTCGTTCGTACCAGGTAGTACAGGGAGTTCGAGTACCGATGGTTCCAGATCCAACGCTCCAACCGATCCGCCACTTCGATGCCTTCCGGCTGGGCAAGCACCAGCCCGCCGCGCCCGATCCCCCGGCATCGCCCGGGCACGCCCGACTCGCGCACCCTTCGCCATTCGGCTGAAACCAGCCCTCATTCCGCACGCCGCCGGTTGCCGGGGGCGCGCGCCGTCATCTGTCCTCGGGGGGACATCAACTCCGGAAGACAGCGTTACCGCCGGCACTCCGTTGCCGGTACCCACCCCAAAGGTCTGCATCACGGGGCTTTCCCGACAACGTCAAGCCCCATGCACAAGGAGCCGATGCATCATGATTCGACCGAACAAGCACAATGCACTGAAACTCACGGCACTCGCCATCGCGGCCGCCGCCATCGTCGCCCCCGTGGCGTGGTCCGGCAGCCGCGTGCCGATCGTCGACCGGGCGTCGACCAAAGCCCGTACGGCCACGCAGGAAGAGCTGTACGACCGCTTCATCGTCACCTACCGCGACAGCACGCGCACCGCAGCGACGAGCCGCCAGGCGACCTTCGCCAATGCGTCGACGACGCTCGGCTACAACGTCCGCAGCGCGCGCGTCCTGTCCACCGGGGCGCAGCTCATCTTCACCGACACCAAGCTTGATCTGGCCGCGTCCAAGCAGCTGATGGTCGAGATCATGAAGGACCCGAACGTGCTGGCCGTCGAGCCGGACGTCCGCGTCAAGGCGATGTTCGTGCCGAACGACACGCTGTATGCCCAGCAGTGGCATTACAAGAACGGCCCCGGCGGCATCAACGCCGAGCCGGCATGGGACATCACCAAGGGCGCCGGCACCGTGGTCGCCGTGCTCGATACCGGCATCACGCCGCACACCGAGTTCGCCGGCCAGCTGGTCCCGGGCTATGACTTCATCGCCGACCTCGCCACCGCCGCCGATGGCGACGGCCGCGATGCGGATCCGAACGATCCGGGCGACTACGACTACTACTACGACAGCAGCTGGCACGGCACGCACGTCGCCGGCACCATCGCCGCCAAGACCGACAATGGCGCCGGCACCGCCGGCGTGGCTCCGGACGCGAAGATCATGCCGGTGCGCGTGCTCGGCACGGGCGGCGGCTGGACTTCCGACATCCTCGACGCGATCACCTGGTCTTCGGGCGGCACCGTGTCCGGCGTGCCGGCCAACGCCAATCCTGCCGAAGTGATCAACCTCAGCCTCGGCGGCGGCGGCGCGTGCAGCACGGCGTGGCAGACCGCGATCGATGCGGCCGTCGCCCGCGGCACGACCATCGTCGTGGCGGCCGGCAATTCCGGCGGCGAAGCCCAGAACCTGACGCCCGCGAGCTGCAACAACGTGATCGCGGTTTCGGCCGTCGGCCCGACCGGCGCCAAGGCGTCGTATTCGAGCTATGGCGCGGTCGTCGACGTCGCCGCACCGGGCGGCAGCGGCTTCAATCCGGCCACCGACAACATCCTCTCCACCTACAACCTCGGTCTGACCACCCAGGGTGCGGAAGGCTACGCCTGGAACGCAGGCACCTCGATGGCGGCACCGCACGTCGCCGGCATCGCGGCGCTGATCCAGTCCGCTTCCGCCACGCCGAAGACCCCGGCCCAGGTGAAGAAGATCCTCGAGAACACCGCCTACGCCAACGGCGGCTTCCCGGGTGGCTGCGGCTACAACCTGCCCTGCGGCACCGGCATCGTCGACGCCCATGCCGCCGTGCTGGTCGCCAACGGCACCAATCCGCTGCCGGCCGATCCGCCGCCTGCTCCGCCGCCGCCGCCGGCCACCGAACTGCAGAACGGCGTCGCCGTCACCGGCATCAGCGTCGCTGCCGGCGCGTGGGTCCGCTACCAGATCGAAGTGCCGAACGGCGCCTCGCACCTGCTGCTGGCCACCTACGGCGGCACCGGTGATGCCGACCTGTACGTCCGTCGGGCCGCCGAGCCCACCACCAGTCTGTACGACTGCCGTCCGTTCCGCTTCGGCAACGACGAAACGTGCTTCTTCCCGGCGCCGCAGAGCGGCACCTGGTATGTGTACGTCCGCGGCTTCAGTGCTTCGGCGGGGATCTCGCTGTATCCGAGCTTCGTGGACGCGAACTACCCGTACAAGCAGGCCGCCACGGTCGAACAGCTGACCAATCACCGCACCCGCGTCACCCTGACCTGGCAGCACGGCAAGAGGCAGGTGGACATCTACCGCAACGGCCTGATCTACAACAGCCGTCGCAACAACTACACGTTCACCGACAACTTCCGGATCGTCGGCACCGGAACCATGACGTACAAGATCTGCAACCAGGGCACCACCGAGTGCTCGAACGACGTCTCGGTCACCTACACGTCGGCGAAGTAAACGCTCCACGCGATACGCGACACCGCGACACCCTCCCCCTGCCTCGTGCAGGGGGAGGTTCCCGGCGACCGGCCGGGATCTCCAATTCCCCATCTTCCCCGCGAGACCGTCGATGCCCGTTCCGTCCTCTTCCCGCCGAAGCCGCATCCGCAACCTGCTGCTGATCCTGTGCGCGGCGATCGCCATCGTTGCCTGCGATCGCGCTTCGACACCGGCACCGCAAGCCCCGACGATCCAGCGCGAACCCTTCGATGCGACATTGAGCGTGGTCGACAACAGCGGCCGCGTCCGCTTCGACGCCACCATCGATACCGCCGCGACGAAAGCCGGAATCGAACAGGCGCTGCTGGCCGCCTATGGCCCCAATCGCGCGGACGGCTTCATCCAGGTCGACAACGTGGCACGTCCGGCGCCGTGGCTGTCCGGACTTCCGGCATTCATGAAGACTTTCTCGACCGTCACCGGCGCGGCCGTCAGTTTCGAGGCCAACAAGGTGGTGCTCAGCGGCAATCCGAGCCCCGACCAGCGTCGCGCGCTGCGCGCGGCCGCCGAACAGGCGTTTCCCGGCCTGCGCCTGGAGGGATTGTTCGAATTGCCCGCGGACCCGGAATCGAAGCCCGCCTCCCTTTCGCCCGAAGCGCTCGCGAAGAACCTGAACCAGATGCCGGTGCAGTTCAAACCCGGCAGCGGCCAGGTCAGCGACGACAGTCTCGCGCTGGTCGCCCAGGCCGCCGATGCCATCCGCAGCGCGCCCGCGGGCACGCGGCTGCTCATCGTCGGGCCCGTGGTCGCCACCGCCGATACCGGCAACGACATGTTCCTGTCCAAACAGCGCGCGGAAGCGCTCAAGGTGCAGCTGATCCTGAACGGTATCAGCCCGGCGGTCATCGACACCCGCGGCTGGGGCGACAGCGCCGACGGCAAACCGGTCGATCCCGCCGCGCCGCCGCCGGTACCGCCGCCGGGCGGCGCACCGATGCGCTTCGAGCTGGTGCGCTGACGCCCGCACGACGGCATTCAGTTCGCGGATTTGCTCCGGACATGCGGGCTCGGTAGGCTAGCCAGTTCGCTTCGCGCGCTCGCCCTGACATCCAGGCCGGGGCGCGGGGCGCCCCCACAGCCCGGACCCCCAGACCCATGGCGATGGACACCATCCGCATCCGCGGAGCGCGTACCCACAACCTCAAGAACATCGATCTCGACCTGCCGCGCGACAAGCTGATCGTGATCACCGGCCTGTCCGGTTCCGGCAAGTCGTCGCTGGCGTTCGACACCATCTACGCCGAAGGCCAGCGCCGCTATGTCGAATCGCTGTCGGCCTACGCACGCCAGTTCCTGAGCGTGATGGAGAAGCCCGATGTCGACCACATCGAAGGCCTGAGCCCGGCGATCTCGATCGAACAGAAATCGACGTCGCACAACCCGCGATCGACGGTCGGCACGATCACCGAGATCTACGATTACCTGCGCCTGCTGTACGCGCGCGTCGGCAGCCCGCGCTGCCCCGACCATCACTTCCCGCTGGAAGCGCAGACCGTCAGCCAGATGGTCGATCAGGTGATCGCGCTCGCGAACGATCCCGGAACCGCCGAGCAGCGCTGGATGCTGCTGGCGCCCGTGGTGCGCGAACGCAAGGGCGAGCACGCGCAGGTGTTCGATCAACTGCGCGCGCAGGGCTACGTCCGCGTACGCGTGGACGGCGTACTCCACGAGATCGATGCGGTGCCGCCGCTGACGCTGCGGCAGAAGCACACGATCGAAGCGGTGGTCGACCGTTTCAAGCCGCGCGACGACCTCAAGCAACGGCTCGCGGAATCCTTCGAGACCGCGCTGAAGCTGGGCGACGGCATGGCCATCGTGCAGTCGCTGGACGACGAGACCACCGAACCGCTGCTGTTCTCCTCCAAATACAGTTGCCCGGTCTGCGATTACGCGCTGCCGGAACTGGAACCGCGGCTGTTCTCCTTCAACTCGCCGATCGGCGCCTGCAGCGGTTGCGACGGCCTGGGCGTCTCCCAGTTCTTCGATCCGGCGCGCGTGGTCGTGCATCCGGAACTGTCGCTGGCCGCCGGCGCGGTGCGCGGCTGGGATCGTCGCAACGTCTATTACTTCCAGCTGATCCAGTCGCTGGCGAAGCACTACGGCTTCAACGTCGACACGCCCTGGCAGGAGCTGCCGGAAGCGACGCAGCAGGCGATCCTGCACGGCAGCGGCGAAGAGGTGATTCCCTTCACCTATCTCACCGACGCCGGCGGCCGCACCCAGCGCAAGCACCGGTTCGAAGGCATCGTGCCGAACCTCGAACGCCGCTATCGCGAGACCGAATCGCCGGCGGTGCGCGAAGAACTGGCGAAATACATCAGCGAACGGCCCTGCCCCGACTGCGGCGGCGCGCGCCTGAATCGCGCCGCGCGCAACGTCTTCGTGGCCGACCGGGCGCTGCCGTCGATCGTGATCCTGCCGATCGACGAAGCCCTCGATTTCTTCAGCAAGCTCAGCCTCGCCGGCTGGCGCGGCGAAATCGCGACCAAGATCGTCAAGGAAATCCGCGAACGCCTGAACTTCCTCGTCGACGTGGGTCTCGATTACCTCACGCTCGAACGCAAGGCCGACACGCTCTCCGGCGGCGAGGCGCAGCGCATCCGGCTGGCATCGCAGATCGGCGCCGGCCTCGTCGGCGTGATGTACGTGCTCGACGAGCCGTCGATCGGCCTGCACCAGCGCGACAACGAACGCCTGCTCGGCACCCTCACCCGCCTGCGCGATCTCGGCAACACCGTGATCGTGGTCGAACACGACGAGGATGCGATCCGCCTCGCCGACCATGTCGTCGACATCGGTCCCGGCGCGGGCGTGCACGGCGGCGAGGTCATCGCCCAGGGCACGCTCGACGACCTGCTGAAGGCCCCGCGCTCGCTCACCGGGCAATATCTCAGCGGCGCGAGGAAAATCGAGATTCCCGCGCACCGCCACAAGCCCAACCCGAAGATGAAGCTGCAACTGCGCGGCGCGTCGGGCAACAACCTGAAGAACGTCGATCTGACCCTGCACGCCGGTCTGTTCACGGCGATCACCGGCGTCTCCGGTTCGGGCAAGTCGACGCTGATCAACGACACCCTGTACGCGCTGGCGGCCAACGAGATCAACGGCGCATCGCACAAGCCCGCGGCGCACCGCGAAGTGAAGGGACTCGATCTGTTCGACAAGGTCGTGGACATCGACCAGTCCCCGATCGGCCGCACGCCGCGCAGCAACCCGGCGACCTACACCGGCCTGTTCACGCCGCTGCGCGAACTGTTCGCACAGGTCCCGGAAGCGCGCGCCCGCGGCTATTCCCCGGGCCGTTTCAGCTTCAACGTGCGCGGCGGCCGCTGCGAGGCCTGCCAGGGCGATGGCCTGATCAAGGTCGAGATGCACTTCCTGCCCGACGTGTACGTGCCCTGCGACGTGTGCAGCGGCAAACGCTACAACCGCGAGACGCTGGAGATCCTCTACAAGGGCTACAGCATCCACGACGTGCTGGAAATGACGGTCGAGGATGCGCTCAAGCTGTTCGAACCGGTACCGGCGATCGCGCGCAAGCTCGAAACGCTGATGGACGTGGGCCTGAGTTACATCCGCCTCGGCCAGCCGGCGACCACGCTGTCGGGCGGCGAAGCGCAGCGCGTGAAGCTGTCGAAGGAGCTGTCGCGCCGCGACACCGGGCGCACGCTCTACATCCTCGACGAACCCACTACCGGCCTGCATTTCCACGACATCGAACACCTGCTCGCGGTGCTGCACAAGCTGCGCGATGAAGGCAACACGATCGTGGTGATCGAGCACAACCTCGACGTGATCAAGACCGCCGACTGGGTGATCGACCTCGGCCCCGAGGGCGGCCATCGCGGCGGCAGCATCATCGGCGAAGGCACGCCCGAAGAGATCGCGGCGATGCCGCAGTCGCACACCGGGCAGTTCCTCGCGAAGCTGCTGGCGCCGCAGGGCAGGCCGGCCGCGCCGGCGAAGGCCGCAAAGACCGCGAAAGCGGCGAAGACGGCGCCGAAGAAGAAGGGCAAGTCATGAACGACACTCGCGACACGGCCGGTCTCGACGACGAGGCGCCGCCGGTCCTGTTCCGCATGCCGATCGACCTGCGCTGGCGCGATCTGGACGCGTTCAATCACGTCAACAACGCCAATTTCATGACCTTCGTGGAAGAGGCGCGGATCCGCTGGTTCGAAAGCGCCGGCAACGACTGGCTGTCCAACGGACGCGCCCCGCTGCTGGCCGCGGTGCTGATGAACTATCGGGTGCCGATCCCCTACCCCGCGCGGATCTTCGTCGAACTCGTCACCGATCGCGTCGGCAACACCAGCCTCACCCTCGGTCACCGCATCGTCGATGAAGACGGCAAGATGCATGCCGACGGGCATTCGGTGCTGGTGTGGATCGACGTCGCCAGCGGCAAACCCGTGCCGCTGCCCGATGCGGTGCGCGCCGCGGCGGAGATGGGCTGAGCCGCGGCGGCGCGGATCAGTCGGCCAGTCCGAAACGATCCAGTTGCGCGTGCAGCAGCGCCATGCGCGCGCGGTCCTGTTCGATCATGCACATCGCGCGCAGATCCTCGGCGCCATTGCCGCCGGCCGCGGCCGACGCCTGCAGTTCGCACTGCGCGGCACGATAACCGCGGTAGTCCTTGCGGTCGGCATCGAGCAACCGCAACGCGCGGCGCACCTCGGGCGGTTCCGCATCCCACAGCGCGATGCGCGAAGCCAGCCGCGCTTCCGCCCGCTGCAGCTCGGCCTCGACGCTGGCCGTCAGTCGTTCGAGACAGGCGCGCGTTTCCGCGTGCGAACCTGTCGCGCATTCGGGTTCCCGGGCCAGCGCCGGCAGCGCCATGACCGTCAGCGCGACCGCGAAGGTGATCGCGAAGCGGACGGGCGGGCTCACGGCGCCGGTTTGCGGACTTCGAATTCGCCGAGCACGGTGCCGCCGCCGGCGAGCACGAACTCGACCACGACCCGGCTGCCGGGCTTCAGCACGGCCGTGGGCTGCATCAACATCAGATGCATGCCGCCGGGCTTCAGCACCGCACTGCCGTCGGGCGCCAGCCGCAGCTCGGGGACCGGGCGCATGCGGCTCACGCCATCGACCAGGCGCGTCTCGTGCAGTTCGACGCTGCCGAAGGACGGACTGCGCGCGGACACGATTTTCGCCGGCATCGGGCACGGATTCACGATGCGGCCGAAGCCCGCCATCATCGGCACCCTGCCGGGCGGCATCCGCACCCAGCCTTCGCGGAGTTGGGGGCGGCAATCGCGGGCGGACGCCGCGGTCGGCGCGAACAGCGCGACCGCGAGCAGGAGGACGGCGAAGGGACGATAGGCAATGAGCGCATTCATGGCTCTATGATAACGCCTCTCCCCTCATGCCCCGGACGACGATGAGCCCCTTGATCGAGACCCAGGAGATCGGCGCGATCCGCTGCATCCGGCTGGCGCGCCCGCCGGTGAACGCGCTCGACCCCGATCTGTGCCGCGCACTGATCGCCGCGCTCGAAGCCGCCTTCAGCGACGGCGTGCACGGCGTGGTGCTCGCGGGCAGCCCGAAGATCTTCTCCGGCGGTCTCGACGTGCCCTATCTGATGTCGCTGGGCGACGACCGCCGGGCGGTGCTCGAGTGCTGGCAGGCGTTCTTCGGCGTCGCCCGCCTGCTGGCCGGATCGCGCGTGCCGGTGGTGGCGGCGCTGACCGGCCATGCGCCGGCCGGCGGCTGCGTGCTGGCGCTGTGTTGCGACTATCGGGTGATGGCGCGCAGCGTCGATCCGGCCAAGCCCTTCGCCATCGGCCTCAACGAGACCCAGGTCGGACTGGTGGTGCCGGAGGGCATCCAGCGGTTGATGCGCCGGGTGATCGGCGATCATCGCGCCGAGCGGCTGATGGTTGCCGGCGACATGATTTCCGCCGAGCAGGCCCACGCGATCGGTCTGGTCGACGAACTCACCGATGTCGACGACGTGATCCCCCGCGCGGTGGCCTGGCTGGAAGCGCTGCTGAAACTGCCGCGCCAGCCGATGCTGGCCACGCGTGGACTCTCGCGTCAGGCGGTGGTCGACGCGCTGTCGCCGGATATCGTCCGCATCGATACCTTCGTCGACGCCTGGTGGGAACCGGAAACCCAGGCGGCGCTGCGGGCGCTGATCGCCAAGCTCAAAAAATAATCGCGTCAGCGCGCCCGGCGTCCGTCGGCGTCGATCACCACTTCGCCGTCTTCCTTCGCGAACGGTGCGGTCAGCGGCGGCAGCAGATCCAGCGCGACCTCGAGCGGGCGGCACAGTCTGGCGCCCGCCGGGGCGATCACGAACGGACGATTGATCAGGATCGGATGCGCGATCATCGCGTCGAGCAGCGCGTCGTCGGACAGCGACGGATCGTCGAGGCCGAGTTCGGCATGGGCCTTTTCCTTCTCACGGATCGCATCGCGCACGCGCAATCCGGCCGCAGCGATGACCTCGGCGAGACGGTCGCGCGATGGTGGCGTCTTCAGATAATCGACGATGACCGGCTCGATGCCGGCATGACGGATCAGCGCCAGCGCATTGCGCGACGCGCTGCAGGCGGGGTTGTGCCAGATTTCGACATGCATGATGAAGCGCTTCAATCCTGTCCGGTCGCGACCGCACGCTGCGCGTCTTCGATCCAACCGCTCCACGAACCCGCGAACAGTTGCGCGCCGGGCAACCCCGCATGCGCCATCACCAGCAGGTGATGGCAGGCGGTGACGCCGGAACCGCACATCGCGACGACCTGCGACGGCGCACGCCCGTCCAGCAGCGCGGCGAATTCGTCGGCGAGCTCGGCGGCGGACTTGAAGCGACCGTCGCGCAGATTCGCGACATATGGACGATTGGTCGCACCCGGCACGTGGCCGGCGACGCGATCGATCGGTTCGACCTCACCGCGGAAACGCTCCGGCGCGCGCGCGTCGACCAGCAGATCGCCGGCCGCGAGTCGCGCGGGAATCCCGGCCGACGACGACAAAGCCGAGGCATCGAAGGCGCCGCGATACACCGTCGACGGGAACGCGGGCGTCGCCGCGTCGACAGGCAGATCGAGCGCACGCCAGCGCGCCCAGCCGCCATCGAGCACCGCCACGTCGCGATGTCCAAACGTGCGCAGCAGCCACCACAGCCGCGCGGCGAACGCGCCATCCCCGGCATCGTAGGCGACCACCTGCATGTCGGGAGTCACGCCGCAGCGGCCGAGCCAGTCGCCGAAGGCATCGGCCTCTGGCCAGGGATGGCGCCCGGCGCCCGGGGCGTGCGGGCCGGACAGATCGCGGTCGAGATGGGCGTACTGCGCGCCCGGCAGATGCGATTCGCGCCACGCCGATTCGCCGGCGCTTGTGTCGTTCAGGGCGAAGCGGACATCGAAGATCCGCAGCCGCGCATCGCCCAGCCGTGCGGCCACACTTTCGGCATCGATCAGGGTCGTCCAGCCGGACGTGGACGGGCGCATCCCGCTGTCGTTCATGCCGGCCTCGCATGCGCGAGCCGTTCGCGCAGGTTGAAGAGGATCGATGCGGTCACGCCCCAGATGCGCTGCTCCGGCGCCTGCGGCGGCCGGCGGAACTGCAGCACGTGACGGACGCGACCACGATAGTCCATGTCGATGCGCTCAAGATTGTCCGGATGCATCAGGAAATCAAGATCGACCTCGAACACTTCGGCGACTTCGCCGGGATCGGGCATCGGCACGAAGCCGGGGGCGACCCGCGCGACCACCGGCAACACGCGGAAACCGGTGATGGTGATCAACGGATCGAGGAAACCGAGCGGCGTGGCGAGCCCGGCATCGAGGCCGATCTCCTCCTCCGCTTCGCGCAGCGCCGCGGCGACGACATCGCGATCGGCCGCTTCGACCCGTCCCCCCGGAAAACTCACCTGGCCGGCGTGATGGCGCAGGCTGTCGGTGCGGCGCGTCAGCAGCACGCGCAGCCCCGTCTCACGCGGCACCAGACCGACCAGGACCGCGGCCTCCACCGCAGCCACATCGCCGATCAGATCGGACAGTTCTTCATGATTCCACGGTGCCTGCGTCGGCACCGCATGCAGAGGGTGCAACGCATCGTGCAGCGCGGAGAGCGGCCATGCGGGGCTCATGCGATCGCCCCGCCCGGCGATGCCGCGCCGGTGATGCGCACCTCGCGTTCCGGCAGCACGCGCTCCATCAGATCCAGACGCTCGGCATCGGACATCGACAGCCAGCGCGCGATCTCGTTGCCGGTGCGGAAACAACCGTCGCAGAAGCCCGCGGGATCGAGGGTACAGACCCCGATGCAGGGCGTGAGGACGGCGCGGGAAGAAGACGTCATGATGGTTGCGGGACACTCAAAGCATCACGCCGGCACGAAGGCCGGCGTGATGGGGTTGCGCATCGCTCGCCGGCGGATCAGTTGCGCGGCGGCGCCGGCTGGGCCGGCTGCGAGCCCGGGGCCGGCAGCACCGGACCGACGCTCAGCAGTTTGATGTTGAAGATCACGACCTGGTTGGCCATCTCGCGGGCGCGCTCGATGGTGGTGCCGTGCGCGGCGCTGCCGGGCAGGGCCACTTCCCAGCGGGCGCCGGTCGGCATCATCTGCAGAGCTTCGCGCAGGCCCGAGAACGGGATCTCGCTCAGACGCACGGTCACCGGACCCGCCGGCTGACCTTCGCTGGCCTTGTTGGTGTCGGCGATCTCGGTACCGTCGGGCAGCGTGCTGCGGAATTCGACGGTGATCTGGTTGGCCTGAGTGGGCTTGGCGCCGTTGCCGGCCTCGATCACGCGGTACTGCACGCCGCTGGGCAGCACCTTCACGCCCGGCTTGCCCTTGTTCGTGGCGAGGAAGGCGTCGCCCTTGGTCTTGTTGTCGGCCGCGCGCTTCTCGAGCTCGGCCTTGTACTTGGCGGCCATGCGGCCCTGCAGCGCCTGCATCGCGGCGCCCAGCTGTTCCGGAGCGACCGCCGGGTCCTTGCGGCCCGTGGCGTCCTGGAAGGCCTTCACGACGGTGGCCATGTCGAGCTGCTCGCCGCTGGCGAGCACATTGGCGATATCCAGACCTGCGCGATAACCGAGGGCATAGCTGACTTTGCCCTTCTCGGACGTGGTGTCCTGGGCCTGGGCCGCACCGGCGGTGGTGACCAGGGCCGCCAGGGTCGCGGCGGCGAGCAAACGCAACTTCATTCAGTGACTCTCCAGAGAGTGAACGCGCCGGGATGTGCCCCGGCATGGAATGGAGCGGCCTGGGCCGCCCCGCTGTGGACTCCACAAACGACAGGCTAGGATACTGTCCGCAGCGCTTGACCGCCACTGAAGACGGGTCTTCGACCGCGCCCGGTGCCCATGAGTTCCCGCCCGTCACGGACAGGAACGTTCCCCCACAATCCCTTGCAGATCAAAGACTCGCCATGAGCCAAGACTCCGCGCCGCCCATCGCGCATACCCCGTCCCTCTCCATCGAAGACCGGCCCGTCGAAGGCCATGGCGTGGTCCGCAGGATCGCGGTCGACCGCCCCGAGCGCCTCAATGCGCTGAATTCGGCCACTCTCGACGCCCTGCACGCGGCGTTCGATGCCGCCGCGGCCGATGCCTCGGTGCGGGTCGTCGTGCTCACCGGCAGCGGCCCGAAGGCGTTCGTGGCCGGCGCGGACATCGCCGAGATGAGCGGCCTCACGCCCGCGGAAGGTCGCGATTTCTCGCTGCGCGGCACGCGCATGATGCGGCGCATCGAGAAGATGCCGAAACCGGTGATCGCGATGATCAACGGCTTCGCCCTCGGTGGCGGCCTGGAGCTGGCGATGTCCTGCCATCTGCGGATCGCCGCCGACAGCGCCAAGGTCGGCCAGCCCGAAATCAACCTCGGCCTGATCCCGGGCTTCGGCGGCACCCAGCGCCTGCTGCGCCTCGCCGGCCGCGCCGCCACGCTCGAACTCTGCCTGCTCGGCGCACCCGTCGATGCCGCCCGCGCCCACGCGCTGGGCATCGTCAATCGCGTGGTCCCGGCCGTCGATCTCGAAGCGGAAACGATGAAGATCGCCGAACAGTTGGCGATCGCCGCGCCTCTGGCCCTGCGCGGCATGCTCGACTGCGTGAACGTCGGCGGCGAATGCGGCATCGAGGAAGGCCTCGAATACGAAAGCGCGCAGTTCGGCCTGATCTTCTCGACCGAGGACATGCGCGAAGGCACGCAGGCGTTCCTGGAGCGGCGCAAGCCGCGGTTCGCCGGTCGATGAACGGATCAGGCGATGTGCAAGCGCAGACGCTCGCCGGAGAAAAGACCCTTTTCATGGCGGCGATCGGCGCCCCCCGTTCCGCGAAAAAGTACCTGGCCATCCAATGGGGCGCGGTCGTTGCGCAGCTTCTTTTTTTCGTTGCGCTCAACCATTGGGTCGCGTCGCCGCCGCTCAGGATGGCGTTGATCCTTGCCTCGGTGGTGGTCTCGCTGAAACTGCTGGGCAGGCTGAGCCCACCGAGCCTGCAATTGCAATTGCGGGCGCAGTCGGAAAGCGGCGTACGGGTGTCCGGGCGGTTCGAACAACGGCATATTCCGCTGCACAAAGCGACCGCGATGACGTCGGTCGCCGCCGAAGGAAATCGCATTGTTTTTCACGTGCAAGGCGAAAACGGGAACGAAACCGTTTCGCTGAACGGAGAAGCTTTCGCCGCCCTGGGGACACGCACGCTGCACGACTTGGCCAGCGCGATGCTCGACCGCGATACGGACGCATTTGCCTCCATCGCGGAAGCAAACCGTCTGAAGTTGCGGCGGAAGCCGCGCGCAATCGGCGTTTCCTCCGTCGAGCCCAGGTGGCTCCATCTTGCGCTCCTGATCGGATCCATGGCGATCATCGTCACCTTCTATACCCTGAGGCATTATTTCCTCCGATGAATTCCGCTTCGACAGCAGCCGACAATTGCCCATGCCGGGAGAATTCGACATCACGGTCACTCGCGGATGCGGTGAGGGAGGATGATATCGATCTCGCGCTTGCGCTCGGCCTGCTTTCGTTTGAGCCGGCATCGCATCGCTGCGATCATTGTCGCGATCAGGTCGCGAAAATTGTTGCTGCACGCGACGCCCGACGGAGCGCGCTGGCCGCGCGCGAGCGCTACCTTGCGCGGCAGATGCGGCTGACCGAACGCGCGGAGCTGCGCGCGCGTCGTCGCGCGGCGGCCGTGACGACCGCCTCCGTCTCTGCGGCGCCGGCGTTGCCGGCCGCCGCGGCCGCCGCCCTCGCGCGCGCCAGGGCCAGAGCCGCAGCGGGAAAGACCGACTGACCATGGCGACGAAAAAGACACCCGCACGATCGCCGCGCGGCGGCATGCCGCCGGCCGACATCGTCACCATGTTCGAACGGCTGCGCGAACTGAATCCGCATCCGAAGACCGAACTGGAGTATTCGACACCCTTCGAGTTGCTGGTGGCGGTGGTGCTGTCGGCACAGGCCACCGATGTCGGCGTGAACAAGGCCACGCGGCGGCTGTACCCGGTGGCGAACACGCCGCAGGCGATCGCCGCGCTCGGCGTGGAGACGCTGAAGTCGTATATCTCGACCATCGGCCTGTTCAACACCAAGGCCGCGAACGTGATCGCGCTGTGCGAGAGACTCATCCGCGAACACGACGGAGAGGTGCCGCGCGACCGCGCCGCGCTGGAAGCGCTGCCGGGCGTCGGCCGCAAGACTGCGAACGTCGTGCTCAACACCGCGTTCGGCGAGCCGACCATGGCGGTCGACACCCACATCTTCCGCGTCGCCAACCGCACGGGCCTCGCGCCGGGAAAGAACGTGCTGGCGGTGGAACAGGCATTGCTGAAACGCGTACCGGCGGAATTCCTGCAGGACGCGCATCACTGGCTGATCCTGCACGGCCGGTACACGTGCAAGGCGCGCAGGCCGGAATGCTGGCGCTGCCCGATCCGCGATGTATGCCGGTTCAAGGACAAGACCACGGACGGCGATCGCTGAGAGCCATCCGGCAGAGCGGCCTTCGGCCGCCCCCTTTCCACGGAGCGGAACAGCGGCCCGGTCTTCAACGGTCGAATGACCGGTCAGGCCGCTCTACCCGATGAAAATAAAAAAAGCCCCGGCTTGCGCCGGGGCCCGAAGTACAGCCGGGAGGGGAGAGAGATTCGTTGCGATCAGAACGCGAACTGCGTGCGCAGGGCGTACTGGCCGGTTTCGTCGCCGGTGGCTTCGTTGTCGCCCTGGATGTAGTTGAACATGAAGCGCAGGTTCGGATTGACGTAGTAGTTCACGCCGAACAGCCAGCTGGAGGCTTCGCGGTTGGCGATATCCTCGTTTTCGATGGCGTCGTAACGCGCGGTCAGCTCCCACAGGCCCTTGTCGCCGACCTTCGGCGAACCGAACACGCCGGTCGCGCCCTTGTACGGCTTGTGACCGCCGTTGAGCATCCAGCTGCCCTGCAGGTACCACGAAGTCACGTCCTGATCGTCCGCGATCGGCTGTTCGAACGTCGACTGCACGTATTCGCCCTGGAAGAACGCCGGGCCGAACGCGCCCGCGACTTCCGCACCGTAAGCGGTGATTTTGTCGCCAGCGGCGCCGTTGACGGTGGCGATGGTCTGCGACGGGCCGCGACGACCCGCGTAGGACACCGACGCGGTGGTCGTGGCCGAACCATTGTTCAGATCTTCGACGCTGAACCAGCCACCGAGATGCAGGGTGCTGGTCTCGTTGTTGATCGGCGCATAGGTGAAGCGGCCGGCCGCGCCGACGCCCTCGTTGCGCACGCCCGCGGCGCTGCGCAGGTTGAACACCGACAGGCCCGCGGTGTAGTTGTCGCCGGCGCGCAGATAACCCACGCCCTGCTGGAACTGACGGGCGTTGAACAGGCCGCTGGCGGACGAGAACGGACGCTCCATCATCAGGATTTCGTTCGAGCTGGTCAGTTCTTCCATCGAGCGGTAGGGCTTGAAATGACCGATGGTGAACTTGCCGCCGAACGCGTTCTTCGCGACGTACAGATCGCGCAGGCCGTCGAGATTGGTGCCGGCGCCGAAATCCTGCTCCATCTTGTATTCCCAGCCCAGGGCCTTGCCCTGCAGGGTGAGGCGCGCGCGGCGGAACTCGGTGGTGCCGGTGGTGCTGGCGATGTCGCGGTCGAAGGCGTAGGCGTCGAAATGGATGCGGCCGCCGACCTGGGCTTCGAACTTGCCGTCGGCCGAGGTCACCTTGATGCCGCCCTTGGTGTCGACCTTGACCGATTTGTTAGTGAGATTGTCGAGCTGGGTCGCGGTGTCGACATTGACGTCGGACTGCGCGTCCGTGCGCTCTTCGAGCGACTCGACCTTTTCCAGCAGTGCGGCGATCTGCGCCTTCAGTTCGGCGATTTCGGCATCTCTGGACTGCGCCGACGCGGACAGGCTGGTGCCGGCGAGTGCGGCACCGACGGCGAGGGCAAGGAGGGAATGACGCATGGTGTGAACCCCGGAGGTATGTGATGAATGCGGGACGGGACGCGACGAGCGCGCCCCGTTAAGACCGTGTGAACCGGGGCGCTAGACTGCGACTCCAATCTGACAACCAGATGTGACGAACATGACACTTCGATGAAAATCGAAACGACGCGTGTGCAGGCCGGGCAAATCGCCCGGTCTGCCGAAGGGCACGCACCGTCCATGCGGCAAAGGCAGTCATGACCGCACCGCAATATTTCAATTGTCACTTTTCTGTCACTTTTTGAACACGGGGCTGTCATCCGCTTTCGATGGAATGGCCGCATCCGGGGTTGCTCAACCCCGTCTGCACCCACAACAGGAGCACCTCCGTGTTCAAGTCCGTCAAATTCAAGGCCGCCGCGCTCGTCATCGCCGGCGGCGCCATGTTCAACGCCCAGGCTGCCGACATCACCGGCGCAGGCGCGACCTTCATCTACCCGCTTCTGTCCAAGTGGTCGGCCGACTATTCGCAGCAGACCGGTACCAAGATCAACTACCAGTCGATCGGTTCCGGTGGCGGCATCGCGCAGATCAAGGCGAAGACCGTCGATTTCGGTTCCTCCGACAAGCCGCTGCCGCCGGCCGAGCTGAAAGCTTCGGGGCTGGCCCAGTTCCCGTCCGCGATCGGCGGCGTGGTCCCGGTGGTCAACATCGCCGGCGTGAAGGCCGGCGCGATGAAATTCGACGGCCCGCTGCTCGCCGACATCTTCCTCGGCAAGATCACCATGTGGAACGATCCGCGCATCGTCGCGCTGAACGGCGGCGTGCCCCTGCCGGCCCAGAAGATCACCGTGGTCCACCGCTCGGACGGCTCCGGCACCACCTTCAACTGGGTCAACTATCTGTCGAAGGTCAGCCCGGAGTGGAAAACCTCCGTCGGTGAAGGCACGTCGGTGAAGTGGCCGACCGGCGTCGGCGGCAAGGGCAACGAAGGCGTCGCCGCCTACGTGAAGCAGATCAAGGGCGGCATCGGCTACGTCGAACTGTCCTATGCACTGCAGAACAAGATGGCCTTCACCCGCGTGAAGAACGCCGCCGGCAACTTCGTGCTGCCCAGCGACGAAACCTTCCAGGCCGCGGCCGCCAGCGCCGATTGGACCAAGGCCCAGGATTTCTTCCTGGTGATGACCAATGCGCCGGGCCAGAATGCGTGGCCGATCGCCGCGACCAACTTCATCCTGATGCAGAAGAAGCCGAAGGACGCCGCCCGTTCGAAGGAAGCCCTGGCCTTCTTCCGCTGGGCCTACGCCAACGGCGACGCGCAGGCGAAGGCGCTCGACTACGTGCCGCTGCCGGACGCTCTGGTCAAGCAGATCGAAGCCTACTGGGCCAAGGAACTGAAGTTCTGAGCCTGATGCCGGCCAGCGGTGCATCCCGCACCGCGGCACGGCCAGCTCCCGAGAGACCACGCACCCCCGGTGCGTGGTCTTCTTAGCAAACGGCCTTCGCAAAAGGTCTTCCCGAAATCGACAGAACGAAAGCAGCTTCCGACATGAGCACTGCCGCTTCCAATCCAGTTCCAAGGGCGAGCCGCGACGTGCTCGACTCGCGCGCAGACAGCGGCTTCCGCTGGCTGGTGACCGGCGCCGGCATCCTGGTGCTGATCTCGCTCGCCGCCGCCGCGTTTTCGATGCTCTGGGGCGGACTGGAAGCCTTCGAGAAATTCGGCGTCGCCTTCCTGTGGCGCGACGCATGGGATCCCGTGCTGCAGGACTTCGGCGCGCGCGTGCCGATCTTCGGCACGCTGGTCACGGCCTTCATCGCTCTGCTGATCGCGGTGCCGATCAGCTTCGGCATCGCGATGTTCCTCACCGAGATCTCGCCGCGCTGGCTGCGCGCGCCGGTCGGCACCGCGATCGAACTGTTGGCGGGAATTCCGTCGATCATCTACGGCATGTGGGGCCTGTTCGTGCTGGTGCCCTTCCTGTCCGTGAACATCTATCCCTGGGTCGACGAGAATTTCGGCCAATTGCCCGTCATCGGCACCCTGTTCTCGGGTCCGCCGCTCGGCCTCGGAATGGGCACCGCCGGCCTGGTACTGGCGATCATGGTGATCCCGTTCATCAGCTCGGTCATGCGCGAAGTCTTCCTGACCGTACCCGGCCGGCTGAAGGAATCCGCCTATGCGCTGGGCTCCACGCGCTGGGAAGTGATCTGGGACATCGTGTTGCCCTACACCCGCTCCGCGGTCATCGGCGGCATTTTCCTCGGTCTCGGCCGCGCGCTCGGCGAAACCATGGCGGTGACCTTCGTGCTCGGCAACGCGCATCGCCTCAGCCTCTCGCTGCTGGAACCCGGCAACTCCATCGCCGCCACCATCGCGAACGAATTCTCCGAAGCCGACTCGCCGATGTATCTGTCGTCGCTGATCGCCCTGGGTTTCGTGCTGTTCCTCGTCACCTTCGTGGTGCTGACCATCGCACGGCTGATGCTGCGCCAACTGAAAAAGCGTGAGGGCAACTGATGTCCGCAACTCCCAAGCCTCCCGTGGCGCCTGCCCGCACCGCCTCCGGATCGCGCAATTCGCTTTACATGCAGCGCCGGATCAAGAACGTCGCGGCGCAGCTGCTCGCGATCCTGGCCACCCTCTTCGGCCTGTTCTGGCTCGGCTGGATCATGTGGACGACGCTGAGCAAAGGCATCAGCTCGCTGAATCTCGCCCTGTTCACCCAGATGACGCCGCCGCCGGGCGACAGCGGCGGCATGGCCAACGCCTTCATGGGCAGCGTCATCATGAGCCTGCTCGGCGTCGTCATCGGCGCGCCCATCGGCGTGCTGGCCGGCACGTTCCTCGCGGAGTACTCGCGCAGCACATGGGCGTCGCGACTCGGCGAGACCGTGCGTTTCGTCAACGACATCCTGCTGTCCGCGCCGTCGATCGTGCTGGGCCTGTTCGTGTACACCCTCGTGGTCGCGCGGATGGGCCACTTCTCCGCGCTGGCCGGCGCGATCGCCCTCGCCTTCATCGTGCTGCCGGTCGTGGTCCGCACCACGGACGAAATGCTGCGCCTGGTGCCGGCGCAGATGCGCGAGGCCGCGCTGTCGCTGGGCGTGCCGCAGTGGAAAGTCACGGTGCAGGTGCTGTATCGCAGCGCATCGGCAGGCATCGTCACCGGCATCCTGCTCGCGCTGGCGCGCATCTCCGGCGAAACCGCACCGCTGTTGTTCACGGCCCTCAACAACCAGTACTGGACCACGGACCTGATGTCGCCGATGGCCAACGTGCCGGTGGTGATCTTCCAGTTCGCCATGAGCCCGTTCGAGAACTGGCATACGCTGGCCTGGGCCGGCGCCTTCATCCTGACGATGTTCGTGCTCGCGATCAGCCTCACCGCGCGCGCCATTCTTCTTCGCAACAAGATCTCCCATGACTGATCCGGCCCGGACCCTGCCCATGAACGACACCGCGACCCTGTCCCACAGCCAGCCGCATCTCGGCATCGTCGCCGCGCACCGCGAGGCCGCGCCCGCCGCGCCGGTGAAACTGCGCGCGCGCGGTCTCGATTTCTATTACGACAAGTTCCATGCGCTGAAGAGCATCGACCTCGACATCCCGGAAAAGCGCGTCACCGCGCTGATCGGGCCGTCGGGCTGCGGCAAGTCCACCCTGCTGCGCATCTTCAACCGCATCTACGCGCTCTATCCCAAGATGGAAGCGCGCGGCGAAGTGCTGCTGGACGGCGAGAACATCCTCGACCCGAAGTACCCGATGAACCGGCTGCGCAGCAAGGTCGGCATGGTGTTCCAGAAGCCGGTGCCGTTCCCGATGACGATCTTCGAGAACGTGGCCTACGGCATCCGCCATCACGAACGCCTGTCGAAGGCCGACATGACCGTGCGCGTGGAAGAAGCGCTGCGCCAGGCCGCGCTGTGGGAAGAAGTGAAGGACAAGCTGGGCCAGAGCGCGCTGGGCCTCTCCGGCGGCCAGCAGCAGCGGCTGTGCATCGCGCGCGCGGTGGCGCTGCGTCCGGACGTGCTGCTGCTGGACGAACCGACTTCCGCGCTCGACCCGATCTCGACCAGCCGCATCGAGCAGTTGATCGAGGAACTGAAGCAGAGCTACACCATCGCCATCGTGACCCACAACATGCAGCAGGCGGCCCGCGTCTCCGATTTCACCGCCTTCATGTATCTGGGCGACCTCATCGAACACGACGAAACCGCGAAGATCTTCTCCAAACCCTCGAAGCAGCAGACCGAGGACTACATCACCGGCAGGTTCGGGTGAGGCGTTTCGCGCCGGACTGTAGAGCGGGCTTCAGCCCGCTGCCGTTCGCCCGGAAAGCAAGCGCGGCGGGCTGAAGCCCGCTCTACCGGTCGCTTCACCGCACCGGATTTGGACCGCCATCTCCACAACGACGTTTTTCCATTCCACACTTCGAGTTCCGCCATGAACACCAATCCGCACCACCACATCGTCAAGAGCCACGACGAAGAACGCCGGGTCCTGCTGGAGGAAATCCTGCGGATGGGCGAAATGGCGGCATCGCAGCTGGAAGCCGCGCTGGATGTGGTCGATCGCCGCGACGGCAAGGCCGCGGAACGGATCATCGCCAACGACGAGGCGATCGACGCGCTGGAACTGCAGGTCAGCCACGACGCGATGAAGCTCGCCCTGCGCGGCCCGCTGGCGCGCGATCTGCGCGAGATCCTGTCCGCCCTGCGCATCGCTTCGGACATCGAACGCATCGGCGATTACGCCTCGAACGTGGCCAAGCGCTCGATGGCGCTGAACCTGTCGCCGCCGCTGCCGCATACGCGCGGGCTCGGCAGTCTGGGCCGGCTGGTCGTGCGTCAGGTGCGCAAGGTGCTGGCGGCGTATCGCGACGGCGATGTCGAAGCGGCGCAGCAGGTCCGCGCCGAGGACGCCGAGATCGACACCCAGTACACCGGTCTCTTCCGCGAACTGCTGACCTACATGATGGAAGACCCGCGGGTGATCACGCCCTGCACCCATCTGCTGTTCATGGCCAAGAATCTGGAGCGCGTGGGCGATCACGCCACCAACATCGCCGAGAACATCTGGTTCCAGGAACATGGCGAAGGCCCGATGCCCCCGCGCGAGAAGCGCGACGAGTCGAACACGGCCGTCTGAGCGCACCATGACTTCCGGCCTACGCGCCCTGCTCCAGACATAAACAAGACCTGAATCCGGACGGCCGCACGGCCCTCCGGGCGCACCTTCGCGCCCGGCCTGTAACTCTTTGTGCACAACCGCTGACGCGATGACGCGTAGATTGCGGGCCACACAGGAGCAGACCGTGCAGGATCCGAATTTCCAACAGGCGCTGGACCGCGCCCGCCAGGGCGACCGCGACGCGCTGGAGCGCGTGCTGGTGCGCTCGCGCCAGGACCTGCGGCGCTACGCCGAGTACCACTGCGCCGTGAACGATGTCGAGGATGCGGTCCAGGAGACCCTGATCCTCGTATCGCGCAAGCTGCCGACCCTGCGCGAACTGGATGCCTACGCCTCGTGGCTGTTCCGCATCGTCAAGCGCGAGTGCAACCGCATGAAGCGCGCCACGCGCCTGCTGCTGATGGAACCCGCCGATCTCGAGGAAATCGAGGGACCGCACTGCCCGGCGCCGAACGGTCTGGTACGGGACGTGGCCAACGCCCTGGCCGCCCTCCCCCTCCACTACCGCGAGATCATCCTGCTGCGCGACCTGGAAGGCCACAGCATCGCCGAGATCGCGGAAGCCCTGTCGCTGCATCCCGAAGCCGCCAAAGCCCGTCTCCATCGTGCGAGAAGCCTGGCTCGACAATACCTCAGCCCCACCGAACCCGACCGGATGCCGGCCCTGCCGTCGACCGGTTAGGATTTCCCCCACAGCCCCACGTCTCGATTCCACCACTCAGGAGAGAACCCGATGTCCAGCAACAAGAAACCCATCGCGATCGCCGTGTCCACCGCCCTGCTGCTCTCGGGCTCCGCGTTCGCATCGACCCATCTTTCGCAGGGCTACCAGCTCGGCGCCGACACCGTGATCGATGCCAAGGGTGCCGAAGGCAGCTGCGGCGGCGACAAGGGCGCAGAAGGCAAGTGCGGCGAAGGCGCCTGCGGCATGGACAAGATGGACACCAACAAGGACGGCAAGATCTCGAAGGCCGAATACGCGGCCGCGCACAAGAACGGCGGCGGCGATTTCGCCAAGCACGACACCAACAAGGACGGCTTCATCAGCGCCGCCGAAATGAAGGCCGCCCATGAAGGCAAGTGCGGCGGCGACAAGGCCGCCGAAGGCAAGTGCGGCGGCGACAAGCCGGCCGCCGCGCCGGAAAAGAAGGCCGCCGAGGGCAAGTGCGGCGAAGGCAAGTGCGGCGGCGCGATGTGATGCCGCCCGGTGTCGGCACCCTCCGGGGCGTCGGCACGCCATTCCGGGCGGCCGCACTGCGGCCGCCCGTCGTTTCGGCCTGACGATCCCTTCGCGATGACCACCCCCGTTCCGCTTCCGAACGACGCCGCCGGTCTCGGCCTGCGCCGGCCGCTGCTCGGCCCGATGCGTGCCGCGCCTGCCGACAGTTTCGACTTTCTCGAACTGGCGCCGGAGAACTGGATCGGCGTCGGCGGCGCGTATGGCGAAGCCTTCGCCGACCTCGCGGCGCGATATCCCATCGTCTGCCATGGCCTGTCGCTTTCGGTCGGCGGCCCCGCGCCGCTGGACGAAACCTTCCTCGCGAAAGTGCGGCGGTTCATGGAGACGCATCGCTGCCCGCTCTACAGCGAACACCTCAGCGCCTGCGGCGACAGCCGCGGCCAGCTCTACGATCTGCTGCCCCTGCCCTTCAGCGACGCCGCGGTGAAGCACGTCGCCGCGCGCATCCGCCGCGTGCAGGACATCCTCGGCCAGCGCATCGCGATCGAAAACATTTCCTATTACGCCGCGCCCTTCCAGCAGATGCGCGAGATCGATTTCGTCAACGCGGTGCTCGCCGAAGCCGATTGCCTGATGCTGCTCGACGTGAACAACATCATCGTCAACGCCACCAATCACGGCTACGACCCGTCGGCGTTCCTCGCCGCCCTGCCCGGCGAGCGCGTGGCGTATATCCACGTCGCCGGCCATTACGACGAAGCCGACGACCTCAAGATCGACACCCACGGCAGCGCGGTGAACGCGCAGGTGTGGGCGCTGCTGGAAGAGGCCTATCGCCTGTTCGGCCCGCGCCCGACCCTGCTGGAGCGCGATTTCAACCTGCCGCCGTTCGAGGACCTGCTGGATGAACTCGGCCAGGTCCGTCGCCGCATCGCCGGAGCGCCCGCGCATGACCGTCGCCACGCCGCCTGACGACATGCCGGCCGAGCGCACGCTCGCCGCGCAGCAGGATGCGCTGGCGGCCCACATCCGCGACCCGGAGCGCGTAGCGCCGCCGCCCGGGATCGAGGAACGCCGGCTCAGGATCTATCGCGAGCTGTTCTTCAACAACGTCGAGAACATGCTCGCCGGCAATTTCCCGGTGCTGCGGCGGATCTACGGCGACGACGGCTGGCGCGCACTGATCCGCGGCTTCTACCGCGACCACGGCAGCCAGACCCCGATGTTCACCGAACTCGCGCGCGAATTCCTGCGCTATCTGGACGCGCGCGCGGAAGACGACCGCGGACGCGACGACCCGCCGTGGCTGCGCGAACTGGCGCATTACGAATGGGTGGAGATGGCGCTGCAGATCAGCGACGCCCGCAACGACGGCATTCCGCACGACCCCGACGGCGACCTGCTGGCCGGGCGGCCGCTGGTTTCGCCGCTGGCGTGGCCGCTGGCCTACGCCTGGCCGGTGCACCGGATCGGCCCTGACCACCGGCCCGCGACGCCGCCGGACACCCCGACCCTGCTGATGCTGCGGCGCGAAGCGGACGGCACTGTCAGCTTCCACGCACTGACGCCGCTGGCGTTCCGGCTGCTGCAGCGGCTGGACGAGATCACCGACCTCAGCGGCCGGCAGCAACTGGACGCGCTGGCGGCCGAAGCCGGCGCCGCCGGCAACGACGCGTTCCTGGCCGAAGGCGCCGCGATGCTCGCCCGCATGCGCGCGGAAAGCACGCTGCTCGGCACCCGCCGGGACTGAATTTCCCCGATCCGCCCCGGCCGGGCTTGCCGCGTCTGTTAGGCTTGTCGCATGAGCGAAGCGACCGCAGCCCCGACCTTCCGGAAAATGTCCGAACGCTTCCGGGGCTATCTCCCGGTGGTGGTGGACGTGGAAACCGGCGGCTTCGACTGGAACCGCCACGCCCTGCTGGAAATCGCGGTGCAGCCGATCGATCTCGACGAGAACGGACGGCTGGTGCCGGGCGACATGGCCAGCGCGCATCTCGTGCCCGCGCCGGGCACCGAGATCGATCCGAAGTCGCTGCAGGTCACCGGCATCGATCTCGATCACCCGTTCCGCCTCGCCAAACCCGAACGCGATGCGCTCGAGCACGTCTTCGCGGCCGTCCGCGCCGCGGTGCGCAAGCACGACTGCCAGCGCGCGATCCTGGTCGGCCACAACGCGCATTTCGACCTGAATTTCCTCAACGCCGCGGTCGCGCGCACCCAGCACAAGCGCAATCCATTCCATCCCTTCAGCGTGTTCGACACCGTGACCCTCGCCGGGATCGCCTACGGCCAGACCGTGCTGGCCCGCGCGGTGCTGGCCGCCGGCCTGTCGTGGAACGGCGAGGAAGCGCATTCCGCGGTCTACGACACCGAACGCACCGCCGAGCTGTTCTGCAAGATCGCGAACAGCTGGCCGCGGATGGGGTGAATCGTTCCTGCATCCGTGGCCTCAGGCCGCCCAGGCCGGCTTGGACGCACGCAGCCCTCGAGGTCGTACCCGCGGCTGATGACGATGAAATGCACTATTGCCTGCAGCTGCGTCCCGGGCATATCGGGCCTGAAGGCCCTCCTACAGGGGGCGTATCGCCTTGCGTGATCTCGATCGGACGCCACGCACGATCCCGTACAGACTGATCGCGATCCACGTGCACTGCAGCAGCGCGACCGAGAGATTGAAGCCGCCGAACAGCGAGACGAGAATGCCGCCCGACCCGGCGATGTTGAGGCACTGATAGGTCAGCGCATTGCCGGACAGCCGCCCGCTCTGCAGCAGGAAATAGCTGGCGACCACCACAGCGCTGCCGAGCAGACCGACGATGTCGTACCAGGCGAGGCTCATCCGCGCTGTCGCACCGCCTCGAACAGGGCGACGCCGGTCGCGACCGAGACGTTGAGGCTTTCCACGCCCGGCGCCTGGGCGAGACCCGGCATCGGGATCGTCACCAGGCCGTCGCAGTGCTCGCGGGTGAGACGACGCAGGCCGTCGGCCTCGCCGCCCAGCACCAGCGCGACATTGCCGCGCAGATCGACCGAATACAGCGACGCGGTCGATTCGCCGGCGAGGCCGTAGATCCACACGCCGAGCTGCTGGATGTCGCGCATCGCGCGGGCGAGATTCGTCACCCGCACCACCGGCACGCTGTCGGCGGCGCCGGCCGAGGTCTTGCGCACGGTCGCATTGACCTGCACCGCCTTGTCCTTCGGAATGACCACCGCGGTGACGCCGGCCGCAGCCGCGCTGCGCAGGCAGGCGCCGAGGTTGTGCGGGTCCTGCACGCCGTCCAGCACCAGCAGCAGGGCCTTGCCGGCCGCGGCTTCGATCAGTTCAGGCAGATCGTCTTCGTTGTAGGTCTTGGCCGCGGCGTAACGCGCGACCACGCCCTGATGCCGCAGGCCGCCGGTGACGCCGTCGATGGCGTTGGTGGCCACCCGGCGCACATCGATGTCCTTGCGACGGGCGTTCTCTTCGATTTCGGTCAGGCGCGGATTCTTGGCGCCGGCCTCGATCAGGACTTCGCGGACATGGTCGGCATCGTGCTCGACCGCCGCGGCCACGGCATTGATGCCGGCGATCCATTGGGATGTTTTGCTCATGGGCGCTATTGTGCCCGGCCGACCGGGGTTTTGCCCGCGGCGGGCTATGATTCGGCCCCGCCCGCACCCTTGCCGCCATGACCGCGCACGCCCCTTCGCAGACCCGGATCGCCATCGTCGGCGGCGGCCCCGCCGGCCTGATGGCGGCGGAAGTCGCCAACGCGGCCGGGCTGCAGGTCGATCTGTTCGAGGCCAAGGGCTCGGTGGGCCGCAAATTCCTGATCGCCGGCAAGGGCGGCCTCAACCTCACCCACGGCGAGCCGCGGCCCGGTTTCGATGCGCGCTATCGCGAACGCGCGTCGCAGATCGGGCGCTGGCTGGATGCGTTCGACGGCGACACCCTGCGTGCTTGGGCCCGCGAACTGGGCGTGGAGACCTACGTCGGCACCTCCGGCCGCGTATTCCCGATGGACCGCAAGGCCGCCCCGCTGCTGCGCGGCTGGGTGCGGCGCCTGCGCGAACGCGGCGTGCGTTTCCATGTACAGCACCGCTGGCTGGGCTGGGACGATGACGACGCCTTGCGCTTCGCCACGCCCGATGGCGAGCGGCATGTCCGTGCGGAAGCGACGGTGCTGGCGCTCGGCGGCGCAAGCTGGCCGGAGCTCGGCTCCGATGGCGGCTGGGTGCCCACGCTCGCGGCACGCGGTATCGACATCGCCCCGCTGCGCCCTTCGAACTGCGGCTTCGACATCGGCTGGAGCGCCCTGCTCTCGGAGAAGCATGCGGGCGCGCCGCTGAAACCCGTCGTCCTGCAGTGGCTGGATCTCGACGGCCAGGCGCAGGCGTTGCAGGGCGAATGCGTGCTGACCGCGACCGGCCTTGAGGGCAGCGCGATCTACGCGATCTCGGCCGATCTGCGCGAACGCATCCTGCGCGACGGCGACACCATGCTGTGGCTGGACCTCGCGCCCGGACGCGACCGCGAACGACTGCGCAGCGACCTCGCGAAACCGCGCGGCAAGCGCAGTCTCGGCGAACATCTGCGCCGGCAGACCGGCCTCGATGCCGCGAAGATCGCGCTGCTGTTCGAAAGCCTGCCGCGCGATGCGATGCAGGACGCGGATGCGGTCGCCGCCGCGATCAAACGCCTGCCGTTGCGCCTGCACGGCGCACGGCCCATCGCCGAAGCCATCAGCACCGCCGGCGGCGTGCGCCTCGAAGCGCTCGACGACGCACTTCAGCTGAAGACCATGCCCGGCGTGTTCTGCAGCGGCGAAATGCTCGACTGGGAAGCCCCGACCGGCGGCTACCTGCTCACCGCATGCTTCGCCAGCGGCCTGATCGCGGGACGCGGGGCGGTCGAACGCATCAAATCGTAAAGCGGGCTGTAGCCCGCTCTACCGGCATCGATGGCCGTCTTCGGTGCTCAATACTTCTGTTTCTGCCGTTTCGCCGGCTGCCCGCGCGGCGGCGGCGGTTTGACCCCGCGTTCCTCGGCCAGGCGGAAATCGATCTTGCGCTCTTCCAGGCTGGCCTTGAGCACGATCACGGTGACGCGATCACCGAGACGGAACACGCGACCGACGCGCTCGCCGCTGAGCGTTTTCCTGATCGGATCGAAGTGATAGTAATCGTGCGGCAGCTGGGTCACGTGGACCAGGCCGTTGACCTTCGATTCGTCCAGTTCGACGAACAGGCCGAAGCTGGTGACGCCGCTGATGATGCCGTCGAACTGGCCGCCGACATGCTTTTCCATCCACGCCGCGCGGTAGCGCTCGTCGACCTCGCGTTCGGCCTCGTCGGCGCGGCGCTCGCGTTCGGAACACTGCAGCGCCAGCGCGGCCATGCCGTTCGGCGAATAGGCGAAGGCATCGGCCTTCGCGCCGCTGAGCGCATGCTTGATCGCACGATGCACCAGCAGGTCGGGATAGCGGCGGATCGGCGAGGTGAAATGCGCGTAGGCATCGAGCGCGAGACCGAAGTGACCGACGTTGTCCGGGGCGTAGACCGCCAGCGACTGCGTGCGCAGCAGCACCGATTCCAACAGCGCCGCATCCGCACGCTCGCGGATCTTGACCAGAAGCGCGGTGAAGTCGCGCGGTTCGACGTTCGCCCAGGCCGGCATCCGCAGCTTGAACTCCTTGAGGAATTCGAGCAGATCGGCGTACTTCGACTCCGGCGGCTTGTCGTGGATGCGGTACGGCGCCGGCACCTTCTTCTTCAGCAGATAGCGCGCGGCCTCGACGTTCGCCGCGATCATGCATTCCTCGATCAGCTTGTGCGCGTCGTTGCGCTGGAGCATGCCGGCCTGCACGACCTCGCCCTGCGGGCCGAGCACGAAGCGCACTTCGCTGCTTTCGAACTCGATCGCGCCGCGCGCCTTGCGCGCCTTCGCCAGCACCTGGTACAGCTGATGCAGGCGCTGCACCTGCGGCAGCAACGCACCGATCTTCGCGATCGCATCGGCATCGTTCTCGCCCACCGCCTGCCAGACCTGGGTGTAGGTCAGGCGCGCGTGCGAGTGCATCACCGCTTCGTAGAACTTCGATTTCGTCACTTCGCCATCGAAGCCGACCTGCATGTCGCAGACGAAACACAGGCGGTCGACCTTCGGATTCAGCGAACAGATGCCGTTGGACAGCGTCTCCGGCAGCATCGGCACGACGAAGCCGGGGAAATACACCGACGTCGCACGCTTCTGCGCCTCGTCATCCAGCGGCGCGCCGGGGCGCACGTAATGCGAGACATCGGCGATGGCGACGATCAGGCGGAACCCGTTGCGGTTCGGCTCGCACCACACCGCGTCGTCGAAGTCCTTGGCGTCCTCGCCATCGATGGTGACCAGCGGCAGCGTGCGCAGGTCGACGCGACCGGCGATGTCGGCCTCGGTCACCTGCAGCGGCACCGCGGTGGCCTCGCCGATCACGGCCGGCGGGAATTCGTGCGGCAGGTCGTGGCCGTGGATCGCGGCCTCCACCACCAGCGACGGCGTCAGCTTGTCGCCGAGCACCGCGAGCACGCGGCCGATCGGCGGACGGTAGGCGTCGGGCGCATGCACGATCTCGCAGACCACGAGCTGGCCGTTGCGGGCGTCCAGACGCGCATCCGCGGGAATCTGCACGTTGCGCTGGATGCGGGCGTCGTCGGGCTGCACGTAACTGATGCCGGCCTCGAGCGTGAAGCGGCCGATGAGCCGGTTGAGCCTGCGCTCCAGCACTTCGACGATGCTGCCCTCGCGACGACCGCGACGGTCCACGCCGGTGACGTTCGCCATCACCCGGTCGCCGTGCAGCACCTTGCGCATCTCCAGCGGCGGCAGGAACAGGTCGTCGCCGGGTCCGCTGTCGGGCCGCAGGAAACCGAAACCGTCGGGATTGGCGATGACGGTGCCGGCGATCAGATCGAGCCGGGCCGCGGGCAGATAACCGCCGCGCCGGTTCTGCAGCAGTTGGCCGTCGCGGAGCATCGCCGCCAGGCGCTTGCCCAGCGCGTCGCGACGCTCGGCGGTGTCGAGGTCGAGGTGTTGCCAGAGCATCTCGGCCGGCATCGGCCCCTCGCCGCGACCCAGCAACTGCAGGATCGCCTCGCGGCTGGGAATCGGATCGGCATACCGTGCGGCTTCGCGCGCGGCGAACGGGTCCTGTACCGCGCCGCCTGCAGGCGCGGGGCGTGGGGAATTCGGAACGGGGAGAGCGGCCTGGACATCGGGCAGCCAGGGCGCGGCTTTGCGGGACTTCGCCGGCTTCGCGTAGGTGCCCGGAGGCTTCGCGGCGGGTTTGCTGGAGACCTTGCCCGGCTTGCTCGACGCGGCCTTGCGGGCGTCGGTGCGGGAGGTGGATTTCGGGGATGCGCCATGAGGGGCGCGCGTGGCGCGAGGGCCGGAACTCTTCTTGGTGGGTTTTGACATCGGCGACAAGTATACGCCTTGTCAAGCCCCCGGAATCCAGTCCCCTGATCGCAGGCGCCCCGCAACCCCGCCACCGGATTCGCATCCGGGCATTGACTTCCCCGACGCCGCATCGCAACATACGCGCCCTGAGCCCAGGTGGCGGAATTGGTAGACGCACTAGTTTCAGGTACTAGCGGGTAAAACCGTGGAGGTTCGAGTCCTCTCCTGGGCACCAGATCGAAAAAACCCCGCTGACGCGGGGTTTTTTATTGCCTGCAGTTTCGATGCGCAGCAGACCCAGACACCCTGCGGAACAGATCTTCGATCGACATCCTGCGCCTGCTGCTGGATGCCATCGAACATTACGGCAAGCCGAAGAAGATCAGGGCCGACAACGAAGCGATCTTCACTTCCTGGGTCATCGCCTTCGCCCTCCGCTGGCTCGGCATCAAAATCAGCGCATCGCACCGCAGTGCCCCTGGATGAACGGCCGCATCGAACGCGTCTGGTCGACCTTCAAGCAACTGCTGCGGGCGTTCGACATCAGGAATGAAGCCGAATTACAGGCGACGCTCGACCTGCTGCGCGACACCTACAACTAGCGCCGACCGCATCAATCGCTCAGCGGGCATACGCCAGACTGAAGTCTGGGACATCCTCCAAAAGCGCAAGTCGAAACCAAAACGACCACGACGACGATAACCGTCGTACGAACGAAAACGAGGCTCAAGCGACCGGACAAACACTGTCCGCGAACCTTGACGCCTCGACTTCAAAAATCGATCAGTTTTTGGCGAAATTTTCGCCAGAACCGATACTGAAAAGCCCTTCTCTGCGGCGCAAAGGATCAAAACAAGCCACTCGAAATCCGAATCCGATTGCCGCGAAGCTCAGGATCGGGCTTCGCGGACAACGGACACCACACCACACCACAACTAAACTTGCACAAGTTTAGTGGCCCGATGAAATAGGCAGCCCGTGTCTTCCGTCTGCACCTTTGACCTTATTAATCAATTCCTCAAAAATTCCACCACCGTAAATATTTCCCGAGCTTGTCTCCATAAAAAATCCATCAAAATTACTTGAAATAATGATAAAAGGATATGAAAAATCAACGTCGGCCAGTATTTTACCGGCGACTTCTAAAGGCACAGAAAAAAGAAGGTTTATGGGGTGGCTTTTTACGTACAAAAAAACTTGCCCGGAAATGCCAATGCCGCCAAATACATCTTTCGTTTGCCCACAAAATTCAATCCATTTGTCCGAATCAACAACCGGCAACAGATCGTCGTAACATTTCATTAATTCCATTGAAACTGGAAACGTCTCTTCAATTTTTTTCGCAATCAATCTTTTTTCATCAATACTGATCGAATCTACTGCTCCATTTGAAGCAAAAATATTAAAAATTTCATTCGAATAATTCATCACTCAAAACTCCAAATCTTCAATTCCCAATCGGGTTCTTGTAGCCGGAATTGGTCCGTCTACAAAAATATGCCCCTTGCCGTTTAAAACCTTTCCACCCGCTCTCCATCCAATATGAGGAACAGATGGACCATCAGGGAACCCCTTAGGTCCCAATTGCAACTCTGGGATATCCATATTTACCTGAGCACCCCTTGGACCAACCCACTCAACAGCCATGCTCTTGCCATCCGAGGCAAACGCCCTTTTGACTGGAACAAATTGGTCTCTTGTATATCCAGACAAGTATTCAATACGTTCAAACGCCGCATCAACTCCGTCAGTCCACGCTGAATTTGTACCTCTCATATCAATATCTTTGAGAGGATTAAATTCCCAATTCTTTCCCACGAGGCCTTGACCATCCCCCATCGAACTTAGTCTGAACCGTTTTGAAGCGCTCGATGGAACGTAGTTCACTCTTGATGCATTGTGCACCCACACACCACGATCGCCAACAAAGTACGTGTGATCGTCGGCGACTTCAAAATTGTAGACCGCATGCCTTCCCGAATCAGCAACGACAGTAATCACCTTCGAGCGGCCGCCGTCAAGAAGCTCCAACGAATCACCTGACTGCAACCTATTCGCACCACACCAACCCTTATCGACGACATAGAACGGATGTTCTGTCGTGCATGAGATTGTCTCGCGGACACCATCGGCATGTTCGATCTCGACATGCACCGCTTCTTTATCCGGCGTCTCGAAAGTCTGCAACACAGGACGCCATTGCGTCTTTTTGTTGAATTGATTTCTGGCTGCGACCCAATCGCCTGCTTGAATTCGCTCAATAGGCTTTACGCCATCCTGCGTGTGAACCATAGTACCTGGCAGGAAGCATGCGCCATACAAACCATCAGCACCTCGACCAAGCTGCCAAGTCCCTTCAGCGCTGCTTGTGGCTACCCTAGCGCCAGCTCCCGCACGGGTCAACCCAGCCGCAGGCCGCCTTGTCAAGAACACAGCTGCGATTTCAGTGCCAGCTGCGCCCGGCAGTTGCTCTGGCGTGATTTCGAGAGTGGGAATCCCTCCCATCCGATGTTCGCTCGCCACGTATACGATATCTGACAGCGGCCTTACGATCGCCGTATTCAACGTGCCGGAACCAATGTTCAAAAGGGACTTGCCTGAGCCGATGCCCCATTCGAGTGGATTACCCAACGCTCCCTCGCCGGACAGAAGCGCACTCGTATGCGGAATTACGGAAGAAATGATCGTTCCGGTATTCCAACGGGCAAGCCCCGATAGCTTCATTTGACCGACTTCACGGTAACGCTGACCGGCCGCTGTCTGTCCAATTCGCGTATCGCTATACCAATCCCATACCTGCTCACTTGTATCGTTGTACCACTCAACGATACCGCTCCGATTGAATGCATCGGCTCCTGCGTTCCAAACATAAGCCACTGGCATGACGTTGTCGGCGTACCAAGTCGTCGCAGATTTCAGGCGGGCCAGCAAGGATTGTGGCTCCGCAGGCTTCGGGCGCGCGATGGTTACCGTCGAGTACCATGGCTTCTCGCGGTCACGGAGATTCGTCGCATGATTTGCGGCCCGTATCGCCGCTTCCTGCGCATCACTGGCATCGAATCCGATCTGCTGATAGGTGTTCCCGGCCCAGCGGTCATGCTCGGCACGACCGAACATCCTGTTCGCTTCGCGGAACTTGGCCGGACTCCTGCAGGAGAAAAATACAGGACACCCACAAATCAGATTTTCCCGGCAACCCAGCAGGCGAATACCCGACAGCCCGCTGACCTGACGCCCGCGACACTGGCGTTATGACTAGGCCCCGCTCGCTCATTGCTCCACCCGATACGCCTGGCGCATTCCATTGCGTCCAGCGATGCGTTCAACGAGCGTTCCTCTGCGGCATCGATCGCTACACAGGGCAATGCTTCGAACACCGAAAGGCGTGGGTCGAAGCCCTTTCCAGCTCGTGGCCGAATGCTTCGCTGTCGCCATCGACGCCTACACGGTCATGAGCAATCATCTGCATCTGGTATTGCGCATCGACCCACACGAAGCGACAACATGGCATGATGACGAAGTCGCAACGCGCTGGGTCCGGCTGTTCCCACCTCGCGAGGATAACGACGACGCGATCGAAAGCGAACGCCAACGCCTGCTCGCCGACCCGGACAAAATCCGCATCCTGCGCCAACGTCTGGGCAGCCTGTCCTGGTTGATGCGCTGTCTGGTCGAACCGATCGCGCGACGGGCGAATCGCGAAGACGGCTGCAAGGGACGATTCTGGGAAGGTCGCTACAAATGCCAGGCCTTATGCGACGGCCGCGCGATCCTCGCCGCCATGGCTTACGTCGACCTGAATCCGATCCGGGCAGGCATGACGGATCGGCTCAACAGCTCCGCACACACCAGCGTCGCGAAACGCATTGTCGAGGCGAGGTCGGACCCTTTGATGCTGACCTCGCGACTCAAACCGGCGGCCGGCCGATTGCGGCCCGCTGTCGACCTCGCGACCGCCGACTATCTGCAACTCCTCGATTGGACCGGCCGTCAGCAGGCCCCGGGAAAGCGCGGGTGCATTCCGATGCACGCAATCGTGATCCTGGCGACGATCGATCACGACCCGAAACGCTGGACCACCCGCGTCGCCGCGTTCGGCAGCGGTTGGCATCGCGCTGCCGGCTCGGCACAGGATCTCATCGCATTGGCCGAGCAGATGGGGCAACGATGACTCAAAGGAATTCAGCTTGCCTTGACGCTGGCGTGAGCACTCACCAGGGAAAACATGGCCCGCCGGGGAGGAAGGCGCGCGGGCGGCTGTTTATAAATGCTGCTTCAAACGGCAAAAGACCGGGAAAGATATCGCAGGCGACGACACTTAATTCAAACAGTGGGTGTCCCGATCTTTGCCGGTCTTTCGCTTCCCGGTCTTTCGAACATCGGATGTCATACCCGTGATTCAGATATCAAGTCGAAATGGAAGATCCTGCGGCAATAGCGAGAATTTCAGCTTCCGTAAAGACACCGTCGCGCAACCCAGCTATTACAACTGGCCCTTCATTCACCACCACTCCATCATGACAGGCAGCTAAGCCGGCAGCCACGACAAGCATCGCTTGAAGTTCATGCTCTACTCGTCCCATATAACTTTCGATTGTGTAACGAAAGCCTAATTTAGTCGCATTAGAGACATAATCTTCGACATCATCCATTGATTCATTTTCAATTTCACCCTTAAAGATAGTGATCGTGTTTTCATGAGAAAATTTTAGGGTGAAAACGCTACCTATTTGCAGAATATCTGAATCGGCAACTACCCGCCCATCCGATCTGCAAATTTGCAAATCCCCAAAATAATTCAACAAATTATGTGGCGCGTTCTTTATCCAATAATCCTTGACTTTCCGGACAACCGCACCATCAATTTCTCTAGGATATACGATCAATTCGACGCTCATTCATTAACTCCCACAACTTTAATAATCTTCCCGGTTTTAATGTCCATACGATAAACACCAGTCGCAGATTCAAAATAAACATTCCTAAAAGGTCCGCCCTGCAATCTCTCAAAGACTGACACCGGAACCTTGTTCGGCTTTGTCAAAATAACATCCATAATCTGATAAGGCCCAGCCTGTGGAGCACTGAATAGCAAATCGACTGGCGCATCGATTTTGCCATCCCGAACCATCTCATTAACTTTCGCAATATTATCATTCAACTTCGACCTGAAATTAAACAATTTTCTCGGATTTACATTCGAAAAATCTTTAAAGGATACGTACATTTCCTCACCGCTCGTAGAAATGAACTTACCTTCGACACCCTTCATTGCAGGCTGAAAATGAATAGAACCACCCCCTCCGTTAATATTAGAGAAAATTTGGGCTTGCCGTTCCTCATGAGGAAATGGTTCTCCTGAAATACTCACTCGCTTGTATCGAGACTGCGGAACCAACTCAGCGCCACGCGCCAACTGAGCTGGAACATTAGCACCAGCTGGACCAGGTCGACTTATCTGAGCCGCACGAAGAGAGGTCGCCAGTGTATATTCCTGCGCAAATTTCCTGGCCTTCAACCCCGTCTTCACAGCCACCTGCGCGACGCGGGCTCCGACTGCGGCTGACGCCTCCGGCGCAAGCGGCGCTGCCAATAGCATCAAGACCGGATAGGCAATCTTCCCGTAATGATAGAAAGCCTCGGCGTAACGCCCCTGATTAAAAGCAAAATTTCCTTTTCCTGCGTAGCCTTCGATGTAACCGCTGATCGATTCCGGCAAGTTCATCATGAACTCGCCAAGATGCTCCACATCGATCTGCATGTTTCTCAAGGTTTCTTGATTGTGTTCTCGTACCCACCTTGAAAGTCGATTTGGATAAACACGATCCGCCACTTCGGCATATGCACCGTATTTAAGCAACCCCATATCAGCAACCAATTTCATCGTTCCTTCGAAATCCGTAACACCCTGGACTCCGAAACTGAGCACCAAACCCATCCCTGCCGACACTTGGGCATTACCATTTGCCCTGAAATTACGAAGCGCCTGATCATCGATATACCTAGAATGGCCGCCAAACTCTTCGCCCGGCTCGTCAATGATGCCCCGATTGATCAGCGACAATGTTGGCCCGTCACCGATCTGACGCACATAACGCTGATTACCGTCCCAATCACGCAAAAAATTCAACGCCATCTCATCCAGCTGGCCATCGAACTCTTCTTCCGGGACCTCCACAACGTCGATAGTCGCCACAGCTTGACCTTGCTGATCAGGGGGTACAACCGCCACAAGTAGATTCAGTGGAACCCCCGCCAGCATCGCAATCGGCATGCCGCCTACTATTCCGCTGCCACCACCTCCACCCATACTGCCGACGCTATCGCCCACACCCTGCTCCAGAACTTCCGGAACAGTGCTTTCGAACTCACCTCCAATGATTGCTGGATCAGCAAACATCCTTCCTCCGCCAAAGCGCGGAAGGTTCTTCTCACGTTGAATCTCAAGAATTACACGTGCCTGATTCAATGCAACTCGCTTGTCCCCGGTCGCATTCAGCCTCTCTTTATACAAATCCATATCACCATCTTTCCTGAATTTCTGCAGATCGGATGCAAAGTCAATTTCCTGCACCAATCCTTCGGCCGCAACCTGACTAGCCGCATTAACCGCAATACTGCTCCAATTCTGCTTCTCACCCCCCACCATACGCCGCGCAGTTGCGCTTAACCCTGCGTTGAAGAACTCGCCCGCGAAACGGTTGAGCCCGCGACCAAAGCCACTCTTTTCGTCAAAAATTTTGAATGAACTGTCCGGATTGAACTGTGCCGTCAGATAGGAGGTAAATGCTGTCGCTGCGACCTGCCCCCAGCTGAAGCCGGAATCGCGATCTACGATCTTGTTCGCTGCCGCACCGGCAAGATAGCCACCCACGCCCTGTATGACCCGGCCGAGTTCCGTCAACTTGTACCCGCCATCGGCCGCACGACTGATCGCGTTGGCGAACTTGGCGAGTTTCGAACCTGCTTGTGCTGTCTGGCCTATTTTGGCGAGCTTGCCGAAACCAGCGCCCATTCCCGCTGTCGCGGCGGTGGTGAGCCCATCGACAGCCACTTGGCGCCAACTGAAACTCGTGACACCCATCGCGCTACCGATCGCTTGGCTTGCGATACTTCCAACCACGCCACCGACCGCCGCGCCACCGATGGCAGCGGCTACCCCCAATGTCGTCCCGGCTGCTGCACCTGCAATTGCACCGCCTCCAGCCAATGCTGAAAGTCCGACTGCCCCTACACTTGCGCCACCAACAGCACTTGCTCCACCTGCAAAGAAAGTGGCCGCTGCACCTGCCGTAAATACCGTAACTACGACGGCGATGACAATAATCAAAATCATCGCCACCATATTGCATCCCGGCCCCTTTGCTGGCGGGATATATGGCAGACTCGGCGTCGTCGATCCGATCGCTTCATTCGGGTTGTACGGCCGGAACGTGTTCGCGTCGTTCTTGCTCACGCTGACGCTCGGGGCGTTCAGGCGCGTGCCCGCCGTCAGCGGTGCGGTCGGGTCGCTGTAGCCGTTCGCGTCCGCCAGCACGTACCACAGGCTGGCGTTGCCGTAGATGCGCTGCGCCATGTTCTGCAGCGTTTCGCCTTCGATCACCGTCACCATCGAGCCGCCGGCGCTGTACACGCCCGCGCCTGCGGTGCCGTTCACCTTGCTCAGCTGGTTCTTCTGCGGGTTGATGCCGAAATCGCTGTAGAACCGCTGCTGCTGCGGCGTGACCCGCACCTCGCCGCCCGCTTCCAGTTCCGCCAACTGCTGGCCCGCCGCATGCACGAACCGGTAGTTCTGCGGGATCGGGTCGCCGTTGCTCGCCGGCTTCGTCGCCTGGCGGAAGTAGCCGTCCCAGTAGCCGTCGCGACGGTTCAGCACCGCGCCGTCGCCGTTGTAGGCGTAGGCGCGGATCTTGTCGAACACGCCTTGCTGGTCCGTGTTGGTGTGCTCGCTCTGCTGCGTGATCCGGCCGTAGATGTCCAGCGAGATCGTGTTCGTCGTCGACTTGTAATCGTTGTGGCTGCTCTCGCCCGTGACGATCCGCTCCTGCCAGCTCTCCCAGCCTTCGTACGTCATCGTGAAGGTGTGGGTGTAGCCGCCCGCCGCGCCGGGACCCGTGCCGCTGTAGCGGTAGCTCAGCAGGCGCCCGCCCAGATCGTAGGCGCTCGCGTTGTCGTCCACGCTCGCGGTGTTGTCCGCGATCGTGTAGTCGACCCGGCTGGTGAACTGCAGCAGGCTCACGTCGTTGTACTGGTCGCCACCGCCGCCCGCGCCCTGGTAGTACCTGAAGTTCGTCTCGCGGCCGCGCGTCTCCTGCCAGCGCATCCGGCCGTCGATGTCGTACGCGTACTGCTCCGACTGCATCAGCCAGCCGCCGACGTTCACGTCTTCCGGCACCCAGTCCTCGCTGTTCGGCGGCGGCGGCTGGTCGCCGCCGTAGCGGTCGATCGGTGCCACCCACACCTGACGGATCGTGCCCAGCTCGAAGAACCGCCGCGTGTCGATCAACTGGTTGGCGTCGTCGTACTTGTTCAGGCGATAGATGCCCTTGCTCTCGCCGCCCACTGCCTGCGCGTAGGTCTCGTAGATCCGGTTGCCGCGCTGGTCGTAGCCGACGAACGCCACCTGATCCTGCACCGTGCCGTTCACCGTCGTGCGCTGATAGCGCCCGGTCTCGCGGCCGATCGCGTCGTACATCAGGCCGTAGGAGTCGCTGACCTCCTTCTGCGTGCCCTGCGGCACCTCTTCCAGCGAGTCCGGACGCAGCTCGATCCGCGCGTTCGCATCGCCCGCAGTGCCCACCAGCTGACCGTTCACGATCTTCAGCCGGTTCTCCGCGTCGTACGTGAACCAGCGTTCCTGCACCTGCACCGGCACGCCGGCCGGTGTCGACGTTCCGCCGGCGCCGCCGTCCGTACCCATCTCGTAGGAGCCGCCACCGCCGCCCTGCGTTTCTTCGCCACCGCCACCCTGCGTCTCTTCACCACCGCCGCCGCCGGACTGCCCTTCCTCGACCACGTCCTTCACCAGCACAAAGTCGTCGAACACCGACTGGCCCTGGTTGTCCGTCGCCGTCACCCGGATCGTCCAGCTCTGCATCAGCGACATGCCTGTCGGCGTGCCGCTGAACGTCCGCGTCGCCGCGTTGAAGCTCAGCCACGCCGGCAGCGCGCTGCCGTCCGACTTCGTCGCCGTGTAGCTCAGCGTCGCGCCTTCCGGATCCAGGAACGTGTTGGTCGGGAACGTGTAGCTGTAATACGTCCCGGCCATCGTGTACTGGTCGGGGATCGCATTGGCGACGATCGGCGGCTGGTTCGACACCGGCGCCGAGATCGCGAACGCGAACGTCGTGCTCGCCGTGCCGCCGCGACCATCGTTCGCGCTGTAGCTCACCGTCCAGCTGCCCACCGCCGTCGGCGTGCCGCTGATCACCCGCGTCGATGCGTTGAAGCTCAGGCCCGTCGGCAGGTTGCCCACGCTGTAGGTCAGCGTGTCGTAGTTCGCGTCCGTGAACGCCGGCAGCGTCACGTACACCGCCGCACCGGTCGCGCCCGATTGCGCACCCACGCTCGGCGCCACCGGCGCCGTGTTCGCTTCCACGGTCAGCGTGAACGTCATGCTGGCGGTACCGCCCGCGCTGTCGTTGGCGCTGTACGTCACCGTCGACGCGCCGGAACCCGTCGGTGTGCCGCTGATCACCCGTGTCGACGCGTTGAAGCTCAATCCCGCTGGCAGATTGCTCACGCTGTAGCTCAGCGCATCGCCGTTGGCGTCGGTGAACACCGGCAGGGTCAGGCTGTACGCCTGGTTCTGCTTCGCCAGCGGCGCGGTCACCGACGGTGCGGTCGGTGCGACATTGGCGCTGATGTTGAAAATCGCTTCCGCCGTCGCGCCCGCCGGATCGCTCGCCACCACCTTGCTGCGGTAGTTGTAGAACGTCTCTCCGTCGGCGCTCAGTGCACCGAGATTGCCGCTGATCGTTCCGTTCGATGCGATGCTCAGGCCCGCGCTCGAACCCGACACCCACTGCGCGGCGACGTTCTGCTCCACCCACTCGCCGTCCTCGCCCACCATCGGATTCCACACCAACCGCGTGTGCGCCGGAATCTCCACCCACAGCGCATACGTCAACGTGTCGCCATTCGCATCGGTGAAGCTGTTCGCCGTCATCGACCACGACACCGCACCGCCCACCTGCGCGCTGCGGTTCGGCAGCGCGATCGCGGACACCGGCGCGCTGTTGGTCACCGCCAGCGTGAACACCGCGTTCGCGCTGCCGCCGCGGCCGTCGGCCACCGTCACGGTGACCGTGTGGCTGCCCAGCACCGTCGCGGTACCGCTGATCGTGCCGGTCGCGCTGTTGATCGACAGCCCCGACGGCAAGCCGCTGGCGCTGTAGCTCAAGGCATCGCCGTTCACGTCCGCGAAATACCCCGACGTGCCGAAACTCCACGCCGCGTTGCGACCCACCGACTGCGCCGGAATGGTCGTCGCCGTCGGCGCCACGTTCGGCGTGCTCACGGTGAAGCCCACGCTGGTGCTCACGCCCGCAGGATCGGTCGCGGTGAACGTGATCGCCCAGCTGCCCACCGCCGCGGCGTTGCCGCTGAAGGTGCGCGTGGTCGTGTTGAAGCTCATCCACGCGGGCAGGCCGATCGCGCTGTAGGTCAGCGGGTCGCCGTTGGGATCCGTGAAGGCCGGCGCCTGCCAGCTCCACGCCGTGCCCGCCGTCGCCGTCTGGTTCGACACGCTCGGCGCCACCGGCGCGCTGTTCACGACCTGCACGCTGAAGCTCGTCGACGCGCTGCCGCCGCGGCCATCGCTGGCGCTCACGTTCACCGTGTAGCTGCCCAGCGCCGCCGTGGCCTGACCGCTGATCACACCGGTCGCCGTGTTCAAGGTCAGGCCCGCCGGCAGACCGGTCGCGCTGTAGGTCAACGCATCGCTGTTGACGTCGCTGAAGTACGACGACAGCGCGAAACTCCAGCTCGCGTTGCGACCGACCTGCTGCGCCGGAATCGACGCCACCGTCGGCACGGTGTTGGTGATCGTGAACGCGAACGTGCCGGTGCCGGTCGCGCCCTGCGGATCGGTGGCGAGAATGCGTGCGTTGATGGTCGAACCGACGAGATTGACCGCGGTGCCGGTGATGCGGCCGGTGGTGGCGTTGATCGCCAGACCGATCTGGCTGATGTCGACCCAGTTGCCGCCGATCTGCACCTGCGCGCTGTAGGTCAATGCCTCGCCATCGGGTTCGACGAAACTGCCCGCCGGCAGCGGCAGATCCACTGCGCCGCCGTGCACCAGCGTCTGTCCGCCGAGCTTGTTCGGCGTGTACTGCGGCGCGCTGTTGGTCCAAGGCTGCAGGCTGAAGATGATGTCGGCATCGCTGGCATACGCGGCCGGGCCTGCATCGGAATCGTGCACCGGCATGCTGACCAGCTGGCGGCTGTCGGTCGCGCGGATGCGTATCGGCAGCGTGCCGGTCGGCTGGTTCGACGGCACCGTGCCGGACAGCACGCGCGTGGTGGGGTTGAACGACATCCAGGTGGGCAACGGCTCCTCCACCGTCAGCCACACCAGCTGCGGCGGATCGTCGCCGACGCTCTCCTGCACCCGATTGAGCCAGAGCGCGGAGAGTGCCATCGAATCGCCATCGGCATCCGTGAACAGATCCGCGGGCAGCGTGTAGCTGAAGCTCCGACCGATGCTCAGGGTCGCGTCGTTGAGCGCGACCGCGGTATTGCGGACCGGCGCGGTATCGGCGGCGACACTGACGTTGACGGTGATCTCGCCGACCGCGCCGTTGGCATCCACCGCCTTCAGCTTGAACGGGAACGTGCCGATGGTCAGCGGCGACAGCGGCTGGCCGTGGATCGTGATCGTGCCGGCCGCCTGATCCATCTCGAATCGAATCCAGCTGAACAGCGGCGAGAACGCCGGCGGCTCGACGTACAAGGTCATCAGGTCGCCGTCGGGATCGGAGAACAGGCTCGAGATCGGGACCGTGTAGCTGAGGGTGTCGTTGATGCGCAGCGCCGGCAGCGTCACGCTGCCCACCGCCACCGGCGCGAGATTGCCGTCGGTGGTGATCTGCAGCGCGGTCGTCGCGGTGGCGCCGTATTTGTCCGTGGCCTTCAGCACCACCGTGTAGACGACGGCATCGGGCTCGGTCGGCGGCACCAGGCCCTGGATGCGCAACTCGGGCGCGGCGCCTTCGGTGACGGACTGGAAGCTCAGCCACGACGGCAGGCCGGTCGCGGTCACCTGCAGGGTATCGCCGTCGAGATCGGTGAAGACCTGCGACAGCGGACGCAGCCAGCTGAAGCTCTTGCCGACCTTGGCGACCACCGGCGCGGGCGCCGCCGGCACCGTCGGCGCGTGGTTGACGACATTGGTGATCGTGACGGTCTTGTCGACCGAGACGCCGCTCTGATCGGTGGCGCGCACGGTGAAGCTGTACGTGCCGACGGCGGTGGGCGTGCCGCTGAGCCGCAGCGTGCCCGGCGCCTGGGTGTTCGCGGTCAGCCACGCCGGCCAGTTGGCGCCGACGACGCTCAGCGACAGCGCATCGTTGGCGTCGATGTCGCGGAACAGGTCGGCCGCGGACAGATCGCGTCCGAACGGCTGGCCCACGACCGCGTCGAATCCGATCGCGCTGCTGGAAACCAGCGTCGGCGCGTTGTTGTCGCGCAGCTTCACCGTGAACGTGGTGGTGGCGACCTTGGCGGCATTCCCGGTCTGCGCCGCGGTGAGACGGACGACGACATCCGCGTCCTGCGCATTGGCGGCGGCGGTCGAGGTGAACACGATCTCGCCGGTCTGCGGATCGCGGCTCGCCTGCAGCCACGACGGCAGTGCACCGCCGTCGCCGCGGGTGATGGTGAGCGTGAGCGCGTCGTTTTCCGGATCGCGGAAGACATCGCTGAACAACAGGCGGAACTGGTTGACCTGGCCTTTCTTCACGCCGCGGTCGGCCACCGGAGCGATCAGGGTCGGATCCGCATCGACCAGGGTGATGCCGGTGACGTTCGGGCCGTAACCCGACCGGGTCACGACGCGGCGACGGTTGCCGTTGGCGTCGTAGTCGTACTGCAGTTCGAAGACGCGCTTGGTGATCGCGCCGGCGTCGTTGAGGTCGTCCTGGGTGACCCACTGCACGCGGTTGTTGCTGTCCCAGGTGGTCCGGGTGACGGTATGCACCGTCATGTTCTGGCCATCCCTGGTCGTCGTTTCCTCGTAGATGCGGTTGCCGCCGGCATCGTACTGGTAGACGTGGGTCGAAATCGCCGTCGTGCCGGGCGTGCCGGCCATGGTGTCGACGTACTCGCTGACCGTGTGCACGCGGCCGTTGACGAAGTAGGTGTAGGCCTTGTGCCCGCCGGTCGCATTGGCGAGCCCGACGCCGCCGGCGATGCTCTCGCGCATCAGCTGGCCGGACTCGATGTCGTAGACGTAGTCGTAGTCGCGGCCGCTCAGCAGGTTGTGATCGACGATGCGTCCGAAGACGTCGTATTTCCAGCTCAGTGCGTTCAGCCTCGAATCGCCGCCGTCGCGATCGGCCACGGTGCCGGTGCTGAGCTGGCTGGTTTCCGAGACCTTGCGGCCGGCCACGTCGTAGGCGTACTCCATGTACGTGCCGGACGCGGTCTGGCTGCGGATCATCCGCTGCTGGCTGTCGTAGTCGTAGCGCTGCGTGCGGCCCATGCGATCCGTCATCTGCAGACGGTCACCCGCTTCGTTCAGCACGTACGACTGCAGAATCTGCCGCGAGCGTGCGCTGCCGGTGGGCAGATAATCGCCGATGGCGACGACGCGGTTGCTGCGATCGAACGCCTTGAACGCGATGGTGCCCAGCGCATCCTGGGTCATCACCTGGTTGCCGAACAGATCGTAGGCGAAGCGGGTGACATTGCCGAGCGCATCGGTCGAGGACACGTTGCGACCGACCGTGTCGTAGGCCATCGTGCGCAGGTTGCCGTTGGCATCGCGGGTGCCGACGAGGCGACCCAGCGCGTCGTAGTACCACTGATTCACCGGTCGCTGCCAACTGCCGGCGCCGTTCTCGGCCACCACCCACACCAGCGGCCGGGTTTCGCGCACCGCCTGGTTGTCCTGGTTGTACTGGTAATCGGTCTGGTAGCCGCGGCCGTCGATCACCGTCAGCACATTGCCCCAGCGGTCGAACGTCTGGCGGATGAGACTGGTCTGGGCCGGATCGGTGCCGTGCGACGGCACCGTCACCGCGACCGCGCGCCCCAGCTTGTCGGTCTGGTTGCGGGTGACCGCATCGATCGCGGCGCTGCCTTCGCTCAACCGGACCTTGTGCGATTCGCGGACCTGATGCCCGGCGAGGTTGTAACCGTAGTACCGCATCGCGCCGGTGGCATTGTCCGCCACCAGGCGACCCGCGGCATCGTAGACATAGCTCAGCGTGCCGGCGAGGCCGGCGTGGGTCTTCGCGACGATCTCGCCGAACGCGTTGTAGACCACGCTTTCCTGCGTATCGTTCGAGACCGACTGGACCGTACCGTTCAGCCGCTGCGTGCGTTCGGTGCGCATCGAGGTCTGGCGGCCGATATGGTCGTAGGTCACGATCGCGCGCACGTCCGCGCTGCGGCCGTCGTTGCCGCTGAGCGTGGTCTGCGCTTCGATCAGGCGATCGGAGGCGTCGTATGCGCGCACGGTCGCGTTGCCCTCGGCATCGCGCTCCCACACCGCGCGGCCGCGGCCGTCGTAGCGCGTGTACGACACCTGATCCTGCGCGCTTTCCACCGCCGCGGTCTCGCCGACCATGCCGTTGGCGTAGCGGCGGGTCATCACCACGGCGCCGAACGCGTCGTAGTGCATCGCCGTGTACGGCGAGCGCGCTTCGTAGAGCGCCGCCGAAGCCAACGTGTTCGACAGGTCCGCTTCGAGCGCGCCCTGGCTCGCCAGCGTGACCGCGTCGCGCACCTGCTCGCGCACGCCCAGCATGCGGCCATCGAGGCCGTAGGTCGTGGTCGTCGTGCCGGTCTCGCCGGCGACCATGGTCACGCGGTCTTCGCCGTCGTAGCCGTAGGTGGTGGTCACGTCGCGCTGGCCGCTGCTGCCGTCGGTGCGCTGGAACTGCCGGACCACGGTCTCGCTGCTCTTCCGGCCCAGCGCGTCGTAGGCGACGCGGGTTTCGCGATCGAAGCCGACGACGGCATCGCCCGGCGCCGGCAATGCCGGCGGCACCGCGACATCCAGATTGGCGACCGCGGTCGCGCGCGCGTGTTCGACGGTCTTCACCACCTCGCCGGTGGCGTTGTAGGTCATCGCGGTGACGTATCCCCCGGCATCGACCGTGATCGTGTTGCGGCCCATGGCGTCGTACCAGCGCCAGGTGGTGGCCCACACCGGATTGCCGTTCTGCGGGTCCATCGTGCCTTCGAGCAGCACGTTCTCGCGCACCACGTCGCCGTAGACGTTGTACTGGAACGTGGTGATCGGCGAACCCTGTTCGGCGTAACCGCTGCTCTTGTAGTACGTCACCGACGACATCTGCACCAGGGTCTTCTGGCCCAGCGCGTTGTAGGTCGTGGCGATCGTGCGATCGGACTGGCCGTCGGCGACAACGCTGCCCGTGGCCAGCATCTGCGCCAGCGAGATCGCCTGCCCGGCCTGCCAGTTCGCGGACGCGAACGCCGCGGCGCCGGTCTGCAATTGCGTCGCATAACGGATCAGCACGGTCTGTTCGCCGTAGGCGCTGTAGCCGTAGGCGGTGACATACGATTCCTGATCGATCTCGTAGGCGACGCGGCCCAGTGCGTCGTACACCTTGTAGCTGTAGCGGTCGCTCGCATCCTTCTGCACCACCGCGCGACCCAGCGCATCGTAGGTCGTCTCGATGGTCGGGCGCACGCCGCTGGCGACGATGGCGCCGGTCGCGACGTTCAGCGTACCCGCATCCGGCAGGATCGTGCGGATCTGGTGGCCGCGGGTGTCGTACGCGTAATCGGTCGTGCGCGCACCGGCGGTGTCCGCATCCTCGATGCGACGGGTGAGATTGCCGAGCGCATCGTATTCCAGCCGCGTGCGGATGGACCGGGTCGAGGTCTGCGCGGTGCCGGTGGAATCGAGCGTGGTCACCGCCACCGGCGGGCCGAGCTCGGACACGCGACGACCGGCGGCATCGTACTGATACGTCCATGTCGCGCCCATGCGATCGGTGCGGGTGAGCATCCGCCCGGCGCCGTCGTAGGCGAAGGTCTCGGCGTTGCCCAGCGCATCGCTGCGTGAAGTCAGCTGACCGGTGGCGTCGTAGCTGTTCGCCACGCGACGCACGTCCGTCAGGCTCTGGCCCTGCGCCCAGGCCGCCACCGATGCGGTGTCGATCGCCGTGCCGTTCGCCAGCAGGTTGCCGTAGCTGCGCGTCTCCAGCACCCGGCCGATGGCGTCGTAGCGCTGTTCGCTCACCGCCGACGTCGCGTCCAGCACGAAGCGCTGGCGGCTCGCCGCGTCGTACAGATAGCGCGTGGTCCGCGCCTGGGTCGCGCGCACCGCCGGATCGCTGCTCAGCGCGCCGTTCAGCGCCGCGATCACCTGCGATTCGCCGTCGCCCGGCATGTGCGCGATCGTCACGCCGTAGCGGATGTCGGCCGAGACTCGGCCGATGCCGTCGTACTGGCGTTCGCCCACCGTCCACGTGCCGAAGTTGCGCGCGAGCGTGTAGCGCGCGCGGCCGGCGGCGTCGTAGACCGTCGATTGGACCCGCGCGCTGCTCTCGTTCGCCGCCGCGAAGGTCGCGAAGTCCGTCACCGTCGCGGTGCCCGCGAAGAACTTGTCGGTCAGCGTCGCGCCCGGAAAGTACGCGACCGAATGCGCACGGCTGGCCGTGGCGCGCCCGGCGCCGTCGTAGTCGGTCTGGGTGACCCGACCGAGGCTGTCGTAGGCGATGCGCACGCGTCCGGCGGCGTCGTAGGCTCGGTATTCTGTCGGATCGGCCGCGGTCCACGTCAGCTGTGCATCCAGCGCCGCGACCGTGGTCGCATCGCCGAGCGTCACCGGGTTCACGGGCGTCGCGAACCGGCGCACCGCGGTCGCGCGGCCCGCAGCGTCGTACCACGTGCGCACGAAGGCGCCGATCGCATCGATCGTGTAGACCTCGCGACCGGCGGCGTCGTAGACGTGGCGCTGCGACTGCGCCGTGCCGGCGTTCGCGGCGATGAAGCCCGCGAAATCGGCATCGGTCGCGGTGCCCTGCACCAGCTTGTCGGCGAGCGCCTGGGTGAAGGTCATCGATGCGGTGAAGGCACGCTCCAGCAGCACACGGCCGGCACCATCGTAACGCGCCATCTGCACCGTCGCCGTCGACGGCGAGGTCAACCGCACCGTGTAGCCTGCGCGGCCCGCGGCGTCATGGACCGTGTAGGACGTTTCGTTCTCGTCCGGCCAGGTCATGCGGCTGTCGAGGTCCGCGACCGTCGACGCATCACCGAGGTCTTCGAGACTCATCGGCGTCGCGAACCGCACCTGCGCCGTTTGCCGACCCGCCGCATCGTACCAGCGGCGCATATAGCCGCCCCTGCCGTCGACACTGAAGGTCAGGCGGCCCGCGGTGTCGTAGACATGGCGCGTCGCCTCGTCCGAGGCCGAAGCGGTGATGTCGAGATCCGCGGGCGCTGCCGTGCCCTGCACCAGCTTGTCGGCCAGTGTCTGATCGAATGCGACCGGCACCGCGAATGCGCGTTCGTGCAGCAGGCGTCCGGCGGCATCGTAACTGGCGATCCGCAGCGCCGCGCTCGTCGGCGACGTGAGCTGCAGCGTGTAGCTCGCGCGTCCGGACGCGTCGTACATCGTGTACGTGGTTTCGTTGTCGGCCGGCCACGTCGTCCGCAGGTCGAGATCGGCGACCGTCGAGGCATCGCCGAGGCCGGCGAGACTCATCGGCGTCGAGAAGCGCACATGCGCGGTCTGGCGACCCACCGCGTCGTACCAGCGACGGACGTAGGCGCCGGTGCCGTCGACGCTGAAGGTCAGGCGACCCGACGCATCGTAGACATGCCGCGTCGCGATATCCGATGCGGACGCCACGACGGCGAGATCGCCGAGCGTCGCCGAGCCGTTCGCGAGATTCCCGCGCAACGTCGCCGTCAGCGGCAGCGTGGCCGCATGACGCGCTTCGCGCAGGATCCGTCCGGCGCCGTCGTAGCTGCGCTGGATCACGCCGCCGGTGCCGTCCACCATGGCCACGATGCGACCCGCGGCATCGTGGATCGTGTAGGTCGTCTCATCGAGGGCATCGTTGCGCAGCGACTGGTTGGCGATCGCGTTTTCCAGATCGCCAGCGGTCGGCGCTGTGCCGAGCCCGCCGATATTCGCCGATGCGGCATAGCGGCGGCTCATGGTCGCGCGGCCGGCCTCGTCGTAGGCGATCTCGGTGATTTCACCGAGCGAATTCCACTGGAACCGCGCACGGCCCGCACCGTCGTAGGCGGCATATTCCACCTGATCCGCGGCGGACTCGACGTCCAGCGCTTCGATCTCCGCGACGGTCGTCGCATCGCCGAGACCGGCGGTCGCGATCGGCAGCACGAAGCTGCGTACCGCGATCGTCCGGCCCGCGGCGTCGTACCAGGTGCGGGTGACGCCGCCGCCGGCGTCGATCGCATAGACCTGTCGTCCGGCGGCGTCGTAGACCGCGCGCACGGTGCGGCCGCTCGCATCCGTCGCCGAGAGGCGACGGCCCGCCGCATCGTAGGTGTAGGTTTCGGCGTGCCCAAGCGCGTCGATCTTCGCGACCAGCTGACCGGCGGCGTCGTAACGATAGGTCTCCTGCCCCGTGGCGGTCACGGTTTCCGACAGATTGTCGAGGTACAGCGCATTGCCACTCAAACCGGGCGCGACATGACTGTAGACCTGCAACCGCGCCGGCGTGCCCCATTCCTCGCTGCTCGCCGCGACCTCGAAGCGGAATCCGGAATCGCGCGCGGTGCCCTTCACGTATACGAAGTATTCGATCTTGCCTTCGTGGACATCGGCCTCGACCACATAGGTCGTGTCGGTGGCCAGCGTACCGACCGCGGTGTTGATGTTGTCGCCGTTGGCGGCGCTTTCCACCTTGTACAGCGTGCCGTTGCCGAAGTAGGCCGCCGCGCGTCGCAGCGTCGACGTCGGCACGCTGGTGGTCTCGTTCTGGACCGAGAAATACAGGAAGGTGTTGGACAGATCCGCGCCCGTGCTCACCTCGCCGCGGTAGACCGCGCCCGCCGACAGCGCATGCGCCTGGGTGCTGCCGATCGACGGCACATAACCGCTGGTGTGGTTGGAAGGCGTGAACACCAGGCGCCCGTTCTGCAGCACCAGGCCGTTGCCGTAGGCGCCGACCTCGGTGGTGTCCAGACCGGCGGCGGGCAGCGCGTCGAACGCGGTCTGCCAGGTCGGCGTTTTCGCATCGAGCAGCGCCTGCGCCACCTGCGATGCGGTGTAATCGCCGTGCGCGGCAATCAGCACCGAATGGCGACGCACCGCGATCGAACGGCCGGCGGCGTCGTAGACCGTTTCGGTGACGCTGCCGCGGTTGTCGATCACGTACCGCTGGCGGCCATCCTTGTCGTAGATGCGATAGTTCGCCTCGTCGTTCGCCGACAGCAGCGCCTGATTCGTCACCAGCGCGGACAGCTCCGCTTCCGTCGGCGCCAGCGACAGCCCCGTCAGGTTCGCGGGCTTCGCGTACGTCCGCACCAGCGTCGTCCGACCCGCGAGGTCGTACACCGACTCGGTCACCCCGCCCATGCCGTCGACCACGTACCGCAGCCGGTTCGCCGCGTCGTACGCGTAGCGCGTCACCCGACCGCTCGCGTCGGTCTTCGTCGTCACGTTGTCGTTCGCGTCGTACGCGTACGTCGTCGTCAGATTCAGCGTCCCCGGCGCCGACGTCTCCGTCGTCCGCCGGCCCAGCGCGTCGTAACCATAGGCCACCGTCGTCGCGTTCGCCGTGCCGGCGCCCTCGGTCACCGTCAGCTGCCGACCGTCGCGATCCCAGGTGTACGTCGTCTTCAGCGCCAGACCCACCCCATTCACCTGCGGGTCGCGCACCGTCTCCGTCAGCTGGCCGCGACGGTCGTAGGCCATCGTCGTCGTCCGACCGCTGGCGTCCGTCACCCGCACCTGCCGGCCCTGGCCGTCGTAGGCGTAGGTCGTCGTCAGGTTCAGGCCGCTGGGATCTTCCCGGCGCTTCAGCACCCGGCCCACCGCGTCGTATTCGTACGCGATCGTCCGGCCGCTGGCGTCCGTGCTGCTGCCCAGCAGCCCGCGCGCGTCGTAGGCGTTCGTCGACACCCGGCCCAGCGCATCGGTCGTGCTCAGCACGTCGCCGTTGCGGTCGTACGCCGTCACCGTCGTCGCCGTCGTCCCGTCCGGCAACGGCTGGCGCACTTCGACCGTCTGACCGAAGCGGTCGTGCACGGTCGTGATCGCCACGCCCTCCGGCGTGGTCATCGTCATCGAACGGTTGCTGTCGCTGTAGGCGTAGGTGGTGACGCGGCCCAGC
>WYBC01000039.1 GCA_011526085.1 Lysobacter sp. | reverse complement strand
CGCGCCCACGCCCGTGAGCACGGTGTCGGTGGCGGTGACGGTGATCGGATAGCTGCCCGGCACCGTCGGCGTGCCCGAAATCGTGTTGCCGGTGAAGGTCAGGCCCGCCGGCAGCGCGCCGGTCAGCGCGTAGCTGAAGCTGTTCGAGCCGCCGCTGGCCGTGAAGGTCTGCGAGAACGCGGTCGCGTACGGCGCATTCAGCGTGCCCGCCGCGGGGGTCATCGTCAGCGTCGGCGCCGCGATGGTCACGGTGTAGGCGCGGCTGCCGGTCTGGCCGTTGACGTCGGTGGCGGTGACGGTGAAGTTGTAGGTGCCGACCTGGTTCGACGTGCCCGACAACGCGCCGCCGCTGGCGAGCGTGATGCCCGAAGGCAGGCTGCCCGCGGTGATCGAGAAGCCGTACGGACCCACGCCGCCGCTCGCGGTGAGCGTCTGGCTGTAGGCCGTGGCCGCGGTCGGATCAGGCAGGGTGGCCGGATTCACCACGATGGTCGGCGCGGCCACGTTGAAGGTGTAGCTCTGACCGATGGTGAACGGCGCGCCGGCGCCCGTGGACCCGGTGTCGGTCGCCGTGATCAACACGACGTAATTGCCCGGCGCGGTCGGCGTGCCCGAGACGGTATCGCCGCTCAGGCTCAGGCCGGTCGGCAGGGTACCGGTGACCGAGTAGGTGTACGGCCCGATGCCACCGCCCGCGGTGAAGGTCTGCGAGTAGGCGGCACCATAGGTCGGGTTGAAGCTGCCCGCGGGCGGCGCCAGCGTCAGCGTCGGACCGGCGACGGTCAGCGTGAACGCCTGGCCGACCGTATACGGACCGTTGCCGGTGCTGCTGTCGGTGGCGGAGACGTTGAGGTTGAACGTACCCGCCTGCGTCGGCGTGCCCGAGACCGTCACCGTGTTCGCGGTGGTGCCGGTGATCGAGAGGCCGGCCGGCAGGTTGGTCACCTGATAACCGCTCCACGGCTGCGCGCCACCGTTGAAGGTGAAGGTCTGCGTGTAGGCGGCGGCCACCGTGGCGGCGAAGCCGCCGCTGGGGGTGATGGTGATGACCGGATCCTGCACCGTGATGGTGACCGTGGCCGGCGCCGAGGTGCCGCCGCTGTTGGTCGCGGTGTAGGTGAAGCTGTCAGGACCGGCATAACCGGTGTTCGGCTGATACGTGATGGTGGTGCCGGTGACGATGGCGGTGCCGTTCGTCGGCGGCGTCACGATGGTCAGCGAGGTCGCCGCACCGCCGCCGAGGCTCAACGGCACGTTGGTGGCCGGCGCGTTGTAGGCGACGGTCAACGCGGAGTTGGCGGCGGTCGGCGGCACGTCGATCACGACGATCGAATAGCTCTGGGTGGCCGTGTACGGGCCGGTGCCGGTGCTGCTGTCGGTCGCGGTGATGCTGAAGTTGAAGGTGCCCAGCGCGCTCGGCGTGCCGGTGATGGCGCCGGTCGCGGCGTTGAGCGTCAGGCCACCCGGCAGCGCGCCGGCGGTGACGGCATACGCGTACGGCGCGGTGCCACCCGAGGCGGGCGTGATCGACGCGCTGTAGGCCGCGCCCAGCGTACCGCCGGCCAGCGGCGTCGCCGGCAGGAGGATCGTCGGCGGCGCGATGACGACCGTGTAGGCCTGGCTGCCCGAGAACGGACCGGGGAACGGACTGCTGTCGGTCGCGGTGACGGTGAAGTTGAAGGTGCCGCCAGCCGTCGGCGTGCCGCTGAGGACACCGGCAGGCGACAGGGTCAGGCCGGCCGGCAACGCACCCGCGGTGATCGCGAAATTGTACGGCGCGACGCCGCCGCTGGCGGTGACCGTCTGGCTGTAGGCCGCGGCGACGGCGCCATTCGGCAACGTGGCCGGGTTGACCGTCACCGGCACGTCGTCGTTGGTGATCGTGCCCACGCCCTGGTTGTCGGCGATGGTGGCGTTGGTGGCGCCGCTGAGGTTCACGAAGAACGTCTCGTTCGCCTCGGGCACGGTTTCGCCGATGACCGGGACGGTGATCGTCTGGGTGGTCGTGCCGATCGAGAAGGTCAGCGTGCCGCTGGTGTTGGTGTAATCGGCGGGCTGGGTCGCGGTGCCGTCGGCGGTCGCGTAGTTCACGTTCACCGTCTGGCCGCTGGCGGTGCTGAGGCTGACCGTGAACACCGCGTTGACGGTGCCGGCATTGCCTTCGAGCACGGTGACGTCGTTGATCGACAGGCTCGGCAGCGGATCGTCGTTGACGATGGTGCCGACGCCCTGGCCATCGACCACCACCGCGTTGACGACGTTGGTGACGTTGACGAAGAAGGTCTCGCTCGGCTCGTTCAGGGTGTCGCCATTGACCAGCACGGTGAAGGTGTAGGTGCTGCTGCCGGCGGGGATGGTCTGGCCGGTGAGCGAACTGATCACGTAATCGGTGCCGCCGACGGCGCTGCCGTTGGCGGTGGCGATATCGAAGGTGACGCCGCCCGGGCCGGCCGGGGCGCTCAGACTCACCGTGAAGGTGAAGTTGGTGATGCCGGCGTTGCCTTCGTTGGCGGTGACGTCGTTGATCGCGAGGTTCGGCAGATCGTCGTTGAGGATCGTGCCGGTCGCGCTGTTGGGCACGCCGACGGTGTAGCCGGCGCCGGCATTCAGGGTCAGCGTGACCGTCTCGTCCGTTTCGATGGTGGCATCGGCGGTCGGGTTGACCGTGATCGTGCCGGTGGTGCTGCCGGCCGGGATGGACAGCGGCGACGCGATCGTCGCGTAGTCGGTGCCGTTGGTGGCCGTACCGCCGATCGTGTAGGCGATCGAGAGCGTCGAGAAGGACGCCTGGTTCAGGGTGACGGTATAGACGAGGTTCGGCGCGCCGTCCTCGGCGACCGCGGCCGGAGACACCGTGATGGTGGCGGTCGGCACGTCATCGTTGAGGATGGTGCCGGTGGCGCTGGCCGGGGCACCGACGGTATAGCCGGTACCGGCGGCGACGGTGAGGGTGACCGTCTCGTCGGCCTCGACGGTGCCGTCGACGGTCGGATTGATGGTGATCGTCGCGGTGGTGGCGTTGGCCGGGATGACGACGGTGGCGACGCCACCGGTGTAGTCGACGCCGGACGTGGCGGTACCGCTGGTGGTGATGTTGACCGTCGTCGGCGACGTCAGATTCAGGCTGCGGGTGACCGTGTAGGTCAGATTGGTCGCGCCGTCTTCGCTGACCGACGCCGGCGAAACCGCGATCGACACCGACGGCGGCGGGCTGATGGTCAGGGTGAAGGGTTCGATTTCGAAATAGCTGCTGGGAGGACTGGCGGTGCTGCCGTCGGTGACGCGGATCTGGACCGGGTAATTGCCCGGCGCGGCGGACGTGGTGCCGCTGATGACGCCTGCGGTCGACATCGAGATGCCCGCGGGCCACGCGGGGCTGGCGGGATCCAGGACGTAGGTATGGGGCGCGACGCCACCGGTGGTGGAAAGCGTCTGCGAGAACGGCGCGCCCTGGATCGCGGTCGCGGTGTTGGGGACGAGCGCCAGCGTCGGATTCTGGACCGTGCCGGTGTACCCCTTGTCGACGAACTGGGCCGTGGGGGTGGTGGCATCGGTGGAGCGGACGCTGAAACTGTAGGCGCCGCGCTGCGTCGGCGTGCCGCTGAGGACGCCGCCGCTGGTCAGGGTCAGGCCGGGCGGCAGGACGCCGCTCTGCAGCGTGTAGGTATACGGCGCGAGACCGCCGCTGGAGGTCAGCGTCTGCGAGAACGGGGTGCCGGCGGTGAGCGTCGGCAGGGTGGCCGGGGACACCGTGATCGGCGAGGCCGACGGATTGATGGTGATCGTCACCCGGACGTCGCCGTTGCCGGTCGCGGTCGCTTCGGTGAATTCGAAGACATCGGTCGATCCGATGCCGGTCGTGCCGTTGTGGCTGTAGTCCAGGAACCACTGGCCGCCGGTGATCCGCAGCGTGGCGGAACCGTGATCCTCGAGGTCCGAGGCACCGGAGCTGCCGCCATCGATGGCGCCGCCGCCCGCGAATGCGATGTTCGATGCGCAGTCCGAGACGTTGATCGTGACCGAGCCCCCGCTGGTCACGGTGGCGGTCTGGGCCGGACATTCCAGGGACGTGTGTTGGGCGCTCGCCAGCGTGGGCCAGAGCGACCCGAGGGTCAGCAGCCAGACGAGAAGGCCAAAACCGGCGAAGCGACCACGACGGCCGTACTGCGACGAAAGCGTTTGCATGTCCCTGTTCCCCTGATGACGGCAGCACTGCGGCTGGCCGGTGGCGATCCACGCGCTGTTGATGGATCAACGTCGTTTCCGCCGCCCGGAGGACAGCCCGGGACTTGGGCGCGACACGGGGTATTGGAACAGGATTGCGCCGGCTGCGAAAGTGGTGTGCGCATCCGCCCCGACGGGCGCGCCCCTCCCTCCGAACATACGCACCGGTCCGGTCCGGACAGGCCTTGTCCCGTCGCGGGTTCAGGTTCAGAGTAGGCCCGCGCGGCGCACGAGGCGTCTCGCCACCATCCAAGGGGAGGATCACGATGAGCGAATTCTTCATCGGTCAGATCATGATGACCGGCTTCAACTTCGCGCCGAAATTCTGGGCGCTGTGCAACGGTCAACTGCTGCCGATCAACCAGAACCAGGCCCTGTTCTCGCTGCTGGGGACGCAGTACGGGGGCAACGGCACCACCAATTTCGCGCTGCCGGACCTGCGCAGCCGCACGCCGATCGGCTATGCCTCGTCGGTGGACCCCAGCTGGCAGCCGCCGTCGGTGCAGATCGGCCAGGCCTCCGGCGTCGAGAACGTGACGCTGCTGAGCACCAACCTGCCGGCACACACGCATTCGGTGAACGCCTCGACGGCCAACGGCGACAACCGCAGCGCCGGCGGCCGTGTTTACGCCACCAGCACCAATGCGAGTTCGCCACCGAATCTCTACGCTCCCAGCACCGGCCCCCTGGTCCCGATGAACGCGCAGACGGTCGCCCCCTCCGGCGGCAATCAACCGCATCCGAACCTCCAGCCCTACAGCGTGATCAATTTCTGCGTTGCGCTGAGCGGCATCTTCCCGTCGCGGAACTGACCGCGCTGGCCAAGGACATCGGACGACCCGCGCCCCATCGGCGCGACCGTCCCTTCCAACTTCGGAGCTAAAGACTCATGAGCACTCCCTACATCGGCGAAATCCGCATGTTCGCTTTCGGCACGCGCGGCGCGCCCAACAACTGGCAGGCCTGCGACGGCAGCCTGCTGCCGATTTCCGAGTACGACGCCCTGTTCGCCCTGATCGGCACCACCTATGGCGGCGACGGCCAGACCACCTTCGCCGTGCCGGACCTCCGGGGTCGCCTGCCGATCCACCAGGGCCAGGGTCCGGGACTGAGCAACTACGTCATCGGGCAACGGGCCGGCACCGAAACCGTGACCGTGCTGCCAACCCAGATGCCGGCGCACACCCACACGCTCGTCGCGACGAACGGCGGAGCGAGCGGCCTGACGCCGGGCAATACGCTGCTTCCCGGCGCGGTCAGCGGCGACAGTTTCTATGTGTCCGATGTCACCGGGGCGACGCAGGTCGCCATGTCGGCGCAGTCGACGAGCCTCGCGGGCGGCAGCCAGCCGCACGAGAACTGCATGCCCACGTTGACGGTGCAGTACTGCATCGCCACCTTCGGCATCTTCCCGTCGCAGGCATGACCACCGCGCCCGCACACACCGCCATTCCACCGCGCCATGCCGGCGCGGCCGCGGCCATCCCGCGGCACCTCATCGGAGGAACCAGTTCATGACGCAACCCTACATCGGCGAAATCCAGCTGTTCGGATTCAACTTCAACCCGCGCGGCTGGGCGTTCGCGAACGGCGCCACGCTGCCGATCTCCCAGAACACCGCACTGTTCTCGCTGATCGGCACCATCTACGGCGGCAATGGCCAGACCACGTTCCAGTTGCCCAACTTCGCCGGCCGCGCCGGCTGCGAACAGGGCAATGGGCCCGGCCTGAGCCCGCGCACGCTGGGCGAAACCTTCGGCGTCAACACCGTCACGCTGACCAGCAACCAGATCCCGCAGCACAACCACGGCATCAACGCATTCGTGCCGGCGAATGCGGGCACGCCCTCGGCGAACGGGGGCCTGTCCCAGCCCGGCATCGCCGCGAACAAACCTTTCTCCTCCGGCGCACCCAACACCACTTTCGCCCCGAACATGCTCTCGCCCAGCCAGGGCGGCGGCCAGCCCCACCAGAACCAGCAACCGTATCTCGGCGTGAATTTCTGCATCGCGCTGCAGGGGATCTACCCGTCGTTCCCGTGACATGACGGTCGCGATTCCCGCGCGGCTGGCGCCGTTCCCGGTGGAACGGCCCGGCCGCACCGACATCCCCGCGTCCCTCGCCGGACGCGGGTTTTCATTGCGCGCGCTGCGCGACGACGACCTGCCGTGGCTGCGCGATCTCTACGCCAGCACCCGCGCCGAGGAAATGGCCCCGGTGCCCTGGCCGGACACCGCGAAACGGGCCTTTCTCGACCAGCAGTTCGCGCTCCAGCACCAGCACTATCTGGCGCACTACGGCGATACCGACTTCCTGGCGATCGAACGCCAGGGCCGCGGGCCGGTGGGCCGCTATTACCTGCAGCGGGCAACGCCGGACCATCTCATCGTCGACATCTGCCTGTTCCCCGGCATGCGCGGCCAGGGCGTGGGCGAAGCGCTGATCCGGCAGAGCCAGGCCGATGCCGCCGCGCTCGGCTGCGGGATGTACCTGCACGTGCAGATCTCGAACCCCAAGGCGCGCCGCCTGTACGAACGGCTCGGCTTCACGGCCGACGGCGGCGTGACCGGCACGCATCAGATGATGCGATGGCGCGCGCCCGATCATGCAGACGAGCCGCGGTAGAACGGCCTGACCAGTCTTCGACTGTTGGAAATCAGACCGGTGCGTTTTCCGGGGATGGCTGCGGCCTCAAGGCCGCTCTACCGGAACCGTGTTGATTCGTGTCCACCGGCCATGGACACGGCCCGGATGATGTCGCGGTCAAACCGCCGCAGGGGTCGGCAGATCAGTTGAACACCGCCTGGTACAGGAAGCCGGCACGCTCCTGCGCGATCGGCACCAGGAAAATCCCGGCCTCGCCCACACGCGGATGACGCATGGCGTAGATCTGCTGCGGGAACAGGATCGGCGAGGTATTGCGGAACAGCAGCGAGAACGGCGCCCGCATCGGATTCTGCGCGCGGGTCTCCAGCGGCCGTGCCTCGACCAGCACGAATTCCACATCCATATCGTTCAGCGACGCGGTGAACGTCTCGTTCACGCATCCGGCGAAATGTTCCAGCGTCAGCAGCTCCATCGAATTCCGGCCCCCGGCCCCTGTGCTGCGCGACCCGGCAGCGGCGGCACATCCTCGCTGCTGCGGCGCCCGGGCACAAGCCATCGCGGGCGACACCCGGCATCGCGACGGGCGCAGACAACCCCGCCGCATGCGGGGACAATGCCCGCCCCACTCCCGCAAGATTCAGCCAGCGGACGCCATCCTGAACAAGTTTTGCGACCCTGCCCCCATCGCCCTAGAGCCTCCTGCAGACCCGATGTCCACCACCCCCGCCGCCGTCCGCGTCTCCGCACTCCGCCTCGATCGCGGCTCGCGCACGATCCTGCGCGACATCGATCTGACCGTGGCGCAGGGCAGCGTGACCGCCATCCTCGGGCCCTCGGGCTGCGGCAAATCGACCCTGCTCTCCGCGCTCACCGGCGAACTGACGCCCGCCGCCGGCAGCGTCGAAGTCCTGGGCCGACCGGTACCGCAGCGCAAGCGCGAGCTGCTGGAACTGCGCAAGGGCATCGGCGTGCTGCTGCAGGGCAATGGCCTGCTGACCGATCTCACCGCGGCCGAGAACGTCGCTCTGCCGCTGCGCACCCACACCGATCTGCCGGCCGAGGTCATCCGCCACCTGGTCGAGATGAAGCTGCATGCGGTCGGCCTGCGCGCCGCTGCCGACCTCTACCCGCGCGAACTCTCAGGCGGCATGGCGCGACGGGTCGCGCTGGCCCGCGCCCTGGCGCTGGATCCGCCATTGATGCTTTACGACGAACCGCTGACCGGCCTGGACCCGATCGCCAGCGGCGTGATCATGAGTCTGATCGCCCGGCTCAACGCCAGCCTCGGCCTGACCAGCCTGATCGTGACCCACCACGTCCACGAAACCCTGCCGATCGCCGACCGCGCCGTGGTCATCGCCAACGGCGGCATCGTCTTCGACGGCACGCCGGCCGAACTGGAGAGCACCCGCGATCCGCTGATCCGGCAATTCCTCAAGGGCGAGCCCGACGGCCCGATTCCCTTCGATGCCGCACCGCGCACGGAGGCCGCGTGATGGCCGTCGTCGACACCATCCGCAGCATCGGCCGCGCCGGCCTGTTCTCGCTCTCGGTCTTCCGCGCCAGCAAGCCCACCGCGGACTTCTGGCAGGAACTCACCCGCGAGATCTACAAGATCGGCGCGCGCAGCCTGCCGATCATCGCGGTCGGCGGCGCCTTCGTCGGCCTGTCGATCACGCTGCTGGGCTACCGCGCACTGCAGACCTACGGCGCCGCCAACCAGATCAGCGCGCTGATCGGCCTGGGTATGTACCGCGAACTCGCGCCGGTGCTCACCGCGCTGCTGTTCGTCGGCCGCGCCGGCAGTTCGATCGCCGCCGAACTCGGCCTGATGCGCGCCACCGACCAGATCACCGCGCTCGGCCTGATGGCGATCGACCCGGTCGGCAAGGCCGTCGCGCCGCGGTTCTGGGCGGCGGTGATCACCGTGCCGCTCCTCACCGCGATCTTCTGCAGCCTCGCGATCTCGGCCAGCTGGTTCCAGGCCGTGCAGGTGCTGGGCATCGACAACGGCGCGTTCTGGCAGGTGATGAAGGACGCGGTGGATGTCCATGAAGACTTCCTGCCCGCGTTCCTGAAATCCGCCGTGTTCGGCGGCACCGCGGCGCTGGTCGCCTCGTACGTGGGCTATCACGCCGAGCCGACCATCGAAGGCACCTCGGTGGCCACCACCCGCGCGGTGGTGAACGCCTCGCTGCTGGTGCTGATGTTCAATTTCGTCCTTTCCGCTTTTCTGTTCCGTTGAGGTCTCCCATGAGTGCACGCGGCCCCCGCCTCGAATTCGCCGTCGGCGCGTTCCTTCTCCTCGCCCTGGCGTCGCTGCTGGTGCTGGCCATCGCCTCCACCAACGGCAAGTTCGGTTTCGGCGAAGACACCTACGAACTCAAGGCCCGTTTCAGCAATCTCGGCCAGCTGCGGCCGATGGCGCCGGTCAAGATCGGCGGCGTCGCGATCGGCAAGGTCGCCTCGATCGAACTGGATCCGAAGAAACTCGACGCCGTCGTGGTGCTCGACATCGACCGCCGCTACGCCGATCTGCCGATCGACACGTCCGCCAGCATCCTCACCGGCGGCCTGCTCGGCGAAAGCTATGTCGGCCTGCAGCCCGGCGGCGACATGACCGCGCTGAAACCCGGCGACGAAATCGCCTTCACCGCACCCGCCGTCGATCTGATCCAGATGGCCGGCAAGTACATCTTCGGCGGCCCGGGCGGAACCAAGCCGGACGCCGACGACTCCAACGCCTCTTCCGACGCCTCCCCCACCGGACAGACCCCATGACCATCAAGACCCCGCTCACGACCGTCCTGCTCGGCGCCGCGCTGTTCGCGACGGCACCCGCCTTCGCGCAACAGGCCGCCGCCCCGGCGCGCGCCACCCCGGCGTCCGCGACCATGCAGGGCAGCCCCAGCCAACTGGTGCTCAACAACAGCCAGCGCGTGCTCACCACGCTGGAAAAGCGCCGCGGCGAGTTCCAGAAGAACCGCGCCGCGCTGCGCGCGTTCATCACCACCGAATTCAACGCGATGTTCGATCGCGACTACGCCGCGCGCCTGGTGCTGGGCCGTCACGGCCGCGGCGCCGCCGACGAAGACGTGAAACTCTTCGCCGACGCGCTGGCCGACAACCTGATGCAGCGCTACGGTTCTTCGCTGCTCGACTTCAACACCCAGCTGCGGGTGCGGGTGAAGTCCGAGAAGGTCCTGAGCCAGGGACAGGGCATCCGGGTCTCGAGCGAGTTCCTGCGCCAGGGCGGCGAACCGATTCCGGTGGACTACTTCATGCGCAAGACCGGCACGCAGTGGAAGGTGTTCGACGTGATGGTCGAAGGCGTGTCCTACGTGCAGACCTTCCGCAGCCAGTTCGACGCCGAGCTGCAGCGCAAGTCGATCCGCCAGGTCGCCACCGAACTGCGCAACGGTCAGCTGAAGGCGGAAGCCGGGCAGTGAACGCGGCGGCCTGCGAGATCGTCCACGATAGCGAAACACTGCGTTTCCGCGGCCCCCTGCTGCGGCACGCGGTGGCCGGCCTGTGGAAGCGGCTGCCGGCCGACGCCAAGGCCGTCCGGCACCTGGACCTGAGCGCGGTCGAATCCATCGACAGCGCCGGTCTGGCCCTGATTTCGCTGCTCGCCACGCGCGCCGGCGGGGTCTCGATCGAAGGCCGGCCCGAAGGGTTCGCCGAGCTGCGTGGTGCCTACCGGCTCGGCCACGATCTGACCTTCGCCCGGGATTGAACGACCGCCCCGCCGGGCCCCCACCATGATCGCAGAGGCTACACTCGCGCCATGAACCAGCACCGCCTCCTCCCCCGGGCGGCCTTTCTTGTCGCAGCCCTGCTCGCCAGCGGCTGCGCGCATCAGGCCGTCACGCAAGACGCCCCGCCGCCGGTGGCGGTGGTCGCCCCCGCGCCCGCGGACCCCACCGTGGACACGCCTGCCGCCCAGGCCATCGCCAGCGAGGCCACCGCGAGCGCGACCGCCGACAGCCCGCCTGCCGACGGCATGGACGACGCGTCCACACAGAGCGCCGAAGTCGTCGCCGATGCCGAACCCGCATCGCTGCAACCCACCGAAGCCGAACGCGATTTCGCCGCGATCTACGGCACGCCGGAACCGCAGGTCTACGATCCGATCGCCGATCCGAATCTGCCCGAACCCGCGGCGCTGCCACCCAGCTACGACCCGTGGGAGAAATACAATCGCCGCATCCACCGATTCAACGATGTCGTCGACCGGCGCGTGGCGAAGCCCCTGGCCACCGCCTACGTGAAGGTGGTGCCGCGCCCGGTGCGCCTGGGCGTCGGCAACTTCTTCAACAACCTCGGCCAGCCGGTCAGCGCGGTCAACGCGCTGCTGCAGGGCAAACCGAAGCAGGCAGGGCAGTCCATCGGCCGCTTCCTGCTCAACGCCACGCTCGGCATCGGCGGCCTGTTCGATCCGGCCACCTCGGCGAAACTCCCGAACAGGAGCGAGGATTTCGGCCAGACGCTCGGCGTCTGGGGCTGGAAGAAATCGCGCTACGTCGAATTGCCGCTGTTCGGGCCCCGCACCGTCCGCGACGCCCTCGGCATGGCCGGCGACGCACCGCTGTCGCCGATCCGTCCGATCGAAGAGGACAAGGTGCGCGTGTTCCTGCAGGGCCTGCAGCTGGTCAACGTGCGCACCCAACTGCTGAGCGTGGACCGGATGCGCGAAGGCGCCGCCGACGACTACGCGCTGGTGCGCGACGCCTGGCTGCAGCGGCGCAACTATCAGATCTCCGGCGACAGCGCCGACGGCGACGATGAAGCCCCGCTGCCGGAATACCTGCAGAACAACGAAGACAATCCGACCGTGCCGATCGACGCGATCCCGGTGATTCCCGGTTCGCCGTAACGGTCTGTCGAAAAGTGCCCGGAACGCACGTTTCCGGGCCGCGGCTCACACGTCGTCGCCGGCCGCATCCTCGGTCGCGGCATCGCCCAGCAGCTTCTGCGCTTCGCCCGCGGGCAGGGCCTCGACCTCGCGCAGTTTCCGTCCGAGCGCGCGCGAACGCACGCTGGTCTCCTCGATCTTGTTGCTGGCTTCGTCCAGCTTCTTCTTCACGCCATCCAGCACCGTGCCGAACTTGGCGAATTCGGTCTTGACCGCGCCCAGCGTGCGCCACACCTCGCTGGACCGCTCCTGGATCGCGAGCGTGCGGAAGCCCATCTGGAAACTGGTCATCAACGCCAGCAGCGTCGTCGGGCCGGCCACCGCGATGCGCAGATCGCGCTGCAGCGCTTCCACCAGCCCGGGGCGGCGCAGGACCTCGGCGTAAAGGCCCTCGGTCGGCAGGAACAGGATCGCGAACTCGGTGGTGTGCGGCGGCGACACGTATTTGTCGCGGATCTCGCGCGCCTGCTTGCGCACCTGGCGCTCGAGCGCATCGCCGGCCGCACGCGCGGCCTCCACGTCGCCCTGCTCCTGCGCATCGAGCAGCCGCTCGTAGTCCTCGCGCGGGAACTTGGCGTCGATCGGCAGCCACACCGGCGCATCGCGCTCGGATCCGGGAAAGCGCACCGCGAATTCCACCGCTTCGTTGCGCTCGGGCACGGTCTTGACGTTGGCCGCGTACTGATCCGGCGCGAACACCTGTTCCAGCAGCGCCGCCAGCTGCACTTCGCCGAAGATGCCGCGCGATTTCACGTTGGTGAGCACGCGCTGCAGGCCGCCCACGTCCGAGGCCAGCTTGTTCATGTCGCCCAGGCCCTGATGCACCTGCACCAGCATCTGCGCGACATTGCCGAAACTCTCGGTCAGGCGCGTTTCCAGGGTCGACTGAAGCTTTTCGTCGACGGTCGCGCGCATCTGTTCCAGCTTGGCTTCGTTGCCGGCCTGCAGTTCGCCGAGTTTCTGTTCGAGCGTGGCGCGCAGTTCGCCCAGCCGCTGTTCGTTGCGATCGGTGAGTTCGCGCAATTGCGCGCCGAGCGCGTCGGCGAACTGGGTCTGCCGCGTCGCCAGCTCCAGCCGCGCCTTGTGCGCATCGTCGTTGAGCGCGGCCCGCAGTTCGTCCAGGCGCGCGTCGGTGCGCGCGGTGAGATCGCCGAGACTGCGGCCGAAGTCCTCGATCCGCTGGCCCTGGCTCAACGCCAGGCTGTCGAGCTGCTGGCGCAGTTCGCCGCGACCGGCGCGCTGCTCTTCGCGCAGCGCCTCCTCGACCCGCGCGCGCAGGCGATCGAGCGCGGCCTCCGGCCGGCGCAGCAGCAGGATCACGAGCAGGACCAGCGCGACCGCAGTCGCGACCAGCAGCAGAAGCAACAGAAGATCGGTATCGGGCATGCCGCCAGTGTACCCGCGCCGCCGAACGGGATGACGTTCGACCATCATCCGGCGGGTAAGGCAATGGCGATGGGAGGAACAGCGGCAATCGAAGCCGCTTGCCGCTCAAGCGATGTCGCTCAAACGGTGTGGATCAATCCACGACGCGGCAGAACACCGCCTTCAGATAGCGGCTTTCCTGCACGTCGGTCAGCCACGGGTGATCGGCGCCTGCGCCGGCCACCTTCAGCACCTGCACCGTGCGGCCGGCGTAGAACGCGGCGCGGCGCAGCATGTCGAGGAACTGCTCCTCGCTGACCAGACCGGTGCAGGAGAAGGTCGCGAACAGGCCGCCGGGCTTCACCACGCCCATCGCCAGCTTGTTCATGTCGAGATATTTCTTCAGCGCCGGAATCACCTGCTCGCGGTCGCGGGTCATCTTCGCGGGATCGAGGATCACGACGTCGAACTGTTCGCCGGCATTGGCCGCATCGCGCAGCCACGGAAAGATGTCGGCCTGCACGAAGCGCGGGCGGACGTTGTTCAACTTGCCGTTGCCGCGGGCGATCTCCAGCACCGCGTCGTCGATGTCGATGCCGACCACTTCGCTGGCGCCGCGCACCGCGGCGTAGACGCCGAAACCGCCGGTGTTGCAGCACAGGTCCAGCACGCGCTTGCCCGCGCACTGGTGCGACAGCCATTCGCGATTGTCGCGCTGATCGGCGAAGAAGCCGGTCTTGTGCGCGCCGGCGGGGTCGGCGCGGAACTTCACGCCGTACTCGGTGATGATCGCCGGCGCCGCCGGTTCGCTGCCGCGGAAATCGAAGCTTTCCTGCTTCTGCACGTGCTCGTCGGCGAAAGCGTGGAAGCGGCAACCCGGGAACTGCTCGCGCAGCGCGGCATAGATCCATTCGCGGTACCGGAACATGCCCGCGCTGAAGTATTCGACCACCAGCAGATCGCCGTAACGATCCACCACCAGGCCGCTGAGGCCGTCGCCTTCGCTGTGGACCACGCGCCAGGCGTCGGAGACCGCATCGAGTTTCAACACCTCGCGTCGCAGATGCACGGCGGCGGCGATCTTCGCCGCGAACCAGTCGGCATCGATGGCGATGTCGGGATCGCGCTCCAGGATGCGCAGCGAGATCCGCGAATGGCCGTTGTAGAAACCGCGGCCGATCCAGACGCCATCGTTGCCGACGATCTCGACCAGGCTGCCCGGCTTGGGCCGCTGGACGGGTTTTTCCACCAGTTTCTGGAAGATCCACGGGTGGCGCGAGGTCCAGGTGTTCCTGAGACGGATTTCGGGCAACGGTGCGTTCATGTTGTCATTGTAATGGGGTTGACGCTCCCGGGTATTTGAAAAACAATCGCCGCTCCAGAAGGGGAGTAGCTCCCGAACGTTCCGGTCGTCAATACGGGCCCCGCCCCGGCCGGACGGCGGTCGCAGCAACAGCGCGATCGCGAGCGAGACCTTCGCCGCACGGCGAAGCTCTATCCCCGCCCGGTCGCGCTCGCGCCCCGGTTCCGGAATACGACGCCCAGCCTCGCGGTTGGGCGTTCTCGTTTCCGAACCGGAGTTTTTTCTCAATGACCACGATCGGTAGTCCGTTGTTGTGGGGCGCGTTCGCCGCCCTCGTCGTCGTCGCCCTGCTCGTCGATCTGGTGCTGATGCGCCATGGTGGGCCGCACAAGGTGACATTCAAGGAAGCGCTGTACTGGAGCATCGGCTGGATCGGCCTGGCGCTGGCGTTCAACGCCGGCCTGTGGTGGTACGTCAGCGAGCAGGCCGGCGATGTCGTCGGCAATCGCGTGGCGCTGGAATTCCTCACCGGCTACCTGGTGGAGAAATCGCTCGCGGTCGACAACATCTTCGTGTTCCTGATGCTCTTCACCTATTTCGCGGTGCCCGAGGAACAGCGCCAGAAGGTGCTGATCATCGGCGTGATCGGCGCGATCTTCCTGCGCGCGATCATGATTTTCGCCGGCGCCTTCCTGCTCGCGAAATTCCACTGGATCCTCTACGTCTTCGGCGCGTTCCTGCTGCTGACCGGCATCAAGATGCTGCTCGCCGCGGGCAAGGCGCCGGATCTGGAGAAGAACCCGGCGCTGAAGTGGATGCGCCGCCACCTGCCGCTGACCGCCGACTACCACGGCCACGCCTTCAGCGTGCTGAAGGACGGCAAGCGCTGGTACACGCCGCTGTTCGTGGTGATCGTGCTGATCGGCGTGACCGACGTGATCTTCGCGGTCGACTCGATTCCGGCGATCTTCGCGATCACCAGCGACCCGTTCATCGTGCTGACGTCGAACGTGTTCGCGGTGCTGGGCCTGCGCGCGATGTTCTTCCTGCTGGCGGGCATGGCCGACCGTTTCCACCTGTTGCCGTACGGGCTGGCGATCGTCCTGATGTTCATCGGCGTGAAGATGCTGCTGATCGACGTCTACAAGATCCCGATCCTGTGGTCGCTGGGCGTGGTGGCCGCCACCATCGCCGCGACCGTGGCGCTGAGCCTGCTGCGCCCGGCGGCCCCGCCGGCGTCCGCGTCGCGGGACTGAACGCTCTGTTGCGTCCGCAAGGCCGCCCCGCTGCCGGGGCGGCCTTGATCGGGCTCGCCACCGGCACCACAGCTTGACGATGCAACTGCACACGCCCGAAGACCTGCCCGACACCCCCGCCCAGCGCGCCGCCGACCGGCGGCGCCTGCTGCGGGCACTGAACCTGAGTCTGGCCTTCGTGCTGGTGCTGGCGGCGGCGTTCGCGCTGCAGCAGGGCGAGGACTACCGCCCGCTGACGGTCACCGCGCACAGCCTGCCGGGCCTGTGGGGCGTGCTGACCGCGCCGCTGCTGCACGGCTCGGTCGAACACATCGCCGCCAATGCCGCTTCGCTGTTGCTGCTGGGCACCCTGGCCGGCAGCGTCTATCCGAAGGCGACCCTGCGCGCGCTGCCGCTGCTCTGGCTGGGGTCCGGGCTGGGCGCCTGGCTGCTGGGCGATCCCGGCAGCCACCATCTGGGCGCCAGCGGCGTCACCCACGGGCTGATGTTCCTGGTGTTCGTGCTGGGCCTGCTGCGCCGCGACCGCCCCTCGATCGCCGCGGCGATGATCGCGTTCTTCCTCTACGGCGGCATGCTGCTGACCGTGCTGCCGCAGGAGCCGGGCGTGTCCTGGCAATCGCACCTGGGCGGCGCGCTCGGCGGCGCGCTGGCGGCGCTCCTGTTCCGCCACGCCGACCCGCTGCCGCCGCGCAAACGCTACAGCTGGGAGCTGGAGGAGGAGGAGGCGGGACCCGACGCCGAGCTGGAGCCGCCCGCCCCTCATGACGTGCCGGTCCTCTGGCATCGTCCGAAGGAAGAACGCGGCGTGGTGCTGCCCTTCGAACGGCGCGAACCGCCCCGCCCGCGCACCGAAGACGCCGGTCCCGGCCCGGGTCCGACCTGACCGTTTCAGCCCGGATCTGCCGCTCATCCGGGGCCATTCCGACGAGCGGTCGGCCGCCGATCGGCGGCATTTGGCCCGCGATTCACGCCGCCAATCGGCGTTTTTCTTGAAAATCAAATTGTTACATCGCCACAGGGCGCACGCACCCTCGGCAGGCCGATGCCTTCGTCGCAATCGCCATGCTTTGCAAAACGCATCACGACTCCGCTAACCTGAACCGGGAGCTTCTGCTGCGGAATCGCGCGACCACGGTCACGCGGCTTCGCCGTCGTCGAAAAGCAGGGGCACTGAAGCAATGATCGACCGGCCCGGCCGGGTCGTGCGGCACAATCACGGAACCGTCGGCAGCGGCGGCGCCCACCCCCCATGCGAATTGACGACGTGCGGTTTTGACTACTGGAGTGAAGTCATGAACAAGAAAACGATTTCGGTTGCGCTGACGGCGCTGTTGCTCGCCTCGGCGGCCACTGCCAGCGCGCAGGACGGCGGTAACACCGGCCAGTACGACCCGAATGCGGCCTCGCAGCTGCCCGAGGGCTACGATTCGTCCGCCCCGGACGCCCGTTACGACGGCAACGCGGCCAATCAGCTGCCGGAAGGCGTCGATCCCAACGGTGCGAACCAGAGCACCAGCCTCTCCGGCGAGATGCAGGGCATGGTCGACGAGATCATGGGCCAGCAGCAGGGCCAGATGCTCAGCGGCGACGAAGGCTCGGCCTGCGAAGCGATCCTCTGCCTCTCGACCGGCGGCCCGCCGAGCGAATGCGCCGCCTCGCTGCGGAAGTACTTCAGCATCAACCTCAGCAAGCCGTGGAAGACGATCCAGGCGCGCATCAACTTCCTGAAGCTGTGCCCGACCTCCGACGACACCCCGCAGATGGGCACGCTGGTCGAGGCCATCGGCCACGGCGCCGGTCGCTGCGACGCGGCCTCGCTGAACCAGAGCCTGCGCACCTGGACCGGCATCGACGGCGAATACGAGATCAGCAACCAGATGCCTTCGTACTGCGCAGCGTACTTCGACCACGAGTACACCGACGTCGAAAGCACCCAGCCGCGTTACGTCGACAAGTATGTCGTCCGGACCTACCAGGATTCGGAAGGCAACACGATCTATGAATACGACGGCGGCTACTGGGTCGACGGCGGTGCCGCCACGACCGCGGTCGCCAACGACACCAACGGCGCGGTTCCGGCCTCGCGCGATCCCGCGGCGGTCGGTCGCTTCTGATCGAAGCGCGCACCACCGGGCCCAGCCCGGGTTCGCGAAAAAGGCGGGGGCGACCCCGCCTTTTTCATGCCCGGAATTCGTGCGCTGTCGGACATGTCGGGCCGTGCGCGTCGAGCCTGCCGTACGGGTTCAGGAGATCCCGCTCGCGTCAGGCGCCGGCCTGCGTCCCCAGCTGCCGATCGTGCAGGCGGGACCACAGCAGCAGCGACACCGCCGCGCCGCAGAGGCAGAGGAACATGTCCCACTGGGTGTCCCACTGGTCGCCCTGGGTGGCGAGGAAAGCGTCGGCGTCCGCACCGTAGATCAATGCCGCCCACCACTCGATCAGCTCGAAGAACGCGCTGAAGCTCAGGCAGGCCGCCAGCACCAGATAGACCAGCCAGCCGCCGCGACGCAGCGGGGTGAGCCGGAGCAACAGTTCGCGGGCGAGGATCGCCGGCACGAAGCCCTGCATCAGATGACCGACGCGATCCCAGGGATTGCGCTCGACCTCCAGCCCGAGAGCGGTGAAGGCATCGCGCAACTGGAAGCCCAGCGGCGTTTCCGCATAGGTGTAGGCGCCGCCGTGGATCAGCACCAGGGCGTGCGCCACCAGCAGCCAGCACAGCAGCCGGGTCAACGGGAAGCGACGCCAGTTCAGCGCGATGATCGGCATCGCGACGATCGCCCAGATCACCTCCAGCAGCCAGGTCAGCCGATCCTTCGGCGCGATGCCGGACACCACCAATGCGATCAGCACGATCGCCAGCAGCAGCTTGCGCTCGACCGGCACGGGTGGCACGGCGATGGGATGGCTCGACATACGCGGCGCTCCACGGCAGGGTCGCCGCGATCTTACCCCGGCGCATGGGCGTGGCGCCCGGCGGGCCGCTGCGGCATGCTTGCGGCCTCCCGGGGAGGCCCGCATGCACGAACAGAACGACCGCGGCCAGGCGCAGGCGGCCGACAATCCCTACGCGCCGCCGACCGCGCGCATCGCCGAAATCGCCGACAGCGGCATCGTGGCGACGCCCGCGCACTTTTACGTCGTCGCGCCGGCCAAGGCCGCGCTGCTGATGTTCGCCACGTTCGGCTTCTACACGCTGTATTGGTTCTGGCGCCACTGGAAGATCCACAAGATCGACAAGCGACTGGACATCTGGCCGGTGCCCCGCGCGATCTTTTCGATCTTCTTCGCCCACAGCCTCTACAACGAGTTCGACTACCGCATCGTCCGCAGCGGCCAGCGCCACCGCTGGTCGCCGGGCGGCTGGGCGACGCTCTACGTGGTCGCCGCGATCGGAGGACGCATCCTCGACCGCCTGCCCGAGACGGTCATCTCGCTCCACGCCAGCATCCTGTTGCTGATCGTGGTGCTGTCCTGTTCCACCCTTTCGATCTACCACGCGCAACGCGCGGCCAACATCGCCTGCGGCGATCCCGCAGCCGAGGCCAACCGCCGCCTGACGCTTGCGAACTATGTCTGGCTGGGCATCGGCGCGCTGTGGTGGGCGCTGGTCGCACTGGGCACGCTGCTGCCCGAGGAAACGATGCAATGAACCACTCTCCCATCCTATCCCGCACCACGATCCGCACCGTTCTGCCGACCCTGCTCGCATGCGTGCTGCTCGCCGCCTGCCAGCGCGACGCGTCCGCGCCCGAGGGGCCGACCATTTCCGCACCGGCGACGCCGCCGACCACGACCGCGCCGGCGAACCCCGACGAACAGCGCATCGCCAACGACGTGCGCGCGCTCGCCGACGACCGCTTCGAAGGCCGCGAGGCCGGCACCCGCGGCTACGATCTCGCCGCGGAGTACGTGGCGCAACGGTATGCCGACATCGGCCTGCAGCCCGCCGGCGACGACGGCACCTGGTTCCAGACGGTGCCGCTGCTGAAGGCCACGCGTGAAGCCGATGGCGCCGCGCTGGTGGTCAAGCGCAACGGCCGCGAGATCGCGCTGCGTTTCCGCGAACAGTTCCTGCCCACGCTGAACTTCAACGCGAGCGAACACGCGCTGGAAGCGCCGGCGGTGTTCGTCGGCCAGGGCGTGCACGCACCGGAACTGGGCCACGACGATTTCGCCGGACTCGACCTGCAAGGCAAGATCGCCGTGGTCTTCGGCGGCGCGCCCGCGCGCTTCGACAACGATCGCCGCGCGTTCCACAGCGCCACCCGGGAGAAACTGCGTGCGCTGGCGGCGCGCGGCGCGGTCGGCGCGGTGTTCGTGAACACGCCGAAGGACGAGGCTGAATCGCCGTGGTCGCGCGGCGCCGACAACTGGCAGCGCGCGGGCATGCGTCTGCGCGGGCCCGACGGCAAGGGTCTGGGTACCTTCCCCGAACTGCGCGGGCTGGCCACGGTCAGCGCGGCCGCGGCCGATCTGATCTTCGCCGACGGCCCGCGCACCGCGGCGCAACTGTTCGACGCCGCCGACGCCGGCACGCTGAAGGGCTTCGCGCTGCCGGGCACGCTCGCGCTGGCCGGGCGCACGAAGATCGAACCGGTGACCTCGCGCAACGTGGTCGCGAAACTGCCCGGCAGCGACACCGCGCTGGCCGCGGAGCACATCGTCTACACCGCGCACCTGGATCACATCGGCATCGGCGCGCCGGTGAAGGACGAGAACGGTGTCGAAGACCGCATCTACAACGGTGCGCTCGACAACGCCCTCGGCGTCGCGATCATGCTCGAAGCCGCGCGCGCGCTGAAAGCCGACAAGACCGCGCCGAAGCGTTCGCTGCTGTTCGTCGCGCTGACCGCCGAAGAGAAGGGCCTGCTCGGCGCGGAATGGTTCGCCACGCATCCCACGGTGGCCGCCGGTTCGCTGATCGCCAACATCAACATGGACATGCCGGTGCTGCTGGCGCCGAGCAGGGACGTGGTGCCGATCGGCGTCGAGCATTCCTCGCTGAAGACCGCATTGGACGCCGCGGCGAAAGAGATCGGCGTGACGCTGTCGCCCGATCCGTTCCCGGAAGACGTGGTGTTCGTGCGCAGCGACCAGTACGCCTTCATCCGCGCCGGCATTCCCGCGATCTATCTCACCGGCGGCATGCTCTCCGCCGACGGCGAGCGCGACCCGAAACTGGCGCTGCGCAAATTCCTGCGCGATCACTACCATCAGCCGAGCGACGAAGCGACGTTGCCGATCGCCTGGGGCGACGCGCTGCGGCTGGCGAAACTCAATGCGCGCCTCGGCCGGCTCGTCGGCGATGCCGGCGAACGCCCGCGCTGGAACGCTGGCGATTTCTTCGGCGACCGGTTCGCACCGGCGAAGTAACCCTGCGAAGCCGGGTCGCGACGCCGCGTGGCCCGCTCAACGCCGCGCGGCGGGCGGCGGGTCGTCGTCGAACACCACGTCGGGCACCGCCTCGGGCTCGACGTCGGCCTCGAACAGCTGCTCCAGCTCGCTGCGCGCCTGTTTCGCGCTTTCCAGCAGCGCCGCCTCGTCGTCGTAGATCAGATGCTGGCTGGCCAGCAGCGCTTCGTCGTGATCGCGGAACCGCTGCGCGCGCTGCGTCGCCTGTTCCGGCGGAATGCCGAGCGCGATCAGCACGTCGCGGCCCATCTCCAGGCCCGAAGCGAACGTCTCGCGGGTGACATTCGCGCCGAGATCCATCAATTGCCAGGCGTGTCTGCGGTCGTGTGCGCGCGCGAACACCTTCAGCTCCGGATACAGTCTGCGGACCACGCGGGTCGTGCGCAGGCTGGCTTCGGTGTTGTCGATCGCGTTGATGAAGATCTTCGCGTGGCCGGCGCCCGCGGCGCGCAGCAGGTCCGGCCGCGCCGGATCGCCGTAGTAGACGACGTTGCCGAACCGGCGCATGAAATCGACCTGCACCGCATCGGTCTCCAGCGCCACGAACGGAATTTTCTGCGCCACCAGCATGCGCGCGACGATCTGGCCGAAGCGGCCGAAGCCGGCGAGGATCACCTTCGCCTGATGGTCGGGAATGGCGTCGAACGCGCGCGACGGCGCGGCACCCGGATACGCGCGCAGCAGGCGCGCGACCGCGATCATCGACAGCGGCGTGAGCGCCATCGACAGACCGACGATCGCCACCAGCCGGTTCTGCAGCGCCGCGTCGATCAGGCTTGCCTTGACCGCTTCGGACAGCACCACGAACGCGAACTCGCCGCCCAGCGCCAGCACCACGCCCAATTGCAGCGCCTCGCGCCAATCCAACCGCCCCGGGCGCAGGCCGATGCCGAACAGCAGCAGCGATTTCATCGCCAGCAGCGCGATGCTGCCGAGCACGATGCCCCACGGCTCGGCCGCGATCAGCGCCAGATCGATGCTCATGCCCACGGCCATGAAGAACAGACCGAGCAGCAAGCCCTTGAACGGCTCGATCTGCGATTCGATCTCGTGGCGGAACTCCGAATCCGCCAGCAGCACGCCGGCGAGGAAGGCGCCGAGGCCCATGCTCAGGCCGGCCAGATGCATCGCCCAGGCCGCGCTCAGCACCGCCAGCAGTGCGCTCGCGGTCAACATCTCCGGCACGCCGATCCGCGCCGCCAGCCGGAACAACTGGCGCAGCAGCACCCGGCCGCCGATCACCACCGCCACGATCGCGGCGACCGCCTTCAGTACGTCCTGCCAGACCGGATCGGGACTGGCCGCGGCCACGCCCAGCAGCGGGATCGCGGCGATCAGCGGAATCGCCGCCAGATCCTGGAACAGCAGGATCGCGAACGCCAGGCGCCCGTGCGGGCTGTTCAGCGCCTTGCGCTCGGACAGCAATTGCAGGCTGACCGCGGTCGAGGACAGCGCCAGCGCCAATCCCACCACCAGCGCGGCCTTCCAGCCGAGATCGAACGCCAGCCCCACGCCGCCCAGCGCCAATCCGGACAACAGCACCTGCAGGCCGCCGACGCCGAACACCGGTTTGCGCATCACCCACAGCCGCGCCGGCGACAATTCCAAGCCGATGACGAACAGCATCATCACGACGCCGATTTCGCTGGCGGCCAGCACCGGCTCGGCGTCGCGGATCACCTTCACCCCGAACGGCCCGAGGGCCACGCCCGCTGCCAGATAGCCCAGCACCGCGCCCAGGCCGAAGCGCTTGAACAGCGGCACCGCGACCACCGCCGCGAGCAGGAACACCAACGCAAGTTGCAGACCATCGCCGTGCATGACCACCTCCGGCAGGGACAGTAACCGTGCCCCGCGCGCCCCGCAATCGCGGCATGCGGTCACGGGAGGGACAGTGCATCCGCATTCCCGCGCTGGCGGTCCGGTGGCGTCTGTCGGGCGCCGCGGGAGACCTGATAAGGTTCGGCCGGTGAGCGAACCGCATGCCAGCACCGTCGATCCCGGTCCCGACACGCACCACGACACGGGGCCCGCCATGGACCGTCGCGACGCCGGCGATATCACCGCGCTGTTGGTTCGCTGGAAAGCCGGCGATGCCGGCGCCCGCGACGCGCTCGCCGCGGCGATCTATTCCCAGCTCAAGCGCATCGCCGCCAACCGGCTGCGCGAACAGGCGCGGCCCATCGTCGATCCGACCGAACTGGTCCACGAAGCGCTGCTGAAATTGATCCAGAGTCCGGTCGACGCCGAAGACCGCCGGCAGTTGTTCAAGATCGCCGCGGCCGCGCTGCGCCACACCCTGATCGATCTGGTGCGCCGCCGCGACGCCGACAAGCGCGGCGGCGGCGAGGTCACCTCGCTGGACGCGCTGCAGATCACCGTCGCCGGGGTGGCCGGCGCCAGCGCGGACCATTGGCTGGACGTGGAGCGTGCGTTGACCGAACTGGAGGCGCTGGACCCGCGCAAATGCCGGATCGCCGAGCTGGCGCTGATCGTCGGCCTGGAGCAGACCGAGATCGCCGCGACGCTTGGACTGAGCCTGAGCACGGTCGAACGCGATCTGCGCTTCGCCCGCGCCTGGTTGAAGTCCCGGCTGTCCGGAACCGCGCCGCTGCCCCGGGAAACGGTCGTTGACCGGCAGTGACGGGTCGGGTCGCGCCACCACGACCTGCAGTCAGGCGGAAGCATTCCGCGCCGCGCAGGATTCCTTTCCGATGACCGACGCCCTCTCCCGAATCGAAACGCTGTTCCATGCCGCGCTCTCGCTGCCGCCGGAATCGCGCGCGGCGTGGCTGCGCACGGTCGAGCAGGATCCGACGATCCTCGACACCGTCGATTCCCTGCTGGCCAACGACGACGCCACCGACAACCCGCTGCGTCCGGCCCTGCTGGCGGCCCTGTCCGCAAACGACGCCGGTCCGCAACGCATCGGCCGCTATCGGCTGATCGGCGAACTGGGCCAGGGCGGCATGGCCGGCGTGTGGCTGGCCGAACGCGACATCGACGGGCGCGCGCAGCGGGTCGCGCTCAAGCGCCTGCACGGCGCCTCCACCGCGGCCCTGCGTCGGCGGGCCGCCCGCGAACGTGCGCTGCTGGCCGCACTGAACCATCGCGGCATCGCCGGCCTGATCGATGGCGGCGAAACCGACGACGGCACGCCCTACTTCGTCATGGAATACGTCGAAGGCGAGCCGCTGTCGCGCCATCTGGCCGAACGACGGCCGTCGCAGCGCGAACGGCTGCAGCTGTTCCGGCAGATCTGTCTGGCGATCGAGCATGCCCACCAGCGGCTGATCCTGCACCTCGATCTCAAACCCTCGAACGTGCTGGTACGCGCCGACGGATCGACCGCGCTGATCGATTTCGGCATCGGCCGGGCGCTCGACGACAGCGAGGCGTGTGAGCATCACGGCGAGCGCACCGCCGCGTTCACGCCGATCTACGCCGCGCCGGAACAGCGCGACGGCCGCGCGCTGACCACCGCGACCGATGTCTACATGGCCGGCCTGCTGCTGGTCGAGATGCTGAGCGACGGCGCGCTGTCGCGGCGCGCGCGCGACACGGCAAACGGCGATGCGGGTTCGAATGGCGCGCCATCGGCATCGGCGCTGTCGGATCCGTCGATCCGCCGCGTCCTCGGCGGCGATCTGTCGCGCGTGGTCACCCGCGCCACCGCGCACGATCCCGACGATCGCTACGCCTCGATCGCGGCGCTGCGCATGGATGTCGAACGGTTTCTCGAAGGCCGGATGCTCGCCGCCTCGCCGCAGACGTGGTGGGCGCGCGGCGGGAAATTCTGCCGGCGCAATCGATGGCCGCTGCTAGGCGCGGGCACTGCGGCGCTGCTGGCGGTCGCGTTCGTACTGCAGCTGTCGGCGGAACGCACGCGGGCGCTGGCCGCGGAGAAGAACGCGCTGCTGGCGCAGGACCTGCAATCGTCGCTGCTGGTGGCGCTGTCGCCCGGCGGCAATCCGCAGGCGCAGGCGCGGATCGAAGCGCTGCTGCAGCGCGAACGCCGGCGGCTGCGCGACAGCGGCGACCCGCGCGCGCTGGATCCCGCGTGGCGCAGCATCGCCTCGATCGTCGCGGTCGCGGAGATCTACGTCGCGATCGGCGATCCGGAGCCGGCGCTGAAATCCGCGGACGAAGCACTGCGGCTTCTGGCGGAACCGCGGTCGACGCCGCGGCTGCGCGATGGTCGCGACGACGATCTGCTGGCGCGTGCGCACGCCGCCCGCGGGCAGGCGCTGAACGCGCTGGAGCGTTACGGGGAGGCGGCACCCGCGTTCGCGCGGACGCGCGCACTGCGCGAAGCGCATCGGCGCGAGGATCCGCACGCGCTGGCGACCGCACTGCTGCTGCAGGGCAAGGCGGCGATCGAATGGCGCGATTTCGTCCTGGCCGAACGCGCGCTCACCGAAGCGCAGGCGGTGGCCGCCACCGCACCACCGCAGCGCGGCTTCCCGGTCGAACTGGCGATCGCGCGACTCGATGCCGCGAGCGAAAGTGGCGAAGCGACGGCGCAGGGCACGCAGCGCAGCGCGGCGCTGCTGGCGCTGGCCGGAACCGAACTGGAAGCGGCATCGCCGCTGTGGATCGAAACCTGGCTGGCGCTGTCGCGCTGGCGCCAGTTCGGAGGCGAAGCGCAGGCCGCGCTCGCCGATGCGCAGCGCGCGCGCGATCGCGCCCAGCAGCTGTTCGGCGAACGCAGCGTGGTCACCGCCACCATCGACAACAATCTGGGCACGATGCTGGCCGACCTCGGCCGCTATCGCGAGGCGCTGGCGCACTTCGACCGCGCGCGCGCCACGCAGGCGCGCCTGAGTCCGGACAAGGTCGCGGTGCTCGCGTCGATCGACATCAACCGCTGCCGCGTGCAGTACCACCTCGGCGACTACGCGCGGGCCGCGTCCAGCGCACAGGCCGCACTGGACGCGTTGCCCGACACCCACGTCGCCTACCGCCGGCTGCGCAGCATCGCGTGGTCGAATCTGGCGCGCGCACGCAGCGAACTGGGCCAGCATCCGGCCGCGCTGGCGGCGGCGCGACGGTTGTTGTCGGACCCGTGGCTGCAGGCCGCGCCGCCGCTGGAGAACGCGTTCGGTCGGATGAGCATGTTCGTCGTGCTGTTGAACGCCGGCGCGCTGGACGAAGCCGCCGCACTGCTCGACGAGACCGCACCGGTGCTGGACGCACAGCTGCCGGCCGGGCATCCGGCCTTCATCTACATGGCGCGGCGCCGCGGCCTGCTGGCGGCCGCGCGCGGCCGCTTCGACGAGGCGGATCGCGCGTTCGGCCTCGCGCTGGTGCGGATGGACGCGGCCGATGACGATCCGCTGACCCGCGCCGAAATCCTGGCATCGCGCGCCCACGCCGTCGCCCGCCTCGGCGACCCCGCGCGTGCCCGGCGGCTGCTCGCGCAGGCGCTGCCGGTCCTGCGCAGGGAGACCTCGCCCGATGCCCGCCCGCGGATCGAGGCCGAGGCCCTGCTCCGAAGTCTGGCGTCGGATGCGGCGGAGGCGCCCGCATCGCATCGGTGAAGGGTGGCGGCCGCTTTCTGCGACCACGGTTGCAGGCACCCGAAGAGCGCCACCGCCATGCTCCGCGAATCCGTTCCCGTCCCGCCGTCCGCCGCGCTCGCCGCGCTGCGCGGCAATGCGCGATCGGATCCATCGCGGGGCCCGCATCCCTCCCCCTTTCCGACGACCATCGCGACGGAGACATCGCCATGACCACCGAAACGAACGCCGACGCCGGCACGCGCGAAGCGGCGCAGCGCGCCTATCACGCGCTGTTTTCCCGCGTCATCCAGACGCCGGGCCTCAACATCGCGGACGAATTCAACGAACGCCCCTCGCGGGATGGCAGCGTGAACCAGCTGCTGCATCGGGCGGGTTACACCCTCGAACAGCGCGAACTGTTGATGTCGGCGCTGGCCCACGCCGACAAGGCCGGAATCGCGATCAGGGAAGGGCGGCTGCGCGACGCCGGCTTCCATCGTGGCGGCGCCGCCGAAGCGCTCGCCGAGGCGCGCGAAGCGGGCCTGCTGTCGTCGGGGCGGCTGGCGTCGATCTCCGCGGATGTCGAGATGATGGGTCAGCGCATCGACGAGAAGCGCCCGGGGCGCTATCTCGATGCGCAGAAATTCTTTGCCGAGACCGTCGCGGGCGGCGACACGGACAGCGAGGAATCGAAGCGCGCCGCGCAGAAGCTCTACGAAACACTGCTCGATGCCGGACTGGATTCCGATCAAGCCAGCAAGGGCTATCACGCGCTGGAGGACGCGCTGGCCGCGCGCAGGATCATCCAGACAATGACCTCGGGCGAGCCTGTCGAGAAGCCGCTGACGGAACTGTCGAATTCCATCCGGCTCATCGCGGACGCCAAGCCGCCGGTGCTGGATGCGACCAACCTGCAGACGCTGCGCGACCTGGAGAAGACCCTCACCGACAAACACCTCACGCCGGCCGCGAGCCTGCTGGGCAACGGCAAAATCCTGTCAGAGCAGGACGTCACCGGCAATTTCACCATCGACCCGGCGCAGGCACGCGAAACCGCGCCCGATCGCCTGGAGAAACTGGAGGCGGTGCTGGACTGGTACGAAAAGAAGAACCGCGTGCATTCGATGACCGAATTCTACGGTTACGTGTTCAGGAACGCGCCCGACGCCATCAAGGCGATCAGGGACGCGCAGAACGGCGACGGCTCCGCCGACAACGACGTCGCGATGGTCAAGGCGGTGCAACGCGCCGAGGAACTGCTCGGCATCGTCAGCAAGGATTTCCGCACGCAGAACGCGCAGCAGGTGGTCAAGACCGTCGACGATCTGCGCGAAAGCCAGTTCAAGACCGCCGACCAGGTCGCCGATCTGGTCGGCGTGCTGCCCGTCGTCGGCCCGCGCGCGAAATTCCTGATCAAGGAAACCGCGATCGGCCTGCGCTACGCCAGCGGCGACATCAGCGGCACCGAAGCCATCGCCTCGACCGTGAAGGAAGCCGCATCGGCGGTGGTGAGCGACGCGATCTTCAAGGACAAGGTGCTGGACAAATTCTCCAAGACCGGCGAGGACCTGCTGTTTCCGCTGGCCACCGCGATCGGCGGCAACGTGCTGGCCGAGGTGGGCAAGGTCGTGGGCCAGAACAAGCTGTCCGACGTCAGCGCGGAGAAACTCGTCCAAGCGGTGAGCGTGGGCATCTCCAAGGGCGTGGTCGAAGGCGGATTCAAGATCGCCGAGAAGCTGAAGCTCGGCAACGAAGACCTGGAGGAATTCGCGAAGCTGCTGGTGAAGATCGGGCAGAAATTCCTGGTGGAGCGGCCCGTGGATCAGATGATCGACCAGGAGCTGAAGTCGCGCAGCAGGAACGGGAAAAGCTATTCGCTGGTCGAAGGCGGCGGTGCGACCGAGACCGACGCGCGTCAACCCGGCACCGGCAACGACGAGCCCGGCATGCGCAAGGCGCTCGCCGCGCTGGCGGCGATGGACGACGGCACGCGCCCCAGACCGCCCGGCGAAGCCGACAACATCGCCGCCGCGCTGACGCTCGCTGCCAACAGGGGCGGCCTGCGCCAGATCGATGCGGTGGTGCCCAGCAGCGACGGCTCGCGCCTGATCGCGATCCAGGGCAACGAACGCTCCGAGTTCAACAGGACCGCGAGCGTCGCGATCCTGGACGCGGCGAAGGTGCCCGCCGAGGAATCGCAGCGGCAGATCGCGCAATCTCAATCCGGCGGGCTGCGGCCGCCGCAGGCGGAGATCGAAGCGCGCTCCGCGCTGCGGATGGCATGAGCGGAGCGGCAGGCCGGGCCTTCGACGAGCCGAAAGCGCCGGACCCGGCCTGCAGCGCCGCATCGAACCCGATGCGCGGGCGGCGACGTCATGGCGCATCGCGGGCATGATCCTCGCGCCGCCCGAATCCCGCTATCCTTCACGGAACCCTGCGATTCGACCCACCGCCGAAGAGACCGACATGCGCCTGCGCACACTGCTTCTGCTCTGCCTCCTGCCGCTGGTCGCATTCGCGGCATCGGCCGCCGACAAGCGCGACGAGATTCGCCGACAGGCCGAATCCAGCCTGTCCGTCAGCGGCACGATCGACATCACCGCGGAGGGCAAGGTGGTGCGTCATGCCCTCGATGCACCGGAAACGCTGCCCAAGGGCATCGTCGACATGACCGCGCGTCTCGCGCCGCAATGGACGTTCGAACCGGTGCAGTTGCCCGCCGGCACGGTCAGCCGTTCGAAGATGAGCCTGCTGTACGTCGCCAAGCGCCTGGACAACGGCGATTACCGGATCGAACTGCGCAGCGCGAATTTCGCGTCCGACCTGCCGCCGGAAGCGGGCATCCGCATCGCCCGCCGCGGCCGCATGCCGGCGTATCCCGAAAACCTGGTGGAGCGCGCGATCAACGGCACGGTCTATCTCGCGGTGCAGGTCGGTCGCGACGGCAAGGTCATGAACATCGACGCCACCCACGTCAATCTGCGCACCATCGGCAGCGAAGACGAGATGGCGCAGTGGCGGGACCAGCTCGCGCAGACCAGCATCAAGGCCATCCGCGGCTGGACCTTCGAACCGCCGACCACCGGCCCGGATGTCGATGCGCCGCACTGGTTCGGCACCCTGCCGGTCGCGTTCACGATGATGGGCCAACGCATGCCGAAGCCGGGCAAGTGGGAAACCTACATCCCCGGCCCGCGCAGGATCCTGCCGTGGCAGGACAGCGCCGGCATCACCGCCGACAACGCCGACGCGCTCGCCCCGAACCAGTTGCACACCCAGGGCAGCGATCGCCGCCTGCTCTCGCCGCTCGGCGGCTGAGACGCATCGTGCCGGGCCCGGCAGCCGCCGGGCTCAGCGCAGCAGCGCCTGGCGTTCCGGCGCATCGAACCACGCCACCGCGAACGCGCGGAACACCGTCTGCAGCCGGGTCGGATGGCGTCGCTGCGGATGCACCAGATACATCGGCAGCTGCGCGATCTCCCAGTCGGGCAACAGGCGCTGCAGCCGGCCTTCGCGCAGCGCATCGTGCACGTGGTACTGCGGCAGCCGCGCGATGCCCAGGCCGCGTTCGGCCGCATGCTGGATCGCATTGAAATTGTTCACCGCCAGCGGCGTGCGCAGGCGCACGGTCTCGCTGTCGCCGCCGCGCACGAACACCCACTCCGCATCGTCGCGGAAGTGGTTGTTGCGCAGCGCCGGCAACGACGCCAGATCCGCGGGCCGGCGCGGCACGCCGCATTCCACGAGCAGCGCGGGCGCAGCGACCGGGATCTCGCGGATCAATCCGACCGCGCGCGCCACCAGCCGCTCCTCCATCGTGCGGGTGATGCGGAAGGCGAAATCGTAATGACCGTCGAGCAGATCGCGGGTCAGGATGCTGAGGTCGACCTCGACCTCGACCTGCGGATGCGCCGCCTGGAAATCGGCGATCAGATCGACCAGGAACACTTCGCCGAACGTCGTCGCCGACGTGATGCGCAGGCGCCCGCGCACCTCGCTGCGTTCGGCGGCGATCAACTGTTCGGCATCGTCGTAGGCGCCGCGCAGCCGCGCGGCCTGCTCCGCATAGCGATGCCCCAGCGGCGTCAGCGACAGCCGCCGCGTGGTGCGGATCAGCAGTTCGGCGCCGAGCGTGCGTTCCAGCTCGGCCACCTGCCGGCTCACGTGCGCCTTGGAATACCCCAGCGCCGCCGCGGCCGCGGTGAAACTGCCGCGCTCGGCCACCGCCGCGAAGCACAACATCCGGTCGATCCGGGTCGATATTGTTTCCATACGACAACAGTATTTCCACGGTCGGCCCGCTAATCAAGCGGATTCAGGCGGCGCAGACTGTTTCCACCGCCGGCATTGCCGGCCTCCCGGAAACAAAGGAACCGCCATGAACATTCTCCTGATCGGTGCCCAGGGCACCCTCGGCCGCGCCGTCGCCGAAGCACTCGGCCCGCGCCACACCCTCATCACCGCCGGCCGCAACAGCGGCGATCTGCGCATCGACCTCACCGACCGCGACAGCATCGCCGCCGCCCTCGCCCGGGCCGGCAAACTCGATGCGGTGATTTCCGCCGCCGGCAACGTCGCCTTCGGCGGCCTGCTGGAACTCACCCCGGAACAGTGGGAGATCGGCCTGCGCGACAAGCTGATGGGCCAGGTCAACCTCGCGCTGCTCGCCGCGCCGCTGCTCGCCGACGGCGGTTCGATCACGCTCACCACCGGCGTGCTCGCCGACGACCCGATCCGCTACGGCGCCTCGGCCACGCTGGTCAACGCCGGCATCGAAGGCTTCGTCCGCGCCGCGGCGCTGGAACTGCCGCGCGGCGTGCGCATCAACGCCGTCAGCCCCGGCGTGCTGCAGGAATCGATGCCCGGTTATGCGCCGTACTTCCGAGGTTTCGAAGCGGTGCCCGCCGCCCGCGCCGCGCTCGGCTTCAGCCGCAGCGTCGAAGGCGCGCAGACCGGGCAGGTCTACCGGATCGCCTGATCCTGCATCGCCCGGCCGCGCGTGCGTGCCGATCCCGTTATCCTGCGAACGGGGTCGGCACCGGACAGGCACGGGAGACGCACGATGGCGGCGCAGAGCTTCAACACGCACGGCTTCGCGACACTCGCACTCATAGCGCTTCTCGCCTGCACGTCATCGCAGGCACGGGCCGGCGACACCGGCAGCGGGCATTTCCGCCTGGGCGACAGCGGCGTGACGCTGACGCATGCGGTCGCCGTCCGCCACGAGAAACATCTCGATCCCGAGGAAGACGAAGTCTTCGTCTTCCTCAGCGACCGCCCGCTCGATCCCGCGACGATCGCCGCGGCCTTCGACCCCGACGACGGCGCGCGCGAATCCTACGGCGAACGCAGCGGCGGCTACGTCCGCGTGTGTCTCCCGCCCGACGGCGGCGAATGCGGGCTTCACTACAGCCGCAACGACCCGAGCGATTCGTTCAACAGCTCCGGCTACGGCGATCTGTCGGTCACGACGCAGACCCGCGACCGCATCGCCGGCCGCTGGCGGCTCGAAGAACCCGAGGATTTCTTCGGCAAGACCTACGACTTCGACCTGCGCTTCGACGCCGCGATCCACACCCCGCCCGGCACGCCCCTGCCCGCCGGCGGCGGCGACGCCGGTGCCGCCTACCGCGCCTACGCCGACGCGGTGAAAACAGGCGACCTGCGCACGCTGCGCGGCTTCCTCGGCGATGCCGCCGAATGGCGCCTGCCCGACAACGACGCCGAACGCATCAAGGAAACGCTGAAGGAACTCCGCGACGAACAACCCCTCGCCCCCGAAGTCCTCCGCGGCCGCCGCCACGGCGACACCGTCGTCCTCTGGGTCCGCGGCACCGACCGCGACGACATCACCCGCGCCGGCCGCGTGCGGATGTCGTGGAAAGACGGGCGATGGTCGGTGGGCGAGCAGGATCTGGATGGGCCGTAAAATTTCCGGCCATCAACGCCGGTAGAGCGGCCTTCAGGCCGCTATCCGGCGATCCGGCGATCCGGCGACGATTCAGACCTCATAGGCTGGATGTTTCGCACCCAGCACGAGCATCTCAGCAAGCAGCCCGGGTAAGGCCGCAGGCCGCACCCGTGGTTCTCTTGTCGTTGCTCCCGGGTGCGCTTCGCTTACCCGGGCTACTTGCTTATGCGCCCAATACGACCATTCTCCGCGGAGATGCCGGATCGATGACCCAGCCTACTGCTCTTCCGTGGACAGGACTCCGTTGGCATCCGGCATCAACCATTGCAGGTCAAATTCCTCGCTGGTGCCATCGCGGCGACGTTCCAGTTTCTGGGCGATGACCACCCGCTGCCCATCGGTGCGAACAACGATCAACCCGTAGACAGCAACGTTCCGCTCGGCCTGGTCCAGCAGCCGGTCCAGCTTTCGCTGCAACGCAGCCTTGTCGGCCTCTTCGGCCTCCTGCAGCTTGGCGACGAGAAGCCGAATCTCTTCCTGGGTCGCAATCGCTGGCTTCGTGTACTCCGCGGTCGAGCGCGAGAGCTCGGTGGAAAAGATGAGGGGTCGATCGCCTCTGCTATGCCGCCCGACAGCACCCAGCGTATTAGGTCGAGGATGGCAGTGCGGCTCGTCATCGCCTGACGATATGACTGTCGCGACCGGATTGACGGCGCGCAGAAACCGCGTCGAAAAGTCTCCGGACCCATGATGGCAAGATTTAGCCACGTCGACCTCCAAGGCTGCGCGAGCACGTTGCATCATGGCTTCTTCTGCAGCCACGTCCCCATCTTCCGGTAGCGGTCCCGCGTGAATGTCGAGAAGATGTTCCTCGGCCGGTACATTCAGGTCTCCGCCCAAGAGCACACGCACGTTCCCATAAACGACCTTCAGTACGACAGAGTGCCCATTCTTGGTTTTCCCGGGGTCCTGGAACCACGGCAATCCGCGCATGCCGTCTGCCTCGACCACGGCCGGACCCATCACCTCGATACGCAGAGGATTGCCGTTCTGACAACGGTGATTCCGGTCATAACCGGGAAGGTGGCCCGACGCAAGGGAAAGCCCCTCGATTCTGCCGATCCGATTCGATGCAAGCGCGGTGCGCAACAGCGAGACGTATTTGGCTTTGCTGGCATGATCTATCTGCTCCATCAGCTCAGTGAGCTGATCGTGCGTATCTATCAAATCAATCACGCACATTCTTCCACCGACTTTTTCACGCGCGCCCAGTTTGTCGCTCGCCCGCGCCGTGGGACGCTCGACAAGCGTGTTGTGATAAACGGCATCAAAAGTGAACGCTGGCGAGGAGAACAAGCCTCGGAAGCCCTCGTAGTGATCGAGGTCCGAATGCGAGATCACCGCGAACGCAAGTGCCAACTTCCGACCCGACGTCTCGTGCGGCTCGGACTCCTGCTCTCCCTTTCGATCGAGCTTTAGGTTGAAGCGCCACGAAAGAAAGCGACGCATGTTGCTTCCGGCGCCAGCGTCGACCAGCGCAAACTCATCATCCGGAGTTACCAGAAATGCGCCGTCACCTTGGCCGACATCGACAAAGTTGATCTCGAGCAGTCGTTCGGCCTGGGAGTCGTCGACGTGAAGCCAGCCTCGCTCGCCGCGTCCCTTCACCTCAAGCCATCCATCGGCTTCTCGATCCCGGGAAAGCACTTCGACCCAGTCGCCCCAAATCAGCTGCTGCAGTTTTTTTGACTTCGGGTCGGGATTCTCCCGGACGAAGACCTTGCCTGCCGCGCCTGTTCCTGCGTAAACGTGGTCCCTTGCCATGAGGCCTCCAGAGCGATGACATATGACACACCATACAGACTGCAGGTTCTGCAATACGGAAGCCAGTGCCGTCGCTGAAGATCACGCCGCCATCGCGGGAAGACCCGGACACACATACTCGCCATTTCCTTTCCATGGTGTAGCGGAATTTCCCGGTCGGATGCAGGGATATTCGGAGTTGTTGGCATCCTGGTCTTCTTCCCGATCTTCAACGCTACGCAGCTCTTCCACACATTATTCATTGATCTTTTTGCGCATGATTCACGAGTCGATAGATTCGGCTGATCGTGCAGCATGACTGCCGTCGATCATGGGATGACATCCGCAATCAAGCAGGCGTAGGCTGCGGCTGCGGATCACAGGAGATGAAGCAAGGACGAGCTTCATGTGGGATCGCCTTTGCTTTCCAGGACGCGATCCGTATCGGCGGGCAGGTCAGCCCGCATCGCTGCTCACATCATGGAAAAGGAACCCCAGATGAAATGTCACGTCAATCCCATCGCCGTCGCGATCGGCGCCGCGCTGCTGTCCGTCGCACTGCCCGCTTTCGCGGGTGAATTCCACACGACCAACAAACCGATCGATGGCCAGTACATCGTCGTGCTCAAACCGCAGGCGGCCAGCCTGGTGGGCGAATCCAATCGGGCGGCACGCGTGCCCGACGCCGCGAAATCGATCGCCGCCCAGCATCGCGTCAGCCTGGTGCGCAGTTTCGACCGCGTCCTGCGCGGTTTCGTCGTGAAGGCCGACAGCGCCGCGCTTGCGGCGCTGCTGGCCGACCCCCGCGTGGCCTATGTCGAACAGGACGGCATCGCCACGCTGGACACGATCCAGACCGGCGCGACCTGGGGGCTCGATCGCGTCGATCGGCGCCTGCTGCCGCTGGACGGCTGGTACACCTACGACACCACCGGCGCCGGCGTCCACGCGTACGTCATCGATTCGGGCATCAACCTCACCCACAACGAATTCACCGGCAGCATCGGCGCGGGCATGGACTTCATCGGCGGCGGCGTCGGCGATTGCAACGGTCATGGCACGCACGTGTCCGGCACCATCGGCGGCACGACCTACGGCATCGCGAAGGACGTCACGATCCATCCCGTCCGCGTCTTCGGCTGCGGCAACACGACGGCCGTGTCGACGGTCATCGCAGGGATGAACTGGGTCGCCGGCAATCAGATCCTGCCCGCGGTCGTGAACATGAGTCTGGGTGTCATCGGCAGCCACCCGGATGCCCCCTCGCTCGATGCCGCGGCCCAGGCCTTGCACGATGGCGGCGTCACCGTCGTGGTCGCGGCGGGCAACAGCAACGCCGATGCCTGCGGCTTCTCGCCGGCACGCGTGCCCGACATGATCACGGTCGGTTCGACCACCAGCACCGACACCCGCTCTTCGTTCTCGAACTGGGGCACCTGCCTCGACTGGTTCGCGCCCGGCAGCAGCATCACGTCCGCGTGGATCGGCAACAACACGATCACCAACACGATCAGCGGCACGTCGATGGCCGCGCCGCACGTGGTCGGCGCGGCCGTACGCTACCTGCAGAACCACCCGACAGACACCCCTGCGGCAGTGCGGGCCGCGCTGCACAATGCCAACAATGTCTTCGGCGGCCTGGGCGCCCCGACGTGGCCGGGCGTGGCCAGCCGCGGCACGGGCTCGCCGAACGAACTGATGCACTACGGATCGCTCAACGACGGCTACAACGACGGCGACCCCCACATCAGGACCGTCAACGGCCTGTACTACGACTTCCAGACCGGTGGCGAATTCGTCGCACTGCGCGGGCAGGGCATGGAGTTCCAGACCCGGCAGCGGCCGGTGGACGGCCTGCCCTGGGTCAGCGTCAACACCGCCGTCGCCGCGCGTGTCGGCAAGCATCGCGTGACCTGGCAACCCGGCACCGGCGTGAGCCCCGATCCGTCCGGCCTGCAACTGCGCATCGACGGCGCCGTCACCTCGCTGCCGCCGGGCGGCATCGCGCTCGGCGTCGGCGGCAAGGTGTCGCCACTGGGCAGTACCGGCATCGCGATCGATTTCCCCGACGGCACGAGGATGACCGCCAACGCGTATTTCTGGCCCTACGGGAACGTGTGGTATCTCAATGTCCGCGCCTACGGCACGATGGCCACCGACGGCATCATGGGCGTGCTCAAGCCGAACGAGTGGCTGAGCCCGGGCTTCGCGGACAAATGGCGCGTGACCAAGCGCCTGGCCGCGCGCAGCCTGTCGGGAAACACGACGCGCGCGCCGGAAGAAGGGACGACCAATGAAAGTCTCTTCGACTACGACAAGGAAGTGACGCCGGACAATTTCGTCAGCGAACCCTTCCCCGCGGACAAGGTGCCGCCGATGGATCCGAAGAACGTGGATCTCGCGAAACAGGTCTGCGCACGCATCAAGGACGAGAAACTGCTGAAGGACTGCCTGTTCGATGTCGGCACCACGGGCGACCCGGTGTTCGCCGAAGGTGGGGTTGTCGAACAAGCGCTGCAGGAAGAGGCGAAGTTGCGCTGATGGCCCGACGCTGCCGGGTGCCCTCACGGGCATCCGGCAGTTGGAAGCAGAAGCGGAGAAGCAAAACCGGGACATCATCCTTTTCGCAGTCTTCCTCACCCGTGAAGTCGAATGCGGGCGTTCGCTGCGCCGCATTCACTGCAGCAACCGCCCCCGCTTGTCCGCGAGGTCGATCGTCGCTTCCATGCCGGAGCGGAATTCGAGGCCGTCGCTTTCGATGCCGTCGCTGAAGATGACGCCGCCGTCGGGCATCAGCGAACGGATGCGCAGCGGGGTCGCGGGGTCGATTTCGCCGAACACCAGCGCGGCCTGGCTCCAGCGGCTGGGGAAGGGTTCGCGCACGCTGAAAACGAGTTGCCGCGCGTCCCAGGCGAAGCCGTGTTCGCGCAGGGCCTGCGTATGCTTCGAGGGGCGTCCGCCAGCGACGGCGGTGGCACCGGTGAGCACGCTGCGCAGCCAGCCGGTGGAGCCGAGACCGGTGGAGACGATCACGCCGCTGGACGACTGCCGTTCGTGGCGATCGCCCTGCGCGAGTTCGTAGCGCGCGGAGACGTGGCTGCGCGCGCCGATGAAGAAATCGTTGACCGCGAGCAGTTCCTGGCCATCGGTGAGCCGCGCGCGGGCCATGCTGATTTCGCGGATCGGGCGCTGGCCGCGCCAGACCTCCGGCAACAGTGTCGGCAGCGTCTCCGGCGCGAACGGCAGCAGCACGCCGTCGAAGCGCGCCGGATCGGGATTGATCGCAATCACCGGCTGCGCGTCGAGATACTTCAGGGTGTTGGCGACCAGCCCGTCCTGGCCGAGGACAACCACGGTGCAGTCCGGCGGGAACAGGAAATTCGGCAGGAAACCGCGATCCAGCGGTTGCAGGCGACCGTGCGCGCGCAGCGTGCGCTCGACGCTGGCGACGGCGGCGCGATAGGTCGCGTCTTCGAGCAGGAAATCCTCGAAGTCCATGCCCAGATGCTCGGCCTGGAACCGCGCCTGCTCGACGGTGTTGTAGCGCGCGACCAGTTCCTGCAGCCGCGTGCGCCGGGTCACCAGGACGATCTTGCGGTCCTGCGCCTGGTCACGCATCGCGGTCACTTGCTCTTGCCGGCCATCTGCCGCAGCAGGTCGGGCGAGAAGTTGAACTCGCCGATCTTCACCGCGTTGTCGGCGATGTTCTGCAGGCCCAGCGCCATCAACGTTTCCGGGCTGGCCTGGCCGAACATCATCGCCTGCAGCGCGCGCGGGTCCATGTCCTTGATCGCTTCGACCAGCGCGCGCATGGCGTATGCGCGTACGTCGGCCTCACGCTTGCGGTTCTCGGACTGCAGGCGCACCAGTTCGCCGTTCTGTTCTTCCAGTTTCACGTTGCCGGCGATTTCCTGCGCCTGCATCTCCTGCTGCTTCTCGAGGATGACGCGCTGCGATTCGACTTCGGTCTCGCGCACCTGACGGCGTTTCTGCTCGACCACCAGTTCGCTGCGCAGTTCGCTTTCCTTGATCATCTGTTCCTGCGCGATGGCCGCGTTGCGGCGGGCGTAGGTAGCGTCGTCGGCCTGCTTGAGGATGTCTTCGCGCACCGGCGCTTCCAGCGCGCGCGCGGTTTCCGGCGTGGGCTTCACCGCGAGCAGCGCGAGATCGACGATCTCGATGCCCAGCGCCGCCAGCGCCGGGGCGGCAGACAGGCCCTGGCGCGCGGTCTTCGACAACTGCTCGGTGCCGTGCAGCACTTCGCGCAGATCGGCTTCCTGCAGCAGCGCGCGGAACTGCGCCTTCACCGCGTTGAGCACGCGCATCGGCAGGCGTTCGGGATCTTCCGAGGCGTAGGCGCCGTTCGGTTCCAGCACGAAGTTCTGCTGTTCGGCCAGCGTCTTCGGCGATGCGATGCGATACCCCACCTGCCCCTGCAGCGTCACCGCCTGGAAATCGCGGGTGGTCTCTTCGAACATGAAGGGCACGTCCACCGCCGTCAGCGGCACGCTGACCAGCGTCGACGCCGGCGCGAAGTAGAAGAACGCCAGGCCGGTGCCCTCGCGCACCACCTTGCCGTCCTTGTACTGCAGCAGGTAATGGCTCGGCGAGGATTTGACGTAGCGGAAACCGAACATGCGGGGCTCTCCTGGGACCGGCTTCGACGGGATGCGAAAGTCGAATGATATGCCGAATCAAAGCAACCGAAATGGTGAGCGACCAGGGTTTCATGGAAATCGATGACCTGTCGGCAGACGCCATCGTCCCGGCATTCCTTCGGTCACGGCGCATCATCCCTCGATCGGAGACCCGGAGGGCGGCGCACAGGAGGTGCGCCGTTTTTCTACGAGGCACGGATGCCTCGTAGAAAAATCCCGGCCATGTCGCAGTCGGCAGATTTGAATTGGACCTGAGTGTTTTCTTGGGTGACTTTCTTTGCGCCAAAGAAAGTCACTCGCGCACCAGCGCGAAAAAGATTCCGGGCTTTACCTTCGCACCATGAGCCGCCAGCATCGAATCATGCCGATACGACGACCGGACACCCTCAACCGGACACGACTTCCGCGATCAACCTGTCGCGCAACACCAGACTCGGCTCACCGCCGGGATGCAGCACGAACACGCCGAAACCGTTGGAATAGATCACGCCACCGTCCGCGGTGAGATCGAACGAAGCCACATGACTGGCGAGCACGCGCTCCTCGCCATGCTCGCTGCGCCAGACCAGCTTCCAGCTGTCCGGCACCAGCGACGGCACGCCGTGCACGCGCTTGCTGCTGCGCATCGCGGCATCGGCGTCGATCCGCCGGCCCTTGAGCAGGATGTCCTTCAGATCGGAGTCGTACTGCGGGCCGGTCGCCGAGGTCAGCGGTTTGCGCGAATAGACCAGCGACTGGAAATTGAGGAAGTGGAACAACGTGCGCAGCAGCCGGAACGGAAACAGCAGCGCATCGAGCAGGATGTCGTTGCCGCGGTAGCGTTGCCCTTCGTAGGGCCGGCGGATGAACAGCAGACTGCCGTCCGCCGTCACCCGCGGCTGCAGGAAATCGAAGCGCTGATCCTCGAACACGGGACTCAGTTCGCCGGTACGCGTGTCCAGCAACTGGATGGCCGCCGGTCCGATCGCGACCACGTGTCCTTCGGGGCCGCGCGCCAGGCCCGCGGACTGGAAGACCAACCGACCGTCCTGACCGGGCACCCAGCAGGGCGAGGTGTCGATGGTGTCGCCGCCGGTGAGTTCGCGCAGGTCGTCGCCTTCCACGCCCATGCTGACGATGTTGGCGGCACCGTTGCCGGACTGTTGGCTGCACAACAGGCGCAGACCGTCCGCGCTCAGGCGCAGATCGTCGAGCAGCAGGTTCTGGCGATGGATCAGGCGGCGCTCCTTGCCGCTGGCGATGTCCTGCTCGAACAGTCCGCCCATGCTGTTGTCGCGCAGGAAGTAGACCAGCCGGCCCTCGGGCGCGAATTGCACCGACGTGGCCAGCAGCGCCAGTTCGCGCCCCGGTCCTTCGCGCCAGGTGCCGCCGGCGCGCACGGAAAAGGTCGTGCCCTCCTTCCAGGCATGGCGCTCGCGCGAGCGTTCGAGCCGATCCATCGCGGCCTGCACATGCGGGCTGTGGATCTCCCGCGGCGGCGCGCCCGCGTCCGCATAGAACATCTTGCCGTTGGCGACGAACGCGACCCGCCGGGTGCTGGCCTGCGGTTTCGCCGCCGCCCAGCCGTCCGCCTGCGACCGATCGCCCCGGCGCTGACTCGACACCCAATACAGCAGAACCGCGACGACGATGGCGATAAGGAGAAGATGCATGGAGAGGACCCGCAGGATGCCTCGGCCATTGTCCATGGCGTGCGGCGGAGCGTCCAGCCGACGCGGTGCGTTGTCGCGGCACCCGCGCGCACGGAAGGACCGGGATCGATCGCGACTCGAACGGGCGCCCGAAAAGCGGAGGCGCCGGTGTCCCGGCGCCTCCGTGTCGCGTCCCTGCGGTGCGGTTGCGCTCAATCCACGCGCGCTTCCTCGTATGCGTGGAAGACCATGCTGGCCTGGGCGCGGCCCTGGGTGAGCGAACGCAGGGCCGTGGTGTAGCCGGAGAGCGCGGCCAGCGGGGCATGCGCGAGCACATCGGCGCGGGCGCCCTTGTCCTCGATCGCCGCCACGCGGCCGTTGCGACGCTGCACGTCGCCGATCACGTCGCCCACGTGCGCGGCCGGGGTGTCGATGGCGAGCGCCATCACCGGCTCCAGCAACGTGGTGCCCGCCTGCGCGAGCGCCGCACGCACGGCGTCCGATGCCGCGCGCTGGAACGCCATGTCGGACGAGTCGACCGCATGGGTTTCGCCGTCGACCAGCGTCACCGCGATGCCGACGACCGGGTGACCGCGCGGGCCTTCCATCAACGCCGCGCGCACGCCTTTTTCGGTCGCCGCCACGAACGCCTTCGGCACCGCGCCGCCGACGCTGCGGTCCTCGAACGTGACCAGGCCGTCGTCGCGCGGGGCGACATCGACGATCACGCGCGCGAACATGCCGACGCCGCCGTTGCGCTTCACCACCTTGCCTTCGACGCCGCGCACGGCCATCCGCGGCGTTTCCTGATAGGCCACGCGCGGCGCGCCGGTGCGCACCTCGACGTTCCAGTCGTTGCGAAGACGCTCGACCATCACTTCGAGATGCAGCTCGCCCATGCCCCAGACCAGCGTTTCACCGGTGTCGGGGTCGGCCTGGACGCGGAACGAGGGATCTTCCTGCGCCAGCCCGGCCAACCCCTGGCCCAGCCGCATCAGGTCGTTCGCGTCCTTCGCGGCGAGCCGCCACGACAGCACCGCCGGCTGCGCCTGGATGCTGTCGAGCACCAGCCGCATGTCGTCGGCGCTCAGCGTTTCGCCGCTCACCGCGTCTTTCCAGCCGAGGATCGCGACGATCTCGCCCGCGACGGCCTCATCGACATCGTGCGTGCGCGCGGCCTGCACGATGGCGAGACGACCGATGCGACGCGCGCGGTCCTGCCGCGAACACCACACCGTCGCGCCCACCCGCAGCGTGCCCGAATACACGCGCACGTACGTCACCGGCCCATGCGCCTGGTGCGCGATCTTGAACACCAGCGCCGCGAGCGGGCCCGCGGGATCCGCGGGCAATCGCGTCTCGATGCCGTCGCGCACCGCGCTCGTCGCCGGACGATCCAGCGGCGAAGGCAGGTAATGCACGATGGCGTCGAGCAGCGCGGCGATGCCCTTGTTGCGGATCGCGGAACCCGCGAGCACCGGCACGCCAAGGCCCGCCAGCGTGCCGCGACGGATCGCCGCGCGCAGCATCGCATCGTCGATGGCGCGTTCGGCGAGCCAGGCGTCGGCGAGCGATTCGTCGTGCCCGGCCACCGCTTCGATCAGGCGCGCACGGGCGTCGGCATACCTCGTCGCTTCGTCGTCGCCCCACGGATGCCGCACGGTGTCGCCGTCGTCGGTCCAACGCACGACGCTGCGGTCGACGAGATCGACCCAGCCATCGAACGCCGCCTCGCGGCCCAGCGGGATGCCGAGCGGCCACGGATTGGCGTCGAGTTTCTCGCGCAATTGCGCGAGCGTGCGATCGAAGTCCGCGCCGGCACGGTCCATCTTGTTGACGAACGCGATGCGGGGCACGCCGTGCCGCTGCGCCTGGCGCCACACCGTTTCGGATTGCGGCTGCACGCCGTCGACCGCGGAAAAGACCGCGACCGCGCCGTCGAGCACGCGCAGCGAACGTTCCACTTCGATCGCGAAATCGATGTGGCCCGGCGTGTCGATGAGGCTGAGCCGATGCGGCGCTTCGCCCGGCGGCGTCCAGTCGATGCGCACGGCCGCGGCGCCGATGGTGATGCCGCGCTTGCGTTCGATCTCGGAGAAATCGGTGGTGGCCGCGCCGTCGTGGACTTCGCCGACGCGATGGATCGCGCCGGAAGCGTACAGCAGGCGTTCGGTGAGGGTGGTCTTGCCGGCGTCGATGTGGGCGATGATGCCCAGGTTGCGCCAGCGCGAAAGTGTCGTGGTGTTCATGAAGCCATTCCATGTATCGCCAACATGCGGGGCCGCACGCCCCGGTTGGCGACGGGACGTGCGGCTAGGGTTCGGTCTCGGCGGCGATGCTCATGGCACGTTCTCCCTGGAGGTCTTCGGTGGTGTTCGGGGTCTGGAAAAAGCGGGTCCGCAAAAGAATCGCGGGCAACAAAAAAGCACCCTTGCGGGTGCTTGTGCGTATCGCGTGTCGCGGGCCGGGATCAGTTCGATCCAGGGCCATCGGTCACGGAAGGCAGGAGCACCCGGCCCGCGCGTTCGCGCTGGCGGCGGTTCAGCAGAATCAGGAGCGGCGTCCGCGTCATGACCATGGCCGGGTGGTGGAGGAAGGCGCGCATTCTGCGCGCGCGACGCGGCCCGCGTCAACGCGGTTGCATCGATACCGCCGGGACGCTGCATGCATGCATCGCAACGATGGCGCTGCGGTTCCCGATTCGATGGCCTTCGCGGAAACGGAACGCCCCGCGGGTGCGGGGCGTTCCGGCGGTTCATTGCGGTTTCGGGTAATGCAGCGAAGGATCGCTGCGGTCGGGATAATGCAGTTCGTCGCTGACGCTTTCCAGATACGGGTTGCCTTGCGCCGGCTGGAATTCGGCCTGGATGCGGTACTGGCGCGGATCGAAGTCGACCGCCGCGAATCGCGCGCGTCCCTGCTTGTCGATGGCGACCGGTTCGCCGACCGGCTTGCCGTTGACATGGAAGACCACGACGCCGGACAGCGCGGATCTGCGGTTCGGGAAGCGCTTTCCGACCGTGGCGACGAACACCGTGCGCTTGTCGCCGGAAACGGCATCCGCGACCAGCGTGGTCGTGGTGCCGTAACGCTCCAGTTTCTCGGTCCGGGCGTAGGTCTCGGCGAAACCGGTTTCGCCGGTGGCGATCACGTCGAAGATGCAGTTCTCGCGCCGCTGCTTGTCGGCGACGATCGCGCAGACGCGCTTCGCGAGTTCCGGCTCGGCCGGCTTCACCGGCTTCATGTCCGGGACTTCGCAGGGCGGGTTCTGCTTCGGCCAACCGGCGAGGGTAAAATCGGCCGTCGATTGACCGGGCGCGTAGTCGAACAGGCTGGTCTTGTCGCGCACGCGCCAGGAATCGGCGAAGGTGCGGTTGAGCATGTCGTAACGATCCGCCAGCGCGGCGGGCATGGGCCCGGGCGAACCGCCATCCGCGAACGCGGGCAACCAGCTGCCGGTCGCGATCGCACCCATGATTCCTTCCAGCGCATCGGCACCGGTGATGCTGATGTTCAGATACCAGAGACCCTGCGAAGACCAGAAGCCCGGCGTGACCAGCACCTGCGCGCCGTTGCGGTAGGCGATCTCCATGCCGCCGACCGCGGTCCGCGAGACGCGGCCCGCACCCGGGAGCGACACGCCCGCCGGCGTCAGCGCGGTGCGCTCGCCGTCGATGCGCAGCTCCATCTGCGGCTGCGAGGATGCGTCGCCCGCCGCGGGCTGGTAACTCACGCGATGCCCGCCCACGCGCGCCGCGACCGCGGTGTTGAGGCTCACGCAGGTCGCCAGGCCGGTGTGCGGATTCGGGCCCGGGAAGAAATCCGTGGCGACCGCGGTCTGACGGGTCTGCACCTCGAAGCCGTCGGCGCTTCGCAGCGCGACGAATTCGCCGGCGGTCTGGAAGTCGTAATGCACGCCGTCGACGGTGCGCAGATGGGGGTCGCCTTCGTTGGTGGACGGCCCGCCGCGCAGCCAGTTCGTGTACGCATCGAAGTCGCCGGTGCCGTTGGGATTGTTGCCTGTCGAATTGGACGTGTCGCCCCAGATCGGATGCTGGAAGCGGGCGCTGCCGGCCGGACCGCCACCCGACACATAGGTCATGCCGGCATAGTCGCCGAACTCGACGCCGGCGCCGTTGCTGGTGGACGCAGCGTCGCTCACCGCGACGTTGGCGATGAACGCCGGAGTCGCCGGGGTCGGCGTCGCCACCGAACAGAACACCTGCATCGACGTGTTGGTGGCCGAGTTGCGCGAGTCGTGCCAGCACACGGCGACGTTGCCGGTGGCCGGGTTGGTCGCGACGCGCGGCAGGAACTGGCTGCGGATCGGCGCGGCCGGATCGTCGTTGACGCGGATCGGCGCGCTCCATGTCGCACCGTCGTTGTCGGAGAACCGCAGCATGATGTCGGTGTCGTTGCTCTCGTCCACCACCTCGTCGGTGTAGACCAGGTACAGGCGGCCGAACCGCGGGCTCGCGGGATTGCGGTCGTAGGCCAGGCCGGCCTCGGCATCGACCGAGCGCGCACTCTGCGGCGGAATGAAGTCGAAGCCGCTCACATTGGTGCTGGTCGCGGTCACGGTCGCGCCGAAGTTGCCCGCGCCGAGGCCGTCGGCATCGGTGTTGACGCGGATGTTCGCGCTGCCGGTGTTGGCGCCGGTATTGGTCTGGCAGGTCTGCACGACGACGCCATCGGGCGCGATCGCGATATCGCCGAAGCTGCAGCCGTTGGTGCCCGGAATGGTCTGCATCGCGTTGAACGCGCCGACCGCGCCCAGTCCGGTGGCCGCCGCGCCGCGCGCGCGCATCGTGCCGTCCTGGTTCCACACGATCCACACGGCGACCGGGGCGCCCGCCGCGGTGGTGTTGTTGGCGACGATGGTCGGCTGATCCATCGCGCCGCCGGTGAACGAACCGATGTTGGTGAACGTCAGTCCGCCATCGGTGCTCAACAGCGTTTCGACGCTGGGCGACGAGCCGCTGACCAGCGCGGCGAGATACGTGACGTAGAGATTGCCGAAGCTGTCCCAGGCCAGGGTGGGATCGCAGCAGGCGGCCGCGCCCTGGCCGGCATCGCCGTCGGCGATGGTCTTGTCGGCGGCGTCCGGATAGGTCCAGGTATCGCCGCCGTCGGTGCTGCGCGCGGCGAAGATGCCGGCGCCGGCGCTGTTGCACGATGCGAACAACTGCTGCGGATTCGCGGGATTCTTGGCGATGGAGCATTCGCTGTCTCCGCCGGTCTTCTGCGACGTGTTGATGTCGGGACCGGCGGTGATCTGGGCGTGGGCGGACGCGCACAGCGCGAGCGCCGCGAACGCCAGGCACCGCAGTGCATGGAGCGGATTGCGTTTCATGATCGAACTCCTTCCCTGAGGCGGGACGAGGCTATCGGTTGGGCCGGGGCTTCCAGAGACCCATGCGTTTCGCGCGCGCTTCGGCGACGGCCGAGTCCAGCTCGCCGTATTTGTAGCCGCGGTAGTCGCGGGCCGGCATCGCGATCCCGGCGCGGACCATTTCGACGCCAAGGTCGCGGACTCTGCCGCCTTCGCTGAGATACACCTTGCCGACCAGCTGACCCTGCGCGTTGCGCCCGTCGAGCCGGAACTGCGCGCGACGGCCCACGGCCGTCTCGTCGAGGAAACGACGGGAATTCTGCAGGGCTTCGCGATTCTTCGGCACGTCGACCCCCGCCAGCAGCACGTCGAACGCGCCGGCGTCGTGCCGGAACGCGAGGACGTTCGCGCTCTTGACCGCCGTCACCGTGCCATAGGTCGCATCGCCGGCGACCGCAGGCAGCCCTCCGAACGCCACGATCAGCGCGGCGAGGACGAAAGCGAAGGACGACTCTCGATATCTGCTCATGACACTCTCCCTTGTCGATAGCGACCCATGGCTCGGGTGCCCGCCGTTGACGCACGGAGCGCGCCGTCCGCGCCTGTTCGGGCGCGGACCGCCCGGCGCACGGACGGCGCCCGACCTCCGGCGCCGTCGATGGAGATCCACGCATTCGCGCGGTTTCCGCGGCGCCTGTCCATACAGACGCCGCACGGCGCGGGCGTCGGCCAGTTCCGGCCGCGAATCCCGGTGTTTCCGATGAACGGTCGCACCGGCGCCGCGGACCGGCGGCCGGAAAACGCGAACGCCCCGCAGTGCGGGGCGTTCGTGGCATGCGCGAAGCGGGATCAGGGCCGCATCAGCGCCGCATCGAGGTGAAGAACTCGTCGTTCGACTTGGTGGTCTTCATCTTGTCGAGCAGGAATTCCATCGCCGCGATCTCGTCCATGCCGTGCAGGAGTTTGCGGAGGATCCAGATCTTCTGCAGCAGGTCCGGTTCGATCAGCAGGTCTTCGCGGCGGGTGCCGGAGAGATTGACCGCGATCGCCGGGTACACGCGCTTCTCGGTGATGCGGCGATCCAGATGGATTTCCGAGTTGCCGGTGCCCTTGAACTCTTCGTAGATCACCTTGTCCATCGCGCTGCCGGTATCGACCAGGGCGGTGGCGATGATGGTGAGCGAGCCGCCTTCCTCGACGTTGCGCGCGGCGCCGAAGAAGCGCTTCGGGCGATGCAGGGCGTTGGCGTCGACGCCGCCGGTCAGCACCTTGCCGGAGCTGGGCACGACGTTGTTGTAGGCGCGGGCGAGACGGGTGATCGAGTCGAGCAGGATGACCACGTCCTTCTTGTGCTCGACCAGGCGCTTGGCGCGTTCGATCACCATTTCCGCGACCTGCACGTGGCGGGCGGCGGGTTCGTCGAAGGTGGAGCTGACCACTTCGCCGCGCACGGTGCGCTGCATTTCGGTCACTTCTTCCGGACGCTCGTCGACGAGCAGCACGATCATGTGCACGTCGGGGTGGTTGTAGGTGATGGCGCTGGCGATCTGCTGCATCATCATGGTCTTGCCCGCCTTGGGCGGAGACACGATCAGCGAGCGCTGGCCCTTGCCCTGCGGCGCCATCAGATCGAGGATGCGGCCGGTGATGTCTTCGGTGCTGCCGTCGCCGCGCTCGAGCTTGAAGCGGCGGCGCGGGAACAGCGGCGTGAGGTTCTCGAACAGGATCTTGTTCTTCGAGGCTTCCGGCGGCTCGCTGTTGATGGTGTCGACCACCGCCAGCGCGAAGTAGCGTTCACCGTCCTTCGGCCAGCGGATGCGGCCGGCGAGGTAGTCGCCGGTGCGCAGGTTGAAGCGGCGGATCTGGCTGGGCGAGATGTAGACGTCGTCCGGGCCGGCGAGGTAGCTGGCTTCGGCCGCGCGCAGGAAGCCGTAGCCGTCGGGCAGGATTTCCAGCACGCCGTCGGCGGCGACGCCTTCGCCGTGGCGGGTCAGCACCTTCAGCAGCGCGAAGATCACGTCCTGCTTGCGCGCGCGGGCCACGCCTTCGTGGATGCTCAGCTGCTCGGCGATGTCGAGCAGCTTGGGCATCGGCATGCGCTTGAGATCGCTCAGCGAATACTGCGGGAAGCCCTCGGGCACGGTCGACAGCGAACGCGGCTGGAACGGCTGCTGCTGGAAGCTGCCGGCGTCCTGGCTGACGCCTTCGCCGCCTTCGTTCTGGTCGCGGCCGCGGAAACCGCCGCGATCACGATCGCGATCGCGGCGGTTGCGGAAGCGGTCGCGGCGGTTGTTGAAGCGCTGCTGGTCGCCGCCCTGTTCGCCGCCGTCGTTGTTCTGGAAGCCGCCCTGGGCCTGGCCGCCCTGCGGTTGGCCGTTCTGCTGCGGGCCATTCTGCTGTGGGCTGTTCTGCTGCGGACCGTTCTGGACGGGCGGATGGCCGCCTGCAGGCTCGACCTGCGGAGCTTGCGGGGCCTTCGGGGCTTGCGGAACCTGGGAGGCCGGTGCGCTGGGCGCAGGCGCCGAAAATTCGGCGGCCGGAGGCGGCGGAGGCGGTGCGGGCGCGGGCGGCGGGGTCGGTGCGACCGGCTGCGGCGCTTCGGGGAGCGGCATGCTGGTCTGGACGGCGGTCTTGGCGACGCGCGGCTTGCGCACGCGTTTCCCGGCGGTATCGCCGGATTCGGGAGTCTGGTCGGACAAAGCGGAAATCCTCGCTGCTGCGAGCGCCCGCGGTGCGCGGACGGGATCAGGAGTGGGTGGTCGGAAAGACGGGAGACACTTGGAAATACGGCGCCAGTGGCGCGTCGTTGGCTAGAAGCTAGCACCCGCGTGCGCCGGCGGCAAGCACCGGGCTGAAGCGGGGTTCATGCGCCGCGACCGGCGGCGGGCTGCGGCCGGTCGTGGCGGAAGGGCGTTCAGAGCGCCTTGTCGATCAGCTGGGCGAGATGCGGCTTGCCGACGGCACCGATCTGGGTCCCGTGCACCTGGCCGTTCTTGAACGTGAGCAGCATCGGGATGCTGCGGGCATTGAAACGGCGGCCGAGGTTCGGGTGCGCCTCGATATCGACCTTCACGACCTTGGCGCGGCCTTCGTATTCGTCGGCGAGCTGGTCCAGGAACGGGGCGATCATCTTGCAGGGGGTGCACCACGGCGCCCAGAAGTCCACCAGGACCGGCACATCGGACTGCAGGACGAGCGCGTCGAAATCGGCGTCGGTGGCATGGGCAATCTTGTCGCTCACAGGGGGGTCTCCGGATCTGGCGGGCGCCACGGTGGCGCCACGGGTGTGTACGAGAGGGTCGGAAAGGGCGGCCCGGTGCGAATGGGCGGGTGTCGCGGGCCGGGGTCACGGGCTGGGGTCGCTGGCTGTTACACTGCGGGCTTGCATCGCCGGCTTCAAGGGCTCCGCCCGGCAGCCGAGCGCCACATCCCAAGCAGTGCGCAGAGGCCGGCAGTCTGCTGCCCCGCGACCTCCCAACGCAAGCGCGAACCCGGCATTCCGCCCTCGCGCCGCCCCCTCCTCAACGCCAGAAGCATGAGCGACAAGCCCCTAACCGACATCACCTTTTCCTCCTTCGAGCTGCATCCGGCGCTGTTGGCCGGGCTCGAAGCCGCGGGTTTCACCCGCTGCACCCCGATCCAGGCGATGACCCTGCCGGTGACCCTCCCGGGTCGCGACGTGGCCGGTCAGGCCCAGACCGGCACCGGCAAGACCCTCGCCTTCCTGGTGACGGTGATCAACCGGCTGCTGTCGCGCCCGGCGCTGGCCGAACGCAAGCCCGAGGATCCGCGCGCCCTGATCCTGGCGCCGACCCGCGAGCTGGCGATCCAGATCCACAAGGATGCCGTCAAGTTCGGCGCCGACCTGGGCCTGAAGTTCGCCCTGGTCTACGGCGGCGTGGACTACGACAAGCAGCGCGCCCTGTTGCAGGCCGGCGCCGACGTCATCATCGCCACGCCGGGCCGGCTGATCGACTACGTCAAACAGCACAAGGTCGTCAGCCTGCACGCCTGCGAAGTCTGCGTGCTGGACGAGGCCGACCGCATGTTCGACCTCGGCTTCATCAAGGACATCCGCTTCCTGCTGCGGCGCATGCCGGAGCGCACCACCCGCCAGACCCTGCTGTTCTCGGCGACGCTCAGCCATCGCGTGCTGGAGCTGGCCTACGAGCACATGAACGAGCCGGAAAAGATCGTCGTCGAGAGCGAGTACATCACCAACTCGAAGGTCAGGCAGCTGATCTATTACCCCGCCGACGACGAGAAGATCCCGCTGCTGCTGGGCCTGCTCTCGCGCAGCGAGGGCGCGCGGACGATGGTGTTCGTGAACACCAAGGCCTTCGTCGAGCGCGTGGCGCGGGCGCTGGAACGCGCCGGTTACCGCGTCGGCGTGCTCAGCGGCGACGTGCCGCAGAAGAAGCGCGAGTCGCTGCTGAAGAAATTCCAGGCCGGCCAGCTGGAACTGCTGGTGGCCACCGACGTGGCCGCGCGCGGCCTGCACATCGACGGCGTCAGCCACGTCTACAACTACGACCTGCCGTTCGATGCCGAGGACTACGTCCATCGCATCGGTCGCACGGCCCGCCTGGGCGCGGAAGGCGACGCGATCAGCTTCGCCTGCGAGCGCTACGCGATGTCGCTGCCCGACATCGAGGCCTACATCGAGCAGAAGATCCCGTCCGAGCCGGTCACCCGCGAACTGATGACCGCGCTGCCGCGCCCCGAGCGCGAGCGCCCGGCGGTGGTCGAAGGCGAGGATGGCGACAGCGACGACAGTCTCACCACGATCTTCCGCGAAGCGCGCGAAGCCCGCGCGGCCGACGACGCCAAGCGCGGCGGCGGGCGCAGCGGCGGCGGTGGACGCAGCGGCAGCGGCGGCCCCGGCGGTCGCGGTCGCAGCGGCGAGCGGTCCGGTCCGCGCAGCGGCGGCAGCGGCGGCGGCGGCGAACGTCGCGAGCGCACCCCGCGCCCGCCGCGCGATCCCGCGACGCAGACCCCGGTCACCGTTCCCGACGCGATCCCGGCGGTCGCCGCGACCGTGGCCGAAGGCGAACGCAGCCAGCGCAAGCGTCGTCGCCGTCGCGGCGGCAAGCGCATCGACGGCGGCGCCGAGGGCGCGGCGGCCAATCCGGTCACCCAGGCCGTGCGCGCGCTGGAAACGCCCGCGCCGGTCGCGGTGAAGCCGGCCGGCGACGGCAAGCCTTCGCTGTTCTCGCGGATCGGCAACAAGCTCAAGTCGCTGGTCACCAAGCCGCCGCGTTCGCAGCACTGAGGTTCCGGCGGTGCCCGGTTCCGCCCTGGTCGAATGGTTCCTGCAGCCGCTGCTCGAACTGCTGCTGCAGGTGTTCGGCTACTGGACCGGGCGGATCGTGGTGCCGGTGCTGTCGCTCGGACTGATCCGCATCGAGCACGTGGACAGCGCCCGCCGGTCGCGTCCACGCTGGCACGGCTTCCATCGCGCGAAGGGCGGCGGCTTCGTCATCGACGAGGACATGACGGTGTTCCTCGGCGTCCTGTTCTGGATCGCGGCGGGCGTGGCGGCGTATTTCGTGCTGCGCTGAGACCATCCGTCCGCGATGGGGCTTCTGCGATACTTCCCCCCATGACCGTCCTCCGCTTCGACAACGTCAGCAAGCAATATCCCGGCGGGCACGTGGCCCTGACCGATCTGAGCTTCGCCGTGAACCGCGGCGAGATGCTGTTCGTGACCGGGCATTCCGGCGCGGGCAAAAGCACCCTGCTCAAGCTCATCCATCTGTCCGAACGCCCGACACGCGGCGCGGTGCTGCTGGGCGAACGCAATCTGCGCAACGTCTCCGGACGCGGGGTGGCGATGCACCGGCGCGAGGTCGGCGTGGTCTATCAGGACCATCGCCTGCTGACCGACCGCAGCGTGGCCGAGAACGTGGCCCTGCCGCTGCAGCTGCGCGGACTGCGTCGCGACGAGATCCGCAAACGCGTGCGCAGCGTGCTGGACCGGGTGAGCCTGGGCGCGCGCGCCGAGGCCCTGCCGACCCAGCTGTCGGCCGGCGAACAGCAGCGGGTGGGCATCGCCCGCGCGCTGGTGGGCGAACCGCAGCTGCTGGTGGCCGACGAACCCACCGGCAACCTCGACCCCACGCTGTCGGCCGAGATCATGGCGCTGTTCGCGGGCCTGCCCGAGCGCGGCACCAGCGTGCTGGTGGCCAGCCACGACCTCGGTCTGGTCAAACGCATGAAGAAGCGCGTGCTGGTGCTGGATCACGGCCGTCTGGTCGATGACATCTCGCCGGAGGAACTGGCCGATGGCTAAGCCTGCCGCCGCGTCCGTCGCGAAGCCGCGCTCGCGCATCGCCGCGTGGTTCGACCACCACCTGCACAGCCTCGTCGCCAGCCTCGGCCGCATGCTGCGCAGGCCCTGGGCCACCCTGCTGACCGTCGGCGTGATGGCGGTGGCGCTGTCGCTGCCGCTGGGGCTGGCGCTGGTGCTGGACAACGTCGCCCGGCTGGGCGGGACGGTGGAGCGCGCCCGCGAGGCCTCGCTGTTCCTCAAGCCCGAGATTCCGGTGGAACGCGCCCGCGCGCTGGCGGCGACGCTGCGCACGCGCGGCGACGTGGCCGAGGTCGTGGTCCGCAGCCCGGACGAAGGCCTGGCCAGCCTGCGCGGCGGCGGCGGGGCCGATCTCTACGCCGACGCGATCGCCGCGGTCGGCGGCAACCCGCTGCCGAGCGTGCTGATCGTGCGCCCGCGCGGCGACGAGCGCGCCCTGCTGGCCGTACTGCAGGCCGTGCCCGAGGCCGACTTCGTCCAGCACGACGCGGTCTGGCGCGAACGCCTCGACCGCTGGCTGGGCTTCGGCGAACGCGCGGTGTGGGTGCTCGCGGCGCTGCTGGGGCTGGGCGCGCTGCTGGTGGTGGGCAACACCGTGCGTCTGGACATACAGTCGCGGCGCGACGAAATCGCGGTGCTGCAGTCGCTGGGCGCGACCGACGGTTTCATCCGCCGGCCGTTCCTGTACCTGGGCGCGGCCTATGGGCTGGTGGCCGGGGCGCTGGCGCTGGCGCTGCTGACCACGGCCGAGCTGGCGCTGCGCGCGCCGCTGCGGGCGCTGGCCGACAGTTACGGCAGCCGCTTCGCCTTCGCCGGCGTCGATCCGCTGCAGGCGCTGGCGGTGCTGGCCGCCGCGGGTGCGCTGGGCTGGCTGGGCGCCGGCGTGGTCACCGGCCATTTTCTGCGTCAAACTAGGATCTGACGGCGTGATCGACAGGGGCGCGTCGGGCGATTCGACCGCCCCGGCGTGGACGTCGGCAGACTGTTGAAGAACATTCGACCACCACCGCAACCTGAGCGAACCCCACGCATGCCCGCCCACGATGTCCGCCACCTCACCACCGAGAATCCCCGGGTCATGGTGGTCGACGGCTCGAAAATGGTCCGCAGGCTCATCGGCGACATGCTCCAGCGCGACCTGCCCGGCGTCGAGGTCATCGGTTGCGGCGGTCTGGCCGAGGCCAGGGCGGCACTCGCCGAAGGTCCGGTGGACCTGGTCACCACCTCGCTGGTGCTGATGGACGGCGACGGCCTGCAGGTCGCGCGCCAGGTGCGCAGCGCCGCCGGCCAGCGTTACGTCCCGGTGATCGTGGTCTCCGGCGATGCCCAGGCCCACCTCGAAGCGCGCCGCTTCACCGAGGACGTGACCGACTATTTCGACAAGGCCGAGGGCTACCCGGCCCTCGCCACCTTCATCCGCGGCTACGTGCATCCCGAACCGATGCCCGATGCCCGCGTGCTCTACGTCGAGGACAGCATCACCGTGGCCGTGGCCACCCGGCGCATGCTGCAGGCGCACGACATCACCGTGCTGCACATGAGCCGCGGCGACGACGCCCTGGCCTATCTGCGCGAACACATCGGCCAGGAGGATGTCGGCGCCGATCTGCTGCTGACCGACGTGACCCTGGACGGCGATGTCAGCGGCCTGGACCTGCTGCGCGCGGTGCGCAACGAACTGGGCTACGGCAAGCGCCGGCTGCCGGTGCTGGTGATGACCGGCGACGGCAACCGCGACAAACAATCGAACCTGCTGCGCGAAGGCGCCAACGATCTGGTACTCAAGCCGATCGAGGAACGGATGCTGATCACCAAGACCCTGTTCCAGCTGCGCATGGCGAAGTTGCGCGAGCGGGCCGCGGCAGGCTGAGCCAACCGCGCGGCCCGATGTCCCGCGACGGCATCGCGGCGAACCGCACCCCGAACCGGATCGACGCCGGCATACTGACGGTTCCGCCGCTATGCCCGCTCCCATGACCGACGACGACCGCATCAAACTCGAACCTTCGTGGAAGGCGCGCATCGGCGAATATCTGATGCGCGACGAGATGCGGGCGCTGTCGGCGTTCCTGCGCGAGCGCCGCGCGCAGGGTGCGCGCATCTACCCGCCCGGGCCGCAGATCTTCGCCGCGTTCGACGCGACGCCGTTCGACAGGGTGAAGGTGGTGATCCTCGGCCAGGATCCGTATCACGGCGCCGGGCAGGCGCACGGCCTGTGCTTCTCGGTGCGGCCGGGCGTGGCGGTACCGCCGTCGCTGGACAACATCTTCAAGGAAATCCAGCGCGATCTGGGCATCGCCCGGCCCGATCACGGCTGCCTCACGCCCTGGGCGGAACGCGGCGTGCTGCTGCTCAACGCGGTGCTGACGGTCGAGGACGGCCGCGCCGGCGCGCATCAGGGCAAGGGCTGGGAAGGCTTCACCGACCACGTGGTCGATACCCTCAATCGCGAGCGCGAGGGCCTGGTGTTCCTGCTCTGGGGCAGCTACGCGCAGGCCAAGGGCAAGGTCATCGACCCGCGCCGCCATCGCGTGCTGAAGGCACCGCATCCCTCGCCGCTGTCGGCGCATCGCGGCTTCCTCGGCTGCGGGCATTTCTCCGCCACCAACGAATACCTGAGCCGCCACAGGCAGACGCCGATCGACTGGTCGCTGCCGTCGCGCGCGGCGCTGGCGCCCGCCGCGCATTGATCGCACTGCAACATCGCGGCCCGGTCGCGGGCCGGCACGGGCTGCCCCGGATTCGCGTTGACAACGCTGTCAACAACCGCTAGAACAGGCTCCGCGCCCGGATCGTGGCAGGGCGCACGGGGCCGCGGCCGTACCGCGGACGACGACGATGGGCAGGTGGGACGTGCGCAAGCGCAGCGATGACAGGCAGGCAGCGAATCCCCTCCGCGGCACGCCCCCAGCCCCCGGGGCCCGGTCTCGCGGCCTGTCCGCGCTCATCGTCGCCGGTGTGTTGACGCTGTCCGCCGTCGGCGGCGCCCAGGCCGGACACTCTCCTGCTGGCGCGGGCGTCGCCGACGGTGCTTCAGCCCCCACGGTGCATCCCGATCGCTGGCCGGCGGTGACGTGGCCGCTGGCAGCCGACCCCGCGATCGAGGCCCGCATCCGCGCGCTGCTGGCGTCGATGACGCTGGAGGAGAAGGTCGCGCAGACCGTGCAGGCCGACATCAACAGCATCACGCCCGGGGAGATGGCGCGGTATCGGCTCGGTTCCATTCTCGCCGGCGGCAACTCCGGGCCGGGCGGCAAGCCGTTCGCGACCCGCGCCGAATGGCTGCGGCTGGCCGACGACTTCCACCGCGCCTCCACCGCGCCCCGCAACGGCCGACCGGGCATCCCGGCGCTGTTCGGCATCGATGCCGTGCACGGCCACAACAACGTGGTCGGGGCCACGCTCTACCCGCACAACATCGGCCTGGGCGCGGCGCGCGATCCCGCCCTGGTGGCGAAGATCGCGGCCGCGACCGCGCTGGAGCTGCGCGCCACCGGCTTCGACTGGACCTTCGCGCCGACGCTCGCGGTGCCGCGCGACGAGCGCTGGGGCCGCAGCTACGAAGGCTTCTCCGAAGATCCGCGCGTGGTCGCCGGCTATGCCGCGGGCATCGTCGAGGGCTATCAGGGCCGTGCCGGCGCGCCGGATTTCCTCGGCGCGGACAAGGTGATCGCCACCGCCAAGCATTTCATCGGCGACGGCGGCACCGCCGACGGCCGCGACCAGGGCGACGCACGGATCGACGAAGCCGAACTGCGCGACGTGCACGGCGCCGGCTATCCGCCGGCGATCGCCGCGGGCGTGCAGGCGGTGATGGCGTCGTTCTCCAGCTGGAACGGCGACAAGCTGCACGGCCATCGCGGTCTGCTGGAGGACGTGCTGCGCGGACGCATGGGCTTCGGCGGTTTCGTGGTGAGCGACTGGAACGCGCACGGCCAGTTGCCGGGTTGCAGCAACGACACCTGCCCCGCCGCGGTGAACGCCGGCATCGACATGGTCATGGCGCCCGACAGCTGGCGCGGTTACTACGAGAACACGGTGAAGGACGTGCGCGCGGGCCGCATCCCGATGACGCGACTGGACGAAGCGGTCGCGCGGATCCTGCGGGTGAAACTGCAGGCCGGCCTGTTCGACGCGCCGGCGCCATCGCAACGCCCGCTTGGTCGTCGTACCGATCTGGTCGGGCATCCCGAACATCGCGCGCTCGCGCGACAGGCGGTACGCGCGTCGCTGGTGCTGCTGAAGAACAACGGCCGCCTGCTGCCGCTGTCGCCGAAGTCGCGGGTGCTGGTGGCCGGCGACGGCGCCGACGACCTGGCGAAACAGTCCGGCGGCTGGACACTGACTTGGCAGGGCACCGGGACGCGACGCGAGGATTTCCCCGGCGCCACGTCGATCTGGGACGGTCTGCGCCGCCGGATCGAGGCCGCGGGCGGCGAAGCGACGCTGTCGATCAACGGCCACCATGCTGGCCGCCGGCCCGATGTCGCCATCGTGGTGTTCGGCGAGGATCCCTACGCGGAATTCCAGGGCGACGTGCGCACGCTCGCCTACAAGCCCGGCGACGATGCCGATCTCGCATTGCTGCGACGGCTGAAGGCCGAGGGCATTCCGGTGGTGTCGGTCTTCCTCTCCGGCCGGCCGCTGTGGATGAACCGCGAGATCAACGCGTCGGACGCGTTCGTCGCCGCGTGGCTGCCGGGCTCGGAAGGCGATGGCGTGGCCGACGTGTTGCTGCGCGGCGACGACGGCGCCATCGCCCACGATTTCCGCGGCCGGCTGTCGTTCTCGTGGCCGCGCACCGCGGTGCAGGTGCCGCTGAACGTCGGCGATGCCGACTACGCCCCGCAGTTTCCGTTCGGCTACGGCCTGCGCTACGGCGAACACGCCGAACTGCCGCTGCTGTCCGAGGACGCGGGCATCGCCGGCGGCCTGGTGCCGCACGGGTTGTATCTGGCGCGCGGCGCCGCGGCGACCGGTTCCCGCATGCAGCTGATCGGCGCGGACGGTGCGGAGATTCCGGTCGCCGGCGCCAGCGCCGCGAGCGTCGACGGCAGCATCGCGCTGCGCAGCATCGACCATCGCGCGCAGGAAGATGCGCGCCTCATCGAGTGGCGCGGCAGCGGCCGCGCGGCCTTCGCCCTGAATACGTTTGCAGCCAACGACCTCACCCGCGAGACCAATGGCGACGTGCTATTGATGCTCACGCTTCAACTGCGGGAGGCGCCGACGGCGGACGTCTGGCTGGACGTGGGATGCGGCGCGGACTGCGCGGCGCGGGTGCGGATCGATGCGGATCTCGGGGCGTTGCCGACCCACGAATGGCTGCGCGTCGGCGTGCCGCTGAAGTGCCTGCAGGGCGCGGGCGCGGACATGCGGCGGATCGATCGTCCGCTGCGGATCGAAACCGCCGGACGCCTCGCCCTCGCGCTGACGCGGGTGGAACTGGGGACCAATCCGGATCGCACGCTGGCCTGCACGACGCGATGACGCATTCCGCCGACCGCGACCGCGCGGCTCGGATCATCCAACCATGAAGCCGCGCAGACGGCGAACGCCCCGGGAGGGAACGTGAATCTTTCTACGATCGATACCGTGATCGTGCTGACCTATCTGGTCGGCATCTTCGCGCTGGCGCAATGGGTCTCCCGCGAAAAGGCCGGGCATCGCAAGGACGCGCAGGATTATTTCCTCGCCGGCAAGTCGCTGCCGTGGTGGGCGATCGGCGCGTCGCTGATCGCGGCGAACATCTCGGCCGAACAGATCATCGGCATGTCGGGATCGGGCTACGCGCTGGGCCTCGCCATCGCTTCGTACGAATGGATGGCCGCGCTCACGCTGCTGATCGTCGGCAAGTTCTTCCTGCCGGTGTTCCTGCGCAACGGCATCTACACCATGCCGCAGTTCCTCGAGGAGCGTTACGGCCCGACCATCCGCACGATCATGGCGGTGTTCTGGCTGGGCCTGTACGTGTTCGTGAACCTGACCTCGATCCTGTGGCTGGGTTCGATCGCCGTCACCCAGGTCACCGGCATCGACCAGTTCGCGGCGCTGGCGCTGCTCGGCGGATTCGCGCTGCTGTACCAGTTGTACGGCGGGCTGAAGGCGGTGGCGCTCACCGACATCGTGCAGGTCGCTCTGCTGGTGCTGGGCGGATTGCTGATCGTCGGCATTTCGCTGGACCGCATCGGCGGCGACGGCGGCATCCTCGGCGGTTTCAACACGCTGATGGCGGCGCATCCGGGCCACTTCGAGATGATCCTCTCGCCCGACAATCCGTTCTACAAGGATCTGCCGGGGCTGAGCGTGCTGATCGGCGGCATGTGGATCATGAACGTCAGCTACTGGGGCTTCAACCAGTACATCATCCAGCGCGCGCTGGCGGCGAAGGACATCGCCGAAGCGCAGAAGGGCGTGGTGTTCGCGGCGTTCCTGAAGCTGCTGATGCCGGTGATCGTGGTGCTGCCGGGCATCGCCGCGCTGATGCTGGTGACCGATCTCGAAAAGCCCGACCAGGCCTATCCGAAGATGATGGCGCTGCTGCCCACCGGCGTGCTGGGCCTGGTGTTCGCGGCGCTGATCGCGGCGATCGTGGCCTCGCTGGCGTCGAAGATCAATTCGGTCTCGACCATCTTCACCCTCGATTTCTACGCCAAGCGCGGCCGGACGGGCGAACGCAAGGCGCACGAACAGGCGCATCTGGTGAAGGTCGGCCGGATCGCGGCGACCGTGGCCATCGTGCTCGCGGTGCTGACCGCGAAGCCGCTGCTCGGCGGTTTCGATCAGGGCTTCCAGTACATCCAGGAATACACCGGCTTCTTCACCCCGGGCATCGTGGTGATCTTCATGCTCGGCCTGTTCTGGAAGCGGGCGAACGAAGCCGGCGCGATCGCGGCCGCGGTCGGTTCGTTCGCGCTGTCGATCGCGCTGAAACTGGCGTGGCCGTCGCTGCCGTTCATGGATCGGGTCGGCCTGGTATTCCTGCTGGCGCTGGCGCTGGCGGTAGTGGTGTCGCTGACCACGCGCGCGCGCGGCGACGCCAACCGCATCCGCACCGACGACGTGAGCTACGCCACCGGCGCATCGTTCAACGCCGGCGCGGTCGGCGTGATCGGCATCCTGATCGCGCTGTACGCGGCGTTCTGGTGAGACCGGCAAGGCGGTGAACGCGCGTCCGGCGTCGCGATGCGCCGGACGCGCTCAGCCGCGGCGGCCCGCGCGCGTCGGCACCGGGCCGGTGGAATCGCGCAGCGAAAGCGCGTACGGCACTTCGACCATCGTGCCGGCGCTGGCGTCGCGGATCGAGAGCAGCAATTGTTCCGTGGCGATGCGCCCCATCGCCGCGACCGGCTGGCGCACGGTGGTGAGCGAGGGCCACAGCTGCCGCGCCATCGGCTGATCGTCGAAACCGCAGACCGACAGATCGTCGGGAACGCGCAGGCCGCGCGCGAGCGCGGCGTGCATCACGCCGGCCGCGGTGTCGTCGTTGGCGGCGAAGATCGCGGTCGGCGGCGCCTCCAGGGCCAGCAGCGCCTGCAGCGCAGCCGACCCGGATTCGAACGAGAACTCACCCGGAATCACCAGCGATTTGTCGTACGCCAGGCCGGCCGCGCGCAGACCGTCGCGATAGCCGGCGAGGCGCCATTCGGTGGCGCCGTGATCGCGGCGACCCTTCACGTGCGCGATGCGGCGATGACCGAGCGCGACCAGATGCGCCATCAGTTCGCGCACCGCGGCGCGCTCGTCCATCCGCGCGCCGACCCGGGCCTGCGCATCCACCGGCGACACGAACGCCAGACGGGTGCCGGCCTCGGCGAGCCGCGCGAGCAGCGCCGCATCGTCGGTGAGCGGCGGCACCAGCAGGATGCCGTCGGGCGCGTACTGGCCCACGCATTCGGCGATCACGTCGACGTGCGAGTGGCTGTCGTAGTCCACCGGTCGCATCATCATGCTGTAGTGCGCGGTTTCGCAGGCGTCCACCACGCCGGACATCAGGTCCATGATGTAGTGGCCGGGCGGGTTGTCGTAGGCCAGCGCGATCAGGTACGAACGATGCCCGGCGAGGCTGCGGGCCGAGGGATTCGGTCGATAGTTCAGCGCCTTCGCGGCCGCTTCGACCTTCGCGCGGGTTTCCGGGCGCACGTTCGGTTCGTGGTTGAACACCCGCGACACCGTCTTCATCGACACGCCTGCGGCGCGCGCGACCGCCTCGATTCTCACTCCGGAACTCATCGTCCACCCCGGCCTGCACTCGGGCGATGATACACCGCGTACGGCACCGCCCCGCCGGGCCCTCAGCGTCGCCGCGGATGCGTCGGCACCGGTCCGGTGGAATCGCGCAGGCGCAGTTCGTAGGGCACTTCGACCATGCCCGCGGCCTCGCCGCGGATCGCGCGCAGCAGCTGCTCGGCGGCGATGCGTCCCATCGCGCGGCTGGGCTGGCGCACGGTGGTCAACGCCGGCCACAGTTGCCGCGCCATCGGCAGATCGTCGAAGCCGAAGACCGACACATCCCGCGGGATCCGCAACCCACGCCCGGACGCGACCCGCATGATGCCGGCGGCGGTATCGTCGTTGGCGGCGAAGATCGCGGTGGGCGGCGCGTCCAGCGCGAGCAGTCGCTCCGCCGCCGCGGCGCCCGACTCGAACGAGAACTCGCCGGTCACCACCAGCGCGCGATCGTAGGCGATGCCGGCCGCGCGCAGGCCGTCGCGATAACCCGCGAGGCGCCAGTCCGTCGCGCCGTGATCGCGATGGCCCTTGACGTGGGCGATGCGGCGATGCCCCAGCGACACGATGTGCGCCATCATCTCGCGCACCGCGCTGCGCTCGTCCAGATGCGCGCCCAGCCGCGCGTTCGCGGTCTTCGGCGAAATGCTGGCGTAGCGCACGCCCTGCGCATCCAGCCGGCGCAGCAGCGCGGCATCGTCGGTCAGCGGCGGCGTCAGGATCAGTCCGTCCGGCGCGTACTGCGCCACCGTCTCCGCGACCAGTTCGACGTGATCGCGGTCGTCCAGCTTCACCGGGCGCACCATCATGCTGTAGCGCGCCGGCTCGCAGGCATCGAGCACGCCGGAAATCACTTCCATCACATAGCTCGCCGACGGATTGTCGTAGACCAGCGCGATCAGGTACGAACGATGCCCGGCGAGGCTGCGCGCCGACGGATTCGGCCGGTAGTGCAGCGCCTTCGCCGCGGCCTCGACCTTCGCGCGGGTGTCCGCGCGCACGTTCGGCTCGTGATTGAACACCCGCGACACCGTTTTCATCGAGACGCCGGCGACGCGCGCGACATCCTCGATCCGGGTGGCCCCGCCTGTGATTTTGCCCATGACGTTTCCTGTACCGTCCTGTCCTCTGCGCCGTCGACCGCGACCGGATCAGGCCTGCGCGCGTGCGCGCGGCGGATCGGCGCACAGCGCGTCGAGCAGCGCGCGATGCGGCGGCAGATCGTCGACCGCGCGGGCCGCGACCGCGCGCAGCATCCGGAATTCCTCGCGCGCGCGCGCCGACTGCGCGTGCATCGGCCGCAACGCGGCGGGATCGGTGGCGAATTCCATGCCGTAGAGCACGAACTGCCAGCTCGCGGGCAGGAACATCTCCAGGTCGGTCACGAAATCCAGGCGGTGCGGCGGACGGTGGCGCCACAGCGCGAGCAGATCGCGCAGCGACGCAGGCATGCTGGCCGGATCGGCGTTGTCGCGCCAGAACGCGCTGTCGGTGCGGCGGGTAAGGCAGTAGTGCAGCTTGAGGAAATCGACGATCCGCGCGTAGCGCGCGTTCATCGCCTCGTTGAAGCGTGGGGCGATCCGGGCGAAATCGCCGTCGGGCGGCAACAGATGCGCCACGAGATAGGTCGCGATCTCGATCAGGCCGATCCCGGTGGATTCCAGCGGTTCGAGGAAACCCGCGGCGAGCCCGATGGCGACGCAGTTGCGCTTCCATTGCACCGGGCGCCAGCCGGCGTCGAAGGTGAGCAGCCGCGGCGTGAGCGCGTCCGCCCGCGGGCCGATGTAACGCCGCAGGACGGCTTCGGCGCGCGCATCGTCGCTGTGCCGGCTGGAATACACGTAACCCACGCCGCGACGCGCCTGCAGCGCGATGTCCCAGGTCCACCCGGCCTCGTGCGCGGTCGAAATCGTGCAGGCGGGCAGCGGCGCATCGGCACGGTCGTCCGGCACCTGCATCGCCAGCGCACGGTCCACGAACAGCGTGTCGCGCACGCTGCGCAGCGGCTCGCCCATCGCTTCGCCGATCAGCGCCGCGCGGAAGCCGGTGCAGTCGATGTAGAGATCCGCGACCAGGGTGCCGGCTTCGCGGGTCTCGACGCCGACGATGTCGCCCGCCTCGTCGCGCTCGGCGCGGACGACCGTCGCGATCGTGCGCTGCACGCCCAGCGATTGCCCGTGCTCGGCCAACAGCGCGGCGAAGCGGCCCGCGTCGAAATGGTAGGCATAGTTCATCCGGCCCTGATAATCGGGATCGCCGATCCGCTTCGGCGCGCGGCCGGCATCGGCGACGCGCTTCTGCATGGTCGCGGCCTCGGCGAAGGGCACGCCCGCGCCGGCGTCGCCCAGCAGCCAGTACGGCAGCGGGTCGGGCGCGCCGGGTCGCTGGCTCGGCGCGTTGAACGGATGGAAATAGTGGTCGATGCCGTCGCCGCCCGGCGCACGCACCCAGTCGACGAAGCGGATCCCCTGCTTGAAGGTCGCGCCGCACGTGCGCAGGAAGCGCGCCTCGTCGATGCCGATCGCCGAAAGCGTGCCGCGGATCGACGGGAACGTGCCTTCGCCCACGCCGACGCCCGGAATGTCCGACGATTCCACCAGCGAGATCGCGATCGCGCCCGGGGCGCGGCTGTTGAGCGTCTTCGCCAGGTAACACGCCGCCAGCCAGCCCGCGGTACCGCCGCCGACGATCAGGATCCTGCGTACCGGATGCATCTCCCCTCCTCGCGAATGCTTGCTGCGCCGCAACATCGGACGGCCCGGAATCCGCCTGATTTCAGGCCGTTCCGCGGTGGATCGGGGGCAATATACGCCCGGATGACTGCGCTGTCATTTTTTTGTTGACAGCGCTGCCATCACGGGTGCAGTGTCCGCCGCGTGGCCTCGGACGCCGGGGCCCACGCGCTGCGCGACACTCAAACTTCTGGGGAGGACCCGTTCGATGAAACACCGGTACAAGACTCTGTCCGCGACCATCCTCGCCGTGCTCGCGGCAGGCCACGCGGGCGCGCAGGACGCGCCTTCGACGGGCGATGGCGATCAGCAACTCGACGAGATCGTGGTCACCGCCACCAAGCGCAGCACGCCGCTGCAGCGCACGCCCGTCGCGATCTCGGCGATCAGCGCCGACACGCTCGACAAGGAACGCGTGATGACCGTCCAGGACGTCACCTCGCTGGTGCCCGGCTTCCAGGCCACCACCCAGGGCGACCATGGCGTGATCACCCTCACCCTGCGCGGCATCGGCAACGACAGCGCCAAGACCGAATACGCCGACCCCGAGGTCGCGCTGTTCGTCGACGGCATCTACACGCCGCGCGCCGAAGGCGCCGCCGCGCTGCTGATGGATCTGGATTCGGTGGAAGTGCTGCGCGGCCCGCAGGGCACGCTGTGGGGCCGCAACTCCACGGTCGGCGCGGTGAACATGCAGACCGCCAGGCCGGTGATCGGCGACAGCTCGGGCACGGTGCAGTTCGGCATCGGCGAATACGACCGCTTCGGCGCGCGCGCCGCGGTCAACGTGCCGATGACCGACACCTGGGCGCTGCGCGTGGCGTTCGCGCACGAACAGCACGACGGTTACGTCGATTACCAGGATCCGATCGGACAGATTCCCTCGCTGGCCGACCAGCAGGCCGCATGGCTGGCCAGCGGCGGCGCGGCGGCGGATTTCCAGCCGATCAATCCCAACCTGTTCGTGACCAGCGGCGACAAGTACAACGCGCAGAACCAGTCCGCGTTCCGCATCAGCAGCCTGTGGCAGCCCAGCGACGCGCTGAGCTGGAACCTGTCGGTCGAATATTTCCGCGACCGTGGCACGCCCAACGCCAACCTGATGCAGAAGCCGCGCGCGGGCCAGCCGTTCTGGTCGGCGCTGATCGACGTCGCGCCGCATCTCGAACGCGACGTGCTCGCGCTGCGCAGCCGCGTCGACTACGACATCAACGACCATCTGAGCCTCAGCTACATCGCGGGCATCAGCGATTTCAGCGGATCGAGCGACTACGATCAGGACGGCGGCGCCCAGGTGCCCACCAGTTTCTCCACCGGCGCGACCTTCCAGCAGGACCGCACCAACTACTCGAACTACTTCAGCCACAGCCACGAGCTGAACCTGAAGACCGCCGGCGAGAACACGATCGACTGGATCCTCGGCCTGTACTACGCCGCGGAAGAGAACGACATCCGCTTCGACATCCCGATCTTCAACGGCACCCAGCAGGGCACCGTGGCGTGGCAGGGATCGTTCATCCAGCCCGAGCAGAAAGTGTCTTCCGCCGCGATCTTCGGCCAGGCCACCTGGAACATCAGCGACGACTTCCGCCTCACCGGCGGCCTGCGCTATACCGACGACCACAAGGAGAACAACGGCGGTCGCGGCTGGGGCTGGCAATACAACCCGGCGGTGCCGCAGGTGCCGATCTCCACCGGCACCACGCCCGGGCCGGGCACCGGCTTCGGCTTCGGCGTGGGCGGCATCAACGATGGCGAGTACGACCACGAACAGACGACGTGGCTGATCCGCGCCGACGGCGACATCACCGACAAATTCCTGATCTACGGCTCGGTCTCGACCGGCTACAAGTCCGGCGGCCTGCAGGACGGCGGCGTGCCGTACGACCACGAAACCCTGACCAGTTACGAGATCGGCACCAAGAACAGCTTCCGCGACGGCCGCATCACCTGGAACAACGCGCTGTTCTACATGGACTTCCGCGATTTCCAGCTGGCCGCGCCGATCACCTTCGTCGACGGCAGCCGCGGGCTGGGCTTCTCCAACGTGGAAGGCAGCACCAAGGTCTCGGGATTCGAATCCGAACTGAACGCGCGGCTCACCGACAACGATCGCCTGCAGGTGGTGCTGTCGCTGCTGCACCAGAAAAAACTCGGCACCCTGCGCTACGCCGGCAGCAACGACTACCAGGGCCTGCCCGCATGTCCGCCGGCGTCGGGCATCGGCAACTGCCTGGACGTGACCGGCAACGAGCTGGCGCACGCGCCGGACGCGCAGCTGCATGTCGCCTACGAGCACGATTTCGATCTCGCCAGCGGCGCCCGGATCACACCGCGGATCAGCGCGCACTACGAGACCGAAAGCTGGCTCAGCCCGTTCAACCTCGGCGACGGCGACAAGCAGAAAAGCTATGCCCGCGGCGATTTCACGCTGCGCTACGAGGCACCGCAGAGCAAATGGTGGATGGACCTGTACGTCGACAACGTCGCCGACGGACGCGTCCGGACCAACGCCGGCCGCACCCAGGTCTCGCCCGGCAACTTCATCTATCTGTCGCAGTACCTGCCGCCGCGCGTGATCGGCGTGAACTTCGGCTTCGGCTTCTGACCGGCGCCGGCAACGGCGCACGGGACACGCAACGGCCCGGCCAGTCCGGGCCGTTGCGCGCATGCGGAGCGCGGCTGTCCTGAACGGCGCGCACAGGATGGCGCGCCGGGCCGCATGTTTCTGAAACACGCACGCCTGAGGCATGCATTCCCTAAACATCTCCTCGTGAAGCGCGCAGTTCTGGAACACGCAGTTCCGGAGCGCGCATTTACGAAACGCACACAGCACACCGCATACGCCCGCGCATGGCGGCATGCAAACGTATGCATGCTTTTCCGCCATACTTCCGGATTACGCTTGCAGGTTCTCCACGACGGACCCCGCTGTGACCACATCCCCCGCTTCGCTGTTGACCATCTTCGGCGCCACCGGCGATCTCGCCCAGCGCATGCTCCTGCCCTCGCTGTACGGGCTGCAGGGGGACGGGCTGCTGCCGGCGTCGATGCGGATCCTCGGCACCGCGCGCAGCACGCTCGACGACGACGCGTTCCGCACCCTCGTCGCCGACGCCATCGCCCGCTTCGTGCCGGCGGAACAGCGCAACGACGCGACCCTGCAGGCGCTGCTGGCGCGGGTGCATTACCAGCCGGCCTCGCTCGACGACGACGCGTCCGTCGCCGCGCTGGCCGAGCGCATCCGGGGCCTGCGCAGCGGCGACATCGTCTATCACCTCAGCACCTCGCCGAAGTTCTACGAACAGGCCTGCGCGGCCCTGGCCCGCCACGGTCTGGCCGGCCCCGGCACCCGGGTGATGCTGGAAAAGCCCATCGGCCACGATCTGGCCGAAGCCATCGCGATCAACGACGGCGTCACCCGCAGCTTCGACGAAGACCGCGTCTACCGCGTCGATCATTACCTCGGCAAGGAAGGCGTGCAGAACCTGCTGGCGCTGCGCTTCGGCAATGCGCTGTTCGAGCCGCTGTGGAACGCGCGCCACATCGAACAGGTGCAGATCACCGTGGCCGAGACCGTCGGCGTCGAAGGCCGCGGCGATTACTACGACCATTCCGGCGCGATCCGCGACATGCTGCAGAACCATCTGCTGCAACTGGTGTGCCTGACCGCGATGGAGCCGCCGTCGCAGTTCGAGCCGACCGCGGTGCGCAACGAGAAGATCAAGGTGCTGCGTTCGCTGCGCCCGATCGGCCGCGCCGAGGTCGCCATGGAAACCGTCGCCGGCCAGTACACCGCCGGCGCGATCGGCGGCAAGGCGGTGCCGGGCTACCTCGACGAGCTCGGCCGCGCCAGCCGCACCGAAACCTTCGTCGCGATGCGCGCGCACATCGACAACTGGCGCTGGTCGGGCGTGCCGTTCTATCTGCGCACCGGCAAGCGCATGCCGAACCGCTGCACGGAAATCTACCTGCAGTTCCGCGAAGTGCCGCACTCGATCTTCGCCCGCGGCGGCGCCGCCAGCCAGCCGAACGCGCTGATCATCAAACTGCAGCCGGAAGAACGCATCGAACTGCAGCTGATGCACAAGACGCCCGGCCTCGACCGCAGCGGCCTGCGCCTGTCGCAGGTGTCGCTGGATCTGGATCTCGACGAGCGCTTCGCGCACGAGCGCCGCCGGCTCGCCTACGAACGCCTGTATCTCGACGCGATCGAAGGCAACGGCACCCTGTTCGTGCGTCGCGACGAAACCGAGGCGGCATGGCAGTGGGTCGATGCGATCCTCGACGGCTGGAACCACGCCGGCAGCGCACCGAAGGCGTATGCCGCCGGCACCTGGGGCCCGAACGCGGCGGTCGCGATGACCGAACGCCACGGCCACAGCTGGCGCGAGTGAGACGACGGCGATGGCCTGGATCGAACACGACTACGCCGACACCGCCGCCCTGACCGAGGCGGTGGCCGGACATCTGCACGCGGCCTGCGCCGACGCGCTGCGTGCGCGTGGTCGCGCGCTGCTGGCGCTGGCCGGCGGCAGGACCCCGTTCCCGATCTATCGCGCGCTCGCCGCCGAGACGATCTCGTGGTCGAACGTCGTCGCGATGCCCGGCGACGATCGCTGCGTCGCGCATGCGCACGCCGCCAGCAACGTCGCCGCGCTGCGCGAGGCCTTCGCCGCGGCCGAAGGCCTGCGGATCGAAGCGCTGACCATCGCCGACGGCGACGCGCAGGCGTCGCTGCGGCACGCGCGCGACATGCTCGCGCGGCATCGCGACGCCTTCGACGCGGTGGTGCTGGGCATGGGCGAAGACGCGCATACCGCTTCGCTGTTCCCCGGCGTGGAGGCGCTGCCCGCGGCGATGGCGATGGACGCGCGCGAGGATGCGTTTCTCGTCGTCCCCGATCCGCTGCCGCCGGAAGCGCCGTTCCCGCGCATCACCCTGGGCCTCGCGCGGCTGTTGCGCGCGCGCGGCCTGCACCTGATCGTCACCAGCGAGCGCAAGCGCGAGGTGCTGCGCGCCGCGCAGGCGACGCACGACCCGCTGCGGATGCCGATCTCCGCGCTGCTGCATGCGCCGGATGCCACGGTGCACATCCACTGGAGCCCCTGATGAGCACGCTGTCATGAGCCTGCACCCCGTCGTCGAACGCGTCACCGCGCGCATCGCGGACAAGAGCCGGCGCACCCGCGAGACCTATCTCGCGCGCGTCGACGCCGCGCGGCCGCAGGGCCCGACGCGCCGCCACTTGGGCTGCGGCAATCTCGCCCACGCTTTCGCCGCGTCCGGCAGCGACAAGCCGATGTTGAAAACCGGCGCTGGCGGCAACATCGGCATCGTCACCGCCTACAACGACATGCTCTCGGCGCATCAGCCGATGGAGCAGTATCCGACCCTGATCCGGATGGCCGCGCGCAACGCCGGCGGCAGCGCGCAGGTCGCCGGCGGCGTGCCGGCGATGTGCGACGGCGTGACCCAGGGCCGCACCGGCATGGAGCTGTCGCTGTTCTCGCGCGACACCGTGGCGCTGTCCACCGCGGTGGCGCTGTCGCACGAGATGTTCGACGCCGCGCTGATGCTCGGCGTGTGCGACAAGATCGTGCCCGGCCTGCTGATCGGCGCGCTGAGTTTCGGCCATCTGCCGGTGATCTTCGTGCCCGCCGGGCCGATGCCCTCCGGCCTGCCGAACAAGGAAAAGGCCGCGGTGCGGCAGCGTTATGCGGAAGGCAAGGCCAGCCGCGACGAACTGCTGGAAGCAGAATCCGCCTCGTATCACGGCGCCGGCACCTGCACGTTCTACGGCACCGCGAATTCCAACCAGATGCTGATGGAAGTGATGGGCCTGCACATGCCGGGCACCGCCTTCGTCAATCCGAACACGCCGCTGCGCGACGCGCTGACCGTGGCCGCGACCGAGCAGGCGCTGCGCATCACCCACCTCGGCGACGACTATCGCCCGATCGGCAGGACGGTGGACGAGAAGGCCATCGTCAACGCGATGGTCGGCCTCGCCGCCACCGGCGGTTCGACCAATCATGCGCTGCATCTGGTCGCGATCGCGCGCGCCGCGGGCCTGATCATCGACTGGGACGATCTCGACGAGCTGTCGCAGGCCACGCCGCTGCTGGCGCGCGTGTATCCGAACGGCAGCGCCGACGTGAACCACTTCCACGCCGCCGGCGGACTGGGCTTCATCATCCGCGAGCTCATCGACGCCGGCCTGATGCACGCCGACATCCGCTGCGTGCACGGCGGCGACCTGCGCCAGCAGGCGCAGTCGCCCGCGCTCGACGGCACGTCGCTGGTCTGGCGCGCACCGCCGACACAATCGGGCGACACCGCGATCGTGCGCGGCGTGGCCGAACCCTTCGATCGCGAAGGCGGCCTGCGCCGCCTGCAGGGAAATCTCGGCCGCGCAGTGGTGAAGATCTCCGCGGTCGCGCCCGAACATCGTGCGATCGCCGCACCGGCGAAGGTGTTCGACTCGCAGGACGCGCTGCTCGATGCGTTCAAGGCCGGCGCGCTGAGCGGAGACTTCGTCGCGGTGATCCGCGGCCAGGGCCCGCGCGCGAACGGCATGCCCGAGCTGCACAAGCTCACGCCGACCCTCTCGGTGCTGCAGGATCGCGGCCAGCGCGTCGCGCTGCTCACCGACGGCCGCATGTCGGGAGCGTCCGGCAAGGTCCTCGCCGCGATCCACGTCAGCCCGGAAGCGGCCTGCGGCGGCGCGCTCGCGAAAGTCCGCAACGGCGATCCGATCCGCATCGACGCCGAAGCCGGCGTCATGCAGGCCGACGTGGCCGACGCGGAATGGGTGGCGCGAGCGTCGTCGATCTCCGATCTGTCCGGCAACGCCCACGGCGTCGGCCGCGAGCTGTTCGGCCTGATGCGCGCGAACGTCGGCACCGCCGAGGAAGGCGCGTGCAGCCTGTTCACCGACGACACGCTGCACGCGCACCGCTGAGGGCCGCCGAGCGATGAAAGACACCGTGACCGCTTCCCCGCTCGCGCTGATCGCCGACATCGGCGGCACCAACGCGCGCTTCGCGCTGACCGACCTGTCCGCGGCCACCGCGCAGGTGCTGGAACCGCGCAGCCTCGATGCCTCGCAGTTCGCCAGCCTCCAGCACGCGGCCGAACACTATCTCGACGGCGTCGGCGCCAAACCGCATCACGCCGCGATCGCGGTCGCCAGCCCGGTCAACGGCGAGGAGATCCGGCTCACCAACCGCGCCTGGTCGTTCACGCGCAGCGAACTGCAGCGCGCGCTCGCGCTGGACACGCTGCACGTGCTCAACGATTTCGGCGCGGTGGCGTGGTCGGTGCCCGCGCTGCACGCGAACGAACAGATCGCGATCCACGGCGGCGACGAACCGACCCTGCACGGCCCGATCACCGTGCTCGGCCCGGGCACCGGCCTCGGCGTGGCGATGCTGGTCGGCGGCGCCGGCCGCTGGCAGGTGGTCGAAACCGAAGGCGGTCACGTCAGCTTCGCGCCGCTGGGCGACGAGGAGCTCAACATCGCGCGCTGGTTCACCGCGCGCTTCGGCCGCGTCTCCAACGAACGCCTGCTCTGCGGCAGCGGCCTGTCGCATATCGACGCGGTGCTGCGCGGCGCGGTCGATCACGCCACAGGCCAGCACGAGGCGCTGCGCGAACCGGCCGACATCGTGATCGCCGCGCTGGAAGGCCACGACCTCGCCGCACGCCGCACGCTCGCGCGCTTCTGCGCGGTGCTCGGCAGCGTCGCCGGCGACGCCGCGCTGATCCACGGCTCGCGCACGGTGATGATCGCCGGCGGCATCGTCCCGCGCTTCGTGCCGTTCCTGCGCAGCAGCGCCTTCCGCGAACGCTTCCTCGCCAAGGGCCGCTTTGCCGCGTATCTCGAATCGGTCAACATCCGCGTGATCACCCACACCGGCCCGGGCCTGCTCGGCGCCGCCATGGCGCTGCGCGCCGACCTCGCTTCAGAAACATCACGATGAGATGCCGCACGATGACGCCCGACACCCTGCAACGCATCGACGACATCCTCCGCCAGGCGCCGGTGGTGCCGGTGCTGGCCGTCGCCGATGTCGACGACGCGATTCCGCTCGCCGAAACCCTGGTCGCCGCCGGCCTGCCGGTCCTCGAGATCACCCTGCGCACGCCGGTCGCGCTCGAGGTCATCCGCCGCATGCGCACCGTCCCCGGCGCGATCGTCGGCGCCGGCACCGTCCTCACCACCGCCGATCTCGCCGCGGTCGAAGCGGCGGGCGCAGCGTTCGCGATCTCGCCCGGCGGCACCGACACGCTCTACACCGCGGCGAAACAGGCCGACATTCCGCTGCTGCCCGGCATCGCCACCGCCAGCGAACTGATGCGCGGTCTCGAGCACGGCTGGACCCGCTTCAAGTTCTTCCCCGCCGAGTCCAGCGGCGGCATTCCCGCGCTCAAGGGCTTCGCCGGTCCGTTCGCGCAGGTGAAGTTCTGCCCCACCGGCGGCATCGACGCCGCGAAGGCGCCGTCCTATCTCGCGCTGCCGAACGTGATCACCGTCGGTGGATCGTGGATGGTGCCGGGCGACGCGTTGAAGGCGAAGGACTGGCGCACGATCGGCGATCTCGCCCGGGCCGCCGCCGCGCTGCGCGGCTGACGTCGGCGGGCATCCGCAGGCCGGACCGTCTCTGCGTCGATACGTTCAACCGCCTGCGTCAGTGCCTGCGTCCGCCCGGCGCGAGCACGAACATTTCCATGTCCGCCCATTCGCGCAGCGCGCGTTCGATCGCCTCGGCCTCGAACGCGAGCCACGCATCCAGCGCCTGTTCGCTGTCCAGCATCGCCGTGAACCGCGCAAGCGCGCCGCGCGACGCGAACATCTCGTAGGTGTCCTCAAGCCGCGCCGGCAACGACGCCTGCACGAACCGCACCGCAAGCCGCTTGCCCAGGCGCAGATCGTGCCGCGTCGGCACGATCGCGTATCTCGCCACGTCGTCGAGATCCGACGGCAACGCCGCATTGGGGGCATCGCCGAAATCCTCGTCTGAGGTCAGGAAGACCTGCCCGGTCTCGCGCGACACGAACGCCACGTTGCCGAGCCCCGACGTATCCGACGCCCAATCGAGCGCCTGGATCAATGCGTCCAGATCGACGGATGCGGGGATGGGCGACGAGGGCATCGGTGAGGTGCTTCGAGAGGGGATGACGGCAGACGATACCTTCGGCTGTCAGGCACGGCAATCGGAGCGACACCGAGCCTCGATGCACGGCGATGACGCGATGCATGAAGCACCCGACACACCTCGATTCCGTGATGGCACCTACGCGGCATCAACCCACGTCATCGCCTCCTCGGCTCACACCCCACGCCATCGCCATCGCGATCCAGATGCGGTCCGTAGCCGGGGTCGCCGCGACGCACGGGCGCTGCGCCGGCGGCGCGCGCTTCGCTGCAGTTCGCGAATGCGCGCGATCCCGGCGCGGCGCGTGCGGGCGCGGGTCGCGCTGGCGAGAAGTCGTAGGCGCTTGGCGCATCGCGGGATGCTGGCGCGGCGCCACCGCGATGGCAGTGGTAGCCGCCACGTTTGCGGTCGTTGTGGCAGCCGTGTTTGTCGAGTCCGCCGCCGTGCGCGGCAACGGGGCCGGTGAGGCACAGCGCGAGTGTCGCAGCGATTGCCTGCACCGCGGGATTGCGTTTCGATGACGCCTTGCGCGTCGACGCTTCCGCGCCCACCCTGGCCATGCGGCATTCCCCCTGTGGAACGGCCGCGCTTCGATCCGAAGCGTGTTTCGAGTCTGCTGCCCGCGCGCGACGCGTGTCAATCGCTTTCCGGCATCCGCCATCGGCAGGCGCAGGGTGAATCGCGGCCTCCGTGCAGCCAGGCATGCGTATCGGCGTCGACAACAATCGAAATTGATTATTCGATTTATTTTGTCGATGAATAAGCGGCATGGGGAGGCATACCGCAGGACGCGCAACCATGGGTTGCATGCCCTGTATCGCAAGGGAAACGGATTGCAGGGCGCATGTGTCGTGCCTCGCCCTGATGCCGCATTGCCACCGCTCAGCCCTCCGCCACCTGCCCCAGCCAGATCACCGCGTAGTGCCGCGACACGCTCACGCCCAGCGCGCGCCACGGCGTGTCGCGCCAGGGACCGCGGTTGAGCAGGACGCCGTGGTGCAGGCGGCTGTTCCGCCAGCAGTCCATCGCGGCGTCCGCGGTCATGCCGTCTGCGTTCCGGCAGACGATCTCGAAGCCTTCGCCGGCGTAGGCGCCGCGGGTGATCTCGCGCGGCTTGTCCCACATGCAGCGCGCTTCGTCGTGTTCCGGGGTGTAGCAGCAGGCCGACCACGGTCCGTTGGTCGACCAGCTGTGGGCAGTGCAGCGGCCCTGCGGCGGATGGCGTTCGAGGTCGGCGACATGCGCGCGCGCGACCCGGGTCATGGCATCGGACAGCGGAATCGCCGGCAGCCCGTTCTGCGCGCGGTAGTCGAAGATGCGGTCGATGAGTTGCGATGTGGCATCGCCGTCGGCGGCGCGGGCCACCGGAAGACATGCGGCGACGATCAGCAGCGATGCCCACCGGGCTCGATGGCGCCTGGTTGCGGATCGATCGCGCGGCTGGCGCATGCGGCATCCATCGGGAAGATCGGGCGAGTCTAGCGTCGGCCAAGCGCGCGGAACCGCGACATGCGTCGCGACCTGGCGCCACCAAAGAAAAGGCCCTTGCCCGGGGGGAAACCGGACAAGGGCCAAGCTCGCCTGTCGAGAGTGTTGCTTAGAAGCGGTAGTTCACGCCGAACAGGTAGGTGCGGCCGTATTCGAAGTACTCGCGCGGCTGGGCGTTGTTGCCGCCGAAGGACGAACGGAAGGGTTCGTTCTCCAGGTTGTTGACCTGCAGCAGGATGCCGAGATTCTCGAGCGGGCCCGACTGGAAGGTGTAGCCCAGCTGGACGTCGGTGACGGTCTCGCCTTCGAAGGTGCGACGGGTGCGGTCGCCGCCGAAGCCCTGCACTTCACCCACGAACGCCGAGCGGTGACGCTGGCTGACGCGCGCCGAGAAGCCGAAGCGCTCGTAGTAGGCGGTGATGTTCGAGATGTACTTCGACAGGCCCGGCATCGGCTCGTCCGGCGAATTCGGGCCGAGCGGCTGCACGCTGCTCTTGGTGTCCGAATAGTTGGCCTGGATGCCGAAGCCCAGCAGCGGCTCCCACAGCACGTCCAGCGGCACCGACACGGCCAGTTCGTAGCCCTTGATGGTGCCGCCTTCGCCATTGGCGGGGCGGTTGAAGACACCGACCGAGTTCGGCGGCGGGTTGGCCGGATAGTCCGACGGATCCAGCGAGGTGTCGTTGATGTCGAACAGGGTGGCCTGGTTGTAGATGTAGGTCCGCAGGTCCTTGTAGAAGTAGGCGACGCTCACGTAGCCCTTGCTGCCGCCGAAATACTTCTCGTACGACACGTCGTAGGCGTTGGCTTCCCACGGCTTGAGCTTGGGATTGCCGCCGTCGCGGGTCCACCACGGCACGAGCTGGCCGGTCACCGGATCGACGGTGTTCGGTGCGCCCGTGATCGGATTGAAGGCGCGGGCGCGATCGACACCGATGTTGTTGTTGGCGCGCAGGTCATCCATGCGCGGACGGGCCACCTGGCGACCGGCGCCGACGCGCACGACCTGATCCCACGGCAGATCGAAGGACAGGTTGAGGCTGGGCAGGAAGTCGGTATACGCGATGCCGTCTTCGATGGTGTTGCCGGCGCCGTTGCCCGGGAAGGTTTCCTGACCCCTCGAACTCTGATCGACGCTGACCGCCTGGAAGCCGATGTTGCCCTTGACCGGGATCGAACCGATCTCGGTGTTGATGTTGGCCTGGACGTAGGCGGTGGTGACCTGCTCGTTGACTTCCCAGTTCTTGTTCGAGATGTCGCCGTTGACGTTGCCGCGACGCGTGTACAGCGTCTCGTAGGCGCGGATGGCGTCGTAGCCGTAGATCGAACCGACGCCGTAGGCGTTGAAGGCCGAGCTCGTGCGCAGATTGGTCGGCATCGGCTGCGAGAAACCGTCCGGGCAGGCCGGCGAGATGCCGCCGAGGCACTGGGTGAGGTCCAGGAAGGCTTCGTTCGAAGCGCGGCTCTTGGTGCGGTCGGTCAGGTTGGCGCCGAATTCGAGACTGCTGAACCAGCCGTCGTCGAAGCTGCGCTCGAAGTCGAGGCGGAACGAAGTCAGGCTGTCGTTGACCTCGAAGTCCTTGATGTAACCGTCCTGGCCCCAGCCGCCGGCATCGCCGAGACGGAGGATGTTCGGGTCGCCGTAGTCGTAACCGAAGTCGTGACGGAAGAAGCCGTCCGGATCGAACACGACGTTGAGCGTATCGCGCGCCAGCGCCGGATCGACGCCCGCGTAGGTCTCGAGGATCCGCTCCTTGCGCTTCGCATCGGAATAGCCGATGTCTGCGGTGGCGGTCCAGTGTTCGCTCAGGCGGAGTTCGTGCTTCCAGCCGATCGCGAACAGATCGTCGTAGGTGGCGTTGAAATCGTTGCGGATCACCGGGTTGATGCCGGTGAACGAAGTGTTGGCCGGCGTGCTGCCCGGCTGCACCGTGCCGCCGAAGGCACCGGCGAATTCCATGCCGCGCTTCTGCTGTTCGCGGTCGAACTTCGAATAGAAGATGTCGAGGACGGTGTGGTAGTTCTCGTTCGGGCGGAATTCGAGCACGCCCATCAGGCCGTCGCGCTCGTTGTCGTCGGCGAGATCGTAGAGCTTGCCGCCGCCGAACAGGCCGCCGCCGTCGTAACCCCAGGTGTCGCCGAACTGCTTGGCCTGGCCGGGGTTGTTGAGGTGGGCATAGCCGAGGGCGATGCCGACGGTGTTGTCGGCGAACTGGTCGATGTAGGAGAAGCTGTAGCGGTAGCCGTTCTCCTTCTCGTCGCCGACCTTGTTCATGTCGCCGCGGACGTTGGCGGCGAAGGCGCGCTTGCCGAAGGCCAGCGGACGCACGGTCTTCAGGTCGACGGTGCCGGAGAGGCCCTGGCCGACGAGCTGCGCATCGACGGTCTTGTAGACGAGCACCTGGCTGACGAGTTCCGACGGGTACTGGTCGAACTCGACGCCGCGGTTGTTGCCGAGGCTGACCTGCTCGCGACCGTTGAGCGTGGTGGTCGAGAAGTCGCCGGCGAAGCCGCGGATGTTGATTTCCTGCGGACGGCCGCCGAAGCGCTGCGCGGTCAGACCGGGCAGGCGGGCGAGCGAGTCGGCGATCGAGGTGTCGGGCAGCTTGCCGATGTCTTCGGACGAGATCGCTTCGACGATCGACGTCGATTCGCGCTTGGTGTCGGTCGACTCTTCGATACTGCGACGGATGCCGACGACCTTGATCTCATCGATGTCTTCGGCTTGGGTTTGGTTCTGGTCGGCCGACTGCGCATAGGCGCTGTTGGCCAGCATCAGCGTGGCCGAAGCCAGCGCCACGCTCAACAGGTTTCGCTTCAAAGGCTGCATGGATCCCCTCCACAGCAACTGGAATTCGTTGGCAGGTCCATGCGCGATTCCCGTCTGAGGCGAGGTTCCGCAGTTCCCGGCATGTCCGGAGTCCAGCCTGTCCCCGGCATGCAGCCGCGATGGTAGTCGGTGGCCGGACGGGGGGAAGGTGCCTGCATACGTATTCATGCAAAAACCCGTTCAAATCAGCGTCATGGACACACAAACGGGTGGAAATTGTCGCCTTTGGCGGCCCCATCCCGGCCGCTGCCGGACCCCGCTCGCCGCCAGCCTGACCCTGCCATTGGCCGCAGCAACCGCGTTTCCCTGGGCGGGCGGATCGCCGCGGTGGACGCCCCCGCGGGCGAGGACACCGGTCCGCCGCAACGTCGCGGGAAGACCTTCAGGCCCGGAGATGTCGGGGGCAACCCCTGTGGGAGCGACGGAAGTCGCGACCGTCCGCGGCAAGTGTTGACCAGCCTTCGACTGTTGAAGGCCTGCAATCCGTCGCTCCCGCAGGGGCTCCGGTGACATGTCCGGTCGCTCCGGCCTCAGCCCTTCGTCCAGAACGCCACCGCAAGACCGACGAACACCGCCATCCCCACCCAATGGTTGTTGAGGAACGCGCGGAAGCAGGCGTCGCGCGCACGGCTGCGGCCGATGGCGAACTGGTAACCGACCAACAGACCGGCGACGCCGAGCCCCGCCCAGTACGCCGCACCCAGCGCCATCTGCCGGCCGATCAGCGCCAGACCGGCGAAGAACAGCGCGTACAGCACCCCGAGCGCGACCAGATCGAGATCGCCGAACAGGATCGCGGTCGACTTCGAACCCGCGCGCAGGTCGTCCTCGCGATCGACCATCGCGTACCAGGTGTCGTAGCCGGTGGTCCAGAAGATGTTGGCGAGGTACAGCACCCAGGCGATCGCCGGCACCTCGCCGCGGATCGCCGCGAAACCCATCGGGATGCCCCAGCCGAACGCCAGCCCGAGATAGACCTGCGGCAGATAGGTGTAGCGCTTGAGGTAGGGATAGCTGGCGGCCAGGAACACGCCGACCACGCTCATCAGGATCGTCAGCCGGTTCATCGTCGACACCAGCGCGAACGCGACCAGCATCAGCACCGCGAACACCGCCAGCGCCTCGCGGCCGCGCACCGCGCCGGTGGCCAGCGGCCGCCCCCGGGTGCGCTCGACCAGCGGGTCCAGCCAGCGATCGGCGTAGTCGTTGATCACGCAGCCGGCCGAACGCGTCAACCACACGCCCAGCGAGAACACCACCAGCGTCCACCACGGCGGCACGCCCTCCGCGGCCAGCCACAGGCCCCACCAGGTCGGCCACAGCAGCAGCAGCCAGCCGATCGGCCGGTCGCCGCGCACCAGCGCCCAGTACTGGCGCAGACGCTCGCGCCAGACGGGAATTTCAGCGGAAATGTCGGAGGTTTCGCTCATCGGTCCGGTCGTGGGTCCGGGGTCGCCGCGCGGAAAGCTCGCGCCGCCCGCCCGAATCGGGGAGAATAGGCGGCACGCGCCTGTAGCTCAGCCGGATAGAGTAGCGGCTTCCGAAGCCGTTGGTCGGGGGTTCGAATCCCTCCAGGCGCGCCATTTTCCGGAATTCCCCTTTGCGGGGATGCCTGACCCATGCGCAGAGCGCCCGAGGGGCCGCAACCCTGCCTCACATGCGGCGCAAGCGTGATCTTTCCCATACGGTGACGTGCCTTCCGAGGCTCTTCACTCGGCCGCGTTCTTGAGATGCGGTCGCCGGGATGGCCACGGAGGCGGGGAAGCCCATGTGCGGCGACGGCGCTCGGACAGCTCGGCGTTTCGGACCTGCCGGATGGATCAAGACAACCACGCTCCGCGACCCTGTCAGGAATTTCGCCGATTGCGCGCCCTCTGAATCCCGCATCGTCGATGCTTCGAGGTGGCCAGGATGCTGACGAGGTCGTTGGGGTCGTCTGCACGCAGCCGGCGATATCGGCATTCGCCCGACATCGCCGTTCGACCTGGGCCGACGCAACGAGAGCCGCAATGCACCGCAACGCTTGCGTTTCGAACGTGCGCTTCGACGTGCCCACTGCGTCTGCACATCACGATCTCCCGCGAAAGCGTACACCGATCGTCAATGGACGAAAAAGCGAGCACGGGGCACAGGGCCAGACGGAGCGGGACGCAGCCGGCTCGGCTCGCGATTGCCCGGTGAAGCACCGCCCGACTACACTTCCCGGAGGACAATGGACCCGGCGTGCGACACGCACGCACCGCACCAACAAGAGAAAAAGGATTTTTGATGAAGTTGGCAATCGACGGCGGCGAGAAGGTGTGCTCCGAGCCACTGCCGCAATGGCCCCAGTTCGCGCCGGAAGCCATCGACAAGGTTTCGGAAATACTCGCTTCGGGCAAGGTCAACTACTGGACCGGGCGTACCGGCAGGGAGTTCGAACTCAAATTCGCGGAGTACTGCGGAAGCCCATACGCCATCAGTACGACCAATGGCACATCGGCGCTGCATACCGCGCTCTATGCCCTCGGGATCGGACCGGGTGACGAAGTCATCTGTCCTTCGTACACCTTCATCGCGACCGCATTCTCGATCCTGCAGGCCGGTGCGCAGCCGGTCTTCGCGGATATCGACGCGTCCCATACGATCGATCCGTACGGAATCGAACGCCTCATCACCGCCAGGACCAAGGCGATTCTCGTCGTTCATATCTTCGGCATCGCCTGCGACATGGCGCCGATCCTCGAACTCGCCCGGCGACATGGACTTGCCGTCGTCGAGGATTGCGCGCAGTCGCTCGGCGGCGAGTACGACGGGAAGAAGCTGGGAACGCTGGGCGATGCCGGGTGTTTCAGCTTCTGCCAGAGCAAGCATTTCACGACCGGAGGCGAAGGCGGGGCCGTGACCGTGCGCGAGAATGGGCACGCGTGGATGTGCCGGTCCTTCAGGGATCTGGGCTACGAGCCGGAACAGAGGCTCGAGATGTTCGAACGTGGCGCGATGCTGAATTACATCCACGAACGGGTCGGCTACAACTACCGCATGACCGAAATGCAGTCCGCGATCGGCATGGTCGAACTGGACCGATTCGAATCGTGGAACATCGTCGAGCGCAGGCGCAACGGAAATCAACTTTCGAAGGCGCTGGCCGGCCATCCCGCGATTCGCGACGTCCCTCTCGACACGGATCGGCGACGGAACGCTTACTGGTGGGCGCCCTTCGTTCTGAACCTGGAGGCGATCCGGGTTCCCGCCGCACAGTTCGCTCGCGCGATGCGTGCCGAAGGCGTCTCGGTGCATACGGTGCCTTGGCCGGAAGTCTACGACCAGGACGCGTTCAGGAAAAAAATGGGGTTCGGAAAGCTCGCCTATCCGTTCAACGATCCCAATGCGCGACAGATCGACTATGGCAGCGTGTTCTGCCCGAAAGCCAGAGAACTGGGCGAAGCGACGATCGCATTCCCGGTCCATCCGGTGTATACGCCCCGACAGATGGATTTCAATATCGAAGCCTTCGAGAAAGTGTACGGGACATACGCGGCATGATCCGCAGTCGCCGTGGGCACGGTTTCGGACGGGCGGGGCGACGCGCCGCCCCTTAGTTCGACAGTCGCCTCATGGACGTCCGGCAACAGGCACTGCCGGCACACCCACCATGGTTGACGAGGGGAGCACATCCGACAGCACGACCGCGCCGGCGCCGATCGTGGATTTCGCGCCGACGGACGTTCCGGGAAGAATCGAAGCGTTCAGGCCCAGGAAGACCTCATCGTCGAGTTCCACGGCCCCGCCGAGTCTCGCTCCGGGCGACACGTTCACGTAGTCGCCGAGCCTGCAGTGATGGTCGACGGAAGCGCAGTGATTCACGATGCAGGAAAGCCCCAGAACCGCCAAAGGGCCTACGACCGCCCCGGCCAGGATCATGCTTCCACTGCCTATCGTCGCGCTGGGAGAGATGATCGCCGAGGGATGAACGACCGATTCGAGCCTGCCGCCCCGCAAGAGGATCAGTTCGACGATCCGCTTTCGCTGCTGGTTCGAACCACACGCCACCACGAACGCATGGTTCCGGAATTCTTCGAGCGGAAATTCCGAGAGTTTTCCAAGGCTGGCGCAGTCCGGGATGATCGAAATCATGTCATCGTCGATGGCGAGAAATCCCTTGACGGATTTTCCCGACAGCTTCGCGGCCTCGGTCACGACGGTCGCATGCTGGCCGCTCTTGCCGGCGAGAATTATGGTTTGCATTCCCGTTGTCGCCTGCCTGTGGATGTTGGCTTGATCCGTCGCGGGCATGCGCCACGCCGGAACGTCCTCTTGCGGCATCGAGCGGGATTCGGGTACTGTGCCGGACGCGTTCTCAACATAGCATTGGCCAGAGCAGTACACAAAGAACGGCAGGCGATGACTGCAATGGAATGGTCGCCAACGTTCCGTTCCGCGGGTACCCCTGCGACATGAGCCGCGACGGCAGATCGTTCCGCCGCAACGTGCCGATTGCCGATGCACGGGTCATGTGAGCGCACGGGCCATGGATTCGCCGATCAGGAAAGAAAGTCAAGGATGCAGTCGATGGCCGCGGAGTTTTTCGATGTCCCCGAGCGGGATGTGATCGGGCGTCCTTGCGCTACCCCAACTCCGGTCGGACCTGCCGGGAATACCTTGTTTTGGGGGACACCGCATCGATCCGCCGGCGCATCTCCGGCGAATGATCCGGCCCTGCTTCTTTCGCGAGCGTCGACCAAACCGGAATGGCGCAGGGCGACGGACTCGCAGGCGGCGGCGTCACCGCGGTGGCCGGACCATCGCGCAAGCACCTTCGCGAACGCGCGCCGCATCCATCCATCTATCGCCGCCGCGCTGCTGGCACTGAGCGCGCTCGGATCTTCGCCCGCGTTCGCGGGCTCGGACAAGGACGAATGCGTCGAAGAGAGCCCTGCCACGGTCGCTCACACGACAACGACGCCTGCCGGCCCGCCTGCAACCGGGCGCTGCAAGAGAACCGCGGAGACTGCCGGACGCAACGCGGGCAACGCGATCACGCAGGCAGGCGATGCATTCGGGACCAGCGTCGGCAGGGAATCGATCGGCATTTACACCGCAGGCAGCGTCCGAGGTTTCTCCGCGATCGCCGCGGGCAACGTACGCATCAATTCCCTGTACTTCGATCATATCTATCCCTTGTCGCCGATGATGCGCGAATCGACCACCATTCGCGTCGGACTTTCCGCCGTCGGCGATCCCTTCCCTGCGCCGACGGGCATCGTCGACTACACGTTGCTCGATCCCAAGAATGTCGTGGCGAACTCCTTCACCGCGACCGTCGATGCCTGGGGCGGAGCGAGCATGCAGATCGATCGGGACCAACCTCTCGGCGAGACGTTGGCCCTGTCCGGAGCGTTCGGTGCATACCGGAACGAGTTCCGGAACGGCACGAACAACGTCCAAACCATCGGCGCCGTCACTGCGAAATGGCAGCCTTCGGAAGCGGTGACCATCCAGCCGTTCTGGCAGCACGCGAGAGTGCGGGACGACGATACCGGCGCGCTGTATTCGACAGCGGGAAACTTCCTGCCGCCCAGGATCGAGCGTCGGAAATTCCGTGGACCCTCCTGGCTGGACTACAACGGCAGCTCCGAAGTCGTCGGAATCGTCGCGAATTACGCGATGAGCCCGGCCACCGCCGTGCAGGCCGGTGTTTTCAGATCCACCATCGATACGGAAACCGATGCCGCCAATCTCTACGTGGGCATCGACGAAGCAGGTCGCGGCAGGCAGATCGCGATCATCGATCCGCCGAGCATCTACCAGGCGACCAGCGGCGAAGCGAGGATGAGCCATGCCTTCGGCCGGGATTCGAAAGCGCACCGGATTCAGTTCAGCGTTCGGGGCAGGCACAAGCGTCGGGCCTACGATGGCTCCGATGAGATCGACCTGGGCCCGGTCGTGTTGAACGAGGAACGCGATGTGCCCCAGCCGGAATTCTCGTTCCAGGAGCAGTCCAGATATGAACTGCGGCAGTTTTCCGGCGGCGTCGCTTACAGGGGGCGCTGGGGAAAGTTCCTCGAAGCGAACGGCGGACTCCAGAGGACGATCTACCGCAAGACGATCAGAATCCCGGGGTTCGAAGAAGCCACGACGACCAGCCGATCATGGCTTTACAACGCGACGGTCGTCGCCACGTTGCATGAGCGATTGACCATGTACGGCGGCATCGTCAATGGCCTGGAAGAGAATGGCGTCGCCCCGGCCAATGCCGTCAACAGAAATCAGCCTCTGCCGGCGATCGAGACGTCGCAACGCGACCTGGGACTCCGCTGGCAGATCAATCCCGGCATGCGCTTCGTCCTTGGCGCGTTCTCGCTCGAAAAGCCGTACTTCCAACTCGACCAGGCCGGGGTTTACGAGCCTCTCGGCTCCGTCACCAGCCGCGGCGTCGAATTCTCGTTGAGCGGGACGCCCCACCGCAACATCACTCTCGTGACGGGGGGGGCAATCCTGCAGGCCGAGGTCGATGCACCGCTGGTGTCGAGCGGGAGGATCGGTTCGCATCCGGTCGGCCTGCCGAATCGCACTTTGCGGCTCAACATGGATTGGAAGCCGGAGTTCGCCGGAGGCGCCCTTTCCTTCGATGTGGGCGTGGCGCACACATCGTCCAGATGGGCGAACTCCGCCAACAGCCTGCAAATCCCCGCATCGACGATCCTCGACCTCGGCGGCCGGTATATGTTGAGGAAAGACCAGCGTCAGATGCTGCTGCGATTCATCGTCTCCAACGTCTTCGACGAGTACGGCTACAGCGTCGTCGCTTCCGGGCTGTACGACACCATTCCGGGACGTCAGGCGACCCTGACGCTCACCACCAATTTCTGACCAGCCGGCTGTCGACGAAGCTTCGATCGGGGACGAGACCATGGGACACGCGCTCGGCGGCAATGCCAGATACAGGCCGGCATTCCGTTTCATCTTCATCAGCACGCTGATGAGTGCGATTTCGTTCAGCATCGTCATCCCGATCCTGCCCAATCTGGTCGTCGAACTCAGTGGCGGCGACTACGCGGTCGCGGCGACATGGATGATGCTTTTCACATCGGCGTGGGGCGTCGCGCAGATCGTATCCGCGCCGATTCTTGGCGGAATCTCCGATCGACACGGACGGCGGTCCGTTCTGCTTCTTTCGTCGCTGGGGCTCGGCATCGACTACGCGTTCATGGCGATGTTTCCGAGCCTGTGGATGTTGCTGCTGGCGCGCATCGTGAGCGGTGCGACTGCCGCGAGCTTTTCGACCGCGCACGCTTACGTCGCCGACATCACGGACCAGCAGAGCAGGGCGGCCGTTTTCGGCAAGCTGGCGGCGGCGACCAGCGTGGGTTTCATGATCGGTCCCGTCCTGGGCGGATTGCTCGGGGAAATCGACTTGCGCCTTCCCTACGTCGCTGCCAGTTGCGCCACGCTGATGAACTTCGTGTACGGGTATTTCGTGTTGCCCGAATCACTGCCGCCGGAGCGCAGGACGGACCGCGTGACCGTGAGATCGCCATTCAATGCCGCAGGCGTCAAGCTCCTGCTCGGCCGCAGGGATCTGCGCAGTCTCTCCTCGGTGAGTTTTCTCTACGCGTTGTCGAACATGCTGTGGGGAAGCGTCTGGGTGCTGTTCTGCACCCATCGCTTCGGTTGGTCGCCGATCGGCATGGGCATCGCGACAGCGGCCGCAGGCGTGGTCGGCGTCATGGTCCAGACCTGGGCCGTCGGGCGCATCGTCAATCGCGTGGGCGAAAAGCGCACGCTGGAGATCGGTGCGGCGGCGGCGGCGCTTTCGTTGGCGTACATCGCTTTCTGCCCGGATACCTGGTGGTATGCATTGAGCGTCGTGCCCGCAGCTTTCAGCCTGTTGGTCGGCCCCGGGATGCAGGGCCTGGTGAGCGCAGCGGCCGGCCCACAGCAGCAAGGGTCCGTCCGCGGTGGCATGCAGGCCCTGAACGGTATCGCGACCGTGATCGGTCCGCTGCTTTACGGCGGAGTGTTCGCTTGGTCCGTGTCGGTGGATTCCCGTTTCGATCTGACCGGCGCGGCCGTGCTGTTGTCGTCGTTCTGCATGGTGATTGCGTTCTTCGTCGCGAGACGTTTCGCCAGAGAGCCCGCGCACGAAGTCGCTCCGGACACGGCATAGGACGGGGAGCGACCATCGCTTGCGACTGCGTTACCGCGCATGTCGCGACCGCCATCGGCTGGATCGCGGTGAAAGAGTGCGATGGCCGCAGGGCCGTCGACTCGGAATCCCGCGCCCCATTCCGGGTCGCGACCCGTTGCGCTACCCTGCGTGCCGCGCGGAAAGCCTGGGAATCCCGGATGGCACCGGTCCAGTCCTTTTCCCGCGAGGACACTGGCCGTTCGGGATTGCGGACAGGCGCAGCGGCGCTCGATCGCGAGCCCCACGGGCGACTGGAATGGACCATCGACGGACGCGAAGCGGTTGCCGTGCTTCGCGCCCACCTGATTGCGCATATGGAGCGTGCAGTGAACCGCGACAACTATTTCGATGCCGACCAACTGGCAGCCGTGACGCGCCTGTGCGCCCTGATCCTCCCGGCCGAAGCGCACTCGCCCGGTGCCGTCGAACTCGACGTCCCGGCCTTTCTCGGGGATCTGATCGCACACGCACCCCAAGCCTGGAAGACGCTGTGGGAGACCGGTCTGGAAGCCCTCGATGCCTGCAGCCTGGGACGCACCGCGACGCGGTTCGCGGCGCTTCCGGACGATGCGGCGATCGCGCTGCTGGACGACGGCCTGGCCGGCAGGGCCGATGCCGCACCGGTCGCGCCCTTTCTCCAGGCGGCGAAGGCGACGATCGCCAAGGCCTACTACCGCACCGAACATGGTCTGCATGTGGAGCTCCGCGTCCGCAAGGTGCCAAGGCCCGCGCCCACGCAGCCCGAGGAAGATCATCTGCCGTCGCTGCCGAAGACGCATTACGACGTGATCGTGGTCGGCTCCGGCGCCACCGGCGCGTGGTCGGCCAAGGAACTGGTCGAAAAAGGGTTGGATGTGCTGCTGCTCGAGAGCGGTGCGCTGCCGACCCGCAACCCGCGCGCGAAATACCCCTACGAACTGCGGTTTCGCAACCTGTTCGACAACGACGTGCTGCATGGCGCCGCGCAGCCGATCCAGACGCGGCTCTGGGCCTGCGACGAATACCGGGCCGATTTCTTCATCGACGATCTGAAGAATCCCTACGAAGGTGCGGACGCGTACACGTGGATCCGCGGCGCGAAAGTCGGCGGCCGCATGAACATGTGGGGCCGCCAGGTCTACCGCTACGGCGAGCGGGATTTCAGGGGCGATTTCCATCCCGCGGGCGCGCCGGCGTGGCCGTTCGGCTACGACGAAATCGCGCCCTACTACGACGAAGTGGAGTCGACGATCGGGGTCAGCGGCGCGGAGGACGGCATCGAAACCCTGCCCGACGGCCGGTTCCTGCCGCCGATGGATTTCACCGACGGCGAGCTGCACCTGAAGGCGCGCGTCGAAGCGCGCTGGCGCGAGCGCAGGATGATCATCGGGCGCACCGCGATCCTGACGGTCGACCATCAGGGCCGCAAGGCCTGTCGTTCGATCGGCCACTGCTACCGGGGATGCGACAGCAGTTCGTTCTTCGACCCGGCCGGTACGATCATCAACGGCCTGGCCGCACGCGACAATTTCCATCTGCAACCGAACGCCAAGGTCTCGCGCCTGCTCTGCGGACAGGACCCGCGCAGGGCGAACGGCGTCGAGTTCGTGGACACCGTCACCGGCGAACGACGGAAGGTCTTCGCGAAGGCGGTCGTGCTGGCGGCGTCGACGATCGCCACGACCCGGATCCTGCTCGCGAGCCGGACCGCCGATTTTCCCGGAGGCGTCGGATCCAGTTCGGGCGTACTCGGAAAATTCCTGCACGGCCACGTGCACTCGGTCACCTGCTCCGGCAGCGTCCCCTGGCTGCGCAAACCCGTCGGCGTGCACGACGAAGGCCGCTCGAACCAGTTCTACATTCCCCAGTTCCAGAATCTCGGGGAGCGACCCGACGGCGGACACTACGGCGGTTTCGGCATCGAGGGCGCGGTCAAGCATTACATGCAGCCGCGCGATCTCGCGACCCGGGCGGGCTTCGGCGTGGCGTTCAAGCGCAGCATCCGCGAAGACGACAATCCCGCGCACTTTTTCCTGACCGCGTTCGGCACGATGCAGCCGCGAGAGGAGAATCGCGTCACCCTGAGCGAGCGCGTGGATCACTGGGGAGATCCGGTGGCGAAAGTCGAATGTCGCTACGGCGGGAACGATCTCGCCATGGTCGAGGCGATGCGCCGCGCGGTGGAGGAGATCGCCATCGAAGCGCGTTTCGACATCGCCCATGTGACGCCCACCGCCGGCTCGCCGGGCATGTGCATCCATGAAGTGGGATCGGCGCGGATGGGGCTCGATCCGGCCACCTCGGTGGTGGATCCCTGGAACCGGGTGTGGGACATGCCGAACGTGCTGGTGGTGGACGGCGCCTGTTTCCCCAATGTCGCCCCCCAGAATCCGACGCTCACCATGATGGCGGTGGCGCTGCGGGCCAGCCGTCGGTTGGCGATCGATCTGCTTCGCCCGATCGATGCCCGAACATCGAGCAACGCGCGCGATGCGCAGCCCGCGTGAACATCGATCCGCGACAGGGAAGCGATTGCATGCCATCCCCGTAGCACCTGCCCACGGCGTCCATTCGTCAGTGCGGCGCCTTCGCCTGCAACGCGCGGCAGGGAGAGCGCTGCCGGACACGACAGCGGGCTGGCGGTGCTGCTATCGTCGGCCTGCATGGTGGTGGCGTTCTTCATCGCCAGACGATTTTCCCGTCCGGCGCGGATTGAGAGCGTTCCCGCGGCGGCATGACGAGACGTGCGGATGACAGGCGAACCCGAAGTCAGGTGGGGCATGATCGGCGTGGGCTCGGTGGCGGAGCACAAGAGCGGGCCGGCGTTCCTGCAGGCGGCGGGCGGCGGGCTTGCCGTCGTGGCGTCGCGGCGGGAGGACCGGGCCCGCGACTATGCGACGCGCCACGGCGTGCCGATGGTGTTTTCGACGCCCGAGGCGCTGATCGCATCCGACCGGGTCGATGCCGTCTACATCGCGACCCCGCCTTCGTCGCATGCGCGGTATGCCCTGGCGGCGGCGTGCGCCGGGAAGCCCTGCTGCATCGAAAAACCGATGACGGTCCACCTGGAAGATGCGATCGAGGTCTGCCGGGCCTTCGAGGCGGCCGACCTGCCGTTGTTCGTCTCCTACTACCGGCGCAGCCTGCCGCGGTTCCGGGCGGTGGCGGAGATCATCGAACGCGGCGACATCGGCGACATCGAATCCGTGGCCTGGACCCTGACCCGCGTCGGCGCGACGCCGGTGGCCGGCGAGAACTGGAGGATCCATCCGGACGAAGCGCCCGGCGGCATTTTCGAGGATCTGGCCTGCCACGGGCTCGACCTGTTCGACCAGCTCTTCGGCCCCGTGACCCAGGTCGAGGGCTCGACGCTGGCGTACGGCGACGCGCCCGTACCCGAGCGGGTGGAAGCGCGCTGGCGGCATGGTGCCGCGATCGACGGACATGGGCGCTGGGATTTCGCCGCGACGCAGCGCAGCGACGAAGTCACGATCCGGGGCCACCGGGGCCGCATGCGCTTCGCGATGTTCGACGACCGTCCCATCGAGGTGATCCCCGACGATGGCGAGGCGACGCGGATGCGGATCGACAACCCCGTGCCGATCCAGCTGCCGCACGTGATCGCCCTCAATCGCAGCCTCAATCATGGCGACGCGCACCCGTCGACCGGCCGCTCGGCGCTGCGGACCCAGCAGGTCAGCGATCGGATCCTGCGCGGCCCGGACGCGCGGCGCGTTTCGATCACCTCGGCCGGCGACCGGGCGGACTGACGCCGCCGGCGGGCCGCGCCCTTGAAACCCCGGAGATCGCGCCCAATTCCGGCGCATCCTTTCGTTTCAACGGCATCCCCAGGAGCTACCGGATGAGCACCGACACCCCCATCGCGCCCGAAAGCGGCGCCCAGGTCGAGACCCACGCCTTCCAGGCCGACGTGCAGCAGGTGCTGCAACTGGTCATCCACTCGCTGTATTCCAACAAGGACATCTTCCTGCGCGAGCTGGTGTCCAACGCTTCCGACGCCTGCGAGAAGCTGCGTTTCGAGGCCATCGCCGAGCCGGCGCTGCTGGCCGACGGCGGCGAACTCGCCATCGACCTGCTGCTCGACGCCGACGCGCGCACGCTGACGATCCGCGACAACGGCATCGGCATGTCGCGCGAGGAGCTGATGCACAACCTCGGCACCGTGGCGCATTCGGGCACCAGGCGCTTCCTCGACAGCCTCGCCGCCGGCCAGCGCGCGTCCGGGGAAAGCATCGATGCGCAGCTGATCGGCCAGTTCGGCGTCGGCTTCTATTCCGCCTTCATCGTCGCCGACCGCATCGACGTGATCAGCCGCCGCGCCGGTCACGACGAGGCCTGGATCTGGCGCTCGAACGGCGACGGCCAGTTCAGCCTCGAAGCCGCGCCCGCCGGTACCCCGCGCGGCACCGCCCTGCGCCTGCATCTGCGCGAGGACGCCGGCGACTATCTGCAGGACTGGAAACTGCGCTCGCTGGTGCGCACCTATTCCGACCACGTCGCCTTCCCGATCCGCATGGCCGCGCCGACCGCGAAGGCCAAGGAAGGCGAAGACGGCGAAGAGGCCGCGGCGCCCGCGCTCGAAACCGTCAACCAGGCCTCGGCGCTGTGGACGCGATCGAAGAGCGACCTGAGCGACGACGATTACAAGGCCTTCTACAAGCACGTCTCGCACGATTTCGCCGACCCGCTGGCGTGGACCCACAACCGGGTCGAAGGCAACCAGAACTTCACCTCGCTGCTGTACCTGCCGGCGCACGCACCGTTCGATTTCCAGGCCGGGCGCGACGAACGCAAGGGCCTGAAGCTGTACGTGAAGCGCGTCTTCATCATGGACGCCGCCGAGCAGATGCTGCCGGCCTACCTGCGCTTCGTGCGCGGCGTGGTCGACTCCGACGACCTGCCGCTGAACGTGAGCCGCGAACTGCTGCAGGAAAGCCGCCAGGTCGAACGCATCAAGGGCGCGCTGACCAAGCGCGTGCTCGACCAGCTGGAGAAGATCGCGCGCGACGAGCCCGAGCAGTACACGACGTTCTGGAACGCCTTCGGCGCCACCCTGAAGGAAGGCGTGGTCGAAGACGGCGCCAACCGCGAACGCGTGCTCAAGCTGCTGCGCTTCCCGACCACGCGCAGCGCAAGCGCCGACGAGCGCGCGACCCTCGACGACTACATCGGCCGCATGACCGGGCTGCAGGACGAAATCTACTACCTCACCGCCGACGGCTGGAACGCGGCGCGCAACCACCCCAAGCTCGAAGCGCTGAAGGCGCGCGGGGTCGAAGTGATCCTGATGCACGAACGCATCGACGACTGGATGTCCGGTTACCTGCACGAATACGCCGGCAAGCGCCTGCGCAACGTGGCCAAGGGCGAGATCGACCTCGACAAGCTCGGCAGCGCCGAGGACAAGGCGAAGCACGAAGAAACCGCGAAGGCCGCGGCGCCGCTGGTGGAAACGCTGAAGGCCGCGCTGGGCGACCGGGTGAAGGACGTGCGCGTCTCCAACCGCCTGATCGATTCCGCCGCCTGCCTGGTGCTGGACGAGTACGAGATGTCGCTGCAGATGCAGCAGCTGATGAAATCGCTGGGACAGGACGCGCCGGCCTCCGCGCCGATCCTCGAGATCAACCCGGAACACGCGCTGCTCAAGCGGGTCGCGGCCGCGCAGGACGACGCGCCCCGCGTCGCCGATTACGCCGCGCTGCTGTTCGAACAGGCGATGCTGGCCGAAGGCGGCACCCTGGACGACCCCGCGGCCTTCATCGCGCGGATGAACCGGTTGCTGGTGGGGTAAGGCAGATGCGATGACCCCGGCAGGGATCGCCGCACCCCCGGCATGGCCGGGCCCGCCCCCCATCTGCGTTTGACGAACCAGCGGTCCGCGTCCTCAGGCCGGCGACGCATGCAGCGTCTCAAGTGGGCGCCGCGGACGCCGTCAACGCGTTCGATCCTCCAGCCGACCGTCTTCGGACGGTCGCTCGGGGAGAGTCGTTCGCATGACACGGATCGCCTGGGCTTGATGACGGGAGAGGTGGATGGGAGAACTTGCGCCACCAACAGGGTCATGGCCGCTGTTGCTCTGCGGCCCGATCCTGCGTCGCGTGAGCTTCACATCCGTCACCGTATTTCTGGCGTTTTCCCATCCCAGAACCGTGGTGCTGCAGGTCTTCGCACGCGGCGCCGACGGCCGTGCGAACGCCTCGATGGGGCAATCGGCGGCCCAGCCGACGGTGCGTCTCGGTGCACGTCTCCACGTCGTCGCGGTGACCGCGACCGGACTCGCCTTGCAGCCGAACACGCTCTACTGCTATGACGTCGCCGTCAGCAAGACGAGCGCCAGCACCGATTCGGGGCCAGCAAACGCATCGCTGTCGGGAATCGATCCGAACCAGCTCTCCGGCGCTTACCCGTTGGGTTACGCGATCGGAGTCCTGCCATCGTTCCTGACGCCGCCGCTGAAGGCCGGCGAGTTGAATTTCCATCACGGTTCCTGCCGCAAGATCCACGGCGGCGGCGGCGATGCATTGCTGGCGCTGGATCGCGACATCGACATGGATCGAGACCGGGTCGATCGTCGGCCGCAGATGCTGTTCCTGACCGGCGACCAGATCTACGCCGACGATGTGGCCGGCCCCTTGCTGCCGATACTCACGGAACTCGCGTCCAAACTCTTGGGCTGGCAGGAAAAAATGCCCGATGCGGGCGGCCCGAGCCTGTTGACCGGTTTGCCGCCGGGCAGCCGGAGTCGCTTCATCCTGCGCGGCGACATGACCTCCGAAAAAGGACACTGTCACCTGCTCGGGCTCGGTGAGTTCTATGCCATGTACCTGATGGCATGGTCGCCTGCGCTGTGGCCGCTCGCCCTGCCCACGGCCGACAAGGTCGTGCCTGCCGCAGCGCTCGCCGCCGCCGACCCGGACGGCAGCGGCGAAGATCAGGACATCGCGGCGATCCGCGACTATCTCGCCAAGACGGATTGGGCGGACCAGATGCGCACGGCGATGGAATTCCGCGACGGACTGGAAAGAGTGCGACGGGTGCTGGCGAACATCCCCAGCTACATGATGTTCGACGACCATGAGGTCACCGACGACTGGTATCTGAACGCCGCGTGGCAAACGGAAGTCCTCACTGCGCCGGAAGGCATCGGACAACGGGTGATCGGCAATGCGCTGGCGGCCTATGCGGTGTTCCAGGCCTGGGGGAACGATCACGAAAGCTTCGCTTCCGGCTCGGACGGCGGCAATCTCCTGACCCACCTGTCGGCGATCGGGAATCTCGACGGCGACACGTATCGCGCGGGTCAATCCGATCATGACGGACTGCGGCGCGCGCTGCGGGTCGTTCCCCAGTCCAATGCGACGGGCATGCTGTGGGATTACGCTTTCAGGCCCGATGCGCGTTGCGATTGGCAGGCGATCGTCCTCGATACCCGGACGCACCGCAACCTGACCGCACCGGGTCAGACCGATCTGATCGAGGCGTCCGATCTCGTGCGGCAGATCCGGGCACGCACCGCCGTTCCCGCTCCGGAAGTGACGCTCGTGGTGTCGCCGGCCCCGGTATTCGGGCATCCCTTCGTGGAGGAGCTCGTCGAAGGCATCCTCGAGAAGATTCCCGACGAGGGCGAACTGCCGAAGATCGGCACGAAAGGCCACATGCGCAGCGTCCTGGACAACGAAGCCTGGCGCCAGGCGGGCGCACCGGCGGCGTTCGAGCAGTTGCTGGCGGAGCTGAGTCGGCTGGGACGGGTGGTGATCCTGTCGGGCGATGTGCACTACGGATTTTCGGCCGCCGCGTGGTACTGGAATCGCCGCCAGGGTTCGGACACCCGGGCAGCGATGGTGCAGTTGTGCTCCAGTGCGCTGAAAAACGAGTCGGTCGAGACGTCGGTCGTCGGCAGCCTCGGGTCACGGGAATTCCGCCCGCTGCTGGCACGCATCCTGAACGATGCGACGGCCTCCACGCGGAGGCGCCTGGCGGAAACGCTCGTCACCAGCGGTCGACTGCAGATCATCGCCCCGCTGGCACTGCAGGGGCCTCTGCTCAAGGCGCAGCTGTGGATCATGACGGCGGGGACACTGCTCGAAGTGGGCGTGCAGGTCGGACCGGACGTGGTCGCCGCGATCGCTCCCGCGCTCGCTCCGCCGGGCGAGACCGATTATCTGGGCTGGGACTCCATCATTCCCCGGGTTCCCCGGGACTCGAAGCTGCGCCAACCGGAAACCCGACCGGCCGTGATCAAGATCCAGGGGGCGGTCGAGACGACCGGCCTGCCTCCTGCCGAGTGGAGTTATCGCGTGCGTTTCTGTTCCGACCTCTCCCCGGATCAGGGTCTCCCGGAACCGGTGGCGTTCGGCCTGGAAACCAGCGCTCAAAGGCGCCAGCGATTGAAGGAAGAACTGATCACCTGCGGGCCTTCGACCCAGCATCGGCTCGTCGTCGGCCAAAGCAACATCGGTCGGGTGCGCATTCTCGGTTCGAGTGGTCAACTGCGGGTCCGACACGACCTCGAGCGCATCGACGGCACGCGCTATCCGGTCACGACCCATCTCCTGCCGCTGGCGTCTCCCGGCATCGACGAGCCCGAGCCCGGCCATTCGGTCCTCGACGCGGTGCAGGATCTGTCGATCTGGATGGACATCCTTTCGTTCAAGCCGGACCCGACGATGGGACTGGATCTGCCCGGTGTGGAAAGCGGGACCGGGTGGGTCCGTCTGGATTGTTATGGCGTCAAAGTCACGACGGCCCCGACCCGTCTTCCCGGCGAAACCGCATCGCGAACCGTCCGGTTGCAGGAGTTCATGTCGTCGCTCCGTCGCGCGATGCTGCAGCAGGATGTCCTGTTTGATGCCGAACTGGGGGGCTTTTCCTGCGTTCCGGCCTCCGATTCGGTGCGCTGGGAAGGTACCCCGGCGGATGCCATCGGCTGCCGCCTGATGCTGCACGTGTTGCGGCGGGCATCGCTCTCCGGCACGCCGATCGACTCGCCGGTGCCTCTGGTCGCCTGCGAAGTCCTCGACAGCGGATTCGTGCTGTCCGCCGAGCGCTCCGGCACAGGCATCGGGCTGGCCGGCAATCGCGGTGTGTTCGGCATGCAGACCGCCTCGAACCCGGATCAGTGGTTGATCTTCACGGTCGGCGCGCATCGCAGCGCCGGCGCCATCGAACTTCCCGAACTGGGCTGGGCCGATCTGCACCGCACCTGGGACAGTTTTCCGGCGAAGCTGGCGAACCTCATCGTCTCGCTTGGCGGGCAGGCCGCACCGACGCGGTCCGCACAGCACCGGGTGTCCTGGTCGCGGGCGGCGATGGGCTGGTTCCACCCGCGCCACCCACAGTGACCCGGCCACGAACATGCAGAACGACTCGTTGACGGCGGTACTGGGCGAACTGGAAACGATGTTCGCGCCGTTGCTGGATGCGGGCCAGAACCCCGACCGGTTGTTCGCCTTGCTGCGCCGGACCGGCTGGACGCTCGCGGAAAGCCTGCCCGACGTGAGCGTGCTCGCCGGCGCGATCGCCGACATACGCGCCGCGATCGACGCGATCCGCAGCATCGCGGAAGGCGGCAATCCGGATTTCGCCGCGTTCGAGACCGCCCTGCGTTCCGCCGGAAACGTTCCCCGCGCCCTGGAGCGGATCGCCACGACCGTGGCCGGGATCGCTCCGGCGACGGCCGCTCAGGCGGTGGCGCAGATTCCTGCGGACATCCTGGAAGTCCTGTTGCTCGATTGGCTGGCGCTGCGTTGCCCGATCCTGGACGCGTTGTTCCGCGCGACGGGAATCATCGAGACGCAGCGCGCGCTGCGCGTGGAGAGCAACCAGTCGCGTACGCTCCGGGAGCCGATCTTCGTCGACCGCCTGCAATTGCAGAATCTGTCCGAATGGATCGCGCGTCCCGCAGAGCAGGCGCGTCGGCAGTTCGGCATGGCGTCGGTGATCGACGATTCGACCGCCACCGCATACGCACTGCGCGTCTTTCCCCTGCTGGCCGTCGTGGCCCAGGCGCTGGGAGGCCGGGCCATGCTGGGACGCGGGCCGGGGGCGCTGCGCCGGCTGACGGCGGAAGACGAGCTGGCCATCGCGCAGATGCTCAAGCTGGAATGGGCGCTGCCGGAGATCGCGTCAGGATCGGCGAGCGCCACCGGCGTGCTGGGTGCGATCCTCGCCGTGGCGGGTCCGGAACAGTCGCGACCGGCGGGTCTGTCGGTGGCGCCGTTCGGAGGCACGTCTTTCACGCTCGCTTCCGCATCCGGCTGGACCGGCACGATCGATGTCCAGGCCGCCACGGAAGCCCTGGTGTTCCGCGCCACCGGCACGGAATTGCCGTCCACGGCCGCGAGCCGCTTCGACGGGAGTCTGCGCCTGGGCCGATCGGGCGCACCATTGCGCCTGGGCAGCGCGACCGGCACCCGATTCGAGATCGGATCTCTCTCGCTCACCGGATCCATGGCGCTGACACCGACGACGCGCGACTTCGGTTTCGATCTGGACGTCGCGCAGGCGGGCCTGATCTTCTCGGCGGGCGACGGCGACGGCTTCCTGTCCAATATCCTGCCGCCGAACGCCATCGCGACGCGATTCGACTTCGGCCTGTCGTGGTCCAACACCGCGGGACTGTCGTTCCGCGGAAACGCGGGCCTCAGCGCGCGTTTCAACATCCAGCGCAGTCTCGCCGGCGTCATCGTCATCGAGAGCCTCTGGCTGCAGCTGTCCGCGAAATCCGATGGCGGCGCGCCCGCGCTGGCGGCGGAGGTGTCGCTGACCGGAGGGGTCGTCATCGGACCGATCGCCGCGACGGTCGAACGCATGGGATTGCGGGTCCAGGCCTCGTTCCCCCCCGGCGGCGGCAATGCCGGCCCGGCGCAACTGGGGATCGGCTTCAAACCGCCGAACGGCGTCGGTCTCAGCATCGACGCCGGCCCGGTCTCGGGCGGCGGCTATTTGTTCTTCGATCCGGAGACGCCGCTGTACGCCGGCGCGGTGCAGTTGTCGATGAAGGCGCTGTCGTTCAACGCGGTGGGCGTGGTGACCACGCGGCTGCCGGACGGCGGCGACGGTTTCAGCATGCTGCTGATCATCACCGCGGAGTTTCCGCCGATCCAGCTGGGGTTCGGCTTCAGCCTGATCGGCATCGGCGGGCTGGCGGGCATCCATCGCAACATGGACCAGGACGCGCTGGCGCAGTGCCTGCGCGAGGGCCGGCTGGGTTCGATCCTGTTCCCGCGCGACGTGGTCGCCAACGTGCGCCGGATCGTCGACGACATCGGCCGGGTGTTCCCGCCGCAGCGCGACCGCCACGTGTTCGGGCCGATGGTGAAGATCGGCTGGGGCGCGAACGCGCTGCTGGAAATGGACGTGGCGGTGCTGATCTCGCTGCCGTCGCCGATCGTGATCGCGATCCTCGGGCGGATGCGCATGGCGCTGCCGAGCAAGGACGATCCGGTGGTCGACCTGCGCCTGGAGGTGCTGGGCCTGATCGATCTCGGCCGCGGCAGGCTCACCATCGAAGCGCGCCTGGTGGATTCGCGGATCGCCGCGTTCGCGGTGACCGGCGGCATGGCGATGCTGATTTCCTGGGGCGCGACCAAGGCCTTCGCGCTGTCGGTGGGCGGTTTCAATCCGCGTTTCCTGCCGCCGCCGGATTTCCACGCGCCGGCGCGGATGGGGATCGCGCTGTCGTCGGGCGAGAACCCGACGTTCACCCTGACCTCGTATTTCGCGCTGACCTCCAACGCGGTGCAGTTCGGCGCCGGCGCCGATTTCCGGCTGGCGGTGGAAACCGCGCTGGGCGTCTTCAGCGTCGAAGCCTACGCGCAGTTCGACGTGCTGCTGATCTTCGATCCGCCGTTCTTCGCGGCCGACCTGCGCGCCGGCATCGCGATCAAGCGCGACGGCACGGTGTTGTTCGCGGCGCGGCTGGAAGCCTCGCTCACCGGGCCGGAGCCGTGGCGGATCAACGGCTTCGTCGAGGTGCAGATCATCGTGCCGCTGCGAATCCCGTTCGAGGCCGTGCTGGGCGAACCCGCCGCGGAGACGCCGCCCGCCGGCCTGTTCCGCGACGCGCTGCGGCGACAGCTGGCGGCGGAGATCCTGCGCGCGGAGAACTGGGCCGCACTGCCGCGGGCCGACGCCGAGGCGGTGGTTTCGCTGCGGCGCGTGGAACCGCTGCCGGGCACGGTGCTGGTGCATCCGCTGGGCGGGCTGGGCTTCCGCCAGCGCCTGCTGCCGCTGGGCAAGGTGCTGCGCAAGTTCGGCACCGCCCTGGTGTCCGACCCGGGCGCTTTCGCGATCGACGGTCTGGCCCTGGGCGGCGGCGCGGTCGCGGCACGACCGGTGGAGGACGACTTCGCCCCGGGCGAGTTCGAGCCGCTGAGCGACGACGAGAAGCTGACGCGGCCGGCGTTCGAAAGCCTGCCCGCGGGCCTCGAGGCCACGCCGGCGGGGCTGTGGCTGCCGCCGACGCTGCGCGCGCCGGTGACCGGTCGTTTCGAGGAGACGGTGATGAATCCGGACGGCACCGCCGCACAGGCGTCGTCGACCCGCCCCGGCCTGGGCTTCATGCAGGCGGACACGCGGCGGTTCGGCGATGCCGGCATCGCCGCGATCGCGGTACGGCCGGAGCGCTACGTGCTGGCCGAACCCGACACCCTGCAGACCTTCCCCGGCGGCGAAGCCGCGCATGCGGTGCTGACCGACGCGCGGCGCCGCGGCGCCGGCGGCGCCCAGGTGCTGGTGCCGGCGCACGAAGCCATCGTGGTGGTGGACCCATGAGCCTGCGCTTCATCCGTTATGCCCGCCCGGCGGTGGCGGCAGCGATCTCGCAGGCCGCGGGCGCGCCGCAGGCGCGCATCCGCGCGACGGTGGACACGTCGCTGCGGATGACGACCACCGGCGAGGACGGCGGCACCGCTGTCTGGAACGCGCCGGGCGCGACGCTCGCGGTGCTGGGCCCGGCCGATGCGGTGGGACTGGCCGCCGATCAGATCTTGGCGCGGGTGCCGGCGCCCGACGCCACCGCGGTGTCGCCGACGCAGTTCGCGTCGATCGAATTCCAGCGCCCCGATCTGCCCTGGCTGTTCACGCCCTACGCGCCGGGCCGCGACGACACCCTGCCGCCCTGGCTGTGCCTGGTGGCGGTGCCGGCGACCGGCGCCGAAATCCTGCCCGGTCCGCACGGCGCGCTGGTGCGCCTGGACCCGAGCGCGAGCGCACGGCTGCCGGATCCGGCCCGGGCCGCGGAATGGGCGCACGTGCAGGAAGGCGACGCCGCGCCGGGCGCCGGGCGCGACGCGGTGATCGCCGGTGCACGGGAGACGCCGCGGCGGTTCCGGTCGCGGCTGCTGTGCCCGATGGCGCTGCGGGAAAACACCGAGTATCTGGCCTGCCTGGTCCCGACCTTCCTGGGCGGTCGGCTGGCCGGGCTGGGCGAAACCCTCGACCTCGACGATCCGGCGCTGCTGGGCCCGGCATGGACCGTCGGCCAGGCGGTGGACCTGCCGGTGTACGACCACTGGCGCTTCAGCACCGGCGCCGCCGACCGCTTCGCCGATCTGGTGGCGCAACTGGAGGCCTACGACCCGAGCTCGGCCCCGGGACGGTCGCTCGACGCCGGCACGCCCGAGGGCGGGGACGGCCCGGTTTTCGCCGACGCGGTCCTGGGCATGGATGCGGCCATGGGGCCGACCAGCCGCTCGACGCCGCCGGCCGCGCTGGTCGGCCACCTCGCCGCACGGCTGGCCGACCCCTCGCCGCTGGCGCCGCCGGTCTACGGCGGCCGCCACGCCCGCGCCCCCGTGCCTACGGGCACCGGGGCGCCGGCCTGGGTGCGCACGCTGAACCTCGATCCGGTGCGCCGGGTCGCCGCCGGGCTGGGCGCCGAAGTGGTGCGCCGGCATCAGGAAGAGATGATGGCGGCGATCTGGGAGCAGGCCGGCGAGATCGACCGCGCCAACCAGCTGCTGCGCATCGGCCAGAGCGCGCGCGCGGCCGCGACCGCCCTGTTCCTGCGCCGGCTGGCGCCGGACCTGCAGCGCGGCCGCGACGGCGACGACCTCGGCGCGCTGCTGTGGCTGGCGCCGATGCTGGGCCATCTGCCGCTGGCGCCGCGCGGGCTGACCGCGGCCACCGAGCTGGTCCGCAGCTGCCTGCCGCGGCTGGCCACTAGCGGCGCGTTCCGGAAACTGATGCGGCCGAACGGCCCGATCCTGCGCCGGCTGCGCCGCCGGCACGACGACCAGCCGCAGGGCGCCGCTCTGCTGCTGCGGCTGGCCGACGGCGGTGGGCGACGGCCGACACCCGCCGCACCGGAGGCGACCACGCTCAGCGCCGCGGAGCTGGGAAGCTTGGGCTTCCCGGGCCGGCGACTGCCGGGCGACCGGTTCCGGATCGATCCCGGCGTGCTCGATCCGCGAATCAACAGGCCGGTGCTGATCGACCCGCGCATCGGGCCGCGTCTCCCCGGGCGCACGACGACGACGACCGCGACCACGGCGCCGGCCTCGCTGGAGGCCGCACGGGCACTGGCCGCCCGCTGGGCCAAACCGCGCGCCGGCGGCTGCCGGCCGCTGGGCCACGCCGGCGGCGGCGACCGCGAGGCGCTGTTCGAAGGACTGCGCGCGGCGGCCGATCCCGCCTTCACCATCGCCCGCCGCACCCGCGCCCGCATCGGCACCGATCCCCGTTCGCCGGCGCTGGCCACCCCGACCGCCGACACGCTCGACCCGATCCTGCTGGCGCCGACACTGCCGTGGCCGATGCTGCGCCCGCTGCTGGCGCTAGACCGCGCGTGGATGGCGCCGGCGCTGCAGGCGCGCGGCGCGCCGGAGCAGTACATCGCGCTGATCGACGCCAATCCGGCCTTCATCGAGAGCTACATGGCCGGCCTCAACGAAGAGATCGGCCGCGAGATGCTGTGGCGGGGCTTCCCCACCGACCAGCGCGGCACGGTGTTCGACCGCTTCTGGTCGGACGCGCGCGCCGAATGGCCCGGGCTGGACACCTGGGCCGGCCCATTGGGCGGGCACGGCCTGTCCGGGGCCACGCCGCGGATGGTGGTGGCGGTGCGCGGCACGCTGTTGCAGCGCTTCGACCGCGCCGCGATCTTCCTGCAGAAGGCCTCGACGACCGTGCCGCCGGCGCCGCTGCCCGACCTGGGCGGCGCGCAGTCCACGCTCTACCCGCTGGTGGACCTGCGCCTGCCCGGCAACATCGCCTGCTTCGGCTTCGACCTGACCGCGGAGGAGGCGATCGGCGGCGGCGGACACGGGCCCGGCTGGTATCTGGTGTTCCAGGAGCCACCGGTGGATCTGCGCTTCGGACCTGCCGGCAATACGCCATCCGGCCAACAGGTCACCGGCGACGGCAGCTCCGACCGCTTCGCCGAAACCGCGCTGCGCCCGCAGCAGCGCGTCTACATCCACGCCGCCACCCTTCTCGGCCGGCCCTGACCGGGTCGATCCGACGGACTTTCCATGCCCACCGCCACCCAACGCACCCTGCAGGCCAGCATCGCGCGACAGCGCACCAAGCTCGCCGCCGTCGAAGCCAAGCTCGGCGAGCTGCGCGCCGCCCGCGCGCGCGGCGACGGCGATGCCGCGGCGATGCGCGACGACGAAGCGCGACTCGTGGCGGGACGCGACACGCTGCGCATGAAGATCGAAGCGGACCGCGAGGCCCTGCTGCGGGAAAGCGCGCGCGTCGGCGACGCCATCGGCGTGTACGCGCTGGATCGGCGGCTGCCGCTGGCGCTGCTGCCGGTGCGGCTGGAAACGCGCTATCTCGACGACGCGCTGCTGGTACGCATCTATCCGGACGAAATCCACACCGACGCCCACGACCCCGGGGTCAGCGATGTCGAGCGCGCGGCCTGGATGCGGTTCCGCAAGGTGGTCGAAACGAGTTTCGACATCCCGCCGATGCGCGACGCCTGGCTGCAGCTCGCGCGCGACGTCGGCAGCGTGCGCGGGCTGTGGCTCGCGGCGCAGCGCAACCTGGACGGCGTGCCGTCGCGGCCGCCGGGCTATGCCCGCGCGCCGCGCGCCGCGTTGCTGCCGGAGCGCTTCGTCGCCCATGCCTGGCTGGACGACGGCTACGGCACGACACTGCGCGCGGAAGCTGAAAAACCGGTGCGCGAAATGCTGGCGCTGGGGCCGGACCCCGCGCAGGCCGGCGCCGCCGGCGACGGTTCGCTGGATGCCGACAGCCTGTGGATGGTCGATTTCGCCGCGGCCGAGGCCGCCGGCATGGCGCTGCGGGTGAAGCTGCCCGATACCCGCGCGCGGGTATCGCGGCTGGTGGTGCTGGGCGTGCGCGCGAGCGACGACTCCGCGACCACGGCCGACGCCTGGGACGCGCATCTGCGGGGTCAGCACGCGACCGGCGGCCTGTCGCTGCCGCCGCCGGGCAGCGCGACCAATGCCCTGCCCGGCGAACGCACCCGTTTCAGTCTGCAGCCGGACCCGGCGACGCTGTACGAGCGCGCGCTGGCGTTCGCAGTGCGCAGCCCGCTCGACCCCGCCGAGGACCCGCGGCCGCTGCGCCCGCCGCATTACCTGACCACGGTGTTCGATCCGGTACTGCGCCGGGACGTCGAGCGCTACGACCGCTTCGCCCCGGCGGTGACGCTCGCCGAAGCGCTCGGCCTCTCGCCGACGGCCTTCGGCTGGCTGGACGGCGCCGCCGACGACACCCTGCAGACCGAGCGCACGCTGTCGAACGTGCTGCGCACGGCGTTCGAATCCGGGCTGCAGGCGGCCTTCGGCAAGGCCCTGCCGATGCCGGTCGCGTTCGGCCTGGACCTGCTGGCGAACGGCAGCGCGCTCGGGCCGCTGCCGACGCTGATGGTGCGTTCGCAGCCCTACGGCGTGCTGCCGCTGGCGCTGGGACGCGACCGCGATGTCAACGAGGACTGGAACGCGCTGTGGGCGGGCGCCGCGGCGCTGCGCGAAACGATCTTCGCGTCGGCCGTGGAGAAGACGCCGCGCATCGCCGGCGACACCCCGCCCGACCCGGTCGAACGCATGATCGAAGTGCTGCAGGCCGAAGGCGTCGCGGTGGCCGCCGATCTGCGCCTGTTGCTGTCCGATGCGCTCGCCGCGCACGTCTTCGCCAGCGCCGACGCGTCCCTGCGCACGCGCCTCGAAGATCGGCGCGAGGCCGCGCGCAGCCTGTACGCGCAGCTCGGCGGCGACCCCGCCGCGCAGCCGCCGCTCACCGAGCGCGTGCTGATGGCCGAAGCCGGTGCCGCGCTGCCGCTGGTGGCGCCGGCCGAACCCGGTCCCGGCGAACGGCCGTCGGAGTATCTGCGGCGGCTGGCGGATACGGTCTCGCCGAACGATCTGCTCGCGAACGTGCTCGCGGACCCCACCCCGCGCGCGCTGCTGTTCCATGTCGCACGGATCGCGCTGCTGGAAGCCGCGGCCGACGACACCCGTCGGATCCTGCTGGCCGAGGGGCTGGCCGGCGAAGCCGATTTCGAGCCGGGCGGACGTTTGCATCGGCTGGCCGACCGGCTCGCGATGCCGGCGCCGGCGCGCTACGTCATGCCGGGCCAGAACGCGTCGCTCGACGACATCCTGGCCGACCGCCGCACCCCGATCGGCGGCACCCACCTGCTCTACGACGCGCTGCGCGCGCTGGCGGCGGTGGACGAGGCCCGCCTGGAGCTGCTGTTCGGCGCCGGGCTGGGGCTGTACGCCAATCGCCTCGACGCGCTGTACACCGCGCGCGCCGCCGAACGCCTGCGGCTGCTGCGCAACGACAACCTGCTGGGCACGGGACCGGACGGTTTCGTGCGCGGCGTGCAGGTCGGCGCCTTCGGCTGGGTCGGCGCGATCCCGCGCGCGCGCGCCGGGCGCAACGCCGGCCACGTCCTCGCACCCAGCGTGCCGCATGCGATCGCCGCCGGCGTGCTGCTGTCGGCCGATCACGCCCGCCGCATCGACTCGCCCGGCGGCCCGCGCGCGGACGACTACGCGGTGGAGCTGTCCTCGCGGCGCACGCGCACCGCCAGGGCGCTGCTCGACGGCCTGCGCGAAGGCCAGGCGATGCCGGCGCTGCTGGGCTATCGCATCGAACGCGCGCTGATCCAGGCCGGCGGCACCGCGCCGGCGCTGATCGCACGGCTGCGCGGGATCGCCTCCACCGCCGCGCGTCCGATCGGCCCGGGCGGCGCGGCGCTCCCGGAAACCGCCGCCGAAGCGGTGTGCGACGGACTGGCGCTGGTGCGCCTGGCCACGGCCGAGCTGGCCGAAGCGCCCGACCTCGGCCGGCTCGGCAGCGCGCTGCAGCAGCCACGGGCCCTCGACCCGGTGCAGGAGCGCGTGCTGCGCGAGGCGCTGGCGCAGGCCCGCGACGCGATCGACGCGACCGCCGACGTGGTGCTGGCCGAGAGCGTGTACCAGCTCGCCAACGGCAATCCCGACCGCGCCGCCGGCGCCACCGACATCCTCTCCGGCGCGGTCCCGCCGCCGGACCATCTCGATGTGCTGCAGCCGCCGGAGCGGGGCATCGCGGTGAACCATCGCCTGCTGCTGGCGCTCGACCCCGACCGGCCGCTACGCGCGGGCTGGCCGGCCGGTTCGCCGCGTGGGCTCGCCGATCCGGACCTCGAAAGCTGGCTCGCCCACCTGCTGCCGGCGCCGGATCGCATTCTCGTGCGCCTGCTCGACGCCGACGGCGGCGACACCGGCAAGCGTTTCAGCCTGCAGGAACTGCTCGACGCGCTGCCGCAGGACGACCCGCCGCTGGGTCCGCTGGACCTGGCCTACGCCGGCGCCGAACCGGCGCGGATCGAACGCGGTCCGCTGGAAGACCGCCTGCGCGCGGCGGGCGAACGGCTGACCGGCGATGCCGCCGTACGCTTCGACTGGACGCGCGATCCGGCCTGGGACCCGGAGATCTCGGCGCTGGACGAAGCCGCCGGCGTGGCCGCGGCCGCGCGCGCGCTGCTGGGTCACGCGCGAGCGCTGCAGGCCGACGACCTGCCCGGCGCGGTCGTCGTCGACACCGCCGATCTCGACGCCCGCCTCGACGCCACCGGCAAGGCCGCCGAAGCCGCGCTGAAGGCGCTGGACGCGGCCCGCACCGACCCCGACGCGCGCCCGCGCGCGCGCCGCTGGGCCGGGGCCTTCGGTCTGCCGGTCGGCGCCGACACCACGGCCGGCTGGCAGGAGACCCGGGACACGCTGCAGCAACGGATCGATGCGGCGACCGCCGGCGGACCGCCGCGCGACCGGCTGGCCGCGCTGTTCGACGCGCAGCCGGTGCTGCCGCGCTTCACCGGCGTCGACCCCGACTGGATCAAACGCTTCCACGGCGCGCTCGGCGTGCCGGCCACGGCGCTGCGCGCGTTCGCGGCCCGCGCCGCGCGGGTGCGACCGGCGGTGGCGGCGATGGCCGCGCTGGAAACCCGTACCCAGCGCGGCGAAGACACCGCGGGCCTGCACGGATTGGCGGTCTCGCAGACCCCGTACCAGGCCGGCGACCGCTGGGTCGGCGACCCCGGCACACCGCCGCGCGGGCGCACCGCGTTCGTCGCCTGGCGGCGGCGCGACGGCCGCGCGCTGCAGGACGCGGGCGATCCGGTCTGCGGTCTGCTGCTGGACCGGTGGAGCGAACTCGTGCCGGCGGCCGAGACCGACGCCGCCATCGCCTTCCATGTCGACGCACCGTCGACCGCGGCGCCCAACGCGATCCTGCTGTGCGTGCCCGAGACCGGCATGGAAACCTGGTCCGAGTCCGGGGTGCTGGCGCACGTGCTCGAGGCCTTCGAACTGGCGAAGCTGCGCACCGTGCAGCCGCAGGCGCTCGGTGGCCTGGCCCAGTTCGCGTCGCTGGCGCTGGTCGACGACGGCCGCCACCAGCCCAGTTTCGGCCAGCTCGCATCGGAGGGCCCCGCGCCATGAGCGACCTGATCCTGCGGATCGAACCGGTGCAGCGCGCCGAGGACTTGCGTTCCGGCCTCGCCGCCCGCCTGCTGGACCCGCTGTGGCTGCTCGGCCGGCAGTGGATGCTGGGCGAATTCGACGGCGAGGACGCCGGCACGCCGGTGACCGTGGACTACACCTTGGCCCACTACCCGCTGGAGACGCTGTACGGGCCCGACGGCAAGCGCCCGATCGACGGCGCCGCGCCGCTGGAACCGCATCTCGAAGCGGTGGCCGACCCGCCGGGCGGCTGGAACCCGCACAAGCGCGCCGAGACCGCCGCGCTGCTGGCGCGGATGCTCCACGACGAGGGCTTCGACGACGCCGCCGGCCGCGTCGCCCGGGAATTCCCGCTGCCCGCCGAAGCCGCCGCCGCGGCCGGCGACGCGGTGCAGGCGCATCGCGCCGGTGACGGCCAGGCGCTGTACGACGCCGCGGTCGACGGCCGCCTGCCCGACCGGCTGGGCGCACCCGACAGCGCGCCGGTCGTGGCCGTCTGGCAGGCGCTGATCGCCGAAACGCTGGGCGGCCCGGCCGGCGACGGCCCGGTCGGGGCCTGGCGGCCGCAGCGTCTGGAATACGAAGCCGAACTGCACTGCGCCGGGCTCGGCACGCCGCTGCGCATCGTCGACCACCACGGCGGCGGCCTCGGCTGGCTGTCGTGCGATCTCGACGCCGCGCCGTCCGGCACGCCACCGCAGCGGCGAAGCCATCGCTGCACGCCCACCGCCCTGCGCTTCCGCGGCATGCCGCAGGCGCGCTACTGGGAATGCGAGGACGCCAGCATCGATCTGGGCGCGGTCGACGCGCCGGCGGCGGAGCTCGGCCGCACCGCGATGCTGCAGTTGGCGATGGTCTACGGCAACGACATGTTCCTCGCCCCGGTGACGGTGCCGGCCGGCGGTCTGTCCGGGATCGTCTCGATGACGGTCTCCGACACCTTCGGCGACGTGTTCGGCGCCATCGCGCTCGATCCGGCCACCCGTCCCGGGGCCGGGCCGGGCCGCGGCTGGGCGCTGTGGGCGCCGGCCGCCGCGGGCGTGCCGCAGCCGTGGTTGTTCCTGCCGCCGGCGCTGGCGACGCCGCTGGTCGGCGACGCGGTCGAAGAGGCCGTGCTCGTCCGCGACGAAATGGCGAACCGGGTCTGGGCCATCGCGCAGACCGTCACCGGTGCCGACGGTCGCCGCCGCGCGCCGGAGCCGCCGGCGACGCCATCGCCGCAAGCGGACACCGCCGCCGATGACCGCTACCGGCTGGCCACCGATGTTCCCGCCGGCTGGTCGCCGCTGGTGCTGGAAAGCGACGCCGCCGGCCGCCGGCTGCGCCGCGCCGTGGGCGACGACGCCCTGGCCCGGCTGCTGCCGGCCGGCGAATGGGTGCACGACGAGGAAGTCGGCCGCGAAGGCGTGCGCCTGCGCATCGAATACGTGCTCGCCCGCGGCAGCGACGGCAGCACCGCGAGCTGGGCGCGGATCCGCCGCAGCGCCGGACGCGGCGGCGTCGCCAGCGGCCTGCGATACGACGCCATCGCCCCGGTGGTGCGCGACTAGCGCCGGTCAGGGCCTGCGTTCGGGCTCGCCCGGCGCGGCCCCGGCGTCCGGCACCGGCGCCTCCGCCGGCAACGCCGCCGCGGCATCGTAGGCCTGGCGCAGCGCGCGTCGCGACGTGTCGCCATCGACGGACGGCGCAGGCATCGCGACCTCGCCACGCGCCGCGAACGCCGCGTCCTCTTCCGCCAGCGCACGCAACATCGCCTGATATTCCACCGAGTCGCGCAGCGCATCGCGCACGAACCGCGCGATCAGGGCCTCGTCCTCCTTACCGAGCCGCAGCGCGGTGGGCATCGACTGCAGGCGCCGCCGCAACACCGGATCGGCGACCTTGTCGAAGCCGATCTCGATCAGGAACACGCGCGGCTGCGCGGTCGCGAACACGCGGCTGCGCACCGCGTCCGGATCGCGCGCGATCTGGTCCTGCCATTGCACGATGCGCTGGCGCAGGGTGGCCGCGAGTTCTTCCGAATCCATGCGCATGTTGCCGTTGATCGCGGCGTTGACGGTGCGCCACAGGCCCGGCACCCGCGGATCGCCGTCCCGCGGATCGGAGGGATTGCTTTCGACGTTGAGCACCACGATCGCGTAGCTGCGGATGCCGCGATAGCCGAAGCGGCGCAGCGTGTTCACCAGCCCGTTGTAGCGGCCGATCGCCTGCAGCGGCCCGGTGATGCCGAGATTGTCGGCCACGCCGCCATCGATCAGATGACGATAGCGCCGGGGCTCGACGCTGTCGGGACACTGGCCGGTATCGCTGTAATCGGCCACGTTGACCGGGCTGAAGATCCCGGGCACCGCGGCCGACGCGGCAACCGCGCGCGCCACCGGCACCGGCGCGAGATCGCTGCACAGATCGTCGAAATTCTCCTGGGTGAATTCCACCCGGCGGCCGTCGAGCATGTCGGTGGCGCCGATGCGCACGAACGGCCGCTCGCGCGGCATGTCGGCGAAGGTCGCCCCGGCGAACAGCGTGTCGTCGAGCACGGCGGCCAGATGATCGCCACGGCCGAAGAACGGGCTCGACAGCGCCCACGCGCGCCGCGGCCGCAGCACCGCGCCCAGCACCTCGCCCTGCAGGTCGCGCCGCAGCACGCGCGCCGGATAGTCCTCGAAAAAACGCTCGCGATGCAGCGCGTAGTAGGCCGCGGTGAAACTGCCGCCGGAGATCGCGGAGATGAAATCGACCTCCCGCAGCAGCGTGGTGTCGCGGCCGTCGATGCGCACCGGCTGCCGCCGCAGCGCATCCAGCAGGTGATACGAGGCCGCGGCCGAACGCATGCCGCCGCCGGAGAAGGTCAGGCTCAGCAGCAGCGTGTCGGAATTGCCCTCGCCGCGCGCCATGTTCTGCACCCGATACTGCGCCGCGCGATCGGCCGCGGGCGCGGCGGGCGGATTGCGCGCGGGCTGCAGGCCCGCGCAGGCCGACAGCAGCAGCGCAGCGGACAGCGCCGCCAGCGGACGGATGTTCCCCGGACCGGACCTGTATCGCCGCATGCGCGCCTCCTCCCCGCAGACCCGGGCAACGCTAGCACGGGTCCGCGTGACCAACGACACGCGAGCGTCGGCGCGGGGCGGCGCAGACTCGGCGCAACGCCCGCACCGGCCACCGCCCGCGCATGAAGACGTTCCACCCCGGCATGTTCTATGGCGATGTCGAACGCCGGCAGCGCGTGCACGACATCGCGCTGGCGGAACTGCAGCCGACGGTGCCCGAGCACGAGATCGAAACGCATACCCACACCGACGCGCATTTCGTGCTGGTCCTGGGCGGACGCTATCTCAGCCGCGCGCGCGGCATGCCCGCGGTCTGCGCGACGCCGGCGCTGATCTACAACCCGCCGGGCACCACCCATCGCGACTGTTTCCGCGGCCTGGAAGGACGCTTCCTCACCGTCTCGATGCCCGCCACGGCGCTCGCGGGTCGCACGCTGCCCGAGGATCCGGTGCGCGCGGACGCGTTCGGCGAGCGCGCGGCCTTCGCATTGCGCCGCGAACTGCATCGCTGGGATGCGAGTTCGCCGCTGGCGGCGGAAGCAGGGATCGAACATCTGTTCGACACCCTGCGGCAGCGGCAGCGGATGACACGCGACGACGGCCCGGCATGGCTGGCGCGCGCCCGCGACCGGCTGCGCGACGACTGCGCGCATCCGCCGCGCATCGACGAACTGGCGCGGATCGCCGGCGTGCATCCGGTGGCCTTCGCGCGCACCTTCCGCCGCCGCTACGGCCGCTCGCCCGGCGAATACCTGCGCGAATGCCGGCTGCAGCGCGCCGCGGCCCTGCTGCGCGAGCGCAAACGTTCGCTCGCCGACATCGCGGCACAGGCCGGCTTCACCGACGCCAGCCACTTCAGCCGCACGTTCCGCGAGGCCTTCGGCTGCACGCCGGCCGCCTGGCGTCGCATCGACTGAGGCCGCACGGCAAGGTCCGCATGGTTCGCTGCGTACAACGCGACAGGCCGCGCGGCTGTTAGCGTAGTCGCTCGCCCCGGAGACACCACCATGCGCCGCCTTCCGCCGCTCACCGCCTGCACCCTTGCCGGCGCGCTCGCCTGCACCGCCGCCTTCGCGGCCGGTCACTCACCCGCGTCCGCACCCGCGTCCGCATCGACATCCGCCGCGGCCACCGGTTTCGACGCCACGACCCGCGCCATCGAGGCCGGCGACTACAAACAGATCACCAGCGTCGTGGTCGCCCGCGACGGCCGCATCGTCTACGAACGCTATTTCGACGATGGCGGCGCCGAAGCGCGGCGCAACACCCGCTCCGCGACCAAGACCGTCGCCGGCATGCTGCTCGGCCTCGCCATCGCCGACGGCAAGCTGCCGAACGCGCAGGCGCCGGTGCTGCCGTATCTCGGCGCACGGCCCGCGATCGCCCATCCCGATCCGCGCAAGGCGAAGATCAGCTTCGAGGATCTGGCGACGATGTCCTCGCTGCTGGAATGCCACGACGAGAACCAGTACTCGCGCGGCAACGAGGAACGCATGTATCTGGTCGAAGACTGGGTCGGCTTCTATCTCGACCTGCCGATCCAGGGCTTTCCGGCATGGATGCCGAAGCCCGCGGATTCGCCCTACGGCCGCAACTTCCGCTACTGCACCGCGGGCGTGACCACGCTCGGCGCCGCGATCCAGGGCGCGGTCGGCGAGCGCCTCGACGCCTATGCGCAACGCCGGCTGTTCGCGCCGCTGGGCATCGAAAAACCCGAATGGCAGTTTTCGCCGCTCGGCCTGCCGCAGGCCGGCGGCGGCCTCGGCCTGCGCAGCCGCGACCTGCTCGCGCTCGGGCAGCTTTACCTCGACGGCGGCCGCCACGACGGCAGGCAGATCGTCCCCGCCGATTGGGTCAACACATCGATCGCGCCGCACGCCCGCGTCGACGAGGGCGTCGAATACGGCTATCTGTGGTGGCGCATGCAGTTCCCGGTCGCGGACAAGGTCTGGTCGTCGTACGCGATGAACGGCGCCGGCGGCAACACCGTGCAGGTTTTCCCGGATCACCGCGTCGTCGTCGTGATCACCACCAACAACTTCGACGTGCAGCAACCGCACCGGATCACCGCGAAGCTGTTGATGGAGAAGATCCTGCCGGCGCTGTGACCGGCGCAGCGGCGTCGCTCAGGCGTTGCCGCGATCGCGCAGCAGCGCCGCGATGTCGTCCAGCCGCTCGCGGATCGCATGCAGCGCCTGCAGATGCCGATCCTCGGCTCCCGCATCGCCGGCGCCCGGCGACTGCCTGCGCGCCAGTTCGCGGCGACGCAGGATCTCGTCGCGCACCCGATGCGCATCGATGATGCCCACCAGCTGCATGTTGTGCGCCTGGCCGGGACTCTGTCCCGCGGTTTCGATCCGCAGGATGCTGAGGTTGAACTGGCGCATCAGCGGGCCTTCGATGAAGGTGACGTCCTGGATGTTGTCCAGCGGAATCGTCTTCTCGACCTGGAACAGGATCCCCTTGCGGAAATTGAGGTGCCGGTCGTCGAGCTCGCATCGCAGCTTGCGGTAGTAGTGCCCCGCCCACCACTGGCCCAGCCCGAGCACCCAGATCACGATCAGCGGGCTCAGCACGATCGTCAGCAGCAGGATCCAGGCCACGTACAGCACCATGTACGGGCGGACCAGCGGATTGAATTCGGCCCGCAGCGTATCGGTGTCTGACATCGTCGGTTTCCGGTGACCATGGACGGTGCGCGATTTTGCCACGGACGACGACGACGGATTGCCCGCACGGCGATCCGCACGTTCGAGGCGCGGGGTCAGCGCCGGGCGGCGTTCATTGCGCGGCCATGCCGGTCACGACGACGATGACGCCCCGGATTTCCGGAAAAAACCGAAGATCGTCGAAACATAGTAGAAAAAGAGCCAGTGCCCGGAAAATCCGCGCACCTCGTTCGCCCTGAAGGCGATGTACTCGGCCGACGTGATTTCACGCACGACCCTGGCGTGATCCATCAGAAAATATGTCCCGTCCCGCATCGCCGGGCTGCCGCCTTCCGAGGCCTGGACGAACAACATGAAGTTGACGATCGCATAGGCAAGCATCACGCCCCCCAGGATCGCCGCCGGCAGCGGCAGCCTCCGGGCGATCCGCAACAGGGACGTGCGAGGGCCGGCACTCTGCCGCAACATGAGGACCAACGGAACGAAAAGCGCGAAGACGCCAAGATGCAATAGCCAGACTCCCGGAATCCGGGCGGCGACATCCACGCCGCGCAGCGCGGCAAGATGCACCAGCAACGCGGCGACGAAGCCGATCGCGGACACAGTGCCAAACAGAAGACGAACATTCCGCGTCATCGACATCCAAAGCCTCGATCAGACCGCATGCCCGCGTTGACGGACATGCTTGGGAGCAAGAGTGGGAGAACAAGGACACCCACGAATCAGACTACTCCGACGGGAGAGAACAAGGACACCCACGAATCAGACTACTCCGACGCGCACACGCGGTAAATCCGGACCGCGCCCCGCGTTGATCAATGTCACGCTTGTTCCATGACCCGCCCACGTTCGCACATCGCTCCGTCCGATCTTGCCGGCACTTATCACTGTGTCCAGCGCTGCGTGCGGCGGGCATTTCTCTGCGGCATGGATGAATATTCGGGGCGGAATTACGAGCACCGCAAGGCCTGGGTCGAGACACGGATCCGCCTCGTCGCCGAATGCTTCGCCGTGGAGATCCACGCTTACGCCATCATGAGCAATCATCTGCATCTGGTGCTCGGTATCGATCCCGCTGCGGTATCCGGATGGGGCGATGAAGCCGTCGCGGCACGCTGGGTACGCCTGTTCCCGCCGCGCGAAGATTCCAAAGCAGCGATGGAACACAAGCGCATGCGTCTTCTGGCCGACCCGCTGCGGCTCGACCTGGTCCGCAGGCGGCTGGGAAGTCTCTCGTGGTTCATGCGATGCCTCGTCGAACCGATCGCTCGCCGCGCGAATCGCGAAGACGGCTGCAAGGGCCGATTCTGGGAAGGTCGCTTCAAGTGCCAGGCCTTGTGCGACCAGCGCTCGCTGCTCGCGGCCATGGCTTACGTCGACCTCAACCCGATCCGAGCCGGGACGGCCGATCGACTGGACACCTCCACGCATACGAGCGTTGCCGAACGCATCCGGACCGTCCGGGTGGACCCGGAATCGCTGACAAGGCCGATGCGTCCGATCGCGGGCGGGCTGCGCCCAGGCTTCGATCTGAGCACCGCGGATTACCTGCAACTGCTGGATTGGACCGGCCGGGCATGCGTACCGGGCAAGCGCGGTCGAATCCCGGAGGGCGCACCCGCGATCGTCACTGCGATCGACCACGATGCGCGCCGCTGGACGACCCGCGTTGCCGCCTTCGGAGGCGGTTGGGCGCGTGCGGCGGGTTCGGCCCAGGATTTGTTCGCGTTGGCCGAACGTCTCGGTCAGCAGTGGTTGAAGGGAATTCGGTTGGCGATCCGGCTGAGCTGAGATCGGATGCAGACCACATTGCGGCCCGCAAGGGAGGATCGGCCGTGGTCGAAGGATTTCCGGATGGACATCATGATGCTGTTTCTACGCGACTGTGCGTCGCGAGATCGCTTCATCTTGAGGAATCTGGGATTTGTGGGTGTCCCAGTCTTTCCTCGGTCAGCAGTGGTTGAAGGGGATTCGGTTGGCGATCCGGCTGAGCTGAGATCGGATGCAGACCACATCGCGGCCCGCAAGGGAGGATCAGCCGTGATCGAAGGATTTCCGGATGGACATCATGATGCTGTTTCTACGCGACTGTGCGTCGCGAGATCGCTTCATCTGGAGGCATCTGGGATTTGTGGGTGTCCCATTCTTTCTCCTAGCTTTCTCCTAGGATTTTTGGGTGTCCCAGTCTTTCGCTTCCCAGTCTTTCACAGGCCGATCAAGCAGATCCACGATCTTTCCCCGGCCGAATCTTCTTGCAATATCGATGGGCTTTTCACCGCTGGCATTGGTCAGATCCTGGCTCGCTCCCGCTTTCAGGAGAGATCTCACGATGCCGAGAGTCCCGTCCCAACCACATGCCCAGTGCAACGGCGTGTTGCCCGTATCCATCGCTTGAATGTTGGGGTCTGCACCGTTTGCCAGAAGTACACTCACCACGGTGGCTCGGCCCGAAGCGCACGCTCCATGCAATGGAGATTCTCCCGTGCTATCCAGGACGTTTACGCTCCAGCCCTTGCGCAGGAGCCTCCGAACAGCCCGGTGATTGCCGACCCACGCATTTCCATGCACGGGCGTTTCCGCAGCGCCATCACTTGCATTGGCGTTTTCATAGTCCGAGATGCGGTAGCCGTTTCTCATGTTTCCTGATGCCTGAATCAAGCTAACCCGCGAAACGACTTGGGCTTGAATGAATTGTAGGCCACATCACGAAACACTATCCCAGTGGGAACATTTATCCGCGGGCCTGATGTATTGGGCGCGCCACTGGCCCCACCAGGGATCCCAGGCACGAAGTCCGGAAAGAATGCGGCCGTCTATGAGCGAAAACGTCACGGAATAGTACTCGTTGTCGTACCTGCGAAAATCGTGCTCGCCGATATGGAAGTAAAGCGATACATAAGGGGGATACCGGCGAAGGTCGTGGTACCAGGAGCCGCTTGCTACTACATGGCTTGCAGAAGCGAATCTATCCAGCAAACAGGGATTGAGTGTGGTTCTGAAGCTTGGACCGGACAGTTGAACGCCATCGATCCTTCCGGAATTCGATGCGCGGGAAATGCTGAGCTTGACCTTGCCGAAAGTGGCGGGGAGGCCGGAAATCGTGCCATCGGAGAGAACAGGAAGCATCCGATCCTCGTGCGCGTTTGCCGAGGAAAATGCCAAGAAGAGGGCCGATGTCGCGATGATCTTCCACATGTGGCTCAATTACCATTCGACCCCAACCCGGGGCATAACCCCTACGCTGCCACCGCCACAAGCAGACTGTCAATCGCAAGATCCGGCAACGAATCGCGGGTTGCATCGGCCGTCGATACACGCCCGCGATGCGTCATTGACGCATGACATCTTCAGTTGTTGCAGCCACGCAAACGATAAAAGCGCGATCCCGGCCTTCGCCGGGATGACGGGAGCGAAGAGGTCTGCGCGTTCGTTGGGCGAGACACTTCGGCGATCCCCGCCCGCTATTTTTCCTTCCGCCAGTTCACCGAGCCGCGGTTTTCGACGGTGCTGGATTCGATCTCGATGTCGAAGCCCTTGCGCAGCAGGTATTTCAGGGTGATCACCTGGCCGGTGCCGAGCAGGGACACGCCGTAGCTCACATACAACCGTGGCGAAAGGTATTTGCCGATGCCGACGACGCTGCCGCCGAGGGCGCGGGATTCGCTGACGCCGGCGTCGTCGAGGCCGATCTTCGCGCCGAGCTGCGAGGCCAGCAGGTTGCCGGCGGACAGCGCGGCTGCGGCGCCGCTGAGCTGTCGGTTTTCGTCGGCGCTGGCGCTGGACAGCGGGCGGCCCAGGGCGAGATAGGCCAGGGCTTCGGATTCGCTGGTCGCGGGATTGCTCCACACCTGCGCGACCGGCGCGGAGGCGCGGCCGGTGACATCGAGGCCGGCGGTGACGTCGCCGACCTCGCGTTCGGCGCGGATGTCGATCACCGGATCGCCGAAGGCGCTGTTCGACCACAGCAGACGGCCGCGGGTGATCTGCAGTTTCTGACCGTAGGCGGTGTAGCGGCCGTCCACGTCCAGCGAACCGGTGGCCACGGTCTCGCGGCCCGGGCGCGCGCGCATGCGCACGCTGCCGCCGAGCGTGCCCTGCAGGCCGAAGCCGGAGAGGCGCACGTCGTCGCCCATCGCGAGGGTGAGATCGAGATCCAGCGGTGTGCTGCCGCTGCGCTCGGGATTGGCGGGATCGAGCACGACCACGTCTTCCGACGCCGAGACGCCGGCATCGAGGCCTTCGAGATCGATCTTCGCGCTGGGAATCCGCACGCGGCCGGTCACCGCGATCGGCTGGCCGGCGGCGTAGCGCACTTCGACATCGGGATCGACCACCGCGCGCAGTTCGCGGGTGTCGGAGACCAGCACGTTCTCGCCGCGCAGCGCGAGCCGCAGGGGCGTGTCGTCGTCGCGCCAGCCCAGCGTGCCGTCGACGCGCAGCGTGCCGTCGCCGCTGCGCACGCTGCCGACGATGCGTGCGCTGCCGTCGGACTGCGCGTCCATGCGTACGTCGCCTTCGCGCAGGGCCAGCGCGAGCGCCGGGAATTCGGCGCGAAAATCGCTGAGCCGCGCCTGCCCGCCCAGCGCCGGCTGCGCGCGGGTGCCGGCCAATGCGATGCGGCCGTTCAAGCGGCCCTGCGGATCGACGATGTCGGGCGAGAACAGTTCCAGCCAGGTGAGTTCGCGGGTGTCGATGTCGATCGTGCCCTGCAGCGGCGCGTAGGCGTCCCAGCCGGTGGCGATGCGCGCGGCGACGCGGCCGTCGGGCGCCAGCGCGCTGGCGAGGTCGGCTTCGATCCGCTGCGGGTCGAAGCGCGCGTCGAGGGTGAGATCGCGATAGGCGAGGATTTCGCGACGGCCGCGGGCGTCGATCGACAGCCCGCCCTCGGCGGAACGCACGCGCGCGGTGCCGGCCCAACTGCCGGCGCGCGGGCGCACCTGCGCATCGAGATCGACCGCACCGCGCAGATGCCAGGCCTGGCCGCGCTCGCGTTCCGGCAGATACGGCACGACCAGCGCCAGCGGTAGCGCTTCGCCGCGCACGTCGGCGCGGGTCGGCCAATCGATGTCGGCGCAGAGTTCGCCGGCCGCGTTCGCGCTCACGGTGGCGAAGCAGCTCGATGCGATGCGCAGGCGCAACCCGGCAGGCGAAGGCGTCGCGGCGAAGGCGGCCGGCGCGCGCAGCGCCCAGGCCGGACCGGTGGTCGGCGCCAGGCGCAGCGCGGCGAGCGTGCCGGCCCACTGCGCGCCGCGCTTCGCGACATCACCGGCGAGATCGATGCGACCGATGTCGGTATCGGCGTCGCCTTCGACGCGGAGATTTTCCACCGCGCCGCGCGCGTCCAGATGCAGGCGCGCGAACGCGAGCCCGGCTTCGACCTGCTCGCCGTCGATGGCCAGCGCGCCGGCCGCGCCCGCGCGCCACGGCAGGCGACCGCGCACGCGCAGCGCATCGGCGGTCCAGTCTTCATGGGCCAGCGACTGGCCAGCGAGATCGACCGCGATGTCCGGCTGCGCGCGCGGGCCGGTGAGGCGCAGCGTGCCGCGCAGCACGCCCTGCGCCGTGGGCAGCAGATCGTTCAACTGCAGCGGCGCGAGATTCGCGTCGATGTCGAGCGTGTCGGCGACGCGGCCCTTCGCATCGACGCGGCTGGCGCCGAGGGTGAGCGCGACCTCGCCGGAATAATCGGTGCGGCCGTCGTCGCGCGCGGGCAGTCGGGCGAGTACGTTCGCGCGACCGCCGAGCGCACGGCCACGCAGACGGCCGCCGAGGCGATCGGCATCGACGCGCACGTCGAGCCCGCCGTCGCGACGGGTCTCGCCGGTGCTGCGCAGCGCGCCGTTCACCGCGCCGCGCCAATCGGGCAGCAGATAACCGGGGTCGAAGCCCGCGAGCGTCGCTTCGGCCTGCCAGCCAAGCGACGGCGCCCAGGTCACGGTGCCGCGGCCGTCGAGGCGGCCGCTCGGCATCGTCGCGCGCAGCGTGTCGATTCGCGCACTGCGGTCGTCGCCCTTCGCCTTCAGCGACACCACCGCGCGCTCCCTGCCGCGCAGCAGCGTCGCGTCGCCTTCGGCGATCCACGCGCGCAGCCGGCCGGAGAGTTTGAAATCGCCGTCGCCGACCACCGCCACCGCATCCGCCGTGTCGCCCTGCCAACGCAGCTGGCGCGCGATGACGCGGCCGTCGAAACGCGCGTCCGCGGGCTCGGTGAAATCCGCGCGACCGTTCGCCGACAGCGTGCCGCCGAGCAGTTCGAGCGACAGCGGCGCGAGCAGCAGCTTCTGGTTCTCGACGGTGAGCTTCGACGGCAGGATCGTCGCCTCGATGCCGTCCTGAGCGATGCCGCCCTGCGCGACGCGGCCCTGCAGGTTCGCCGCGCCGCCGATGCCGTGGGCGCGCAGATCGAACGCATACGGCACGGCTTCGTCGTCATCGTTGCCGAGCAATGCGGACAGCGTCAGCGCATCGCTCTTCGCTGCGAACGTCCAGCGCGGCCGCACCTCGCCGTCGAGTCGCAAGCGTGCGCGCAGCGGCGCCGGCGCGCGGCCGGCGAGCGCGACATCGAGCCGGCGCAGATCGCCGCGCGCGATCAGCCCGAGGCGCGCGGGCGTGTTGCCCGCCGCCGCGGGCAGCAGGGCGCTCGCGGTGAGATCCATGCGATAGCGGTCGCCCGGCGCGTAATCGCCGTGCAGCGCGAAACGGCCGCGGTCGGTCGCGGCCTGCAGGCGTTCGAGATGCAGGCGACCGTCTTCGGCAAGCAGGCCGCCGCGCAGCGCGCGCACGTCGATCACGGTGTCGCCGCCCTGCACCACGCGCAATCGATCGACCGCGATCGATCCGGCGTCCAGCGCCAGCGGCGGCGCGATCGCCGGCAGCGATTCCGGCCAGCGCGGCAGCTCGAACGGTTCGTCGCTCTCGGGCAGCGTCAGCGTGGCGTCGTCGATCCGCAGCGCCTCCAGGCGCAGGCGACGGCCGAGCAGCGGCTGCAGGGTCGGGTCGAGTTCGACGCGCTTCGCCGCGAACACGGTGAGCAGCGGCGTTGCGCAACCGGGCCAGGCCACCGGTTCGCCGTCGACATCTGGACAACCGCGATGCACGAATTCGACATCGTGCAGCACCATCGGCCCGGACGCCGGGCCCTCGGCGCGCGACCAGGTCAGCGTGCTGCCTGCGGGCAGGCGCGACACGATCTGGCCCAGCAGCACGTCGCGACCGCGGAAGGTGTTGAACAGGAAATAGCCCAGCGCGATCGCAACGACCACCAGCGCCAGCATCAGCAGCAGGCTGCGGATCGCCAGCCAGCGCATGCGCGCGCGACGCCGCTGGCGCAGTTCGGCGATGCGCGCCTCGCGCTGGTCCGCAGTTTCGGCGTCCTTGCGCATCGGTCAGAGGTCCGCGCCGAGATTGATGTGCAGGGTGAAGGACGCGTCCGGATCGTCCAGGCCGTGGCCGATGTCGACGCGCAGCGGCCCGACCGGCGATTTCCAGCGCAGGCCCAGGCCGATGCCCTTGCGCCAGCGGTCGAGCTGGTCGTCGAACGCGCTGCCGCCGTCGACGAACGCGGCGAAACCCCAGGCGTCGTTGAAGTACTGCTCGTATTCGAGGCTGGCGGTGGCCACGTTCTTCGCGCCGACCGCGAACGCCTTGCCGCCGGCGACCGGACGGATGCGCGGGCCGATCTCGCGATAGTCGTAGCCGCGCACGCTGCGGTCGCCGCCGGCGTAGAAGCGCAGGGTCGGCGGGATTTCGGCCAGCGCATCGGTGAAGGTCGCGCCGACTTCGCCGCGCGCGATCAGCCGGCTGCGTTCGCCCAGCCCGCGGAACCAGCTGCCGCGCACGTGCAGCTGCAGGAAGTTCGCGTCCGAGCCCGCGCCTTCCAGCCCGCCGCGCAGGGTCGCGGTGCCGCCGAAGCCGTTGCGCGGGTGGATGCGATCGTCGGCCTTCACGTATTCGGCGACGAGCGACGGATACAGATAGGTCGATTGCCGGTACAGCCGCACCGGGCGCAGGCGGTCGTCGATGGCGTAGGCCCAGCGCTCCTGCAATGCATGCACGGACGCGACCAGATTGAGTTCGCGGTTGTATTGCCCGCTGCGGCTGAACACCGCTTCGTAGCGGCGGGTGTCGATGTATTCGGTCTGTTCGTCGTAGGCCTGCAGGCTGGTGGTGTACCAGCCGTCGCGCCACGCGAACGCGGGAATGCGGTGCTGCAGGGTCAGGGTCTTGCGCTTCTCGGCGTAGTCCAGCTGCGCCAGCGCCTTGTGCCCGCGCGAATTGAGATAGCGCCGCTCCAGCCCCAGCGATACGCCGAAACCACTGTCGGTGCCGAAGCTGCCGCCGACGCTGTAGATGCTGCGCTTCGCCGGCGTGAGCCGCACCGTCACCGGCACGCGGCCGTCCACCGCGTCCTCGGGCGAGGGTTCGATGTCGATGCGGCTGAAGTAGTCCAGCCCGGTCAGCGATTTGCGCAGGCGGTCGAGACGGCCCTGGTGGTAGTAGTCGCCCTCTTCCCAGTAGATGAACTCGCGCAGCAGCGATTCGCGGATGATGGGTTTGGGCCCCTGATCGAAGATCATCTCGCCCATGTCGTAGCGGTCGCCGCTGTTCCAGCGCAGATCGATGTCGGCCGCACGCTCGGCACGGGTCACTTCGACCCGGCGCGCGGCGAAGTCGGCATCGAAATAGCCGCGCTCGGCGAGGCGGCGGGTGATGAAGGCCTTGCTCTGCTCGTAGCGCGCGTGCTCGAACACGTCGCCGACCTTCGGCGTGAACGCATCCAGCTCTTCCTTCAGATAGCGGTCGTCGTCGCCGTCGCCTTCGATCGCCAGGGCGGCGCTGCGGACCCGCACCGGCTCGCCGATGCGCACGCTGATGGTCACCGACACCGGCGCATCGTCGGCCACCGCGGCGCCTGCGGCGCTGTCGGCGATGGCGATGTCGGGCGAGTAATAACCGAACGGTTCCAGCGCCTCGCGGGTTTCGTCCTCGGCCACGCGCAGCAGATAGTCCAGCCGGGCATCGGACACGCGCTTGCCGACCGCGTCTTCCAGCGACAGCGCGGTGCGCACGTTGGTTTCCATGAGCGGATCGAGGCCGTCGATGCGCACCCCGGCGATCTGCGCGGCCTGCGCGCCGGCGCAGAACATCAACAGCGCGGCGGCGATGGCGGGGCGTGGGGGCGGCGACATGGCGGAAGGATACCCGGCGGCCCCGCGCCTGCGCGCGCGGCACCGCGTTTCCGTTCATCGTGGCTTCGATGGCCGCGATGCAGGCGCGTCCGCGCGGCATCACGCGGCCAAATCACCCCGGGATCGACTCAGGAACCGGCGGCGACCGCCTGTTCGCCGGCCGCCGGCAGCAGCCCGAACTTCTTCGCGCACGATTTGATCGGGCTTTCCGCACGAACCACGATCTTCCATCCGCCTTCCGATTCGGCCAGCGCGTGGTCCGCCACCAGGTCGTAGCGCACGCAGGGTTTCATCTCGAGCGTGAAGGGTCGCGCGGTCATCTCGCCGCTGCGGCTGCGTTTGGTGCTGGCGACGCGCAGCTGGTAGCGGCCGGGCGCCAGTTCGTAGCGGTTGCTGTCCTGGAAATCCATCGAACCGTTAATGGCCATCAGCATCACGTCGTACTGCTGCCGATCCTTGTCGGCCAGGCTGCCGACCCGGATCTCGGCCCAGGGCGCGGGGTCGTCGGCCCGCGCGGGCGCGCAGGGCAATGCTGCCGCAGCGGCGAGGCAGAACGTCGACAGGAAGGTGACGATGCGCATATCCATATGCTCCAGAGGCTCGGTCAGGCGGATTCGACTCGACGAAGATGATAGCCGGCGGTCACCGCCGTGTCGTGTCGCCCCGACCATGCGTGCATCGCGCGGTGCGCAAACCTTGATGCCAATCACGGCGCCGAATGCGACCCCCCCACCGGTTTCCCCGCAAGGACGTGTCGCCACGTCGTTCGTCGCGACTTCACCATCGCCTTGTCGAAAAAGGTGTCGACCACCGGACGCAGGCGCGGCATCGCCTCGGGAGATCGCCTCAGGAGCCGGCGGCGACCGCCTGTTCCACGGTCGCCGGCAGCACGCCGAACTTCTTCGCGCACGATTTGATGGTGCTTTCCGCTCGGACCACGATCCGCCAGCCCCCCTCGGACTCGGCCGGCGCATGGTCCGCCACCAGGTCGTAGCGCACGCAGGGCTTCATCTCGAGGGTGAAGGGCCGTGCGGTCATCTCGCCGCTGCGGCCGCGCTTGGTGCTGGCCAGCCGGAAGTGGTGGCGGCCCGGCGCGAGTTCGTAGCGGGTGCTGTCGCGGAAATCCATCGATCCGTTGATGGCCATCAGCACCACGTCGTACTGCTGCAGATCCTTGTCGGCCATGCTGCCGACCTTGATCTCGGCCCAGGGCGCGGGCTCATCGGCGAGCGCGGGCACGCAGGGAAGCCCCGCCGCGACGGCGAGGCAGAGCGTCGAAAGAAGGGTGGCGATGCGCATGTCCGCGTACTCCAAAGGATCGGCCGGGCGGATTTGAACCGAAGAAGATGACAATCGGCGGTCATCGCCGTGTCGTTCCCCCTCGACCCCGATCATGCGTCATCGCATGGCGCGCAAACCTTGATGCCAATCACGGCGCGGCATGCCCGCCGCATCCGCGACGGGCATGCGGCCGGCGCCGGCGATGGCTCAGCGCACGGGCGCGGGCTGCATCCGCAACAGACCGCCGGGCAGGAGGATGTCCTGCTGCGTGCACAGGCCCGCCATCCACTCGGTGGTCTTCACGAGGTTGAAGTTCGCGTCGAACACCAGCAGCCGCGCCTGCAGCGGACCCGGATAGCGCGGACAGTAGAAGCCGCAGTGCGTCTGGTTGGTGCAGTCGGCGGGGAAGATGGCGTCGATGCCGACGTAATCGAACTGGTACATGAAGGTGACCGGTCCGGCATCGCTGTAGGCGTCGCCGAAGCAGGCATTGCTCTGCAGCGAACAATCGATGTAGGCCTCGGTGGCGGCGGATGCCGCGCCGGACGCGCCGAGCGCGAGCAGCAGGGCCGAGAGTTTGACGACGAGGGCGGTGGGCAGCAGGCGCTTCATGGTGGTCACTCCTGTGATCGGTTCGGGGATGCCCCGACGCCGCATTCCGGGCGGATGATCGCGCCGGAACGCCTGCGCGGAGCGCCACGTGCGCGACGCGGCAGGCCGATCCTAACCAGCGCCCCGACGCGTAGGCGGACGCGCGATGCCGGGCCGTGACGCAGGCCCGTCGATCATGCAGAACGCATGTCGTCGATATCGACAGCGACGATCACCGATGAAAGATCGATCGATTGCGACGATGGAGTGCCGGCTCCGCGTCCCGGGCCCGGGAGGCGGATGCCTGACCGGGCGGAGGAACGGCGGTCCCGACCGCATCCCGGCGCGGAGCGTTCGCCGCGCCGTTCGTCGCGACTTCCGTCGCTCCCACAAGGGCTGACGGACAGGTCGCGGCAACGGCTGATGCAATGCCCGACGGAGCGCCGGCTTTCAACAGCCGGCGGGTCGAGTCGTGACCGATCGGCTCAGACCGACAGATGCTCGATCGCGGCGACGCTGCCGAGGCGGTCGGCGAGGCGCTGCAGCAGGGCGAGGCGGTTGCCGCGCACGGCCGCGTCGTCGGCGTTGACCATCACCTTGTCGAAGAAGGTGTCGACCGCCGGACGCAGGCGCGCGAGGCGGCCGAGCACCGCGACATAGTCGCGGGTCTTCAGCGCCGCATCGGTGTCGGCGATGGCCTGCTCGACCGCGGCGTGCAGATCGCGTTCGGCGTCTTCGGCGAACAGCGCGGTGTCGACCGTCGCGGGGATCGCGATGTCGGCCTTCCTGAGGATGTTGCGGATGCGCTTGTTCGCCGCGGCCAGGGCTTCGGCCTCCGGCAGCTTCGCGAATTCGCCGATGGCCTTGAGGCGGCGGTCGAAGTCGAGCAGGGAGCCCGCCCCCGACAAAGATGAGGCCCCGGAGTGCGTGGGCCGCGCGTGCGGCTGGGAGTCTTGCGGCGCAAGAGCCGTCGCGACTTGCGTCGCTCCCACAACAGCCTGCGCTTCCCCTGTGGGAGCGACGCGAGTCGCGACCGGACCCATCAGCGCGGCCACGGCCTCGAACTGCTGCGGGGTGACGCCCTGATCGGCGTAGTAGGCGCGGAGGCGGTCGAGGATGAAGTCGTAGAGCGTACGCAACTCTTCCAAGGTGTATCCGCCAACAACAGGGATCGTGCCGGCGACGACAACGCCACGCCCCTCCGCTTCGACTTTTGCAGCTTCTCGTCTCCGATGTTCCGTGAGCGTAGGTGCAAAGGAAACAATATCGTCAGCTCCAGCGATCAAGTCCCAGAGGCTATTGTCATTTCCACCTTCGATCAGCGTGCGGGCGAGGCCTAAAGCGTTTCGCCGCAGCGAGAACGGATCCTTGTTGCCCGTCGGCTGCAGGCCCGCAGCGAACCCACCCGCCAACGTATCCAGCCGTTCCGCGATCGCCAGCACCTGCCCCAGCTTGCTCGGCGCGATGTCGTCGCCCGCGAAGCGCGGCATGTAAGCTTCGTCGATCGCATCCGCCAGCTGCCTCCGCTGGTCGGCGGACAGATCGACCAGCGACTCGTCGTGCATCGCGTAGTAACGCCCCGCGATGCCCTGCAGTTCCGGAAATTCGTTGACCATGCGCGACTGCAGATCGGCCTTGGCCAGCTTGGCCGCACGCTTCGCGAGCTTCGGATCGACGCCGACTCCCGCAGCGATGCTTTCCGCGAGCGCGGCGACGCGCGCGACCTTGTCGGCGACGGTGCCGAGCTTGGCTTGGTAAGTCACGGTCTTCAGGCCTTCGTTCATCGACGCGAGGCCCTGCTTCAGATCCTCGTCGAAGAAGAACTTGGCGTCGGCGAAGCGCGGACGGATCACGCGTTCGTAGCCCTTGCGGACTTCGCTTTCGTCCTTCGATTCGATGTTGGCGATGCCGATGAAGTGTTCGGTGAGCCGGCCCTCGGCGTCGAGCACCGGGAAGAACTTCTGGTTGGCTTCCATCGTCGCGATCAGCGCTTCCTGCGGCACCGCGAGGAATTCGCGTTCGAACGCGCACAGCACGGCCTTGGGCCATTCGACCAGACACTGCACCTGTTCGAGGTTGTCGTCCGTCACTCGCGCGCGGCCGCCGACCGTCGCCGCGGCGGCTTCGACCTCGGCGACGACGCGGGCGCGGCGTTCTTCGGGATCGACCAGCACTTTCGCGGCGCGCAGCGCGTCGACGTAGTCGTCGGCCGAGGAGATCCACACGGTCTTCTCGTGATGGAAGCGGTGGCCGCGGCTCATGCGGTCGGCCTTGATGCCCATCACTTCGGCGTCGACGACCTGATCGCCCAGCAGCAGCACCAGCCAGTGCGCGGGGCGGGCGAAGCCGTATTCGTGGGAGCCCCAGCGCATGGGCTTGGGAATCGGCATGCCGGCGAGGGCTTCGGCCAGGATCTCCGGCAGCAGCGCGGCGGTCTTCGCGCCGGGTTTCACCGCGCGATGGACGAAGCGCTCGCCCTTGTTGTCGATGGTCTTCTCCAGCGCGGTCCAGTCGACGCCGGCCTTCGCGGCGAAGCCGTCCAGCGCCCGGGTCGGCTTGCCTTCGGCGTCGAGCGCGATGTTGAGGTAGGGGCCCAGCACTTCGCTGTGCTGTTCGGGCTGTTCGGCGGCGACGCCCGGCAGCCGCACGGCGAGCCGGCGCGGGGTGTACAGCGGTTTGGCGCCGTCGCGGTCGAAGGCGATGCCGCGCCTGGTCAGCGCGTCGATGATGCCGTCGAACAGCGCCTGGGCCAGTCCGGGAAGGGCTTTGACCGGCAGTTCTTCGGTGCCGAGTTCGATCAGAAGTGGGGTCAGACCGCTCACGCTGGAATCCAATGGCTACGGGGGCGCCGCGAACGCGGGGGCAGCGGCCTGCGACGGCGCACTGCCCGGCGTTTCCGCGGGTCGGCTACTTTAACCGACCCCGCGGGATGGACGAACCCCGGTCCGGGCCCAGGCCCCCGGCCTCAGTAGACGACGAAGATCGCGCGACAACCGTCGTCGACCCAGACCCGGCCGTTGTCGACGCCCCAGCTGCGCCCGTAGTTGCAGGGCGAATTGCTGAGCTGGCGGCGGACCTCGACCTGATCGCGGCGGCCGACCTGCTGGCCGCACCAGGCCATGCGGCCGTCCTTCGAGGCGCAGGTGAACTCGCGGCCGTTGCGGTTGCCGCCGCCGTAGTAGCCGTCGCCATAGCCGTAGTCGTAATCGTTGCGGTAGTCGTGACGGTAATCGTCGCGGTCGTATCGGTCGTGGTGGTCGTCGCGGTTCCGGTTGGCGATGGCCGCGGCGGCGATGGCGCCGAGGATCACGACGCCGGCGACCTTGGCGCCGTCGCTGCTGCCGGAACGGCTGCCGGTGTAGCTGGACCCGACCCGGAATTCGGCGCGGCAGCCGCGGGTGACCCAGACGCGGTTGCGATCGTAGCCCCAGGTGTCGTTCTGCCAGCAGCCCTGCTGGCTGAGCTGGCGCGAGAGATAGACGCCGCCCGAGGTGTTGGCGGCGCAGGACTGGTAGCGGCCGTCCTGCGATTCGCAGCGGATCGTGCTCTGCGCGGCGGCACTGCCGGCGGCGAGCAGCAGCAGGGCCGCGAGCGCGCCGAGCGTGTGGAAGCGGAAGCGATCGATGCGCATGTCAGCGTCCTCCTGCGTCGGCGGCGCTGCGGCCGGCCTTGATTTCGTCGAGGCTGAGGCAGCCGCTGCGGTCGGCGTCGAAGGCGTCGAACCGCGCGTGATAGGCGTCCTGCCAGTCGGTGAGGGCGATCGGTCGGGACTCGCTGGTTTCGCCGGCCATCGGCGGGGCTTCGACGGCGTCGATGCTGTCGTCGTCGTTGCGATCCAGCGCGTGGAAACGGCGGCTGACGTAGTTGCGGCCTTCTTCCAGATCGATGCAACCGTTGCCGTTGCGGTCGAGGGTCGCGATGACCTCGCCCAGCGGAATGCTGCCGATCGGCGGCGGTCCTTTCGCGCCCACGGGCGCGACCGACCCCAGCAACACCGCGGCCGTCGCCGCGGCCAATGCGAACACGGGTTTCATGACGGTGCCTCCCAGCGAAGCCGACGACCCGAAGACGGGCCGTTCCCACAGCCCCGCGGGGCCAACGCTACTCCTGTGCCGGCGCGCTTGCCAGCACGGACTCAGCCCTGGCCGGCCTCGCCGCCCTCGGGGCCGTAGAACAGCACCCAGGTGACGAAATCGTCGCTGAAGTCGAGGAAGTGGTGCGCCATGCCGGCCGGCACGAACAGCAGTTCGCCCGGCGCGAAATCGCGGGTCTCGCCGTCGCAGAAGAATCTGCCGTGGCCGGCGACGACCACGTAGACCTCGTCGCGCGCGTGCGGCGTCTGCGGGTCGTGACCGCGCGGGGCGTAGAGTTCGACTTCCAGGCTGCCGTGCGCGAAGACCGCCGCGAATCTCGGGTGGTCGCCGAGATGGTCGACCAGATCCGGGGTCAGCCGCGACGGCAGCGGATTCACGCCGCCGGCGCTCCGGTGGCCGAGGGCTGGAAGAACGGCGCGTAGTAGCGGCGGAACACCGGCATCGCTTCGCAGCGCGCGACCCGCGCCTGCAGCGCCGGGAAGGCGTCCAGCGGCTCGGGCACGGCTTCGCGGGCATAGGTGGAGAAGCAGGCGACGGTGATGTCGGCGGTGCCGATGCGGTCTCCGATCAGCCATTCGCGATCCGCCGCTGCGGCGCAGGCCTTGTCCAGCTCGGCCAGCGCGCCGCGCATCTGCGTGCGACAGCGTTCGAGATACGGCGGATGCCATTTCTCTTCCGGCCGGAACACGCGTTCGCCGACGATCTGGATCGCCTTCTCGGCGGCACCGGTGGCGAAGGCGAGCAGACGCAGCGCGGCGCGACGGTCGGGGCCGGGCGGCGGCATCAGCGCGCGTTCCGGGCCGACCAGATCGTCGAGGTGTTCGAGGATCATCGCCGACTCCGTCAGCGGCTCGCCGTCCACCGGCACCAGCACCGGCACGCGGCCGAGCGGGCTGTATGCGCGGATGCGGTCGAAATCGCGGCCCACCGACCAGTCGCGGTGTTCGAACGGCATGCCCAGCAGATCCAGGCTGATCGCGACCCGGCGCACGAACGGCGAGTCGTACATGCCGATGAGGATCGTGTCGCCGCCGCCGGTCGTCATGCCGCGGCCTGCGCGTCCCGCGGGGCGAGCCCCAGCGCCGCGCGCGTCGCCTCGTCCTTCAGCACGGGGAAGCCCAGTTTCTCGCGCTGGTCGCGATAGGCCTCGGCCACCGCCTGCGCCAGCTTGCGCACGCGCAGGATGTAGCGCTGGCGCTCGGTGACCGAAATCGCGCGGCGCGCGTCGAGCAGGTTGAACGAATGCGAGGCCTTGCAGACCTGGTCGTAGGCCGGCAGCGGCAGGCTCAGCTCGACCAGCTTCATCGCTTCGGCTTCGCAGGCATCGAAACGATGGAAGAGTTCCTCGACGTTCGCGTGTTCGAAGTTGTAGGCGCTCTGCTCGCGCTCGTTCTGCAGGAACACATCGCCGTACGTGACCGGACCCTGCGGGCCGACGGTCCAGATCAGGTCGTAGACGTTGTCGCAGTTCTGCAGGTACATGCACAGGCGTTCGAGACCGTAGGTGATCTCGCCCAGCACCGGCTTGCACTCGATGCCGCCGGCCTGCTGGAAGTAGGTGAACTGGGTCACTTCCATGCCGTTGAGCCAGACTTCCCAGCCGAGGCCCCAGGCGCCGAGGGTCGGCGATTCCCAGTTGTCCTCGACCAGCCGCAGGTCGTGCACCAGCGGATCGACGCCGAGCGCCTTCAGCGAATCGAAGTACAGCTCGACGATGTTGTCGGGATTGGGCTTCATCACCACCTGGTACTGGTAGTAATGCTGCAGGCGGTTGGGGTTCTCGCCGTAGCGGCCGTCGGTGGGACGGCGCGAGGGCTGCACGTAGGCGGCGTTCCACGGCTCCGGGCCGAGCGCGCGCAGGAAGGTGGCCGGGTGGAAGGTGCCGGCACCGACCTCGAGGTCGAGCGGCTGGATCAGCACGCAGCCCTGGGCGGCCCAATAGGCGTTGAGGCGCTGGATGAGTTCCTGGAAGGTCGGTCCCTGCATGGAAAGGCGCTGGCGGTGTGGGGACTGGGTAGTATAAGGGCCACGTCCCGCCGCCCATGCCGCGCCCGCCGCGAGCCCGCCGTGAACACGAAGACCGACCCGCAGTTCCTGATCATCGAAACCGGCCAGCCCGTCGCCAGCATGCGTCGGCACGGGCGCTTTCCGCACTGGATCCGCGTCGCCGCCGGCCTGCGCGCCGACCAGGCCACGGTGGTCAACGTCGAAGCCGGGGACCCGCTGCCCGGGCACGCCGGATACGCCGGTGTGCTGATCACCGGCTCCGGGGCGATGGTCACCGACCGCCACGGCTGGAGCGAACGCACCGCCGACTGGCTGCGGGACGGCCTTGACGCGGGGTTGCCGGTGTTCGGCATCTGCTACGGCCACCAGCTGATCGCGCATGCCCTCGGCGGCGAGGTCGGCGACAACCCGACCGGCCGCGAGATGGGCACGGTGCCGGTGGAACTGCACCCGGAAGCGGCGCAGGACGTCCTGTTCGCGCGGCTGCCGACGCGGTTCGCGGCGCAGGTCACTCATCTGCAGACCGTGCTGCGGCCGCCGGCCGACGCCGCGGTGCTGGCGAAGTCCGAGCAGGACGCCTGCCAGGCCTTTCGCTGGCGCGATCATGCCTGGGGCGTGCAGTTCCACCCCGAATTCAGCGCCGCGCACATGCGCGGCTACGTGCACGCGCGGCGCGACGCGCTGCAGCGCGAAGGCCGGTGCCACCGGCGCATGGCGCAGGACGTGAAACCGACGCCGGCGGCCCGCGGCGTGCTGCGCCGCTTCGTCCGCCACGCGGCGACGCTGCGCGGCCACTGACGTCCCCGCACCCTTTTTTTCCGCACCCACACGACACGACGAGGAGAGGCATGGAGATTCGCAAGGTACCGGCGGCCGCCGGCGCGGAATGGCTGCTGGACGCGTTCCGGCTGCTGAAGAAATCGCCGATGGGCTTCGGCCTGCTGGCGGTGATCTACGCCGTGCTCTGGCTGATCGTGGTGCTGGTCTCCGGCGCGGCGCCGCCGATGGCGAAGGCGCTGCAACTGGTGTTCATCGTGCTCGGCCCGCTGCTGATGGCCGGCATGATCTTCGCCGCCCATGAAGTCGCCGAAGGCCGCAGCGCGGCGCCGGCGCATCTGCTGGCGTCGATCCGCACCGGCAAGGCCGCGCGCCTGCTGACCACGCTGATCCCGCAGTTCGCGGTGCTGTTCCTCATCTTCGGACTGCTGTACGTCATGGTGGGCCAGGAGAACCTCGACAAGCTGTCGGCGCTGATGCTGAAGATCCAGACGGAAGCCCAGACCGGCGGCCAGGTCGATCCGCAGTTGTTCCTCGATCTGCCGGCGGGCCGCTTGTTCCTGTGGATGGTGCTGGCGCTGGGCATCGGCTTCCTGTCGCTGTTGCTCACCCTCACGGTGGTGCCGGACATGCTGTTCAACGACGTGCGCCTGGTGCCCGCGATGAAGCGCAGCTTCACCGCGTGCGTGCGCAACCTGCCGGCGCTGATCGTGTTCATGGTGCTCGCGTTCGTGATCCTGTTCGCCGCCGGCATCGGCGCCGGCATCGTGATCGGCATCGCCCAGCTGGTCTTCGGCCAGACCGCGACGCTGGTCGGCAATGCGCTGATGAACGGCTTCTTCATCTGCTTCATCGCCGGCGCGATGTATTTCGCCTGGAAGCAGATGCTGGGCGCCGCGGACGTGGCCGCACCGGGCGAGCCGCCGGGCGTGGCGATGTGAGCGGCTGAGCAAAATCGACCGGCCGCATCGGTAGAGCGGCCTTCAGGCCGCTGGATTTTGCGCGAGATGGGTCAGCGGCCTGAAGGCCGCTCTACCGGCCCCGCCGGGCATGTGGCCGCAGCCCCTGTAGGAGCGCCGGAAGGCGCGACCGATGACGGAAAGAGTTTCCGCAGCCTGTCGCGCCTTCCGGCGCTCCTACAGATGGGCGCTCCTACAGATCTTTGCCAATGCGATCGCGCGCTCAGCGCCCCTGCGGCGGTGCCGCCAGTTCCTTCGCGTCGAGGAATCCGCTGTGGTCGATATCCTGGCGGCGGAAGCGTTCGGCCAGGCGCGCGCGGTGGGCCTCGCGGGTGAGCGTCTGCCCGCGGCCGCCCGGCTGTTCGTCCGGCGTCAGCGTGCCGTCGCGGTTGCGATCCATGCCGTCGAAGGCGTAACTCAGCCAATCCTGATATTCGACCAGCGCGACCTTGCCATCGCGGTCCGCGTCCATGCGCGAGAGGTAGTCGCCGGTGCCCTGCGGCGTGCCGCCCGACACCGCGGGCGGACCGGGCAATGGCACCGTCGTCGGTGCGGCCGGTGCGGGTGCGGGAGAGGTCCAGACCCGCTGCGCCGACACCGCCGGCGCCAGGACGAGTGCCGCGAGCGCGAACACCATGCGGGCGACGGCGGCGGTCACGGCGCGGCGGCGGTGCGCGGCGAAACTCAGGCGCGCACGGGCTGCAGCGAATAGCCCTTCATGCGCAGCGAGAACTCCTGCAGCGCCTGGATGCCGCTGGCTTCGGCCTCGCGACACCACTGCTGCAACTGCTGCAGGGTCTCGGTCGCGCTCTGGCTGCGGGTTTCCAGCACCGCCGACAGGCGCGCGCGGTATTCGATCAGGGTGCCGATGCGCGGACGCTGCGCGACCCATTCCCGCAGCTGTTCGCGGGCGTCGGGCTGCAGCCAGCGGCCGTCGTCGACGATGCCCTTGCGCAGCTTGCGCGGCAGCAGCGCGCGCAGCTTCTCGCCGGCGATCCGCGCTTCCTCGCGCAGCGCCGGCTTGACGACGTTGCGCTGGTAATCGGTCATCGCCTGGAAGCGCAGCGCCAGCAGCGCCTTCAGGGTGTCGGTGTCCGGCACCGGGATGTTCGGGCGGATGTCGAGGCTCGGCGCGACCCGCAGCACCTTCGCCAGGCCGACGGTTTCCAGCGCCTTGATCGCGGCCCAGCCGATGTCGAACTCCCACTTGCGCAGGGCGAACTTGGCCGAACTCGGGAAGGCGTGATGGTTGTTGTGCAGCTCCTCGCCGCCGATCCACACCGCCCACGGGGTGAGGTTGGTCGCGGTGTCGGTGGTCTCGAAGTTGCGATAGCCCCACCAGTGGCCGAGGCCATTGACGACGCCGGCGGCCCAGAACGGAATCCACGCCATCTGGATCGCCCACACCGCGATGCCCTTGAAGCCGAACAGCGCGAAGCTGAGGAACAGCAGCAGGGTCGGGCCGAAGGTGGCGTGCGCGGTGTAGAGATGGCGTTCGATCCAATCGTTCGGCGCGCCTTTGCCGTACTGCTCGATCGAGGCGCGGTCGCGGCGCGCTTCGCGGTACAGCTCGACGCCGCGCCAGAACACCGTGGAGATGCCCTTGGTCATCGGGCTGTGCGGATCCTCTTCGGTCTCGCACTTCGCATGATGCTTGCGATGGATCGCCACCCACTCGCGGGTGATCATCGACGTGGTCAGCCACGTCCAGAAGCGGAAGAAGTGATTCAGCAAGGGATGGAAATCGACGCCGCGATGCGCCTGGCTGCGATGCAGATACAGGGTCACCGCGAAGATCGTGAGCTGGGTCGCGATCAGCAGATAGATCAGCATCGTGACCCAACTGGCCTGAAGCAGGCCGCCGGAGAGAAAATCGAACAGGGACAGGGACATGCGCGCGGACTCGTGGAGAACCCCTGCATGATGGGGCCGACCATGGCCGATTGCCATCCGTTCGAATGCGTATGGTTCACCCGCGTTGGGCGATGGGCGTCGCAATTCGGACCATGGCGGCGAAAAATCGCGAACCGTTCACATTGCGGACAACGGACGGGGCGGTATGGAATGATGGCGCGGCCATGTCGATCTACGCACTCAAACCGAAATTCCAGGCGCTGCTGCGCCCGTTCGTCCGTCGCCTGCACGCGCTCGGCGTCACCGCCAACCAGGTCACCCTCGCTGCCTGCACGCTGTCGATCGCGCTCGGCCTGTGGCTGTACTTCCACGCACCCGGTCCGCCGGCGTTCCTGGCGATCCCGCTGTGGATGTTCCTGCGCATGGCCTTCAACGCCATCGACGGCATGCTGGCGCGCGAGTTCGGCCAGCAGTCGAAGCTCGGCGCCTATCTCAACGAACTCACCGACGTGATCGCCGACGCCGCGCTGGCGCTGCCGTTCGCCGCGGTGGCGCCGTTCGCGACCGCGCACGGGCCGGTGTGGGTGGCGGTCTTCGTCGTGCTGGCCGGGCTGAGCGAATTCGCCGGCGCGCTGGGGCCGACGGTCGGGGCGAGCCGTCGCTACGACGGCCCGATGGGCAAGAGCGACCGCGCCTTCGTGCTCGGCGCGATCGCGCTGTGGATCGGCATCGCCGGGCTGCTGCCGGCGTGGGCCTTCTGGCTGTTCCCGGCGCTGTGCGCGCTGACCGCGTGGACGGTCGTGCGGCGCGTGCGCAACGGTCTGCGCGAAGCGGCGGTCGCGCCATGAGCGCACGCCGGGACACCGGGCCGATCGAATCCCTGACCGCGCGGCTCATCATCGCTTTCATCCGCCTGCTCACCGGCGCGCAGGCGTTCTGGCGCGGCATCCGGCCCAACGCCGCGCAGCGCATCTACTTCGCCAACCACGCCAGCCACGGCGACTTCGTGCTGCTGTGGGCGTCGCTGCCGCCGTGGCTGCGCCGGCGCACGCGCCCGGTGGCCGGCGCCGACTACTGGAACCGCGATCCGCTGCGCCGCTTCCTCGGCGGCAAGGTGTTCCGCGCTGTGCTGATCGATCGCGAGCGCAAGGCGGCTCCCGATAAAAGTGATAGTCCGGATCCGATCGCGCTGATGGCCGACGCGCTGGCCGGCGGCGATTCGCTGATCATCTTCCCGGAAGGCACCCGCAACACCACCGACGCGGTGCTGCTGCCGTTCAAGAGCGGCCTGTTCCACCTCGCCGCGAAAGCGCCGCAGGCCGAACTGGTGCCGGTGTGGATCAACAATCTCGCGCGGGTGATGCCGAAAGGGCAGCTGATCCCGATCCCGCTGCTGTGCACGGTCGTGTTCGGCCCGCCGCTGGCGCGCATCGACGGCGAAGACAAGGCCGCCTTCCTCGAACGCGCGCGCGCGGCGATGCTGGCGCTGCGCCCCGAGGATCCCGACGACGCGACGCCCAGCGACAACGACGACACCATCCCACCCGCGCCCGTGGAGCCCGCCTGATGCACAACCCGTTTCCCTCGATGTACGCATTGCCGATTTTCGCAGGCGCGGTCGCCGTGCTCACGGTGGCGTCGATCATCGGCTGGGTGCTGAAGCTGCGCTTCGCGCCCGAGGAACCGCACGGCGTGATCGACAACCTCAACAGCCGCATCCGCGCCTGGTGGTGGATGGTCGGCGTGCTCGCGGCCGCGTTCTGGTTCGGGAAGGGCGGCGTGATCGTGCTGTTCGGCCTGCTGTCGTTCTTCGCGCTGCGCGAATACATCACCCTGTGCTACACCCGCCGCGGCGACCATCTGGTGCTGCTGCTGGCGTTCTTCATCGCGCTGCCGGTGCAGTACGCGCTGGTGTGGATCGAATGGTACGGGCTGTACGCGATCTTCATCCCGGTCTACGCCTTCCTGCTGCTGCCGATCTTCGCCGCGCTCTCGGCCGACACCACCCGCTTCCTCGAACGCGCCTCGAAGGTGCAGTGGGGGCTGATGATCTGCGTGTTCTGCCTGTCTCACGTGCCGGCGCTGATGACGCTGAACATCCCGGGCTTCGAAGGCCGCAATCTGCTGCTGATCGCCTTCCTGGTGATCGTGGTCCAGGGCAGCGATGTGCTGCAGTACGTCTGGGGCAAGCTGCTGGGCAAGCACAAGGTCGCCCCCGCGCTGTCGCCATCCAAGACGTGGGAAGGCCTGATCGGCGGCGTCGCCAGCGCCACCGTGCTCGGCGCCGCGCTGCACGGCATCACCCCGTTCACCCCGGTCGAGGCCGCGCTCGTCGCCCTCGTCATCTGCCTGATGGGCTTCTTCGGCGGCCTCGTGATGTCCGCGATCAAGCGCGACCGCGGCGTGAAGGACTGGGGCCACATGATCGAAGGCCACGGCGGCATCCTCGACCGCCTCGACTCCGTCGTGTTCGCGGCGCCGATCTTTTTCCATCTTGTGCGGTATGGGTGGCAGTAGATGGCGGCGGGCGAAACGAACTCCACCCAAAACCCGTGAACATGAGAATAGGGTGCGCCTCGGCGCACCGGATTTTCATGCATCACATCTGCTGCGCGCTGTTACCCCGGGCGATTTCGACTATATCGTCGAACCATTGACCGAACTGTGCGAAGCCGCGATCGAAACCGGAAATCCGATCCGGTGGTGCTGACGGCGGCCTGGAGCAGGCCCTTCATTTTCCGCCAGCACTGCCGCCAGCGCGCTCGCGTTCATGGCCGTATGATTCCGCCGTCTCAGTGCCATTGATCCCCCATGCCCGAACTCCCCGAAGTCGAAACCACGCGCCGCGGCCTGGCGCCGCATCTGGAAGGCAGGCGCATCGTCGGCGTGACGCTGCGGCGGCCGGATCTGCGCTGGCCGATTCCGCGCGAGATCGAGGCGCTGTTGCCGTCGCGAACGATCACGGCGATCCGGCGGCGGGCGAAGTATCTGTTGATGGACACCGACGCCGGTTCAGCGCTCTGGCATCTGGGCATGTCGGGCAGCATACGCGTGCTCCCCGCGGAGACGCCGGTGCAGGCGCACGATCATGTGGATCTGCTGATCGAAGGCGCCGGTCGCGCGAAACCGCGCGTGTTGCGCTTCAACGATCCGCGGCGTTTCGGTTGTCTGCTGTGGCAGGCGCCGGGCGAGACCCACGAATTGCTGCGCGATCTCGGGCCGGAGCCGCTGTCGGACGATTTCAGCGGCGAACTGCTGTTCGAACGCAGCCGCGGGCGCAAGGCGCCGGTGAAGGCGTTCCTGATGGATCAGAAGATCGTGGTCGGCGTGGGCAACATCTACGCCGCCGAGGCGCTGTTCGCCGCGGGCGTGTCGCCGCTGCGCGCGGCGGGCAAGGTCTCGCGCGAACGCTACGACGCGATCGCGACCGAGATCCGCCGCATTCTGGCGTATGCGATCCAGCGCGGCGGCACCACCCTGCGCGATTTCCTCAGCCCGGACGGCGCGCCCGGGTATTTCGAGCAGGAACTGTCCGCCTACGGCCGCGGCGGCGAACCCTGCCCGCGCTGCGGGCGGCCGCTGAAGCAGGCGATGCTGGCGCAGCGGGCCACGGTCTGGTGCGGGCACTGCCAGCGCTGACGCGGCCCGGTCCGCGGCACTCCCGCGATGCCGGCCGTCGCCGGGGCGCGGTATAGTCGGTTTCCGACCGATGGTGCCCCCGACCCGTCCATGAGCGACCACCCCAGCGAATCCGCCGACATCACCCAGTGGCTGGATGCCGCCCGCGACGGCGATCGCGCCGCGCTGGACCGCGTGCTGGGCACCCTGTATCACGAGCTGCACGCGATGGCGCGGCGCCAGCTGGCCGGGCAGTACGGGCAGACGCTCGACGCCACCGCGCTGGTGCACGAGGCCTACCTGAAACTGATCGGCCGCCGCGACGTGCAGTTCGACGATCGCGCGCACTTCTTCGCCTACGCCGCCTCGGCGATGCGCAGCGTGGTGGTGGACTACGCCCGCCAGCGCTTGGCGCAGAAGCGCGGCGGCGACCTGCATCGCGTCACCGAGCTGCCGGACGATGTCGAAGGCGGCCTGCGTCTGGACGAGGACATGCTCGGTCTGGACACCGCGCTGACCAAGCTGGCCGGGGTCGACGCCAAGCTGGCCCAGGTGGTGGAGCTGCGCTATTTTGCCGGCCTCTCCGAGCAGGAGATCGCCGAACTGCTGCACCGCTCCGAGCGCAGCATCCGTCGCGACTGGCAGAAGGCGCGGCTGTTCCTGCTGGCCTCGCTGGGCGACGAGAACGGCCAGCGCTGACGGCTTGCGGGCGCGGCCCGCAGCGGCGACGATGATGCCGACCTCACGCGACGCCTGAGCAGAACTCCCGAGCCCATGGACGCCGAACGCTGGCAGCGCCTGTCGCCGCTGCTCGATGCGCTGATCGAGCTCGATGCCGATGCCCGCAGGGCGCGGCTCGACACGCTGCGCGAGGAGGATCCGGCGCTGGCCGGCGAACTCGAAGCGCTGCTGGCGCTGGAGGACGAGAACGAGGATTTCCTCGCCGAACCGCTGGTGGCGCCGCCGCCGATGGCCAAACCCGAGACGCTGATCGGGCCGTACAAGCTCGACCGGCTGCTGGGCGAGGGCGGCATGGGCCAGGTCTGGCTGGCGCGCCGCGCCGACGGCCTCTACCAGCGCCGGGTCGCGCTGAAGCTGCTGCGCCCCGGCCTGGCCGATCCCAACCTGCGCCAGCGCTTCACCCGCGAGCGCCAGATCCTCGCCCGTCTCGGCCATCCGCACATCGCGCGGCTGCTGGACGCCGGCATCAGCACCGACAACCAGCCCTACCTGGCGCTGGAATACGTCGAGGGCGAACCGATCACCGACTGGTGCCGCAGCCGCGACCTCAACGTCGAGGCGCGGATCAAGCTGTTCCTGCAGGTGTGCGAGGCGGTGAGCCATGCGCATGCCAACCTGATCGTGCACCGCGATCTGAAGCCGTCGAACATCATGGTCACGCCGCTGGACGAAGTGCGGCTGCTGGACTTCGGCATCGCCAAGCTGCTGGACGGCCCCGAGCCGGGCCGCGACAACACGCGCACCGAGGTACGCGCGTTCACCCTGCACTACGCCGCGCCGGAGCAGATCCGCGGCGAACCGGTCACCACCATGACCGACGTGTATTCGCTGGGCGTGGTGCTGTACGAACTGCTGGCCGAAACCAAGCCCTACCGGCTGAAGCGGCAGACCGACGCCGAGTGGGAAGAAGCGATCCTGGTCGCCGACCCGCAGAAACCCTCGGCGAACCTGCTGCGCGAAGTCGACAGCGATCCGTCGCGGATGATCGCGCTGCGCCGGCGCGCGAAGGAGATCGCCGGCGACCTGGACAACATCGCGCTGAAGGCGCTGTCGAAACGTCCGGAACACCGCTATCCCTCGGTGGAGGCGATGGCGCTGGATCTGCACCGCTATCTCGAAGGCAAGCCTGTGCTGGCGCGGCCGCAGAGCATGGCCTACCGCAGCCACAAGTTCGTGCAGCGGCACCGCTGGGCGCTGGCCACGACCGCGCTGGTGCTGCTGGTACTGACCACCGCGCTGGTGCTGGTGACGTGGAAGGCGCGACAGGCGGTGCGCGAGGCCAGCCGGGCGCAGGCGCTGCAGGATTTCGTGACCGGCCTGTTCGAACAGGCCGGCGGCCGCGACACCCCGGGCCCGCTGGACGTGCGCAAGCTGCTGGAAGCCGGCGAACAGCGCGGCAATCGCGAGCTCGCGCGGCAGCCGCTGGCGAAGGCGGAGCTGTTCGGCGTCATCGCGCGGCTGCGCTTGGGACTGGGCGATTACCGCGACGCAGAGCGCCTGTTGAAAATCCAGGGCGGCATCATCGCCGGACTCGAAGATGCGCCCGACAGCCTGCGGCTGTCTTCGGCGACCGATTTCGGCCGCACCATGCGCCTGCTCGATCGTTCGCCCGAATGCGTGGCGCGGATGAAGCCGCTGGAAAGCGACGCGCGCGGCCTGCAGCGGAGCCTGCCGGCGCAGGTCGCCGATTTCTATTCGGAACTGGGTCGCTGCCAGCGCCAGGAGAACCGGCCGGAGGTGGCGCGGCTGTTGTTCCAGCGCTCGCTGGAACTGCGGCGCAACACCCTGGAAGACACCGCCGGGGTGGTCGAGAACCTCGCCGATCTGGCCGACCTCGACAGCGACGAGGGCAAGACCGAGGCCGCGCTGCAGGGCTTCCGCAACGCGCTGGCGCAGTTGCAGGCCAGCGTCGGCAACCGCCATCCGCTGGCGATCGATCTGCAGCGCCGCCTGTGCGATCTGGAGCGCAGCGCCGGGCAGCCGGTGATCGCCGAGCGCGACTGCTACGACGCGTTGACCCTGGCGCTGGATCTGCACGGCCCGGAGCATCCGGCCAGCGTCGACGCGCGCCGCCAGCTGGCCGCGATCCACGTCGATCTGGGCCGCTTCCGCGAAGCCGGCGCGGCGTTCGGCGAGAGCCACCAGTGGCTGGTCGCGCGGCTCGGCCGCAATCACGAGGACGTGGCGCGCAACGACGCGAGTCTCGGCATCGTGGCCTGGGAACAGGGCCAGTTCGACACCGCGCTACGCCATCTCGACCGCGCCCTGGCGGTGCTGCGCAAGGACCCGACGTCGTCGCTGTACCACGGCGTGCTGTTCAACAAGGCGATGGTGCTGCACGACGCCGGCCGCAGCCGGGAAGCGCTGCCGCTGCTGCTGCAGGTGCGGCGACTGCGCGCCGCGCAGCTCGGCGCCAACAACCGGCGCGTCGGGGATACCGAGCGCATGCTCGGCGAGGTGCAGGCCGCGCTCGGCCAGGACGAGAAGGCGCGCGTGCATTTCGCGACCGCGGTGAAACTCACCCGCGGCGGCTATGGCCCCTCGCATCCGAACACGCGCCGCGCCGAACTGTCGCTGGCGCTGTTCGATCTGGCGCATGCCGATCCGCCCGCGCCTTCGGTGGCGAACCAGCTGCAGGCGCTGTCGGAACTGCCGAAATCCGATCCGGAACTGCGCAAGGTCGCATGGCTGGCGGGGACCGCCATCGCCCTGGAGCGCTGCCGCGAGCCGGGCTTCGGCGACGGCCCGGCGCTGCTGGATGCGATCGGCGCCGAGATCGCCGCGGCCCAACCCGAAGGCGGCAGCATCGCGCGCACGTTCGAACGCGAACGCCAGCGCTGCCACTGAGCCGCCACGAATCACCCGCCACCCATCACCCGTCAATCCGAGGACTCCGCCATGCCCACGCTCCGCAGCGCCGCCATCGCCGTCGCACTCGTCGCCGGATTGTCCTGCAGCGGTTGCGCGCAATCCGGAAGCCGCGTCGACGCGCCTGCGACCGGCAATGCGACAGCGGGCAGCATCGCCGGCCACATCCTGCATCCCGCCCACGCGATCCCGGCGATGCGGATCTGCGCGATCGGCAGCGGCGCGCCCGCGGAGGCGACGCGGATCTGCGTGCGCACGCAGCGCGGCCAGGGACGCTATCGCATCGACGGGTTGCCGGCGGACGATTACGTCGTCATCGCCGAAACCAGCGACGGCACGGCGCTGTACCGCGTCGGCGGCCACATGCAGCAGGTGCAATGCATCCGCGCGCCGTGCCCGGAGATGCCGAAGTCCGTGACGGTGGCGCCCGGCACGGCGGTCGACGGCATCGATCTGAACGGCTTCTACGACCGCCGCGACGATTTCCCGGCGCTGCCGCCGGAGTAAAGCGCGCACGGCAGCGCATACGGTAGAGCGGCCTGACCAGCCTTCGGCTGTTGAAAACCAGGCCGCTGAAGCTCCGCAAGGCGACTGGAGTAGCGGCCTGAAGGCCGCTCTACCGACTTGATCGGAATGGGCTCCGGGACACGCTACTGCGACAACGGCAACGGATGCTGCAGCGGATCGATCCGGCCTTCGCCGCGCATGACCTTCTTGAATTCAGCGCGGCTGACCGAGATGTAGCGCTCGTTGCCGCCGATCTCCACCTGCGGCCCGTCCTGCACCGCGTGGCCCTGCTCATCCACGCGCACGGTCATGGTCGCCTTCTTGCCGCTGTGGCAGATGGTCTTGATCTCGCTGAGTTCGTCGGCCCAGGCCAGCAGATACTGGCTGCCTTCGAACAACTCGCCGCGGAAATCGGTGCGCAGGCCGTAGCACAGCACCGGGATGCGCAGGCGGTCGACGATCTCGCTCAGCTGCCACACCTGCGCCTTGCTCAGGAACTGGGCTTCGTCGACCAGCACGCAGTCGAGCTTGCCGCGGGTCGCGATGTCGTTGCGCACCAGCGCTTCGAGATCGTCGTCGCGCTCGAAGGCGTGACCCTCGGCGCTGAGCCCGATCCGCGAGGCGACCGTGCCGGAACCGCCGCGGAAGTCGAGCTTCGGCGTGAAGATCGCCACGCGCATGCCGCGCTCGCGATAGTTGTGCGCGGATTGCAACAGGGTGGTGGTCTTTCCGGCGTTCATCGCCGAATAGTAGAAATAGAGCTTGGCCATGCCGCCAGTTTAAATCACGTCGCCGCGGATCATCAGGGCCCGCGACGGCGGGCCGCGGTCACGGTCACGGTTGCGGCGGCGCGGCCGCAGGCGCGTCATCGGGCCTGTCCGCTGGCGCGGGATGCGGTGCGCCGGCCTCGGCATCGCCGATCTCGCCCACCCGCACGATGCCGTTCTTCCAGGCGCGGTCTTCCGCCTCCCAGTAGCGCTGCGGGTCGGTGCGCGACGGCGCGTGCACGGTCGCCAGGATCAGGGCGTCGTTGACGTTCGCCATCGTGCCGCGGAGTTTGTCGCCGGAGGTAATGCCGACACCGCCGTCGAAGCCGGTGCGCGAACCGGTGACGTTCAACCGGCTCTGGGTCAGCGCCAGCTCGAAGCGACGCTTCGATGCCGGATCGCCGTATTCGGCGTACAGCGCGGGGCCGCGACGGATCACGTCGGCCTGCTGCGCGGGCGCGAGTTCGCGCCACATGCGTTCGCGGATCGCGAGGAACTGCGGATAACCGCGTTCGGCGGCGATGTCCGCCCACAGATAGCCGAGCACCCGATCCTCGCGCACGCCGACGCCGTGCCAGTACAGCAGGCTCAGGCGGTGCTGCGAATATTTGTCGGCGTAACGCGCGGCCATGCGGAAGGCCTTGGCGGCATCGCGCCAGTTGCCGGTGGCGGCGGCCTTCTGGCCGTAGAGGCGATGGCGTTCGTTCGGATGATGCGCGCTGAGCGCGTAGAGCAGATCGAAGCGCGCGAGCGCCTGGGCATCGGTGTCGATGGCGACCGCGGTCTCGGCCTGCACGACATCGACGGCTTGGCCTTCGGCCGCGGACGCGGCCGGCGACGCCAGACCGACGCCCAGCGTCAGGGTCAGCGACAGCACCGGCGACAGCAGCGCGCGCACGTTCACGGCGTCGGTGCCGGGACGTCGTCCACGACCGGCGCCGGTGCGTCGATCTCCGGCGCGGTGCCGGGGATGCGCGAGGGGCCGGTCTCCTCGATCTCGCCGATGGTGACGCGGCCGATCTTCGGCTTCATCCACAGTTTGTCCTGCCACGCCCAGTACTTCTTCGCATCCCAGTAGCGCTCGTCGTAGAACTTCGAGCCTTCGATCATCTGCCCGCCCTCGGGGCCGGGAATCTCGATCTGCACGCCGCGATTGAAACCGGTGCGGCTGCCGGTCATCTGGCTGCGGCCGATGCGCAGTTGGTGTTCGTAACGCGGCTTGGCCGCGGCGTCGCCGAAGCGCGCGTACGCGGCCTGGCCTTCGGCGATGGCGCGTTCGCGTTCGGCGGGGCTCAGCGCCTTCCAGTACTGCTCGCGCAGGATCAGGAAGCCGCGATAGCCGCGCTCGGCGGCGAGGTCCATCCAGATGTAGGCCTGCACCGGATCGCGCGGCGTGCCCTGGCCGTTCCAGTACATCTCCGCGACCATGCCCTGCGAAGGCTTGTCGGCGAAAAAGCCGGCGCGGCGGAAGAAACGCAGCGCGTCTTCGTAGCGGCCCTGCTTGTACGCCTCCATCCCGAACTTGCGGTACTTCAGGTCCTGGTGATGATCGAGGAAGCCGGCGGTGATCAGCAGCGGCTGCGACTCGGGATCCGGCGGCGGCGCGTCGGTGGCGCGGGCGGACGGCAGGGCGGTCGCGGTGGACAGGGCGGCTGCGAGCAGCAGGGGGCGGATCATGCGTGCGGTTCCGTGGGGCGGTGTCGCCGGGGATGTGTCCATCTGGATGCGCACAGTAGCCGAATCGTCGCGCCCCGGCGGGTAAACTGATGACCTATCCGCCACCGGTCATTCCCGCTTCCTTCATGCAAGGCCTCAATCCTCCCCAACGCGAAGCGGTGCTCCACGCCCAGGGCCCGCTGCTGGTGCTGGCCGGCGCCGGCAGCGGCAAGACCCGGGTGATCGTCGAGAAGATCGCGCACCTGATCCAGTCGAAGCACTATCCGGCCAAGCGCATCGCCGCGATCACCTTCACCAACAAGGCGGCGAAGGAAATGCGCGAGCGCGTCGCCAAGCGGATCAAGGGCGATGCGGCGGACGGCCTGACCATCTGCACCTTCCACGCACTGGGCCTGAAGCTGCTGCAGATCGAACATGCCAAGCTCGGTCTGAAGCGCGGCTTCTCGGTGTTCGACAGCGACGACTCGCACGCGCAGATGAAGGACCTGATGCCGGGCGCCAAGCCCGATGCGGTGCAGGCGATGCAGGGCCTGGTCTCGCGCGCGAAGAACGCCGGGCTGTCGCCGGAAGAAGCCGTCGCCGCCGCGCAGAGCCCGCGCGAACGCGAGGCCGCGCAGCTCTACGCCAAATACCAGCAGCGGTTGACCACCTTCAACGCGGTCGACTTCGACGACCTGATCCGATTGCCGGTGCAGTTGCTGGAAAGCGACGAGGAGTGCCGGCTGGGCTGGCGCGAACGCATCGGCTATCTGCTGGTGGACGAATGCCAAGACACCAACGACGCGCAGTACCGGCTGCTGAAGGCGATCGCCGGCGAGAAGGGCCATTTCACCTGCGTGGGCGACGACGACCAGAGCATCTACGCCTGGCGCGGCGCGAATCCGGAGAATCTCTCGCAACTGGGCAAGGATTATCCGGCGCTGCGGATCGTCAAGCTGGAACAGAACTACCGCTGCAGCAACCGCGTGCTGCGCGCGGCGAACGCGCTGATCGCCAACAACCCGCACGAGCACCTGAAGAAGCTGTGGAGCCAGCAGGCCGACGGCGAGCGCATCCGCATCCTCGAATGCCGCGACGGCGAGCACGAGGCGGAGCGGATCGCGTCGGAGATCCATTTCCTCAACCAATCGCGCAAGGCGGAGTGGGGGGAGTTCTGCATCCTGTTCCGCGGCAACCACCAGTCGCGGCCGCTGGAAAAGGCGATGCAGCTGCTGCGCGTGCCGTATCACCTCAGCGGCGGCACCGCCTTCCTCGATCGCGGCGAAGTGAAGGACGCGCTGTCGTGGCTGCGGCTGATCGCCAATCCCGAAGACGATGCCGCCTTCCTGCGCGCGGTGCAGTCGCCCAAGCGCGAGGTCGGCACGACCACGCTGGCGAAGCTCGCGGAACTGGCGCAGCAGGCCGGACAGCCGATGTCGCGGGCGGCCGAATCCGTCGGCCTGCTCAAGCATCTGCAGCCGCGCGCCGCGAACGCGCTCAGCGGCTTCGTCGACATCGTCCGGGGGCTGCGCAACGACGCGCGCACGCTGACGCCAGCGGAACTGGTGCGCAAGCTCAACGAGCGCAGCGGTCTGCTCGCGGCGCTGCGCGCGCAGTGCAAGAACGAACAGATGTTCGCGCTGCGCCGCGGCAACCTCGACGAACTCGCCGACTGGTTCGACGGCGCGCGCGGCGGCGCCGGTCCCGGCGAACTCGCGGCCTCGCTGGCCCTGCTCAGCCACGCCGACAAGGGCGAGCCCGGCAATCAGGTGCGGCTGATGAGCCTGCACGCGGCCAAGGGCCTGGAATTCCGCTACGTTTTCATCATCGGCATGGAGGACGGCACGCTGCCGCACGAGGCCAGTCTCGAAGAAGGCCGGCTCGACGAAGAACGCCGGCTGCTCTACGTCGGCATCACCCGCGCGAAGGAACAGCTGTGGCTGTCGTATTCGCGCGAGGCGCAGCGCTGGGGCACGAAGCTGCGGCTGACGCCCAGCCGCTTCCTCGACGAACTCCCCGCCGACGAACTGCAGCGCGACGGCGCCGACCCGGTCGCCGACGCCGCGCGCAAGCAGGAGCGCGCCAGCGCCGGCTTCGCGGCGATCAAGGCGATGCTGGAAGGCTGAGCGCTGCCGCATGGACATCCTCGTCGTCTGCATCGTCGCCCTGCTCGCCTCCGGGCTGACGTTCTTCTCCGGCTTCGGTCTGGGCACCCTGCTGCTGCCGGCGTTCGCGCTATTCATGCCGCTGGAGCAGGCGGTGGCCGCGACCGCGGTGGTGCATCTGCTCAACGGCCTGTTCAAGCTGGGCCTGCTCTATCGCCACATCGACCGCGGCGTGCTGCTGCGCTTCGGCGCGCCGGCGATGGCCGCGGCGCTGCTGGGCGCCTGGCTGCTGTCCACACTGGGCGCACTGCCGCCGCTGCACGCCTACACCGCATTCGGCCATGCGTTCGCGATCACGCCGATCAAGCTGACCATCGGCCTGTTGCTGCTGTGCTTCGCGCTGGTGGAAATCGTGCCGGCGCTGCGCGACCTCGAATTCGATCGCCGCTGGCTGCCGCTCGGCGGCGCGCTCAGCGGTTTCTTCGGCGGCCTCTCCGGGATGCAGGGCGCGCTGCGCAGCGCCTTCCTGGCCCGCAGCGGGCTGCAGAAGCAGGCGTTCGTCGCCACCGGTTCGGCGATCTCGACGCTGATCGATCTGTCGCGCCTCGCCGTTTATGCCGGCACCCTCGCGGCGGTGTTCGGACGCCTCGACCACCGCCTGCTCGCCTGCGCCGTGCTCGCCGCGTTCGCCGGCGCCTGGATCGGCAACCGGCTGCTGAAGAAGACCACGCTGCAGGTGCTGCAACGGATCGTGGCCGCGATGTTGTTCGCGTTCGCGCTGGGGCTCATCGCCGGGGCGTTGTGATGAACGTCCGCCGACGGCGATTCACGGGCTTCGGCTAAACTCGGGCGATTGCATTCCATGGGAGTCGCCATGCGCCAGTCGCTGCTGTTCGTCGCCGTGTTGTCTTCGTTGTTCGCCCTGGGCGGCTGCCGCAGCCTGCCCGCCTCGGCAGTGGCGGACGCAGCGCCGGCCGCCCCGTCGGCGACCGCACCGGTCGCAGCGCCCACCGCGGCCGTCGCCGCGGACGACAATCTGAACGCGGTGCTGTGGGTGCAGCGTTCGGCCGAATACCGCGCCGCCGCGGAAACCGTCTACCGCGCCGCCACCGACAAGCTCGACGCCGCGCTGAAGGACTCGCGCTGGGACGCGCTGGTGCCGGAGGAGCGCGCCGCGCCCGCGACCGGGCTGCCGCCGGCGGTGGTGATGGACATCGACGAGACCGTGCTGGACAACTCGCCCTACCAGGCGCGGCTGGTGCGCGAGGGCGGCGAATACAACGAAGCGACCTGGGACGCGTGGGTGCGCGAGAAGCGCGCCAAACCGGTGCCCGGGGTCGTCGAATTCGCCCGCGCGGCGCAGGCCCGGGGCGTGACCGTGCTGTACATCTCCAACCGCGCCGAACACCTGATCGCGCCGACCCTGGAAAACCTGCGCGCGGTCGGCCTGCCGGTGAAGGACGACAGCGTGTTCCTCGGCCTGGGCACCTTCGTGCCGGACTGCGAGCAGGAAGGCTCGGAGAAACTCTGCCGCCGCCAGTTCGCCGGGCGGAGCTACCGCGTGCTGATGCAGTTCGGCGACCAGCTCGGCGATTTCGCCCAGATCGTCGTCAACACCCCCGAGGCCCGTGATGAACTGCAGGCACGCCATCGCGGCTGGTTCGGCGAACGCTGGTGGATGTTGCCGAACCCGACCTACGGCTCGTGGGAGCCGGCGGTGTTCAACAACGAGTGGCGGCAGCCGCGCGAACAGCGCCGCGAGGCCAAGCGGGCCGCGCTCGATACCGCCAACTGATCCGAACACCGGCGAATCCGCAGCGTTCATCGTCGAACGCTGCACGATGCCTGTCTCGTCGATCACGGAACGCCTGTCGGATCGGCATCCGATTGATGAAATGCAAGCGATATCAATCACTTGATCCATATTTCTTGAAGTGTTGCATTAAAAATCGGGCGCGGTTAGGCTCTGACCATCCGGGTTCGCCCGGAACCGTGCCACAACCGTGACCTGCCGGCCTCTGGCCGGACATTTCGGGAGACCCAGGTGGTCTCCCTTTCTTTTTCCGGCGCCGCCCGATTGGGCCGCCAGTACGGCCGCGTTGTCGGGCCGCCTTCCTGGCGGTCGCTTGTCGGCCGCGCCCGGGCCGGCCAAGATGCGGCCACCATGGCCTCCACCCTCGCCACCCCGCCCCGCCACCTCCCGGCACCGCTCGCGGCCCTGCTCGCGGTCGCGCTGGCGTTGGCGGCGACGAGCTGCGGCGAAGAGCGCAGGCCCGTCGCCGGCGCGGCGACCGAGCCGGTGCAGGCCGTCGCCCTGCTCAGCGGGCATCTGCGCGACAACGACCTGCAGGCCTTCGCCCGCGACGCGGTGCCACCGGCGCTGCAACCGGCGCTGGCGGCGGCGTGGCAGGCCGGCCGCACCCGCTGGCCGCTGGAAGAGCTGCCGTTCGATCACCGCATCCCGGGCATGCTGGCCACGCTGGCGGCCGACGGCGCCGAAGCCCGCCTGCGCAGGAACTTCGACCGCCAGTTCGCGAACGCCCACAGCGAGCTGCGCGCCGCGGCCCGGGCACTGGGCCTGTTCGGCGCCAAGTATCTGCAGAGCGACCAGGCCCTGAGCCCGGAGGAGCGCGCGCATTACGTGCAGGTGGTGGAAGCCATGGCCGACTGGGGCGGGAAGGCGCGGCTGGGCGACCCGAAGCGCGCGCGCGCCGCGATCGCCAGGCTGAGCCTGGCCGCGCGCCGGACCGAACTGCGCGACGAGGCGGATTTCCGCCGGCTGGGCATGGACGAGAGCCTGCGCCAGCTCGGCCCGATGGCCGCGGCGCTGAAGGCGTCGCTGGCCGGCTACGGCCTGGATCTGGACGAGAGCCTCGACGCCATGAGCCTGTCGCTGGAAAGCCGGGACGGCGACCGCGCGCGGGTGCGGATGCGCTATCCGCTGGGGGGACGCACCATCGACACCGTGGTCGCGGTGGAACGCGTCGACGGCCGCTGGTACATCAGCGATTTTCTGCGCCACGCCCGGGCCGCGGCGGCCGCACCGACACCGGCGGCGCCGCTTCCGCCGGTCGCTCCGCCCGCGGAGACCGCGACGGCGAAACCGACTTCGTCATAATGACGGCGATCATGCCGACATCCCCGAACCAACCCACGCTCTTCGAAGCCGACTCCGGCCCCGTCCCGACGCCCGCGTCCGACGCCCCGGGCGCGACCGGCGATGCCGGGACCGCACCCGCCCAGGCGCCGGTCGACGTGCCCATCGAAGTCCCGGCCGAAGCGCCGGCCGCAATACCGGTCGAAGTCCCGGCTGAAGCGCCGGCCGAAACGCCGCCGCCGTCAGGAGACGAAGCGCCCGCGCAGCCCGAACTGGCGATGCCCGCACCGTCGTCCGAGGAACCGCCAACGGCCAGCCCGCCGCCGGCCCGCGGTCGTCGGCCATGGTGGGCCGGCCTGCTAGGTCGCCTGCTGGAGCCGTGGATCGAGCTGCGCATCGATCCGCTGCCGGAGCCGCTGGCCGACGACCCGCGCCCGATCTGCTACGTCCTCGAGGATTACGGCCTGTCCAACGCGCTGATCCTCGAACGCGCCTGCCGCGAAGCCGGCCTGCCGTCGGCGCTGCGGCCGCTGCCGGGCGATCCGCTGAAGCGCAAGCGCGCCTACGTCGCGCTGTCGCGGCGCAGCGCCAACAGCACCCTCGGGCTGGCCGCGGACATGGCCGTGGACATCGCCACCGGCAAGCCGCCGAAGATGGCGCGTCCCGCGCGCCGTCATTCCGAAGCGCTGGCGCGCCTGCTCGACGCGCATCGCGCCGATCCTTCGCTCGACGTGCGGCTGGTGCCGGTGTCGATCTTCGTCGGCCGCGCGCCGGACCGGAACAACGGCTGGTTCTCGGTGCTGTTCTCGGAAAACTGGACCCTGGTCGGCCGCTCGCGCCGGCTGCTGGCGATCCTGCTCAACGGCCGCGACACCCGAGTCCAGTTCGCCGCGCCGGTCGAAGTGCGCGGCGTCGTCGCCGAAGCGCTGCCGCCCGAGCGCACCGTGCGCAAGCTCTCGCGCGTGCTGCGCACCCACTTCAACCGCATCCGCGAAGCGGTGATCGGGCCGGATCTCTCCACCCGCCGCCTGCTGATCGACAAGGTGCTGTCCGCCGAGCCGGTGAAGCAGGCCATCGCCGACACCGCGCGGCGCGAGAACGGCAAGGAAGAGGACGCCTGGAAGAAGGCGCACGCCTACGCCTACGAGATCGCGGCCGACTACTCGCCGCCGGTGGTGCGCTCGGCCTCGTTCCTGCTCACCACGGTGTGGAACCGCATCTACCGCGGCGTGCTGGTGCATCACCTCGACCGCCTCAAACAGGACGCCCCGGGTTACGAAGTGGTCTATGTGCCCTGCCATCGCAGCCACATGGACTACCTGCTGCTGAGCTATCTGCTCTACACCCAGGGCATCGTGCCGCCGCACATCGCCGCCGGCATCAATCTCAACCTGCCGGTGATCGGCACGATCCTGCGCAAGGGCGGCGCGTTCTTCCTGCGCCGCAGTTTCCGCGGCAACGCGCTGTACTCGGCGGTGTTCTCCGAATACGTCGCGCAGCTGGTCGCGGGCGGCTATTCGATCGAATACTTCATCGAAGGCGGGCGTTCGCGCACCGGACGGCTGCTGCAGCCCAAGGGCGGCATGCTGGCGATGACCATCCGCGCCTACCTGCGCCAACCCACGCGCCCGGTGCTGTTCCAGCCGGTGTACATCGGCTACGAGAAGCTGATGGAAGGCAACAGCTATCTCGACGAACTCTCCGGCAAGCCCAAGGAGAAGGAATCGATCTGGTCGCTGCTGTGGGGCATTCCCAAGGTGCTGCGCCAGAACTACGGCCAGGTGGTGGTGAACTTCGGCGAGCCGATCCGGCTCGGCGACGTGCTCGCCGAACAGGCGCCGGAGTGGGACGGCCAGTCGGTGGGCGAGGACGAAAAACCGGCGTGGCTGGCGGGCGCGATCGACACCCTCGCCGATCGCGTGCAGATCAACATCAACCGCGCCGCCGACGTCAATCCGATCAACCTGCTGGCGCTGGCCGTGCTGTCCACGCCGAAGCACGCGATGGGCGAGACCGACCTGCTGGCGCAGATCGCGCTGTCGAAAATGCTGCTGGCCGAAGTGCCGTACTCCGACCGCATCACCGTCACCCCGCACACGCCGGAACAGATCGTCGCCCACGGCGAAGACATCGGCGTGCTCGCGCGCACCGCGCATCCGCTCGGCGACGTGGTCCACGTGAGCGGCGACACCGCGGTGCTGCTGAGTTATTTCCGCAACAACGTGCTGCATCTGTTCGTGGCGACCGCATGGATCGCCTGCTGCTTCCAGCACAACCGCCGGATGAGCCGCAACACCCTGCTGCGCATCGGCCGCTCGCTGTATCCGTTCATGCAGGCCGAGCTGTTCCTGCCCTGGGACGAAGACGGGTTCGCCGACCAGCTGCAACGCACCATCGCGGTGTTCGTGCGCGAAGGCCTGCTGCAGCAGGTCAGCGACGACGACGGCGGCATCCTCGCCCGCAACGCCGGCCAGTCCGACGAAGTGTTCCGGCTGCGCGCGCTCGGCCACCCGCTGCAGCAGGCGTTCGAGCGCTACTACATCGCGATCTCGGTGCTGGCCAAGAACGGCCCCGGCAAACTCGGCGCCGGCGAACTCGAAAGCCTCTGCCATCTCGCCGCGCAGCGCCTCAGCCTGCTGTACGCGCCCGCCGCCCCGGAATTCTTCGACAAGACCCTGTTCCGCAGCTTCATCCGCAAACTGCGCGAACTGAAACTGGTGTGGCCCGACGAGAACAGCAAACTGGTCTTCGACCAGCGCCTCGACAACTGGGCGAAGGACGCCAAGACCATCCTCGGCCGCGAACTGCGACACACGATCGAGAAGGTCAGCCCGGAAGCGGCGACGCCGGAACCGACGCCCGACGCCGTCGGCTGAGCCGGTTTCGCGCGGAAGGCCTGCCGCGGCAGGCTGGATGCATCCGCGAGGATGCGGCGCAATGGATCGACACAGGAATGTGCGGAATCGCATCGGCGATACGATTCCGCAACGTCACGACGACAAGACACACAAGGACGGCCACTACGATGCCTCTCTCGACCGACGCTGGAAACCGTTCGCGCCTCCTCGGTCGGCTGCGGGATTGGCGCAGCCTTCTGCTGGCGCTTCTCATCCTCGGCGGCCCGGGGGCGGTGGCGCAGGTGGCCGGACCCACGCCCGCGCCGAATTTCTGTTACGGCAACAATTCCGATCCCCAGGTCTGCCGGCCGACCCTCGACCAGGCCGAAGCCGTGATGCGCGCCGACCCGTTGCTGAAGGGCGCCGGCGATGTCGTCGAACACTTCGCCACCGCTCCGGTGAATCCCAACACGATCCGACAGCAGTACGCGGTCATGGATCGCCGGGCCGAAAGCATCGGCGTGCCGGCCTACTTCGGCGATTTCGGCGCATTCGGCAACAGCAACGGCGACTGCACGCTCAGCGAGGACCAGACCGGGCTGCCCGGCTGGTGCGCCAGCGAATCGCAGGTCGTCGAGCTCGGCAAGGCCGCGGTCCGCCGGCAGTTCCCGGAATGCATTCCCGGCAGCGTCACCGTGGTCGGCGAGTACAGCCTGCCGAGCCTCAATCCGGTCGCCAACACCACCCGCGGCCGCATCAGCTACGGTCAGCGGCGATATCAGGTCGAGATGCTGTGCGTCGACGGTCCCTACACCAAGGACTTTTCCGTACTCAAGCAACGTCCGGCGTACTGCCGCACGGGGTTCGAGACGATTTCGGGCGCGGTCCTGGACGAACTGCTGACCCAGGACTTCCTGTGCACGGCGCAGGAAGACCGCGTCGTCTTCATCGAATCGCCCATCCATCAATGCGGCAGCTGCGCGGGCAGCCCGAATCCGATTTATCCGGCGACCGGGGAGAAGCGTCGCGCGGAAGCGGATTTCACGTTCGCCGGTCAGGACTTCGTACGCCATTACCGCTCGCTGCGCCAGTTCCGCAACAACCGGCAGTTCGCGGTGGCGTGGACGCATACCTGGAGCGACCGCATTCTCGTCGGCACCAGCAGCACGGTGCCGTATCTGCACATCGGCGAGGCGGGCGATTACGAAGGCTATCGCGCGGTCGGCGGCAATCGCCACCGGGGCGAGAATTCGACCGACCGCATCCTCGAACGGATCAACGCCAACGGCATCGGCTGGCGCCTGCGCATGCCCGACGGCGAACTGCGCGAGTTCGATACCGACGGCTATCTGATCGCGGTCCGTCATCCCGACGACCCGCTGGCGGACGTGTCGATCGCCTACGCCGACAAGGCGATCTCCAGCGTGACCGACGCGCAGGGTCGGAAACTTCGCTTCGAGTACGCGGACCGGCTGCTGCGCCGCATCGTCCTGCCCGACGATACGGTGTTCGCGTACGGCTACGACGACAAGCTGAACCTCGTCACGGTCGTGCAACCGGGCGGTACCGTGCGTCAGTACCACTACAACGAAGCCGGACTCGCCGGCACCACCGATCGCCGGCACCATCTCACCGGCATCACCGCCGAGGACGGGCGCCGCTACGCGTCGTTCGCCTACGACGCGCGCGGCCGGGCGATCTCCAGCCGCGTGCTAGGTTCGCCCAACGAAGTCGCGACCGTGTCCTATCCGGACGAAGACCACGCCACCCTCCAGACCGCCGACGGCGGCAGCGACGCCTACACGATCCAGTCCGGCACCTACCGCCGCATTCTGGGCAACAACGACGGTAACCACTCGTCGCAGCTGAGCTACGACGCCGAAGGCCGATTGACCCGCGTTGTCGACAAGGCCGGCACGATCACCGACTACGCCTACGACAGCGTCCATCTCACCGCCACCACCGAAGCGGTCGGCACCGATGAGGAACGGCGACACGAAGTCGACCGCGACCCCGTCACCGGGATGACCACCGCACTACAGGTACGCGACAAGGCCGGCAGGCTCGTGGCGCGCACGACCTGGGCCTACAACACGCGTCGTCAGACGACGAGCGAGTCCGTGATCGATCCGGTCACCGGGACGAGCCGTACGACCAGCATCGCCTATTGCGACACCATCGACAGCGCCTGCCCGGTCGTCGGCCTGCTGAAGTCGATCGACGGTCCGCTGCCCGGCGCAACCGACATCGTTCGCTTCGAATACCGGATGACCGACGCGCCCGGCTGCGCGACCGCGCCGGGCAGCTGCGCGTATCGCAAGGGCGATCCGTGGAAGACCATCGACGCGCTGGGCCATACGCGCGAAGTCCTCGCTTCCGACGGCGCCGGCCGCACCTTGTCGATGCGCGACGCGAACGGCGTTGTGACCGATCTCGTCCGCGACGCCCGAGGACGGCCGATCGCGATCAAGGTCCGCGGCACCGACGACGGCAGCGAGACCGACGATCAGTTGACCTGGATCGACTATCACCCCACCGGCGCCGTCCGACGCGTGACCTTGCCAGACGGCGTGGAGACGAGGTTCGAATACGACGCCGCGCAACGTCTGACCCGCATCGTCGATGGCGTCGGCAACACCCTCGACTTCACACTCAACCCGGCCGGTGAGGTGGTGGGCGAATACGCGCGCGACACCGGCGGCGCGCTGCTGCGCACGCTCTCGCGCACGTACGACACCCTCGGCCGGCTGCAGGCAGTGAAGGATGCCGAGCTGCGTGCGACCACCTTCGCCTACGACGCTGTCGACAACCTCACGCTGGAGACCGACGCCCTCGGCCGCAGGATCACGCACGGTTACGACGCGCTCGGCCGGCTGCGCAGCAGTCTGCAGGACGTGGACGGCCTTGCCGCGCAGACGCAGTTGCATTACGACGCGCTCGACCGCGTGGTGCGCGTCACCGATCCCAACGGCCTGCACACCGACACCGTCTACAACGGCTTCGGCGATGTCGTCTCCACGACCAGCCCGGACACCGGCACCACGACGTCGACCTACGACGGCGCCGGCCGCGTCCACACCACCACCGATGCCCGTGGCATCACCGCGACCTACGCTTACGACACGCTGGACCGGGTAACGTCGGTCGCCTATCCCGACGACAGCCGCAATCTCGGTTTCGTGTACGACGCTGCGCCCGTCGAATGCCCGACGGCCGAACGCTTCCACATCGGTCGCCTCGCGCGCATGACCGACGCCAGCGGCGCGACCGCGTTCTGCTACGACCGCTTCGGCCACCTCACCCGCAAGCTGCAGGCCACGCAGGGCCGCACCTTCACCGTGCGCTACGACTACACGCCGCGGGCCGGCAGCGGCAACGGCGTGCTGTTGCGCCCACGCCCGCCCGCCGGGCACCTGATGGGCCTGACCTATCCGGACGGCGCCCAGGTTCGCATCGACCGCAATCCATTGCGCGAGGTCACCAGCCTCACCGTGACCCTGGCCAATGGTCAGACCGAGACGCTGCTGCGCAACGCGCAGTACTACCCGTTCGGCCCGGTCTCGCGCTGGACCTACGGCAACGGTCGCACGCTGGCGCGGTCGCTCAACCAGAACTATCTGCCCGGTTTCGTCGAAGACACCCGCCCGGGCGGATTGAGCGAAGGCTACTGGTTCGATGCCGTCGGCAATCTGCAGTCGCTGCAGCGCGCCGACCAGAGCGCGCCCTCGAAGCGCACCTACGGCTATGACGGCCTGGACCGGCTCACCGGCGTTCGCGACGGCGCCACCGCCACGCTGTTGCAGGGATACGAATACGACAGGACCGGCAACCGCACGCGCGAAACCGAGGGCAGCGCGGTGCGCGACTACGCGTATGTCGCCGACACCCATCGGTTGGCCAGCGCGGGCGGTCTATCGCGACAGTACGACGATGCCGGCAACACCACGCGCATTGCCCCCGCGACGAGCGCCGCGCAAATGGCGGCGCCGGTCGCCTCCGGCACGCGCGCAAAACCGACCCGCAACTTGCACCAGGGTCTGCAGACACCGGCGCGCGCCCGCAGGGACGAGAAGCACGACCGTCCGCGGCCGACATCCCGAGCCGCAGTCAGGGGACCTGCTGCGACTTCGACCGCCACCAAAACCTTCCCGACCCACATCGTCCGCGACTTCATCTACGACGCCACCGGTCGCATGCGTCAGGTCCGGCACGACGGCGTCGTGGCGGTGGACTACCTCTACAACGCCCGCGGCGAACGCGTCCATCGCAGCAGCGTCGGGCAATCGGTCACCGCCGTGCACGACGAGGCAGGCCGCTGGCTGGGCGACTACGACGGCAGCGGCCAGCCGATCCAGCAGGCGATCTGGCTCGACGACCTCCCGGTCGGCCTGCTGGTCGGCGCCGGCGCGAACCAGACGCTGTATTACCTCGAACCCGATGCGCTGGGCAGCCCGCGCGTCGCCATCGATCCGGTCCGCGACGTGGCCGTGTGGCGCTGGGATCTCACCGGCGAAGCCTTCGGCGAAACGCTCCCGAACGAAGACCCGGACGGCGACGGTATCGCCTTCGTACTGGACATGCGCTTTCCCCGTCAGCGCTACGACGCCGCGACCGGGCTGTATCACAACTACTTCCGGGATTACGATCCGGCCATCGGCCGCTACGTGCAGAGCGATCCGATCGGACTGGCCGGCGGCATCAGCACCTACGCCTACGGCAATGGCGCGCCGCTGGGGTTCAGCGACCCGCTGGGACTTCAGGGCCGCGGCCCAGGCAGCGGCTGGGGCCAGCGCATCGGCGCGATGATCGCCCGACCGCTCGTGGAACGGATGGGCGGCGGCCTGCTGGCGAGAGCCGCGGGTCAGGCCGCGAAGCAGGGCGCCGACATGCGGCGCGCGCAGAAGCTGCTGGAACGGATGCAGGGCATCTGGGGCAGGATCGGACGGGGCGGGAAGCGCGGAACGGATGAGGTGCCGCAGGGGTGTGATGATATAGCGAAGCGGTTCCACAACCTTGCACCTACAGACGAAATCATTCCTGCTGTTCTGTTCCCTGCGAGTCAAATTCAGAAAGTTGGCTATAGCGGACGCTTGACATACGTGGTTAAGGAATCAGGAGAGTTGATCATTGGACGGACGCCGCACACGAGCCTGTCCCGGGGCGCCGACGTACTCGCGGCAGGCGAGGCACGCTTTGTGAACGGTGCACTTCGTTCCATTGACAATGCATCGGGCCATTATCGTCCAAGCGGGACGATGGCTCAAAGTGCTGCTGAGTCGGCATTTCAACGCGCAGGATTTGATTCGGCCAACAAGTACATCGAAAGGACCTTCTAATGGACGCCAACTTTTCCCAAAAACTTCTTGATGTGCTCATCGAAAACGCACTGCGAATATTGGCAGCAGGATTTGGGGTGAACTGGGCCGAATCTTCATTCTTCGACATTGTTCGTCTTCTGAAGAAAGAAGAAGTCTTGAAGGAGTACTTTCTCGAGAGAGTTCGCACCACATTTGCCATGTCGTCTCCAGGCAGCCTCGATCCTGGAACTGTGCCAACAGAGCTTATTGAACTGGTCGCTCATGAGTTTCGTTGGCCCGAACTGCAAGTGCTTGCGCAACAGCGCATCAATACTGTCTTTGGCGGCGACGCAATGCTCGCCATCGGCGACGTTGCCCATCGCCTCCAAGAGGCATATAAGGACGACTGGCAGGATCGGGAATTTTACGAGCACTACAGAAATTGATTTCCTTTCGAGAATTTTCTCCTGATGAAAATTTTTGATGAGTCGAAGTAAATTTCTTTTTTGAGAAATTTCATCACCAAAAGCTCTGTTTATGTCTGTATTTCAATACCGAAATCGGCGGAATATGAATCCATTTGTTCTACTGAGAAAGCAATGAGAATCTACAAAATGTACAGGTGCGATCATGGCCACGAATGGACCGTGCAAACGGTAAATGGCGCAGCTGATGAAATAGGCGATACTTACTGTCCGCTTGGGCATATCGCCATCACTTGCAACGTAGAAATACCATCCGACTAAGTTCAATTCCTCCTTCGGACGGATGGGCGGCGGTCTGCTGGCGAGAGCCGCGGGTCAGGCCGCGAAGCAGGGCGCCGACATGCGACGCGCGCAGAAGATGCTGGAGCGGATACAGCACACCTGAGGCGGAATTGCGTGGAGCGGGAAGCACGGTGCGTGCGCGCATTCGCCGAAGGCGTGCCGAACGAAGAGCCGAACAGCGGTGGCGCCATTTCCTCAATCGGCCCGCGTTTCCGCATCCTGCACTTCGCCCGGTAAAATGCAGGAATACCGGTGCAGAATGAGCGCCTACAAAACGAATGGTCGCCCCACCATGTCACGATTCCTTTCGGCCCTGCTCGCGCTCGCGCTCGCGTCGTTCGCCCTGTTCGCGCACCCCGCCTCCGCCGACAGCCTGGCCTGCGGCACCTACCTCGATGCCGAGTCCGGCACGCGGCTGACGGTCGTCGACGGCCGCAACGCGCGGCTCCTGCGCGAGGGCATGGCGCCGGCGACGTACTGGCATCGTCGCGACGGCGGGGCGGCGCATCTGTACAACCTCGACGACGGCTACATCGACGACTACCGGGTGAGCGCCGATGGGCGCACGCTGACCGGCGAGGACGCGACGTTCCGCAAGACCTTCGTGCTGCAGGAAGCCGGACGCTGTGCGAACGTGCCGCCGCCGTCGCCTGATACCTGCGCGGCGACGATGGATGCCTGCATGGCCGGCATGGATCTGGCCGCGGGCCCGATGCTGAAGCGCTACTGCGACGAAGGCGTGCCCTACGCCTGCGGACGCTGGATCGAGACCCTGCGCGATGCGACGAAGCCGCCGTCGCCGCTGGACGCCGGCCCGCCGCCGGTCTGCCGCGAAGGCACGCCCGCGTTCGACGCCGCGGCCTGCGAGCGCGCGGTCGCGAAGGCGCTGGGCGCAGCGCTGGCGGAGGCCGCGACCTCTCTCTACGCCGACGACGCGCCGCTGGCGTCGACGCAGCTGGATACGTTGCCCGCGCTGTGCGAACGCCAGGGTTCGGCGAAGACCTGTGGCATCGTCGCGGAGGAACTGTGGAACGGCGGACGTTATGCCGACGCACGCACGGCGCTGCGGGATGCCTGCGAACGCGGCGGGGACCCGGAGGCATGCAGGCACACCGCTTCGCTGGCATCGCTGGACGACAGCGCCCTGCGCGCGGCGCCGGCCGACGCGCTGCCCTGCGGCCGTTACGTCGCCGAGACCGGCCTGATGAGCGAGCTTGACTTCGGCGATCGCGGGCGTGTCGAAGGCATCGGCGGCGCGCTGCGCGCGCGGCTGCAGGACGGACTGGTCCGCGTCCGTCACGACAAGGGCGGCGATTTCGTGTTCCGCCCGCTCGGCGACGATCGCCTGCTCGGTCTCGACGACTGGAACCGTTACGCGCTGTATCGGCGCGAAGGCGAGCCCGGCACGTGCGCGGCGCCGGTGGCGTTCGTGGAAACGGCGATGGTCGAGGACTGCCCGCAGCCGGGCGCGGAAAGCGCCGCTGCCTGCTGCGCCCGCGGCAGCCTGCACGGTTGCAACATCGCCGGGCACCAGGCCGCGCTCGCGAACGACTGGCCCGGCGCGAAGCCCTACTACCTGAAGGTATGCGCCGGCGGCGTGCGGATCGGCTGCGAAAACCTCGTGCAGGTGTTCGCGCACATCGAAGACGACGGCATTCCCGAAGCGCTGGACGCGCTGTGCGCCGCGAATCCGAAGCATGTGGCCTGCGACGTCGGCGAAACCACGAACTGGGACGCGCTGGGGCTCGCACGCGGGCTCGACGACGTCATGCGCGAGATCGACGATGTCCTGCGCGATCTCGACAGCGAAGGCGAAACGCCGGCGAACGACGCGGAACGATGATCCCGGGCGCGAGGGCTTAGGGCGACGCGACGCCCGACCCGCGTTCCGGCGCGAGCAGGAAGCGCAGCGGAATCTCCACCCGCACCCGCCAAGCGGTCTCGTTGTGTTCGGCACCCTCGAAGCTGCGCGTCATCCACGCGTCGCCTTCGCGCCAGCCGGCCTTGCGCATCGCGGCATCCATCCGCTGCTGGTAGGGCGCATAGCGCGCATCCAGCGCCACGGTGCCGTGGTCGAAATACAGCCGGTGCGTTCGACGGTCGGGCAGATGCGCGGCCAGCCAATCGACGACGCAGCCGTCGCAGGCCGGCCAGTGCGTGGACACGGCGCCGGCGCCGCCGAACACCTCGGGATGGGTCGCGACCGCATACAGCGAGATCAAGCCGCCCATGCTCGAGCCCATGATGGCGGTGTCGTCGCGTCCCGGGCGCGTGCGGTAGCGCTGGTCGATGAAGGGTTTGAGTTCCTCGACGAGGAAGCGCAGATAGTCGTCGGAGCGCAGGTCTTCGGCGCCGCCCATGGGCGGCGCGTCGACGCCGGCGACGACCGGGCCTGCGGGCGCCGGCGCTTTCGGCATGTATTCGACGAAACGCAGCGGCGTGTTCCAGATGCCGACGACGATCGCCTCGCGGACCGCGCCGCGTTCGATCAGCCGGGTCATCGCGCCGTCGATGTCCCAGTCGACGCCGGTGTAACCCAGCGCCGGATCGAACAGATTCTGGCCATCGTGCATGTACAGCACCGGATACCGCCGCGCAGGATCGCGGCCGTACGAGGGCGGCAACCAAACGTCGACATCGCGCGCACCGACATACCGCGACGGCACGCCCTGCCAGCTCTCGGTCGTGCCGGTCGCGTTCAGCGGCGGCGCGTGCACGGCATACGCCCAGCGCAGGAACACCGGCAGCATCCGCGCCCACGACGCCTGCGCGTGCCTGCCGTCGGCGAGCACGAACAGCGACGCGTCGGCGCGCGTGACTTTCGCGGCGTGATCGAGATTCACCGAGTGGCCGAGCTGGCGCAGGCCCTTCGCGCGGGGCTCCGCTTCGCCGGACACGCGCCAGCCGTCGATCAGGTCGCGGGTATCGTCGAGCACGTCGATGACGCCGTCGCCGTCGCGATCGTCGGTTTCCTCGGCATCGCCGACCGCGAAGAAGAACTTCGACCCGGGGTGATACTGCCCGGCCGCGATCATGCGCTGCGCGATCCGGCTGGCCTGGATGCCGGCCATCTCGTCGGGCGCCGGCGACAGCCACAGCGAGGGCGAGAACGCGCCGACATTGGCGAAGACTTCGGGATACTGCCAGCCGAGGTTGAGCGCGTTCGCGCCGCCGAGCGACCAGCCGAGGATCGTCCGCGCTTCCGGCCGCGCGCGGGTGCGGTAGCGCGCATCGATCGCCGGCACCAGCCGTGTCGCGACCCACTCGGAATACGCATGCGCCTGTGTGCCGACGGCGCCGACGCGCAGCGGCGACACCAGACTGCGCTGCGCCGCGCGATCGGAAAAGCCGTATGCCCCCATGCGATCCTTCGGCATGTCGATCGCGATCGCGATCACCGGCGCGATCTCGCCGGACACGGTCAACGCATCCAGCCAGGGCCGCAGCGCGACCGCTTCTGCATCCTGACCGTCATTGACATACAGGACGGCGTAGCCGAGTGGCGATGCCGGGTCGTAGTCGGGCGGCAGCATCACGCGAACGCGCAGGCCGGCGGCATCGATGCCCGGCGCCTCGAACATCAGGGTCTCGCTGCGCCCATCCGCGGCACGCTGTATCGAGGAGATGGATTCGATCAACGCATCCGACGATGGGGTCCGGTTGTCGGCCCGCGCGAAATTCGCAATCAGGAAAATCGAGATCAGCGCTGCCCGGATACAGACGGCGCGCGCGCCGGGGGAAACATCGCGCGTGGGTGTCATGGACGTCGATCGGACGATGGACATGTTTTCTGCTCCTGTCCCCAGGATGAATTTGTGAAAATTGTGTTCATAAATTGTTGTTTATTGGTTAAACACTCTTGGGCTGCGGAATGTCCGCACCCTCAAGGAAGCCATCATGAAGCAAGCGCTCGCTATCACCGCGATGATCGTATCCGTCTTCTTCCTCTCCACTTCTCCCCGCGCGATCGCGAAAGAAGGGTTCATCGTCAAAGGCGACAACGGCACCAAGTGGTGTTGTCCGCCGCCCTCTCCCGGCAAGAAGGGCCCGGACTGCGAAAAGGGCGCGTCCACTATCCCCGTAGGCAAGCGTTGCAATTTTGCCGGCCCCGGCAAACTCGTGCCGATCAATCCCCGCGCACCTATCCTCGATGGCGTCAGCACACAGACGCCGAACACCATCGAAAGGGAGGCCGTGCAGAAACCCGCCGTGGTACCCGGCCCGGCAGTGGACCCCCGGCCGCATTGATCGCACACTCATCACCTGACTCCCCAACAGCGCGGTACGCCGCGCTGTTGTCCTGCGCGGCACGCTTGCGACGCCTCGCCGACAATCGGCTCCGGCCGCTCAGAGCGGCGACAGATGCCTGCGGCAGGTGAAAAAGCCGTTGAGACTGAGCCGCCCGGCGCGCGGGTCGCGCGACAACAGTTCCGGATGCGCGATCTCGCCGCTGTGGAACAGCGTGCCTTCGTAGAAGATCATCCGGTTGTAGCGCGCGGGCACGGTCAGGATCTTCTCGAACCAGTCGTTGGACGCGGTCATGTAGCCGGTCGCGATGCCGTACCGCGCGCGGAACGCCTCGGCGTCGAGGGCAGCGGCATCCGCGATCATCGGCAGGATGACCTCGGGCGGATGCTTCGGCGCATAGAACGTGGTGCCGCCGAGGCGCGCATCGCGGAACAGATACAGCACCGAGGCCACGATCCGATGCCGCGGTTCGACGCTCAGGCGGTCGACATGGCAGATCGACTGCGACGGCGCCAGCCGCTCCGGCGGGGTCGCGGTGATCGCCAGGCGGCTGTACATGCGATCGGTGCGGCGCACGTCGAAGGCCCGCCGCAGATGCCGGGTGAAAAACGCATCGAGCTGCGCGGAAAAGCCGTCCGGCATCCGCAGCTCCGGCCCCGGATACGCGTTGTGGGTGGTCTCGACGAACGCGTCGGCATGCGCCGCGGCCTGCGCCACCAGCGCATCGGGATCGAGCAGCGCGTCGTCGATCACGTGACAGACGTGGCGACCGGCGATGGGAACGATCTCGATGCGCGGATTCGGATTGAACATGGGAAGGATCGACGTGGCGACGGTCAGGCGTTCGCGGGCAGATGGTAGTAGGCGCCGTCGAACACCGGATCGAATCCCAGCGATCCGGCAAGGCGGAACGAGGCCACGTTCTCCCTCCGACACGACCAGACCGGCTCAAGCCCCGATGCCAGGCATGCGTCGATGAGGGCGCACGCGGCATGACGCGCGTGGCCATGGCCGCGGTATCGAAGGCGGGTTTCGACGCCGATCTCCAGCTGCGCATCCCGGCGGAAAGACGTGAAGGCGATCGCGGTCACCTCGCCGTCCTGAAGCGTGCACCAGCCGCCACCCTGCGCCAGGAACTGCCCGGCATCGTTCCAGAATCTGGCCGGAGACACGCTCACATCGGGCATGGCGAATTCCGCGGCGTGCATGGCGCGCAATTCGATGCCGGCGGGCAGCGGAGGCGCCGTCCGGCGTGCCGCAAGATGACGCGATGCATCGAAACGGAAGTTGGTGCGCGTGTAGCGCCTGACTCGAGGCGCGTCGGACCCGGTCGCCTCCGGCGTCGGGTCGACATCGAACAGACGGTCCAACTGGAAGGCGAGTCGTTGCGGATGGACCTGCATCCACAGTTCCCGGCCGGCGCGGCAATGTTCGGCGACGTATCCGGCGACATCGCCCGGATCGTCGATGTCATCCTGCACCAGCAGCAGACTCATTCCGTAGGGATGGATGATATGCGCGACCGCCGGGGCGTGCCGACGATCCACCCGGACCTGTCCCTCGACCGCGCGTTCGATCACGCTGCGCGCGAACAGCGTGTTGAACGGAACATGTTCCAGCCAGGGCAGCAGCGACGGAAAATCGTCTGGAGCGAGTTCGATCATGATCCGTGCGTCCTGGAAAAAGTGTCGTGCGCGCGCTGCGCAGGGATTGTCGGCATCGCCGCTCGATCCGGCAACCGCGGATCAGACGCGGCCTGCATTCCCGCGGTCAGGGCCCGGTTACGCTCATGGTTTGGGCACGAACCGGATCGCCTGGCCGCCGCCCGCGCCCAGCCACAACGTCAGCGTATCGGTGTTCTTCACCTCCCGGGTCTCGCGCCTGAACGCGAATCGGTTGGACCGGTAATCCGCGCCGTCGCCGTCGCGGTAGATCTGCGCGAGGTAGGTGCGGCCGGGATCGAGAAAGCCCAGCGGCACCGACAGCGTGCGCGCGGTTTCGTCGGTCACGCTGCCGAGATACCAGTCCTCGCTGTTGCGATCCTTGCGCACGATGGTGGCGAAGTCGCCGACTTCGCCGTCGACGACGCGGGTGTCCTGCCAGTCTACCGGCACGTCGCGGATGAACCGGAACGCGTCCATGTGCTGTTCGTAGTGCTCGGGCAGATCGGCGGCCATGTGGATCGGACTGTAGAGCACCACGTAGAGCGCGAGCTGGCGCGCGAGCGTGCTCTGCAGCGGCTGGCCGCGCCCTTCCAGGCTGAGCACGCCGGGCGTGAAATCCATCGGGCCCGCGAGCATCCGCGTGAAGATCATGTTCGGCTCGTGCTCGGGCGGATTCGGCGGATTGCCCCAGGCATTGAATTCCTGGCCGCGCGCGCCTTCGCGCGAAATCCAGTTCGGATAGGTGCGGCGCAGGCCGGTGTCCTTGATCGGTTCGTGCGCGTTGATCGCGACGTGATGCTTCGCGGCCGCCTCCAGCACGCGCTGGTGGTGGTTGCTCATGAACTGGCCTTCGTGCCATTCGCGCACCACCGGGCCGCCGACCGTGTCCTGGCGTTCGATCTGGCCGGCATCGCAGACGTAGCCGGTCTTCACCGCGTCGATGCCCAGGCGCGCGAAAAGTGCGAACGCCTGGTCCATCTGCCGCTCGTAGTGCGACACCGCGCAGCCGGTCTCGTGATGGCCGATCAGGTGCACGCCCTTCGACTTCGCGTACGCGGCCAGACCTTCGAGGTCGTAATCGGGCGTGGGCTTGCTGAAGTCGAAATCCCAGCCGTTGGCGAACCAGTCGCCGTCCCAGCCCACGTTCCAACCTTCGACCAGCACGCCGCGGAACCCGTGTTTCGCGGCGAAATCGATGTAGCGCCGGGTATTCGCGGTGGTCGCGCCGTGCTTCGGCCCGGTCGCCCAGCTTTCCTTGTCCAGATGCAGCGACCACCACACGCCCACGTATTTCGACGGCTTGAACCAGCTCACGTCGCCGAGTCTGTTCGGTTCGTTGAGATTGAGGATCAGGCTGGATTCGACCAGTCCGCCGGCGCGATCGGCGATCTGGATCGTGCGCCATGGGGTCGCGAACGGCGCGCGGCGCACGACCTTGGCCGGGCTGCCCGGCGTCAGCACGGCGCGCAGCACGCCGCCGTCGCCTTTCGCCAGATTCATGCCGGCGTAGTCCACCAGCGCGGCCTCGTGGATCGAGAGATGGGTACCGTCTTCGGTCCGCAGCGTGATCGGGGTCTGGGCCATGCCCACTTCCGCCAGCGGCGTGCGGGCGTAGAGATATTCCTCGCGGTTCCATTCGAAGGCCGGGATCCACCATGCGGTCGCCGGACGCGCGATCGCGAACTCGGTCAGTTCTTCCTGGATCTGCACCTCGTCCAGCGCCGGCTGCTTCGGAAACTCGTAGCGGAAGCCGAGGCCGTCGTCGAACACGCGCACCACCACGTCGAAACGGCGATGGTCGCGATCTCGCTCGACGAAGCGCGCGCGCAGTTCGTTGTAATGGTTGCGGACGACGCGGCGCTCGCCCCAGGGCAGTTCCCAGGTCTCGTCGACGCTGCGCGCCGACTGCGTGTCCAGCGCGATCCCGCGCAGGAACTGGCGGCCATTGCGCAGGATGAAGCCGAGCCGCGAATCGCCGATCAGCGGCTGTCCCCTGCGCGCCACGCGGTAGGCCAGCCGGCCTTCGCCGCTGACATCCAGTTGCACCTGGAGCGTGCCGTCGGGCGAGGCGACTTCGGCGACGGTGGCCGCCCGCAGCGGCAGCGCGATGCACAGTGCGAGCGCCGACAGGGTGGCGATGCGGAACGGAAGACGGTCGCGGCGGCGCATGGCAATTCCTCTTCGAAACGTGGGGTGGCAACTCATTCGACGACGTAGACGACCGCGCTGCGCGCGGGGATCATGAAACGACCGCTGGCGGGGTCGTGGCGCGCAGCCTTCGGACGATCGTCGGCGGTCGTGGACGCGCGCTGTACCGGATGCAGCACGTAGGCCTTGCCGGCGTCTTCGGGCAGCGTCAGCGCCTGCGCCTCGGGCGAGACGTTGATGAGGTACAGCACTTCGCGGAACGCGGCGCCGGAATACCCCGCGCCGTCGAGATGCACGGCGAACACCGCGGGATTCTGCCCGGGCCCGGTGTTGCGGAAGGACAGGCGCGCACGCACATCGTCGGCGCTGCGCAGGCGGAACAGCGTCGAGCTCGCGCGGATCCGCAGCAGGTCGCGGAAGGCATCGCGCATCCATGCGATGTCTTCGGGCCGCGGCGCGATGCCCGCGTCCGCCAGCGCCGGCCGCATCCACGGCCAGTCCTTCGCATTGTCCTTCGCCGGCGGCAGACCCCTGCCGAAACCGTTGTCGGTGTACGACCAGTCGAGGCGATTGAAGGCGTCGCCGGAATCGAAACTGTTCTTGTCCAGCGATTTCGAACGCAGGATATCGATGCCGGCGTGGTAATAGGCCACGCCCTGGCTGAAGGCGGTGAAGGCGACGCCGAGCATCTGCACCCGCGCGCGGTCTTCGCGCGAGGTCGCGCGCGGCAGCCGCAGCGCGTTGAGATCGAACAGGGTCATGTTGTCGTGGTTCTCGACGTAGTTCACGACCTCGCCGGGCTGGCTGGCGTAGCCCGCCGGCTGTCCCGCGTAATCGATCGCCGACAGCGCACGCACCACGCCGTCGGCGCCCTGCAGTTCGACCTCGCGCAGGGTGCCGGCCAGGCCGATGCGTGCCAGATCGGCGGCGCGCAGCAGTTCGGCGCGGCGATCCTTGCCGGCATTGAAGTCGTTCGGCGCGTGGTGCAGGCCGTTGAGCAGGCCCTGGTTCGCGACCAGACCCTCGCCGCCATCGCAGCATCCGCCGCCGCGCAGGGCATCGCGGGCGCGGTCGCTGAAGGTGGCGATGCCGCTGCCGTTGAGCGACCGCTGCGACGCCTGCACGAAGCGGGCGCTGTCGGCGATCTCGCCGAAATTCCAGCCTTCGCCCAGCAGCGGCACGTGGCGACCGGCGGCGGCGTCGACCGCGACCTGCAGGCGTTCCATCGCCGCACGCGGCTGGTGCCCCATCAGATCGAAGCGGAAGGAATCGATGCGGTAGTGCTTCGCCCACAGCGCCGCCGAATCGATCATCAGCTTCGCCATCATCCGGTGTTCGGTCGCGGTGTTTTCGCAGCAGGTGGAGCGTTCGACCTTGCCGCTCGCGTCGAGCCGGTGGTAATAGCCGGGCACGATGCGGTCGAGCACCGATTTCCCGTCCTGGCCCGACGCGAAGGTGTGGTTGTAGACCACGTCCATGCCCACGCGCAGGCCGGCCGCATGCAGCGCCTGCACCATCGCGCGGAATTCGCGGACCCGCGACGCACCGTCGGGTTCGAGCGCATAGCTGCCTTCGGGCGTGCTGTAGTGGTACGGGTCGTAGCCCCAGTTGAAACAGTCGCGCGCCGCGGTCGCGGCCATCGCCGCCTGCTGGGCCTCGCTGTCGGCTGCGGCCTCGGGAATCCGCGGTTCGATGCAGCCGCGTTCCGGCACCGTCGACAGATCGTAGACCGGCAACAGATGCACATCGGTGATGCCCGCCGCGCCGAGCGCACGCAGATGGCGCATGCCCGCGGAGGCCGGTTCGGTGAAGGCGAGATACTTGCCGCGCCAGGGCGCGCGCACGCTGGCGTCGTCGCGGGAGAAATCGCGGACGTGCAGTTCGTACACGCTCATGTCGACGTTCGCGGCCAGCGGCGGCGGCCGTGATGCGTCGCCCCAGCCCGCAGGCCGGGTGTCCGGCGCATCGAGATCGAGCGCCACGCTCTCCTTCGAATCGACGGTGAGCCCGACCGAATAGGGATCGGTCACGCGGTTGCGGACGATGCCGACGCCGGGCACGAAAACGTCGACGAGATAGACGTAGCGGCGACCGTGCGCGCTGCCCGGCAGGTCCAGCGTCCACACGCCGGTGGCGTCGTCGCGCCGCGCGGCGAACGCGTCAGAGGCGCGCGTGCCCGCCTCCAGACAGACCGCGACCCCGCGCGCGGTCGGCGCCCACAGCGCGAAGCGGGTCGCGAAATCCTCCGCGCCCGGCGGCGGCCCGAGCCGATGCACGCCGAGGGTCGCGTCTTCCGCCGCCGCATACAGATCATCCAGCGCACCGGGCAGCTGCAGCGCGGTCGCATCGAGGACCCGACCCTGCGCGTCCTCGCGCACCAGCAGCACCTGCTCGCGCAGCAGTGCGGGCACCTGCGCGACGGCGGCCTCGGGCAGCGCCAGACGCGGGCCTTCGCCGATGAAGCGGAAGCGCTCGGCCAGCGCCGCGGTCATCTCGACCTTGGCCAACGCCAGATCGATGTGCGCATCCGCGCCGCGCACCGCCTCGCCGGTGACGGCGCGCAGGCCTGCGGTCGCGGAGCGGTACAACCGGAAGCGTCCATCGACCGCGGCGCCCGGCCACTGGATCTGGCGTCGATCCAGCCAGTAGGCGCGGGCCTCGCGCGCGGGTTCGGCGGCCGCCTGCAGCACGGTTGCGTGCGCGGGCCGCGCACAGGCCACATGCAGGCCGTCGTCGGCGCGAACCCCGGCCGATGCGAGCGCGAATGCGAGCAACGGCATGAATACGTATGCAGGCGACCGGCGACGCGGGCGCTGCGTTGCGGGATGACCGAAGCCGGCAGGGATCGCATACTTGTCGCGCATTTCAACGGGACTCCACTGCATGAGCACCTCTTCCGACGCCGTCACCGGCAACCCTGCCGCCGAACGCGTTTCGCAGATCGTCATCGTCGGCGGCGGCACCGCCGGCTGGATGACCGCAGCGGCGCTGTCCAAGGTCCTGGGCCGATCCTATTCGATCCGGCTGGTGGAATCCGAGGAGATCGGCACCGTCGGCGTCGGCGAGGCGACGATCCCGATGATCAAGCTCTACAACACCGCGCTGGATCTGGACGAAGCGGAGTTCATGCGCGAAACGATGGGCTCGTTCAAGCTCGGCATCGAGTTCGTGAACTGGGGCCGGCTCGGCGACAGCTACATCCACGGCTTCGGCAAGATCGGCCAGGACCTGGGCCTGGTGCCGTTCTACCAGTACTGGCTGAAGATGCACCAGGCCGGCAAGGCCGCGCCGCTGGACGATTATTCGATCAACACCTTCGCCGCGCGCCACAACAAGTTCATGCGCGCGGTGACCGACCGGCCGAACTCGCCGCTGGCCGACATCGCCTACGCCTATCACTTCGACGCCGGTCTCTACGCGCGCTTCCTGCGCCGCTACGCCGAAGCGCGCGGCGTGGTGCGCACGGAAGGCAAGGTCATGGGCGTGGAGCAGAATCCCGAGAGCGGCTTCATCGACGCGATCACGCTGGAGAGCGGCGAGCGCGTGCCCGGCCAGCTGTTCGTCGACTGCTCCGGCTTCCGCGGCCTGCTGATCGAACAGACGCTCAAGACCGGTTATATCGACTGGACCCACTGGCTGCCCTGCGACCGCGCGGCGGCCGTGCCCTGCGTGCGCACCACGCCGCTCACGCCCTACACCCGTTCGACCGCGCGCGACGCCGGCTGGCAGTGGCGCATCCCGCTGCAGCACCGGGTCGGCAACGGCCACGTCTTCAGCAGCCGCTTCATCAGCGAGGACGAAGCGGTCGCGACCCTGATGGCCAACCTCGAAGGCGAGGCGCTGGCCGAACCGCGGGTGCTGCGCTTCGTCACCGGCAAGCGCAGGAAATTCTGGAACAAGAACGTCGTCGCCATCGGCCTGGCCAGCGGCTTCATGGAACCGCTGGAATCGACCAGCATCCATCTGATCCAGTCCAGCATCGCGCGGCTGACCGCGTTCTTCCCGCACGCGGGTTTCGACGAAACCGACATCGACGAATTCAACGCCCATTCCGATTTCGAGTTCGACAAGATCCGCGACTTCCTGATCCTGCACTACCACGCCACCGAGCGCGACGACACGCCGTTCTGGAACTACTGCCGGACCATGGACGTGCCCGAATCGCTCACCCGCAAGATGGCGCTGTTCAACAGCAACGGACGGATCTTCCGCGACAGCAACGAACTGTTCGCCGAACCCAGCTGGATGCAGGTGATGCACGGCCAGCGGATGACGCCGCGCGGCTACCACGCGCTGGTGGACGTGTATCCGGAGGAGAAGATCGTCGAATACATGGCCGGCATCCGCGGCGTCATCGCCAATTGCACGCGGGTCATGCCCACCCATGAGGAATTCATCGCCAAGCACTGCGCGGCGAAACCGATGTGACGCGGGGCGGCGGACGCCGCCTGAAACTCTATGCCGCATGCGCGGGAACGTCCGGCCGGTCGGGAGCGCGACGATGCCATGCATGCGCCGCCCGCGAACGTCGCCGCGATGCGCGAAACGATCTGAATACGTTTGCATGCGCGAAATGCTGCACTGCAACGTGCCGCGCACGATGCGCACGGGCATCGTAGCCGCGCGACGATGCGCGGCCGCGCACGTCATGCCCCACAGGACCCCACGATGACTTCGAACGCGACGCCCACGCACCAGAAACCGCAGCTGTCGTTCTGGCAGATCTGGAACATGTGCTTCGGTTTCCTCGGCATCCAGTTCGGTTTCATGCTGCAGAACTCGAACGTCAGCCGCATCTTCCAGACCCTCGGCGCGGAAATGGACGCGCTGCCCGGGCTGTGGATCGCGGCGCCGCTGACCGGCCTGATCGTGCAGCCGATCATCGGCTATCTCTCCGACCGCACCTGGACCCGCCTCGGCCGGCGTCGCCCGTATTTCCTGATCGGCGCGATCCTCGCGTCGCTCGCGTTGTTCGTGATGCCGAACTCGTCCGCGCTGTGGATCGCCGCCGGCACGCTGTGGGTGCTGGACGCCTCGCTGAACATCTCGATGGAACCGTTCCGCGCCTTCGTCGGCGATCAGCTGCCGATGTCGCAGCGCGCGAAGGGCTATGCGATGCAGAGCTTCTTCATCGGCGTCGGCTCGGTGGTGGCGGGCCTGCTGCCGTGGGTGCTGGAACGCTATGGCGTGGCCAACACCGCGCCCGACGGCGTGGTGCCCGACACGGTGCGCTACGCGTTCTACGCCGGCGGCGCGGCGATCCTGCTGGCGATGGGCTGGACGGTGCTGCGCACCCGCGAGTATCCGCCGGACGAGCTGTACGCCTTCGACGAAACGCCGCCGCTGTCCGCGCACGCGATCGATCCGGCGCGCATGCGCGGCCACGGCCTGATCTGGCTGGCGGCCGGCGCCGTCTTCCTCGCCGTGGTCGCGTTCTTCGCGCTCGACAAGATGCTGTATGTGCTCGGCGGCATGCTCGCCGCCTATGGCCTGTGCCTGATCGCGGCGAACGTGTTCCGCGCGGACGGCGGCTTCGCGACGGTCGTGTCGGACATGTACGCGCTGCCGGACAACATGCGCCGGCTCGCGTGGGCGCAGTTCTTCTCGTGGTTCGCGCTGTTCGCGATGTGGATCTACACCACCAGCGCCGTCACCCAGCTGCACTACGGCACCTCGGACACCACTTCGGCGGCCTACAACACCGGCGCCAACTGGGTCGGCGTGCTGTTCGCCGCATCGAACGGTTTCGCGGCGGTGGCCGCGATCTTCATCCCGATGATGGCGCGCCGGCTCGGCCTGCGCTGGACCCATCTGATCAACGTCTGCCTCGGCGGCCTGGGCCTGCTGTCGATCACCGTGATCCGCGATCCGCAGTGGCTGCTGCTGTCGATGGTCGGCGTGGGTTTCGCCTGGGCCTCGATCCTGTCGCTGCCTTACGCGCTGCTGTCCGACAGCGTGCCGGCGCAGAAGATGGGCGTGTACATGGGCATCTTCAATTTCTTCATCGTCATCCCGCAGCTGGTCGCGGCCAGTCTGCTGGGCTTCCTGCTGAAGACGTTCTTCGGCAATCAGCCGATGTACGCGCTGGTCATCGGCGGGACGTGCATGGTGCTCTCGGGGCTGCTCACGCTGCGGGTGCGCGAGCCGAAGGCGCACTGACGGCAGCGACGCCCACGGCGCCCCTGCCCACACGCCTGTTCTGCGGCGCGATCCACGATCACCGAAGCCCGGGGGCGCGCTGCATGCGCATCGAGAAGCGACCGATCGGAACAGGCCGCAGCCATGTCCTCACCGCCAGTGCGTTGGAACTCGCACTCCGTGCGGGCACCATCGCGCTCGACGTCACGCTGGTCTGCGGCAACGCACGCACCTTCTTCTCCGCCGAATTCTGGCCACCGACATCCGCCGCACCCGAAGAACGACTGTACATCGTCAGCGGCGATGTCCCCTCGCAAACCGCGGCCGCGGCCAGAGCCGTGATCGCAACGCAGGTATTGCCCGCATTCGTGGCCTGGGCACAGGCACTGCTGACGCTGCCGGCAAACGCACCGGAGCGCCAGAACAAGCAGCAGTTCCATGCGGATGCCGACGGGCAGGTGTGGCGATCAAATGCATGAAGCCGCGTGCCGATCGCGCATAGCGACGGCGCATCCGGCACGGCGATCAGATCACGCGATGCAGATATCCTCGAAAGAATAAGGCCAAAGCTGCCTGCAATGCGGAATCAGCGCAGGCAGGCCTTCCCGCAGTTCCCGCAGCGCGCCACCCGCGTCGTCCAGATCGTTGAGATGATGATCGAGAAGATGAGAAAAATTCACCAGGGGCTCGTCGAGATCTTCACCCATGCAAGCGACCGTCGCCCAGTGCAGGAACGCAAAACCGGCCGCATCGTCGTCGGGTGAGAGCACCAACGCGCGCGCAGCGAAGCGCTGGGCGAAGGACATCCTCGTGGGCCGCAGCGGAAATTCATGCACGGGCCTGCGCAGGCAATGTCGCGGGCCCTCGAGGGAAAGATCGAACAGCAACGGGTCCGGCTGTTCGCATGCGCGGATCTGCGCATCGGCCCAGGCCACGACTTCATCCGAAGACGCCAGGCCGGCGTCATAAAACGCGAGCACGAGCGAAATCGCTTCGCGCGGGTGCATGCGCCCGCCCTACGCCCCGCTCGACCGCCGCACCACCAGCTTCGCCGGCAGCATCTGGCTCTGCGCGGCATGGCCGTTCACCAGCTTGAGCAGGGTCTCGACCAGCAGCTCACCGGCGTGGGCGGTGTCCTGGTAGACGGTGGTCAGCGGCGGATTGCAGAAACGCGACATCGCGATGTCGTCGAAGCCGACCACGGCCACGTCCTCGGGCACGCGCAAACCATGTTCGAGCAGGGCGCGGATCGCGCCGATCGCGATCAGGTCGCTGGCGGCGAACACCGCGTCGAACAGCACGCCGCGGCCGAGCAGCGCCTTCGCCGCTTCGTAACCTTCTTCCTCGGAACTCAGCGCATCGACCTGCAGCGCCGGTTCTTCGGCGATGCCCGCCTCGCGCTGCACGAGTTCGCAGCCGCGGTAGCGCGCGTGGAATTCCGGATAGTGGCTCGACGCATCGCCGAGGAAGGCGATGCTGCGCCGGCCAAGACCGATCAGGTGTTCGCCGACCAGGCGGCCGCCGGCGAAGTTGTCGCAGCCGATCGACACGCCGGGCTGGTCCGGCAACACCGCGCCCCAGCGCACGAAATGCGTGCCCTGTTCGACCAGGCGTTCGAGTTTCGGACGGTAATCGACGTAATCGCCGTAGCCCAGCAGGATCAGGCCGTCGGCCTTCATGCTGTCTTCGTAGTCGGCATGCCAATCGTCCGAGAGCTGCTGGAACGACACCAGCAGGTCGTGATGATGGCGCGCGCAGGCGCGGGTGATCGAGCCGAGCATCGACAGGAAAAACGGGTTGATGTTCGACTCGTCCTCGGTCGGATCCTCGAACAGCAGCAGGGCGAGGGTGCCGGCGCGCTGGGTGCGCAGACTCGACGCGCGGCGATCGACCTTGTAGTTCAGTTCCTGCACCGCGTCCAATACGCGCTTGCGGGTTTCGGCGTTGACCAGCGGACTGCCGCGCAGCACGCGCGAAACGGTGGCCTGCGACACGCCCGCACGGTGGGCGATGTCGACCGAGGTGGCCTTGGTTTTGCGAAGCGCCATGGGGCTGTCCGATCCAGTGCAGATCTGAAGTGTAGTCAGGTCGGGGCGTGCGCGCACGCGCCGGTCCGCATCGGCGGCCCGTACCCGCAACCCGGGTTCAATGGCTGCCCGGGGCCGACGCCGTGTCGCGGGCATGCGGTGCGCCCTGCTTCACCGCCAGCCATGCCAGCGCCGAGACCAGCATGCAGCCGCCGCCGATCGCGAACACCAGCGCCTTGTTCTCCAGCTGCGACAGCAGATAACCCACGCCGAGACTCACCGCCAGCTGCGGCAGCACCACGCTGAGATTGAACACGCCCATGTACAGCCCGATCCGCGCCGGCGAAACGGCCTGCGAGAAGATCGCGAACGGCAGGCTGACGATCGCGCCCCAGCCCAGGCCCATCAGGCCCATGCCGACGTAGACCGCGACGTGGCTGTACCCGAACAGATAGACGAAGCCGAAACCCGCGGCCATCGTCGCGAGGCTGGCCGCATGCACGCGCACTTCGCGGAAGCGCAGCGCCAGCGGACTGAGCACCAGCGCCGGCACCAACGCGGCGACCGCGTTCAGCGACAGGAAACTGAAGGACATCAACTGCCCGGTCGCATCGTCGTCCAGTTGCGGGAAACGCTGCTGCACGAAGCCGATCATGAACACGAACAGGGTCTGCATGCCGAACCAGCTGATCGCATGCGCCGCCAGCACCTTGCGGAAGCCGGCGATGTCCTCGCGCCCGTCCAGCGTCTGCCGTTCGGTCAGCGCATGCAGGATCAGCGCCAGCGCCAGCACGCCGAACACCGCTTCCAGCCACAGGCCGTGCGCCTTCACGCCGGCGAGCTTCATGCCCATCGCGATCAGCGCATACACCGCGAACGCCCACAGCGGCCGCATCAGCATCAACAGCGCGCCGACGCCGAGTTTCTCGGTCGACGCGCCGGTGTCGGTGTGCGCCAACCGCCGCGGCTCTTCCACCAGCAGCGCCGGCACGATCGAGAACACCAGCGCCAGACCGGCGCCGAAATAGATCAGAGCGATGTTCCCCCAGATCGCGCCGATGGCGTACGCGAGCACGCCGAAGGTGCCGGAGACCGTCTGCATCCAGGTATAGCCGGCGGTGCGCTTCGGTCCTTCCGGGGTCACGTCGGTGATGATCGAACGGGTCGGATTGAAACCGAGGTTGATCGACAGGTCCAGCGCCAGCGCGACGGTGATCGCGACGCCGAGGATCGCGTCGAGGCCCAGCGCTGCGTCGATCGCGCCGATCGAGGGCAGGGCCAGCAGCATCAGCGACGTCAGCACGCCGCCGACCACGATGAACGGACGTCGGCGCCCGCCCCACAGCCAGACGTTGTCGCTGATGATGCCGATCAGCACCTGGCCGAGGATGCCCGCCAACGGACCCGCGGCCCAGACGATGCCGATCTCGTGGATGTTCAACCCGTATTTGGTGGACAGCAGCCAGCTCAACGCGGAAATCTGCACCGCCAGCGCGAAGCCCATCGCCGTCGACGGCAGGCTCAGCAGCATCAGGAACGGCAGCGACAGGCGTTCTTGCATCCGCAGCATGGGCGGTCCTCCCCGGGTGGTGCGGCAGCATAGCCCGTGGGTTCGGCGGCAGGCATGAATACGGTTGCTGCTGCGGTGCAGCATGGCCGCCCGTCGTGGCCGCGCGACCTTCCGGCGGATCCAGGCGCGGTTCGTGCCGTCTTCGACGGAATCGACGACGACGACGCGGCTATCCTGCCGCGATCATCGGAGCGAGACATGGCGATCTGGAACTGCACCAGCTGCGGCGAAGACAACGATTCCGAGTTCGGCATCTGCTGGAACTGCGGCCTGCCCGCGGACGGCGGCGCGCACGACGCGACCTTCGTCGACGACGACGCGCTGCTGGTCGATGACGAAACCCCCGCGTTGCGCGAGCTCGCGTGCGCGCGCTGCGGCGCGGCGATGCAGGCGCTCGGCCGCCTGCGCCTGCACGAGAGCTCGCTGACGCTGCCCGTGATCCACGGCCCGCTCGGCGAACGCGTGATCGACCGCCAGGCCTTCGACGCCTACACCTGCACCCGCCCGGATTGCGGCAAGGTCGAATTCTTCACGATCGCGCTGACCGAAGTCTCGATGCAGGGCTGAGGCCGCGGCGTCGGATGCGCGCTCAGCGCAGGCGTTCGAAGGAAAAGAATGCCGCCAGCGGGTGCTTGCGCCGTTCGATCCGCGCGCGCAGGAGCTCCGCCCCGATCATCGAGTAGGTGATGCCGTTGCCGCCGTAGGCCATCGCGAAATGCACCCGCGGCCCGAGCTGCGGATGCGGGCCGAAGAACGGCAGGCCGTCCGCGGTTTCGGCGAACGTGCCCGCCCACGAGAACGCCGGCTGCATCGGCAGGTGCGGAAACAGCGCTTCGACCTTCTTCCGCAACCGGCGCGCCTTGCCCTCGACGCGGCGATCGCGGCGCGACGGGATGTCGACCGCATCGTCCTCGCCGCCGACCAGCAGGCGGCGGTCGCCGGTGCTGCGCAGATACAGATACGGCCGCGCGGATTCCCACACCATCGTGTCGCGCAGCGGGCCGAGGACATCGGCATCGATCGGGTCGGTGATGAAGGCATAACTGCTTCGATTCCTCGCCACGCGCGCGCGCAGCCAGCGCTGGTTGGCGTAACCCGCCGCGAGCACCACGTGTTTGGCGCGAATGCGGACACCGTCGGTGGTGTGCAGGGCGACGCCGCGCGCGGTCGGGTGCAGCGTGTCGATCGAGGTGCGGTCGTACACCGCGCCGCCGCGTTTCGACACCGCCGCCAGCAGGCGGTAGGCCATGCGATAGGGATCGACCCGCGCTGCCAGCGCGCTGAGGATCGCACCCGGTGCGTCGATGGCGTACCCGACGCGGAGTGCGTCGCGTTCCAGCCAGCGCACGTCGAAGCCGTGGCGCCGGCGCGAATCGCATTCCTCGCGCATCGCCGCCACGTCGCGGCGACGGCTGGCGTAGTAGAGACTCGACATGCGCGCGAAATCGACATCGCCGAGCTTGCGGGCCAATGCCTGCAGCGCGGGAATCGCATCGGCGCAGGCGCGATAGGCCGCCACCGCCTGCGCTTCGCCGTAGCGCTTCGCCAGGTCGATCATGTGGGTGTCGATTTCGTACTGCAGCAAGGCCGTGCTCGCGGCCGTGCTGCCCCATCCGATGTCGCGCTGTTCGACGACGGCCACCGCATGACCATGGCTCGACAAGGCGTGCGCGATGAGCGCGCCGGTGATGCCGCCCCCGACCACCGCCACGTCGCACGCGATGTCGGACGACACTTTCGGAAAGGCCTGCATCAGGCCGTTCTTGACGGCCCAGAACGGATACCCGCTTTTCAGATCCACACTGACCGTCCTTCGCTGCGCGCATCGCGCGCCACTGATGCGGGTTCCGCGGAAAAGATCAGGCCGGTTCGTCCGGAATCAACGCCGACTCCAACCGGATGATGGTGTCCTTGAGCTGCAGCTTGCGTTTCTTCAGGCGCTTCACCGCCAGTTCGTCGGCCGCGATGGTCTCGTGCAGGCGCTCGATGGCCAGGTCCAGGTCGCGGTGCTCCATGCGCAGTTCGGCCAGCCGCTGGGCGACACGGGCGATCTCGGCGGGGTCGGAAAGGCGGGTCATGGCACGAGCTTAGAGCGTGTCATGGCGTTTTGATAGGTCGCACAGGCCGCCTGCGGGCCTGAGCCAAGGCGGATGGCCCCGGCAAGGTGCGCCACGCCGGATCAGAGCCCGCAGGCCCGGGGCGCCGCGACCGATCGGACCCGGTCCGGCGCGTTCAGCGGTCCGAAACGTACAGCGCGGCTTCGGACATCTGCTGGCCATCGGTCAGCGCGCCTTCGGTGTCGACCGATACCTGCACGCCTTCCGGCGCGCCATCGCCGATCTCGGTCGCGGCGGCGACCCGGGTCTCCGCGGTCGGGACCGGCAACAGCGACGCGTGCAGGTCCGCCGATGACGGGTCGATGGCCGACAGCGCCGACGACAGCGCCCAGGCGAACAACAGGGTCCAGACCGCGGTCATCGCCAGCAGCGCGCGCATGCGGCGGCGGCGACGCGACGAACGCGGGCTCGGGGACGTGCGGATGAGTGCGTTGGACATGACGGGATCCTCGCAGGGGCACGTCAACACCATCAAATAGCGTGCCACTCCTAACCACGCGATTTTCATGGCGAAGCGGACGCGACGCGGCCCGATCGGCCGTGCGCGCTGCATGGCCACGTGCAGAATGCGGTGGGTGCGGCGCCGGCCGGCGACACCGCCGCCGCGCGCACGCGCCGCATGGCGGCCGCAAGTCGCTGAAAAAACGGGCGTTGCCGCTCGTTCACCACGGAATGCGCGATGGCACGCGTTTTGATGGTCTTACTTCGTGCCCGCGATCGCGGGCCGCAGTCCATCCCCCGAGGAGAATGTCATGCTGTACTACACACTCGTCTTCCTGGTCGTCGCGCTCATCGCCGGTGTGCTCGGCTTCGGCGGCATCGCCGGCGCCGCCGCCGGCATCGCGAAGATCCTGTTCTTCGTCTTCCTGGTGCTGTTCGTGGTGTCGCTGATCTTCGGTCGCCGAAAAGTCAGCGTCTGACGACGCCCGCGCCCGCGGCGGATCGCCGCGGGTCGCCCGGCGATCGAATGGCCATCGAACGGCAACCGATACTCGGGCCCGGCCAGGCCGGTCAAGCCAGGGCCAGTTCGAACACGAAGGTCGCGCCGCCACCCACGTGGTCTTCGTACCAGAGATCGCCGCCCATGGTGCGTGCGCGCTGTTTCGCCAGCGCCAGGCCCAGGCCCGTGCTGCTTTCTCCGCCGGTGGGTGTCGCGCTGAGCCTCACGTAGCGCTTGAACAGGCGCTCGCGGTCCTGTCTGGATATTCCCGGCCCGCGGTCGTGCACCGACAGCGCGCCGTACTGGCCGCGCCGCGCGATCGTCACCGCCACTTCGCTGCCTGGCGGGGCGTATTTGATCGCGTTGGACAGCATGTTCTGCAGCACGTGGCCGGCGCCGGCCTCTTCGGCCAGCACCCGCGGATCCGGTTCCTCGACCGACAGCCGCAACGTGATGCCCTTGCGTTCCGCCTGCTGCGACAGCAGCGCGATCGCGCCGCGCGCGAGACCCGCCGCGGACAGCGGCAGCAACTGCACGCCATGCGATTGATTCTCCTGCTGGTCGAGCAGGGCCTGCAGGAACAGCACGCCGGCGTCGGCCGACTCCCGGATCGACGTCGCCAGGCGCTGCCGTGCGTCTTCGGGCAGGCCGGGTTCGTGCAGCATGTCGGCGGAGAACAGGATGTTGGCGAAATGATTGCGGAGGTCGTGGCTGACGATCTCGGCCATGCGCTGGCGCTCTTCGGCGACGCGGGCCAGCCGCTCGCGCGACCGCTTCAGATCGAGATGGGTGCGCACGCGCGCCAGCAGCTCTTCGGCGATGAAGGGCTTGGTGATGTAGTCGACCGCGCCGGCGGAGAACGCGCGGACGAGGCTGTCGCGCTCGTGATCGGCGGTGAGGAACACGACCGGAACGTCGCGGGTCTGCGGCATCGCATGCAGGCCCTCGAGCACGGCGAAGCCGTCGAGACCGGGCATGCGCATGTCCAGCAGGACCAGATCGGGCGGGCTGCGCTCCGCCAGCGCCAGCGCTTCGCGACCGTCGAGCACCGGCACCACGTCGTAATCGGCGTGGGTCAGCAGCTGCCCGACGACCTGCAGGTTCGCGCTCTGGTCGTCGATCATCATCACCACCGGCAAAGCCACCGGGGACTGGAATCTAGTGGGCATCGCCCTCTCCCTCCGCTTGCTGCGACGCGTGTCGGTCTTCGTCTTCGTCGGACCACGCGGCCAGCCGGTCCAACACCGTCTTCATCTGGTGCACGTCGAAGCGCTGTACCGCGAGATGCAGCCGCTGCGCTTCTGCGCCGAGCGCAGGATCGCCGATATCGGCCGCCAGCGCATCGAACAATTTCGAGAACTCGCCGATCTCGCGGACGCGCATGCGCTGGCGCAACACCCGCAGCGGCGCGGCGCGGACCGTCCGCCATTCCGCCAACGCCGCGGCGCGACGATCGGCGAGGCTCCCGGGGTCGACGGCCGTCGCCACCAGGGACGCGACCGGTCGCGCATCCTCGCCCTCGCGCGTGCCGAACAACGCGCGCAATGCCCCGAGCAGTTCCATCGGCGCATAGGGTTTCCGGATGTATCCGTCGAACCGCATCGGGCGCATGCCGTCCTCGTCGATGAGACTCGACGCGGTCACCGCGATCACGCGGGTGTCGCGCAGCGCGGGATCGGCACGGATGGTCTCGACCGCGCGATCGCCGTTCATGCTCGGCATGCGCAGATCCATCAGCACGACGTCGGGCCGGAACATGCGCGTCATCGCGACCGCTTCCAGGCCGTCGCGGGCGACCGCGATCTCGTGCCGGCTGCCCTGGAAATAGCCCTTAGCGACTTCGATGTTCCACTCGACGTCGTCGACGACGAGAATCTTCAGCGCCGGCAGCACGTCGAAATCGGCCCGCTCGCCGGCCTCGACGGCGGACAGCGCAGGCGTCGGCACCGCCGGCCGCAGATCAGGAATGTCGATGCGGAACGTGGCGCCCTCGCCGGGACGGCTGGCGACATGGATCCGGCCGTGCATCAGATCGACCAGCCGCTTGGTGATGCTCAGGCCGAGACCCGTGCCCTGGCGCGGTTTCCCGTCGAGACTGTCGGCCTGGTAGAAGGGTTCGAAGATCCGCGCCTGCTCGTCGGGGTCGATGCCGGTGCCGCTGTCCTGGACCGAAATCCGCAGATCGCGTCCTTCGCCGAGCGGCGACGGCAGCATCGACACCCGCACGACGATCTCGCCGGTCTCGGTGTACTTCACCGCATTGCTCAGCAGGTTCATCAGGATCTGGCGCAGGCGCTGCGCGTCGACCGCTACCGGCACCAGATCGGAAGTATCGATCTCGCAACGCAGCAGCAGGCCCTTGGCCTCGGCCATCGGTTCGAACAGGCCGGCGCTCTCGGCGACCAGTTCGGCGATGTCGGTGCCCTGCGGATTGAGCTGCAGCTTGCCGGCCTCGATCTTGGACAGATCCAGCACGTCGTTGATCAGCGCGAGCAGCATCTGGCCGCTCTTGCGGATCGAGGCCACCCATTCCTTCTGCAGCGGTTCGTTGACGTGATCGGCAAGGAGTTGCGCGAATCCGAAGATCGCGTTCATCGGCGTGCGGATCTCGTGGCTCATGTTGGCGAGGAACGCGCTCTTCTCGTCGCTGGCGCGGCGCGCCTGCGCCGCGCGCAGCTCGACGATCAGCGCGTTCTCGGCCTCGTGCTGCGCGCGCCGCAGCGCCACGAAACCGAGCAGGCCCGCGAACAGCGCCAGGCCGTTGGCGATGAGCAGGGTGGCATTGGTCTGCTTCACCAGCGCATCGCGCTTGGCCTGGCGTTCGGCGAGCAGGCGGCCTTCCTCTTCGGCCATGCTGTCGATGCGCGCGCGCATGCGATCGACGATGTCCTCGCCCTGGCGGTCGCGCAGCCGACGGATGGCGGCGCGGTCGTCGCCGCGGCGCATGTCCTCTTCCTTGATCTTGATCGAACGCAGGGCGCGGCCGTACAGGCGTTCGTAATCCGCCTGCAGCCAGACCAATGCTTCCTGGTGATGTTCGTTGTCGGTGGCCAGACGTTCGAGGCGACCGACGCTTTCGCCGACATTGCGCAGATGCCGTTCGAGGCCTTCCCGATGCGCCTTCAGGCCGCCGACCATGTAGCGCAGGCCTTCGGCTTCCGTCAGCCCCAGCTCGCGCTGCAGTCCCGACAGCTCTTCGCGCACCTTGAGGGTGTGCGTGATCCAGTCAAGCGAATCGCGGAGTTCGTTGATCGAGCGCAGCGAAACCACGGAGGTGATCGCGATGACCGCGAATGCGAGCGCCAGCAGACCGGTGTTCGCACGGTTGCGGAATTGGGTCTTGCTCGACAGCGGCATGCGGGCCCGGTCCTGTGTCCTTGGAATCGGTTGGTGGAAGTGGCGCGCGGAGTGCGCGCGCGCGTCATGCGTTCATCAACCAGATCGTACCGTTCAGCACCAGCGCGAACGAGACCCAGAGCAGATAAGGCAACAGCAGATAGCCGGCCAGCGGGCGCACGCGACCGAAGGCGAGCATGGTGGTGAGCAGCGCGATCCATAGCAGGCAGATGTCGATGAACGCCAGGCCCGCGCTGTGCAGGCCGAAAAACAGCGGCGTCCACAGCAGGTTCAGTACGAACTGCACCGCGAACAGGACGGCCGCGCGGCGACGCAGCGCGGGCTCGCCGTCGCGGTCGCGGCGCACCAGCCACAGCGCCACCGCCATCATCAGGTACAGCACGGTCCAGACCGGCCCGAACAGCCATGCCGGCGGATTGAAGGTCGGCTTGAGCAATGCCGCGTACCACGCATCCGGCGCGAACAGCGCGCCGCCGCCGGCGCCGAGGCCGAGCAGCAGCGACATCCATGCGACCAGCGTCAGCCCATCGCCGAGCGGCGTGGTGGAGAAGTCGCCGGAGGCGGGTTCGGGGCGGTGATCTTTCATGCGCGGAACAACCTATGGTGCTGGACAGCGACCGCCGCGCTCGGCGACGGGAACGAAAAACGGTGGGAGAAGAGACGGGGTCAGAAACCGTAGAGCTTGCGCTTGCGATACAGGGTGGACGCATCGATGCCGAGCGTGCGCGCCGCCGCGTCCAGGCTGTCGCTGGCGGCGAGGATGCGCTCGATGTGCAGCTTTTCCAGCGCTTCCAGCGAGATCAGCGCGCCCGGCAGGGCTTCGGCGCGCATCGCGGTGTTGAGCGCGAGCAGATCGGGGCCGATCTCTTCGCCGCGGCCAAGGATCACCGCGCGCTCCATCATGTTCTGCAGTTCGCGCACGTTGCCGGGCCAGGCATAGGTGCGCAGCTTCGACAGCGCCGATGCCGACAGCCGCCGCGGCGGCAGGCCGTAGTCGGCGGCGTAGCGGCGGATGAAGCCGTTGGCGAGATCTTCGAGATCTTCCTGGCGCTCGCGCAGCGGCGGCAGGGTGATGCTGATGACGTTGAGGCGATAGAGCAGGTCGAGCCGGAACTGGTTCTCGCGCACCATCGTTTCGAGATCGCGATTGGTGGCCGCGACGATGCGCACGTCGGCCTTGCGCGTGACCGGATCGCCGACGCGCTCGTATTCCTTGTCCTGGATGAAGCGCAGCAGCTTGGGCTGCAGCGAGAGCGGAAAATCGCCGATCTCGTCGAGGAAGACGGTGCCGCCGTCGGCATGGGAGATGCGGCCGACGGTGCTCTGCACCGCGCCGGTGAACGAGCCCTTGGAATGGCCGAACAGTTCGCTTTCCATCAGCTCCGCCGACAGCGACGGACAGTTGACGGTCACGAATTCGGCGGCGGCGCGGGCACTGGCGCGATGCACCGCACGGGCGAGCACCCCCTTGCCGGTACCGCTTTCGCCCAGCACCAGCAGATTGGCGTCGGTGCGCGCCACCTGCAGCGCCATGTCGATGGCGGCCTGCATCGCCGGATTGCGGCTGGCGAGTTCCGGGGCGGCGCCGACTTCGCGCTCCAGCGTGTCGAGACGATCGAGCATGCGCCGGGTCTCGATCTGGCGCGCGACCGCGATCCGCAGTTGCTCGGGGGAACAGGGCTTCACCAGATAATCGGCCGCGCCCAGCCCGATCGCCTTCACCGCATCCTCGACGCCGCTGTTGGCGGTGATCATCACCACCCGCATCTGCGGCGCGAGTTCGGCGAAGCGCGGCAGCGCTTCGATGCCCGAGTCGTAACCGATGTTGTGGTCGAGCAGGCAGACCTGGAAGGGCAGGGTCGCGGCCAGGCGCAGGCCGTCGGCGAGATTGTCGGCGGTCTCGACGCTGTAACCGTCGCGGGCCAGCGCGAGCGAGAAGTTCTCGAGCAGGCGGGTGTCGTCGTCGATGGCCAGGATGCGGCCGGCGGGCTTCGCTGCGGACTTCGGCACGTGGGAGGGCTCCGTGGGCTGCGGGGCGGACCCCACTATATCGACGGCCCCCGAGGCATGCCCGACGGCGCCGAGGATGGCCATCGGGGACACCGGGCGCGGGCGGGCGGTGCGGGCAACGGTATCGGTGGGCATGCGGGAATCCTTCGAGGGCGGGCAGGACGAGGGTCGACGCGATCGCGCTGGACTTCCGCCATGGCGTGATCCGCGTGGACGTGGATGGCTGAGAGGCCGGCGCAAGACACATGCCAGCCGCAAGTCCTTGGTTTTTCAGGCGGACGCCCGGCCGCCCCCGTGCGTCGCGCACGATCCCCGAAGCGTCATCATGCATCGTGCACGATCCGGCGCGGTCGCAAAAAAAAAGCCGCCCCGGGGGACACGGGGCGGCAAGACCAGCGTTGCGGTCGTTGAGGGACCTCGCGGGTGGGACATCGCCTCCGCACATGCGACCCGTGGCGCGGCGCGCGGGACCCGCACCCATCCGCCCGGGAACATTCCACTCGGGAATCTCCGGAGTCCGTCACGGACGGGTTGGGTAGGGTCGGCGGGCTTCGAGGGGGAGGACGCGAAGCCCGGCCGGAACCGCCGCGCGCCTGCACGGGCGCGGGGCGGAGAGCGCGGAACGTCAGTGCGGACCGATGTGTTTCTCGAAGTCCTTCACCTGCTGCATGGCGATGTCCTTGGTCACGCCGTAGCGCTCCTGGACCTTGCCGGCGAGATACTCGCGGTTGCCTTCGGCAACGGTCAGATCGTCGTCGGTCAGCTCGCCCCACTGCTGCTTGATGCGGCCGTTGAGCTGCTTCCACTTGCCTTTGATGATGTCGGTGTTCATGGGGGTGTTGTCCTCTTCAGGTGGGGGATGGCGCGCGCGGCGCGCCGGACCATCAAGCGACGATGCGCGACGATCAGACGCGCGGCTTCACGGTCAGCGTGGTGGCGTCGACGGACTTCACGCCCTTGATCGAACGCGCCACGGCGACGGCCTTGTCGACCTGGGCCTGGCTGTCGAGCTTGCCGCTCAGCGTGACCACGCCGTTCGTGGTGGTCACATTGATGTCGAGGCCCTTGGTTTCCTCGGTCACGAGGAGATCGGCCTTGACCTTCGTCGTGATCCAGCTGTCGCTGACCGGCTGCGCGGATTCTTCGTGCGCCTTGGTCTGCTCGCCGGTGGCCGTGCCCGCGCTGGCGGTGCTGACGACCAGCGCCAGCGCCAAAGCGGACGCGATCGTCATCGCGGGCATCAGACGGGAACGGGTGGACAGGGACTTGTTCATGTGGATCTCCGATATCGCTTGGGGGAATGCCGACGCGATCGGATGCGCCGGCCAGCGAAGACTCCGCATGCCGCGTGCCAACCGGAACGGCCCATGCGAATCAATGCGTTACACGCGCCCGTGTCGCGCGCTGCCTTGCAATCCGCGCGATGCCGCTTGCGCGCTGCCCGATCGAGAGCGGTCCACGACAACGGTTCGAGGCTAAAATGCGCGGCCCATGAACACCCCCATGCCCCTCTCCGAGCCACTGCCGCCGCCGGCACGTCGCGCCGCGCACGAAGCCAACCGGCTGGCGAAGCGTCTGCGCCATCAGGTCGGTCGCGCGATCGCCGATTTCGGCATGATCGAGGACGGCGACAAGGTGATGGTGTGCCTGTCCGGCGGCAAGGACAGCTACACGATGCTGGACATCCTGCTGCAGTTGCAGAAGAAGGCGCCGGTGTCGTTCTCGATCACCGCGGTGAATCTCGACCAGAAACAGCCGGGATTTCCCGGGCACGTGTTGCCGGACTATCTCGCGTCCATCGGCGTCGACTACCGGATCCTCGAACAGGACACCTATTCGGTGGTCACCCGCGTGGTGCCCGAGGGCAAGACCATGTGCTCGCTGTGTTCGCGGCTGCGACGCGGCGCGCTGTATACGTTTGCAGAGCAGAACGGCTTCACCCGGATCGCGCTGGGACATCACCGCGACGATCTGGTGGCGACGTTCTTCCTCAACCTGTTCTTCCATTCCAAGATCAGCGGCATGCCGCCGAAGCTGCTGAGCGACGACGGCAAGCACGTGGTCATCCGCCCCCTGGCCTACGTGCGCGAAGACGATATCGCCGCCTACGCCGAAGCGCGGAAATTCCCGATCATCCCCTGCAATCTCTGCGGCTCGCAGGAGAACCTGCAGCGCAAGCAGGTGAAGAGGATGATGGACGCCTGGGAACGCGAGACGCCCGGACGCATCGAACAGATCGCGCGCGCGCTGGGCGACATCCGCCCATCGCAGCTGAGCGACCCGAAGCTGTTCGATTTCCTCTCGCTCGGCACGCGCGGCGCCGGCGACCTGCCCGATGCGCATGCGTGGCTGGCGGGCGAACCGCAAGCCGACGGCGAACAGACCGCTTCCTGACGTTTCGACATCCATCCATCGCCCCCGTCGATCGGCACTGTCGGTACAGGGGCGATGGCGTCACCCTCTTTCCGGACGACCCATGTTCTTCAGAAACCTCACGCTCTTCCGTTTCCCCGCGTCCCTGAACTTCGACGACCTCGACACCGGCCTGGCCGAATGCCTGCTCAAGCCGGTCGGCGCGCTGGAACTGTCCTCGCGCGGCTTCGTCTCGCCGTTCGGGCGCGGCGAGGGCGAAGCGCTGTCGCGCCGCATCGACGACGCGATCTGGGTCGCCACCGGCAGCGAGGACAAGATCCTGCCCGGCTCGGTGGTCAACGACATGCTGCAGAAGAAACTCGCCGAGATCGAGGAGAAGGAAGGCCGCAAGCTCGGCGGCCGCGCGCGCAAGCGGCTGAAGGAAGATCTGGTGCACGAACTGCTGCCGCGCGCGTTCGTGAAGCCCGGCCGCACCGACGCGCTGATCGACTGCCGCAACGGCTTCATCGCCATCGATACCTCCTCGCGCAAGAGCGGCGAAGCGGTGGTGTCCGACGTGCGTCACGCGCTGGGCAGCTTCCCGGCGCTGCCGCTGAACGCGGAAGTCGCGCCGCGCTCGATCCTCACCGGCTGGATCGCCGGCGACACCCTGCCCCATGGCCTCTCGCTGGGCGACGAATGCGAACTGCGCGATCCCACCGACCACGGCGCGGTGGTGAAATGCCAGCATCAGGAACTGCAGAGCGACGAAATCGCCAAGCATCTGGAAGCCGGCAAGCAGGTCACGCGCCTGGCGCTCACGCTCGACGATCATCTCAGTTTCGTGCTCGGCGAGGATCTGGTGATCCGCAAGCTGAAATTCCTCGACGGCGCCGTGGATCAGCTCGAATCCACCGAGCGCGACGATCTGCGCGCGGAACTCGACGCACGGTTCGCGCTGTTCAGCGGCGAAGTGCGCCGCCTGTTCCTGACCCTCGAACCCGCGCTGAAGTTGTCGAAGGCGGAGTGAACCGCCGTTCCCGGGCCGCCCGGGAACGCGCGCGCGGACGGCCGCGCTTTCCCCGCACCCGTCGCAACGGTTAGCATGACGCATGCCTTTCCGTTTCCGTCTGCGCACACCCGTCGCGCCCTCTCCCCGTGCGCAACAGCGCGACCGCGTCCCCCTCCGCCTCGACGACGGTCGCGATGTCGAAGTCCTGCGCGTGCGCGACCCGCGCGCGCACCGCATCAAACTTTCGGTCAGCGAACGCGGCGTGCGGCTCACCCTGCCGGAGCGCGCCAGCCTCGTCGCCGGCGATCGCTTCCTCGCCGAACATCGCGGCTGGCTGCACGCGCAGCTCACCCGGCTGGTCGACATCGACGATATCGCGCTGCGCCGCGACGACACCGCCACGCTGCCGCTGCGCGGCGCCGCGGTGCCGCTGCGCTGGGAACGCGGGCGCTTCACCGCGCTGCAGCGCGACGACGACGACGCGCTGGTGTTCATGACCACCGCCCGCGCCGGCGACGCGGCGCTGCGCCGCGCGCTGCGCGATTTCTACGAAGCCGAAGCCCGCGCCGACATCGGTCGCTGGATGCCGCGCTACCTGCCGTCGCTGCCGCGCGCGCCGCGCCGCGTGCAGTTGAAGGTGATGAGTTCGCAGTGGGGCTCGCTGGCGCCTGACGGCACCGTCGCCCTGGATCTGTCGCTGGTGCTGGCGCCGCCGCCGGCGTTCGAATACGTGCTGGTGCACGAGCTGTGCCACCTCATCCACCACGATCATTCGCCCGCCTATTGGCGCGAAGTGGACGCGCGCTTTCCCGAATGGCGCGACCAGCGCGATTATTTCAAGGACGAAGGCCGCCGCCTGAAGGCGACGCTGCAGGCGCTGCTGCGCTGAACCGGCGTAGATGGTCTGCGTGATGCAGGCACTGTAGGAGGGCCTTCAGGCCCGAGCTTTCCAGTAATCGCGGCGATCGTTCGGAAAAGGCTCGGGCCTGAAGGCCCTCCTACGTGCGATACGCGACATCGGCGCGGCAAACCCGATCACAGCCCCAGCACCGCGACCGCTTCGGCCGGATGGGTCATGTGCAGATGATGGCTGCCGGGCATCGACACGCAGCGGATGTCGCGCACGCAGGCGACGCGCGCGTCGCGCAGCGCGGGCGTGAAATACGGCGGTGGCGGGTCCGCGACCAGCAGCGTCGTCGGACAGGCGATGGCGCGCAGGCAATCGCGGATCTGGGTCTCGCTCATGCGCACCGCGGTCGGCAGCGTCAGCCGCGCATCGCTGCTCCACTCGTAGCCGCCTTCGACCGCGCGGATGCCGCGCTCCACCAGCAACCGCGACGACCCTTCATCCAGTGCGGTGATGCTGGTCTGCATGCGCGCCTGCACCGCGACCTGCGGGTCGCTGAAGACGCGCTTGCGCTTGCCGTCCAGCGCGCGGCGCTGGGTCACCGAATCGCGCAGGCGCGACGCGGTGGTGTCCTCCGGCGCGGCCAGCGGGCCCAGCGCTTCGATCAGGAACAGGCGTTCGATGCGTTCCGGCGCGGCCGCGGCGAGCATGCTGGCGATGGCGCCGCCCATCGAATGCCCGAGCACGGCGAACCGGGGCCAGCCCAGCGCGTCGGCGGCCGCGAGCAGATCGAGGATGGTGCTGAACATGCTGTACTCGGCATCGTCCGGGTAATGGAAGCTGCGGCCGTGGCCGGGCATGTCCAGCGCGACGAGGTCGTAGTGCGCGAGCCATGGCGCCATCGGCCGGAAGCTGGCCGCGTTGTCCAGCCAGCCGTGCATCGCCAGCAGTTTCGGCGCATGCGTGCGGTCGTTGCGCAACGCGGCGAAGCGGCCGCGCGCGCTGTCGATGAAGATCTCGCGCATCAGCGGTTCTCCTCGACCCTGCGCCGGGCGAGCGCGGCCAGCGCATCGGCATGCGCGGGCGCGGCGTTGAGGCAGGGGATGTAGCGCAGCGCGTCGCCGCCGGCGGCGCGGAACAGCGCGTCGTTCTCCACCGTGATCTCCTCCAGCGTTTCGAGGCAGTCCACCGCGAACCCCGGGCAGACGATGTCGATCCGCTTCACGCCCTGCGCGGCCAGCGCTTCCAGGGTCTTGTCGGTGTACGGCTGCAGCCACGGCTCGCGACCGAAGCGCGACTGGAAGGTCAGCATCGCCTGCGCCGGTTCGAAACCGGGCGCGTCGGCGAGCGCGGCGACGATGGCGTCGACGCTGGCCTGCGATTGCGCCCGGTACGGGTCGCCGGCGTCGACGAGGCGCTGCGGAATGCCGTGGAACGAGAACAGCAGGCGTTCGCCGCGACCGTGTTGCGCCCAGTGGGCGCGGATCGAACCGGCGACCGCCGCGATCCACGCCGGATCGAGGTGGTAGTCGGCGATGGTGTCGATGCGCAGCGCATCGCCGGCCTCGCGCGCCAGACGCTCGGCGACATCGGTGACCGACGCGGTGGTCGTGGTCGAATACTGCGGATACAGCGGCAACAGCACGATCCGGCGCACGCCGTCGGCGCGCAGCGCGGCCACGGCGCCGGCCATCGACGGATGGCCGTACCGCATCGCCCACGCGACCCGCAGTCCGGGCAGACGGTCCTGCATGGCCGCGGCGAGATCGCGGGTATGCACCGCCAGCGGCGAGCCGCCCTCCATCCAGATCTGCGCGTATTTCTTCGCCACCTTCGGCCCGCGCAGCGGCAGGATGATGAAGTGCAGGATCGGGCACCACAGCCAGCGGCTGAGCGCCACCACGCGATGGTCGTGGAGGAATTCCGCCAGATAACGGCGTACGGCGGGCGGGGTGGGCGCATCGGGGGTACCGAGGTTCACCAGCAGGACGGCGGTGTCGGGCACGGAAGCGGGCGTCGTGGGGGTCATGCGCATAGGATGACAGTTGCGCCCGCGGTCGTCAGCGCGGCTTCGCGGGCGGCATTCGCCAGTCCCTGCGACCGCGATGAGTGCCGCCACGGTGCGTACTGCCACGGTTCATGGCGCGCGCACTACGCTCGGCCGCAACCCCGCTGGAGACGCCTCCCCCATGCCGCACACGCGTATCGCCGCCCTGTCCCTCGCCCTTTCGCTCGCCCTGGCCGCCCCCGCGCACGCCGGCCCCCGCGAGGATGCCCAGGCCGACAACGCCGTGCGCGTGCTCAACGAGATCCAGGCGATCCCCGAGTCGGGCATTCCGGACAAGCTGCTCGACGAAGCCAAGGCGATCGTGATCGTTCCCGACACCATCAAGGCCGGCCTCGTGCTCGGCGGCCGCCGCGGCCACGGCGTGATGTCGGTGCGCACCGCCGACGGCGGCTGGTCGAACCCGAGCTTCGTCAAACTCACCGGCGGCAGCGTGGGCCTGCAGGTGGGCGTGCAGTCCGCCGACGTGGTGCTGGTGTTCCGCAGCGAACGCGGGCTCGATTCCATCGTCAACGGCAAGTTCACCCTCGGCGCCGATGCCGGCGTCGCCGCCGGGCCGATGGGCCGCAACGCCGCCGCCGCCACCGACGGCCAGATGAAGGCCGAAATCTGGTCCTGGTCGCGCGCCCGCGGCCTGTTCGCCGGCGTCGCTCTCGACGGCGCGGTGCTGTCGATCGACGACGCGGCCAACGAATCCGTCTACGGCCAGGACACCACGCCACGCATGATCTTCGAGGATCGCGTGCCGCAGGTCCCGTCGCCGGCCGTCGCCGGCGTGCGCGAACGCCTGATCCGGGCCAGCGACACCGCGCGCGCCGCGCGCCAGGACACGCCCGCGCCGGCCCCGGTGCCGACGGTCGCCACCGGCGAAACGACGCCCGCACCCGCGCAGCCGCAGGTGCAACCCCAACCGCAGCCGTTCGAACCGGTCGAGAATCCGGCCAAGGTGGAGCCGCTGCCCGGCACGCCCTGACGATCGCCGAACGCGCGGCGATCGCGGTTCCTGAACCGGGGTCCGGGCCCGGGTGTCGCGTCTGCGGTATCCTGAGCGCCTCTACACACACCGAGCAAACGCCATGGGCAGTTGGAGCATCACCCACTGGATCATCGTGCTGGTCATCGTTCTCTTGGTGTTCGGCACCAAGCGCCTGACCAGCGGCGCCAAGGACATCGGCAAAGCGGTCAACGAGTTCAAGAAGGGCATGCGCGAAGAGGACGAGAAGCCCGCGCAGCTGAGCGACCAGTCGAAGCGCGATGCGTCGTCCGAGTCGCAGCGCAACGACGACAACGTCGCGCGCTGAGCCGCCGCGGGCGGCGACCACATGTTCGGCATCGACGGCTGGGAATTGCTGATCATCGGCGTGATCGCGGTGATCGTGCTCGGTCCCGAACGCCTGCCCAAGGCCGCGCGCTTCGCCGGACTGTGGGTGCGGCGGGCACGGGCGCAGTGGTATTCGGTCAAGAGCGAACTGGAACGCGAGCTGGCCGCCGAGGAACTGAAGCGCAGCCTGCAGGACACCCGTCGCGCGGTCGCCGACATCGACGCGGAGATCGGCGACGGCATCCGCAACGCCAGGATCGAGGCCCGGCGCGAGTTCGACGCGATCCGCGGCGACATCGGCCTCGATGCCGGCGACAGGCCGGCGGTGTCGGGCGAGCCGGAGTCCAGCCCCGTGGACCTGCTGGAATACGCATCGACCGACGATTTGCCGTTGCCCGCCGGTACGACTGCAAACGCATCGCTTCCCACCCATGAGACCCGCGATGACCGTGGTTGATCCCGATTCCGTCGACGGTACGCTTATCGGTCATCTCATCGAACTGCGCGCACGCCTGATCCGCGGCGTCGCCGGCCTGCTGGTGGTGTTCCTCGGCCTGCTGCCGTTCGCGAACAAGGTCTACGGCTGGTTCGCTCAGCCGCTGCTGGACAAGCTGCCCAAGGGCGGCCAGCTGATCGCGGTGGAAGTGGCCTCGCCGTTCTTCACCCCGCTGAAACTCGCGTTCTTCGTCGCGATCTTCGCGACCATGCCGTGGCTGCTCTACCAGGCCTGGGCCTTCGTCGCCCCCGGCCTGTACCGGCGCGAGAAACGCCTCGCACTGCCGCTGCTGGCTTCGGCACTGGTGCTGTTCTACAGCGGCTGCGCGTTCGCGTTCTTCGTGGTGCTGCCGTCGGTGTTCGGATTCCTGGCCAAGGTCACGCCCGATGGCGTGGCGATGATGACCGACATCAACGCCTACCTCGATTTCGTGCTGGTGATCTTCCTCGCCTTCGGCATCAGCTTCGAACTGCCGGTGGCGCTGGTCATCCTGGTGATGCTGGGCTGGGTGACGCCCAAGCAGCTGTCGGAATGGCGCGGCTACGCCATCGTCGGCATCTTCATCGTCGCCGCGGTGATCACCCCGCCGGACGTGATCTCGCAGCTGCTGCTGGCGATCCCGATGTGCCTGCTGTACGAGGCGGGCATCCTCGCGGCGAAGCTGGTGGCGCGGAAACCCGCGGAAGATTGACGGGCGCCGCAGCACTGCTGACACGCGCCGTCGACGACATCCGGTGCAATGGGTCTCCTTTCCGCGCCGGAGCCCTCCCATGTCCCAGCACTCCCCTTCCGCCACCGTCCGCACCTTCGTGGCGGCGATGAACCGCGGCGATCTCGATGCCGCCCTCGATTGTTACGCCCCCGATGCCGTGTTCGTCGCCGAACCCGGGCAAACGCTGCGCGACCGATCGGCCATCCGTGAGGCCCTCGACGGCATGCTGGCGATGCAACCGACGCTCGTCACTGCAACGGCGTGCGTCTTCGAAATCGGCGACACGGCGCTGTATCACGGCGCATGGACGATGACCGCGCCCGCCCCGGAAGACGCGGACATCCACATGAAGACCGTCCGAATGGAAGGCCGCTCGTCGGATGTGCTTCGCAGGTTTCCGGACGGCAAGTGGATGATCGTGGTGGACAACCCATGGGGCACGGCCGTGATCGATCCCGCCGCATGACCCGACCCGAAAAACAACGCCGGCTTTCGCCGGCGTCGTTTTTTGTTGCTCCTGGTACGAGCGCGCATGATCCGCGCTTGGACCTGGCCGAAGAGCTCGGGCCTGTAGGCCCTCCTACTGGGTGATGTCCACGTCCTTGGTCTCGCGCAGGAACAGCGAGCCGATCACGAAGGTCATCGACGCGATCACGATCGGATACCACAGGCCCTGGTACATGTTGCCGCTGCCGGCGACGAGGGCGAAGGAGATCGTCGGCAGGAAGCCGCCGAACCAGCCGTTGCCGATGTGGTACGGCAGACTCATCGAGGTGTAGCGGATGCGGGTCGGGAACAGTTCGACCAGCCATGCCGCGATCGGGCCGTAGACCATCGTCACGTAGATCACCAGGACGGTGAGGATCAGCAGTACCATCGGCTTGTTGACGCGCGCCGGGTCCGCCTTCTCGGGATAGCCCGCGGCGGTGAGCGCGCCCTTCAGCGCACCGGTGAAGGCGTCGCCCTTCGCCTTGCCGTCGTCCTTGCTCAGGCCCGCGCCTTCGTAGGCGTCGACCGCGGTCTCGCCGATCTTCACCTGCGCCAGCGTGCCCGCCGGCGCCGACTGGATGGTGTACGGGATGCCGGCCTTGGCCAGCGCCGCGGTCGCGATGTCGCAGGAGTTGCTGAAGACCTTCTTGCCCACCGGATCGAACTGGAACGAACAGGTGTCCGGGTCGGCGACGACCACGGCTGGCGCGCGCGCGCGGGCTTCGTCGATCGCCGGATTGGCGTAGTGGGTCAGCGCCTTGAACAGCGGGAAGTAGGTGAGCGCGGCGATCAGGCAGCCGACCATGATGATCTTCTTGCGGCCGATCTTGTCCGACAGCCAGCCGAACACGATGAAGAACGGCGTGCCCAGCAGCAGCGCTGCGGCGATCAGCAGCCACGTGGTGGTGGCGTCGACCTTGAGCGACTGGGTGAGGAAGTACATCGCGTAGAACTGGCCCGCGTACCACACCACCGCCTGGCCGGCGGTCGCGCCGAACAGGGCCAGCAGCACGATGCGGCCGTTCTTGCTGAAGAAGCTTTCGGTGATCGGCGCCTTCGACTGCTTGCCTTCCGACTTCATCTGCTGGAACAGCGGCGATTCGTGCAGCTGCATGCGGATCCACACCGACACGCCGAGCAGGATGATCGACAGCAGGAACGGGATGCGCCAGCCCCAGGCTTCGAATTCCTCGGTGCCCAGATAGGTGCGCACGCCGAGGATCACCAGCAGCGACAGGAACAGGCCGATCGTCGCCGTGGTCTGGATGAAGCTGGTGTACAGACCGCGCTTGCCGTGCGGCGCGTGTTCGGCCACGTAGGTGGCGGCACCGCCGTACTCGCCGCCGAGCGCGAGGCCCTGCAGCAATCGCAACGCGATCAGGATGGCCGGCGCGGCGAAACCGATGCTGGCGTAGTTGGGCAGGATGCCGACCAGGAACGTCGACAGGCCCATGATCACGATGGTGACGAGGAAGGTGTACTTGCGGCCGACCATGTCGCCGAGACGGCCGAACACGATCGCGCCGAACGGCCGCACCGCGAAACCGGCGGCGAAGGCCAGCAGCGCGAAGATGAAGGCCGAGGTTTCGTTGAGGCCGCTGAAGAACTGCTTGGCGATGATCGCGGCCAGCGACCCGTAGAGGTAGAAGTCGTACCACTCGAAGACGGTGCCGAGACTCGACGCGAAGATGACCTTCTTGTGGCCCTGGGTGAGCGCACCGGATGCGGGTGCGGCGGGGGTTGCGGTGACACTGGACATGGTCCGTTCCCTCAGGTTGTGATGGGGCACGATGTGGTGAGGCGCGTCAGAAGCTGTACTTGACGTGGGTGTGGATGCGGCGGAGATCGCCTTCGAGGTCGTTCTCGAGCGAACGCTGGCCCCAGATCAGTTCGGCGCCGACATCGAGCTTGGGCAGCGGCGAATAGATCAGGTTGGCGTGGAACGACTGCGCGCTCTCGGTGGCGGCGAAGCCGGTGAGCGCGGTGTCGTTGTCGAAGTGCGCGGTCGAGTAGAACAGGTTGCCGCGCAGTTTCGGCGAGAACGCATGGCGCCAGGAGACGAACGCGCCGTAGCCGTCGATCGCTTCCAGATCGCCGCCGGCGTCGGCCACGGTGTCGGCGCCGAGGCCGAAGCCCATGTAGCGGCCGATGCCCTGGCCGGCGTTGACCGCGTAGCGCAGATCGTCGCTGGCGCCGAGATTGAATTTGCCCGACACGCTGACCGACGCGCCGCTGGTGGTTTCGTCGAGACGCTTGAACTGGCGGAGCAGGCCGGCGACGCTGAAATGGCCCCAATCGCCCTTCTTCTGCCAGCGCGCGGTGACATCGGGCAGCACGTTGTCGCCCGAATTCGCGCGCGTGGCGCCGCCGAGGAACGGCGTGACCGTGGTCTGCGGATTTTCCACCGAGAACGACCACGGGCCCTTGGTGTAGCGCACCTGCGCCTGGCGCACGAACACGGTGCTTTCGGTCGGTCCGACGAAGTCGACGCTGTCGGGCAGCGCGGCGACGTCCATGAAGTTCGACCAGGTCTGGCCGGCCAGCCATTGCGCGCCGTTGGGACGGGTCAGGCTGACGTAGGCCTGGCGCAGCGAGACCGCATAGGTGTTGGTCGCGGTTTCGTTGCCGACCAGCGCGTTGCTGCCGCCGCCGAACATGTCGGCTTCGATATAGCCCTTGATCTTGTCGCCGTCGCCGGTGGTGTGATCGGCGCTGAACCAGAAGCGCGAGAACTGCGCGTGATAATCGGCGTAGGCGTCGCCGCCATCGGCGCCGGCGGGGCCGACCGGAATCGCGGACGGCAGATAGAACAGGCGACCGGCGGAACCGTCGGCGATGCGACCGTCGCTGGTGTCGGTGACCATCGCGTCGAGCTTGATGAAACCGCCGTACGAGAACGCGGTGCCCGGATTGGCGGCGGTGAGGATCGGCGTGGACTGGATCTTCGGCTTGCCGTCGTCGGCGGGTTTGGCCGCGGGCGCTGCGGTCTGCGCCGCCTGCACCTGACTGACGGTGGTTTCGGTCTGCTGTTGTTGCGCGATCAGCTGCTGGACGATTTTCTCCAGCTCGGCGACGCGCGCCTCCAGTTGCTGTTCCTTCGGCGTGGCGCTTTGCGCGAGCGCGAGGCCCGGCGCCAGCAGACAGACCAGCAGCGACAATGTCAGCGGCCGTCTGCAATGCAGTCGATGATTCATGGTGAGCCCCTCCCGAGGGCGCATGCGGATGCACGGTGAGCGCAGACTGTGCGTGCTCGACCGCATCGCCTATTCGCCATTGGTCGAAGGAACGCGGGATACGGCGGTTTTTGCGACCATGGTCTAAGCGCGATGTTGCAGCGCAAAACGACGCGATTGCGGCACACTGTGCGCAGACTCGTCCCGTCATCCCGCGGAGGAAGCCCTCATGTCGCAGACCGACACCGCCCCGTCCGTCTATCCCGTGCCCGCCGATTTCGCGGCGCGCGCGCGCATCCGACGCGAAGACTACGAACGCGACTACGCCGCCGCCGTCGCCGATCCCGAGGCCTACTGGGGCCGCATCGCGCAGCGTCTGGACTGGTTCAAGGCGCCGACGAAGATCAAGGACGTGAGCTACCACGTCGAGGACTTCCACATCCGCTGGTTCGAAGACGGCGAACTCAACGCCAGCGTGAACTGCCTCGATCGCCACCTCGCGACCCGCGGCGACAAGACCGCGCTGATCTTCGAACCCGACGATCCGGCCACGCCTTCGCAGCGGATCAGTTATCGCGAACTGTACGAGCGCGTGTGCAAACTGGCCAATGCGCTGCGTCATCTCGGCGTGAAGAAGGGCGACCGCGTCACCATCTATCTGCCGATGATTCCCGATGCGGTCGTCGCGATGCAGGCCTGCGCGCGCGTCGGCGCGATCCACTCGGTGGTGTTCGGCGGTTTCTCGCCGCAGTCCATCGCCGACCGCATCGCCGATTGCGGCAGCAAGCTCGTCATCACCGCGGACGAAGGCTTGCGCGGCGGCAAGTCGGTGCCGCTGAAGGAGAACGTCAACGCCGCGCTGAAGATGCCCGGCACCGACTCGGTGGAAACGGTGCTGGTGATCCGCCACACCGGCGGCGCGGTCGGCATGCAGATGCCACGCGACCGCTGGTACGACGCGGTGGTCGACAGCCAGCCGACCGAATGCGAACCCGAGCGTATGAACGCCGAAGATCCGCTGTTCATCCTCTACACCTCCGGCAGCACCGGCAAACCCAAGGGCGTGCTGCACACTACCGGCGGCTATCTGGTGTGGGCGAGCTACACCCACGAATCGGTGTTCGATCTGCGCGAGGACGACATCTACTGGTGCACCGCCGATGTCGGCTGGGTCACCGGCCACAGCTATATCGCCTACGGGCCGCTGGCCAACGGCGCCACCGCCGTCGTGTTCGAGGGCGTGCCCAACTACCCGACGGTCTCGCGCTTCTGGGACGTCGTCGACAAACATCAGGTCACCATCTTCTACACCGCGCCGACCGCGATCCGCGCGCTGATGCGCGAAGGCGAAGCGCCGGTGAAGAAGACTTCGCGACAATCGATCCGCCTGCTCGGCACCGTCGGCGAACCGATCAATCCCGAAGCCTGGCGCTGGTACTACGACGTGGTCGGCGAGGGCCGTTGCCCGATCGTCGACACCTGGTGGCAGACCGAAACCGGCGGCGTCTTGATCTCGCCCCTGCCCGGGGCGACCGACCTCAAACCCGGTTCGGCCAGCAAGCCGTTCTTCGGCGTGCAGCCGGCGCTGGTCGATGCCAACGGCGGCCTGCTCGAAGGCGCGACCGAAGGCAATCTCGTGCTGCTGGACTCCTGGCCCGGGCAGATGCGCACGGTCTACGGCGACCACCCGCGCTTCATCGACACCTATTTCAAGACCTATCCGGGCATGTACTTCACCGGCGACGGCTGCCGCCGCGATGCCGACGGCTACTACTGGATCACCGGTCGCGTCGACGACGTGATCAACGTCAGTGGCCACCGCATCGGCACCGCCGAAGTGGAGAGCGCGCTGGTTTCGCATCCGCTGGTCGCGGAGGCGGCGGTGGTCGGCTTCAACCACGACATCAAGGGCCAGGGCATCTACGCCTACGTCACCCTGGTGGCCGGCGAAACCCCGACCGAGGATCTGCGCAAGGTGCTGGTCGCGCACGTGCGCAAGGAGATCGGCCCGATCGCCACGCCGGATTTCGTGCAGTGGGCGCCCGGCCTGCCGAAGACGCGATCGGGCAAGATCATGCGCCGCATCCTGCGCAAGATCGCCGAAAACGCGCCCGATCAGCTCGGCGACACCTCGACCCTCGCGGACCCCTCGGTGGTCAAATCGCTGGTCGAGGAACGGTTGGTGAAGTGAGCGGGGCGGCCATGACCGGCGGAGGCCATTGGTGACCACCGCCGGTCTGCGTTACCTTGGGGGTGCCGCCATCGCGATGCCGCACCCCATGCCCACCATTCTTGTCGCCGACGACCACCCGCTGTTCCGCGAGGCCCTGCGCAATGCGGTGGCGCGGGCGCTGCCCCATGCGCAACTGCGCGAGGCCGACAGCGTCGACGCGCTGTACGCGCTGGTCGAACGCGAACCCGATGCCGATCTGCTGCTGCTCGATCTGAACATGCCGGGCGCGCACGGGTTCAGCGCGCTGGTGCACCTGCGCGCGCATTTCCCGCAGTTGCCGGTGATGGTGGTCTCGGCGCGCGAGGAGCCGGCGGTCATGCGCCGCGCGCTGGATCACGGCGCGGTCGGTTTCCTGCCGAAATCCGCCGACGCGACCACCCTGGGCGAAGCCATCGACACCGTGCTCGCCGGCGATCGCTGGGCACCGGCCGCCGCGCTGAAGGCACCGGCCGCCGCCGCGGACGAACACGACGCCGCGCAGCGCGTGCGCGAACTCACGCCGCAGCAGTTCCGCGTGCTGCAGATGCTGGGCGACGGCCTGCTCAACAAGCAGATCGCCTACGAGCTCGGGGTGTCCGAAGCCACGATCAAGGCGCACATGACCGCGATCCTGCGCAAGCTCGGCGCCAACAACCGCACCCAGGCGGTGCTGATCGCCGGCAAGCTCGCGATCGATCCCGAAGCGGTGATGCCGCCGCCGGAAGAGGACTGAGCGCCCGTTCGAAATGTTCGGATGGCATCGCTAAAGCGGCCTGATCTGTCACCGCAGCCCCTGTGGGAGCGACGCAAGTCGCGACGGTCTACGGAAAATCTTGACCCGCCATTCGGCTGTTGAAAGCCTGCAAGCTGTCGCGACTTGCGTCGCTCCTACAGGGGTATTTTCCGGCTCGATGCGGGCTCGATGTCGTCCGTCTGCAACGGCACGAGAGGCGAACAGGACGGTCTCCGCCGCCAGGACCGCGGTCTATTCGTCTTCGGAGCGCGCGTCGACGCTCAGCACTTCGCCGTCCTCGGCAACCACGGTGAACACGATCGGACGGCAGCAGACGCTGCAATCCTCAACGTACTGCTGATGCTCGACCGAACCGTCGACGACGATCTCGACCTCTTCGCCGCAGTACGGGCATTGCACGAACGCGGTGTCATTCATCTTGCGCCAGAACATTTAGCTCAAAATTATTCATTGGCATTTCTTCGTCATAATTTCAAATTATTACTGCTATTTTTTTAAAAACAATTGAAATCAGTCGTTTGAAGGATAAAAGTATTTGATCGTAGAAAGCTCTCTAGTGATCTGCGGCCGCTTGTCCAAGAGTCTATGATAGCCACTATCGTAATAAGGAGGTGGAAAAAGAGTGTTTGCACTGATCAGTCCACCGACACCAAGCCATGTTCTCCCCGCACTAATAGGAATTCTGACAATCCCGACAACACGGTTTCGAAGATCTGCTTGCTCTCCCTTATAGACAGAAGATCTTCGCATTAAGTACGCATGCTGGCTATGCGGCCTTAAATAAATGCTCGGCGCACAAATTCTCAAGTCCACTAAAGTGGCATCCGTATCTTCAAAAAGTCCCGGTTTCCGTATATTTCCCCACAACCTGGGGGCAGCAACGAGAACTATGTATGCGAACCCGTCATCGTCATCTATATTTCTTGCCTCGCAATGCACATTCATTCCATCTTTTGTTTCAAGAAACTTATGCAATGAAAACCATAATGCAATCCAATGATTGTCAACTAAATCAAGCCACCTCGTATTTATTCCGTAGTGTTGCAATATGGGTTCCATTGCATAATCAGGCACGCCATCAATAAACAACTTGTTATGACCAACAGCTAGAAGCAGGTCATCAATTGACTTGTTTCTAGCCTGAATTGCGGATTCTGTTGAAACGCCTCTAAAAATAGAAGGAACAAGACTTCCATAATCAATTCTTTGTCCGCGGTATAAAATCGTGAAATGGTCTTTGTATTTAAATTTAAAATATCCAACGGCTTGCGTAAATGCCTGTATAGAAGATGTTTCTATATAAGGACAAAATTTACCTTCGATCAAATTGGCTTGCTGGTGAGTAATGTTTTTTGCATAAGATGTATTTATTTCACTCAAATCAACTCTAAAGCGATTGTCTTTTTTATCTGTTTTTCTTGGAAAAAATGGCTGCATGAATTTCCCTCCTTGTAATTGCATGTAGTTCAGATTTTATCTTACCAGCGCCCCACCGCCAGCCACGCGCGCAGCGATGCCGGTTTCACCGGTTTGGTCAACACCGCGCAGCCGTATTCGCGCGCCGCGTGCTTGAGGGTGTCGCTGCCGTCGCCGGTGAGCAGGGCGGCGGGCAGATCGCGCTTCGCGGCTTCGATCAGGACATCCACGCCGTCGCGGGGCAGGGCCGCGAACATGCGCTTGTAGAATCCGGCCACCGCCGCCTCGTCGCCGGACAGGAACGGTTCCTCGGCGCAGAGCGGTTGCGCCTGGACCGATTTGTCGATGATCTCGCGGGTGATCACGAACATGGACCGCTCCTCCGGGAAGCGCGGCGGCATATCGGGGATTGGGCGAATTGCGTGAAGGTTGGCATGTCGGAACCTTCCCGATGACCGCCGTGCCTTCAACGTCGACCGTAGGTATCCAGGAACTTGCCGACGACATTGCCTTCTTCGGATCCGTCCGGATGGGTGATCAGCCAGTCAAGCAGTCCGGATTCCGCGAACCGGTATTCATCGCCGAACCGATATCCACGGACAGTGTTGATCTCGCTCCAGATTTTGCCGTGGACCACGCCACCGTCGATGCTGCGGACGGCGATGAAGACCTGCTCGAATGCGCCGCTGCCATCATGCAGCCGCGTCGTGACGAAGAACGATTGTCCTTCCGGCAGACCGGCGAGGAATTTCTTCTTCGCTTCGGGATAGGTGCGCTTCGCTTCCGCGACGTAGGGCGCGATCGCGGCTTCGAAGGCGGCCAGTTCGTTCGAATGGGCGGTGATCGGTTTGTCCTGCGGCGCGTTCGGCGCGAGCTGCGGATCCTGCGCTGCGGCAGACCACGACAACAGGATCAGGATGGCGAACATCTGCAACTTCATGCGACCTCCGGCGATGGTGTCGCGGCACGCCATGCGCACGCCGCAGACCTTGAAGTGTGGATTCCACGGGGCATGGGGTCAACGCGGCGTCATTCCGCACATCACCCCCGCGCCGCCAGCCACGCGCGCAGCGATGCCGGCTTCACCGGCTTGGTCAACACCGCGCAGCCGTATTCGCGCGCCGCGTGCTTGAGCGTGTCGCTGCCGTCGCCGGTGAGCAGCGCGGCGGGGAGGTCGCGTTTCGCGCGACGCCGGAGTTCGGCGATCACGCCGAGACCGTCGAGCCGATCGTGCAGGTGGTAGTCGACGAGCGCGACATCGGGCAGCGTCGACGCATCATCGGGAGCGATGTGGGCCAGGGCTTCGTCGACGGTCGCGGCGGTGAGCGCGACCGCGCCCCAGCGCGAGAGCAGCGCGCGCATGCCGTCGAGGATTTCCGGATCGTTGTCGACGCACAGCACGCGCAGCCCGGCGAGCGCGTCCGGCGCGAGCGTCGGCGTGGCCACGGGCGCGCGCGCGGGCATCTCCGCGGCGACCGGCACGCGGATCGAGAACACGCTGCCGCTGCCGACACGGGAATGCACCTGCAGCGGATGGCCGAGAATGCGGGCGATGCGCTGGCAGATCGACAGGCCGAGGCCGAGGCCGCGTTCGCCGCCGATGTCGGGACGGGTGCTGGGAATATCGAAACGACGGAATTCGTCGAAAATCTGGCCCAGATGATGCTCCGGAATGCCGGGGCCGGTGTCCCAGACCTGCAGTTCCAGCGCATCCCCGCGCATGCGCAGCGCAAGCAGCACGCCGCCTTCGCGGGTGTAGCGCAGCGCGTTGGCGAGGAAGTTCTGCAGCGCGCGCCGCAGCAGGCGCCGGTCGCTGCGCACGAACAGGCCCGGCCGCGCATGCACGCGCAGCGCGAGGCCGCGGCCGGCGGCGCTGGGTGCGTACTGCGCGGCGAGTTCCTGCAGCAGCTCGGCCGCCTCGAAATGCGACAGCTCCGGCTGCAGCGCGCCGGCATCGAGGCGCGACACGTCGAGCAGGCCGTCGAGCAGATCCTCGGCGGCGCGCAGCGCGGTGTCGACGCGTTCGGCCAGGCGCGCGCGCTCGTCGCCGTCCTCGGTCTCGCGCAGCGCGGACGCGAACAGGCGCGCGGCGTTCAGCGGCTGCAGCACGTCGTGGCTCACCGCGGCGAGGAAGCGCGTCTTCGATTGCTGCGCCGCTTCGGCTTCGCGCGTGCGCAGTTCGACCCGGTGTTCCAGGGTTTCGTTGATCTCGCGCAGCGCCTGTTCCGCGCGTTTGTAATCGGTGATGTCGCTGAAGCTGGTGACGTAACCACCGCCCGGCAACGGTTGGCCGCGCATCTCGATGACCTGACCGTTGGCGCGCAGGCGCTGGAACACATAGGCCTGTCCGGCGCGCAGATGCGCGAGCCGACGACGGACCTGGTTTTCCACGGTGTTTTCAACGGTGTTTTCCGCGGTGTTCTCGAGCGTGTCTTCCGCATCGCCGACGCCCGGCCCGGCGGCCTGCGGGCCAAGCTCGTTCATCTCGGCGCGTTCCGCGCTCCAGCGGATCAGGTCGGCGATCGGGCGGCCGACGTAGAGCATGCCGTCGGGATACCCGAGCATGTCCTGATAGCGGCGGTTCCACGCGATCAATCGCAGCTCCGGGTCGACCACGCTCACGCCCTGGCTGATGTTCTCCAGCGTGGTCGACAGCACCTGGCGATTGAAGCGCAGTTCCTGGCTGGCTTCGTCGAGCAGCGATACCACCTCGCCCAGTTCCATGCCCGAACCGCGCAGCGCGCTGGTGAGCGTGAGCCGCGCCGATGCCGCACCGATGGCCGAGGCGAGCAGGCGTTCGGTGAACTGCACCAGCGCGCGGTCGGCGAGCTGTTGCGGCTGCCACTGTCGACGCGTGGTGGATTCGGCGTACTCCGCGAACGCGCGGCGGGCATGGCGTTCGCCGACGATGCGTTCGGCCAGCGCCAGCAGTTCGCCGCTGCGCACGGTGCCGGCCCAGCCGCCGGGCCCGAGCGGCGAGCGCTGTGCGTAGGGATCGAGATAGGTCGCGGCGAGCAGTTGTTCCTGCAGCAGCGGACGTCGCCGCGCGGACACCAGGAACAGCGCGCCGATGTTGAACAACAACGACCAGAACACGCCGTGGGTCAGCGGGTCCCAGCCGGTGACGCCGAACAGCTGCTGCGGCCGCAGCCACGAGAATCCGAACAGGCCGTGCGCGATCCAGTCGGCGCCGGAGGCGCTGCTCTGCACCAGCGCCGGCAACAGCAACGTGTAGGCCCACAGCATGGCGCCGGCGAACACGCCGGCGAAGGCACCGGCACGGCTCGCGCCGCGCCAGTACAGCCCGCCGATCAGCGCGGGCGCGAACTGCGCCACCGCGGCGAACGCGAGCAGGCCGTGCTGCGCGAGGCTATCGCCGGCGGCGGCGGCCATGCGGTGGTAGCCATAGGCCATCAGCGCCAGCGCGAGAATGGTGATGCGCCGCACCCACAGCACCTGGCGATCGATGCCGCCGCTGGCCACCAGCGCGCGATTGCGCAGCAGCAGCGGCATCACCAGGTCGTTGCTGACCATCGTGGACAGCGCGACGCTGGCGACGATGACCATGCCGGTGGCGGCGGAGAATCCGCCGATGTAGGCCGTCAGCGCCAGGGTTTCCCGATCGAGCGCCAGCGGCAATGCCAGCACGTAGGTGTCGGGCGATGCGCCGCTGCCGGCCAGCAGCGCCTGTCCGGCAAGCGTGATCGGCACGACGAACAGGCTGAAGAGCACGAGATAGCCGCCGAACAGCCAGCGCGCGGGCCGGAGGTCGGCCGGGTCCTGGCATTCGACCACCGCCACGTGGAACTGCCGCGGCAGGCAGACGATCGCGGCGAAGGCGATCAGCGTCTGCGCGACGAAACCGGTGGGCACGCCGGGCGCGGTGACGACATCGGTCGCCTGCGCGATGCGTTCGGTCAGGCCGCCGGTGCCGGGCAGGTGCAGCAGCGCGAACACGCCGATGGCGATAAACGCCAGCAGTTTCACCAGCGATTCCAGCGCGACCGCGAGCACCATGCCGCGATGGTGTTCAGTGGCGTCGATCTGGCGCGTGCCGAACAGGATCGCGAACACCGCGAGCAGCAATGCGACGTACAGCGCGGGATCGGCGAACAGGGCGTCGTCGCTGCCCGGCGCCAGCACCTCCACGCTCATCGCCACCGCCTTGAACTGCAGCGCGACGTAGGGCACCGCGGCGACCAGCGCGACCGCGGCGACCAGCGCCGCGAGTCCAGGCGCGCGGCCGTAGCGCGAGGACAGGAAATCGGCGATCGAGACGATGCGATGCTCGCCGGAGATCAGCACGAGACGTTCAAGGATGCGCCAGCCGAACAGCAGCATCAGCAGCGGGCCGAGATAGATCGGCAGGAAGCCCAGCCCGGTGCGTGCCGCGGTGCCGACCGCACCGTAGAACGTCCACGAGGAACAGTAAACCGCGAGCGCCAGCGAGTAGACCATCGGCCGCAGCCAGCGCCAGCGCGGCCGCATGCCGCGCACGTCGCCTAGATAGGCGACCGCGAACAGCACGCCCACGTAGCCCAGCGATACCAGCAACAGCACCCAGCCTGGGATCATGCGCGTCTCGGCGGAATCACGGTCCGGCGAGTGTACGGCGAGCGGACGGCCGGGCGCAGGGCTCCGACCAAGGTCGAAGCCCGCGATCGCCGTCGGTCAGCGTTCGGCCGCCGGCCGCGTCCGGCGTTCCTCCAGCGTTTCCAGCAGGTCGTGGATGCAGCGTCGAAAATCGCGATCGCCGGGCAGGCCAAGCGCCTGGCACTGCAGCAGGTGCTCGCGTTCGTAGGCTTCGGCCTCATGGGGTTCATCGCGCCACGACACACCGATCTGGCATTTCTTCGACCGGTACGCGACCAGCGTGGCGGCCGTCAGCCGCGGGTCGAGGTAGACATCGTCGATGCGCGACAGCGCGACCATCCGCGTGCCGTCGTTCTCCGGCAACGCCGCCGCCTTCGCGACCATGTCCGCCTTCGGCGTTCCCCGGTCACGGGCGTGGACGTACATGCCGATCAACGCGGTTTCCTGCTGGTCGCAGGACAGACGGGTGTTGATCTCGCCGTTCATCAGCGGCCGCAGCTGCGCCTGCGCGCCCGGCGCGACGCCCAGTGCGCACAACCCGGCCAGGATCAGCAAATGCATGCGCATCGCGCGGTTTCTGTCGTGTGATCGCCGCGAATCATGCCATCGCGGATGGTGTCTGAGCACTGCGCGTGCCATCGCAGCTCGCGATCACGGCTTCGGCCATCTGCCGCAACCGCAGCCGCAACGCCTCGGGCGCCAGCACCCGCAGTTCCGGACCGATGCCGAGCAACAGCAGCGCGGCCTGTTCGATGTTCTCGATCGGCAGCGTCATCCGCGACCAGCCGTCGGCATCCGGGATGGCGGCCTGCGCCGCGGTCTTCGCATACGCGCCGAGCGCCGCGATCCGCGCCAGCCCGGTGGCGGTGACCCGCAGCGTCGCGGTATCGCCGCGCAACTGCGCCTCGAAGCGTGCGGTCTCCGTCGCCCACCAAGCGGCGAGATCGAAGGCCGGCGGCCGTTCGAACACCCGATCGGTCGCGAGGTGATGGCGGATGTTCGCGACCTTGAAGATCCGCGGCTTGCCGTGGCCTTCGGCGACCAGGTACCACTGGCCCGCCTTCAGCACCAGCCCGAGCGGCCGCACCACCCAATCGCGCACGCCGGTCCAGCTGTCGTAGCGCATCTCCAGTTCGGTGCGATCGAGCACCGCCCGCGCGATCGGACGCAGCACCGCCGGCGTGTCGTCCTCGCGATACCAGTCGACCGGATCGAGATGGAAGCGCTCGCGCATGCGCACCGCCAGCGCGCCGCCGGCATCGGGCAACGACGCCATCATCTTGTGCGCGGCCGCGCTCGCGGCCTCGCCCATGCCCAGCGCCTGCGCCGGGCCGGGCATGCCGATCAGGCACAGCGCTTCGGCTTCGTCGGTGGCCAGACCGGTGAGCCGGGTGCGATACCCGTCGAGCAGCCGGAAACCGCCACCGGGTCCGCGGTCGGCATAGACCGGCACCCCGGCCGCGGCGAGCCGGTCGATGTCGCGATAGATCGTGCGCACCGAAACCTCGAACTCGCGGGCAAGGGCGTCGGCAGTCGCGCCGCCGCGCAGTTGCAGCAGGATCAGGAGGGACAACAGTCGACTGGTGCGCACGGGTTCGTCCGGCGGAGGAAGACGTCCGGGATGGGTCCACAGGATCGCAGTCTATTCCTGACGGTATATGTCAGGTATCGCCGCGTACGGTGGTCGCACTCTCCTACTGACTGGCACCCGCCATGACCCGGACCCCCGACGATCCCGCACGCCGCACCCTGCTCCTGTCCGCCGCCGCTGGACTCGCCGTCTCCGTCGCCGGCGTGGGCACTGCCACGGCAACCGACGCCGTGGCGCCGCCCCCCGGCAAGCCCGGCGACTTCGATTTCCTCGCCGGCGAATGGAAGATCCGCCACCGCAGGCTGAAGACGCCCGGCAGCGACGACTGGGACGTCTTCGAGGGCGAAGCGACCTGCTGGACCCTTCTCGGCGGCATCGGCAGCGTCGAAGAGCTGCGCATCCCGGCACGGAATTTCAGCGGCATGGGCCTGCGCCTGCTGGATGTCGAGAAACGCGTGTGGTCGGATTTCTGGGTGAACGCGAAGTCCGGCGTCCTCGCCGCGCCGGGCATGCCCGGGCATTTCATCGACGGCGCCGGCGTGTTCGTCGCCGACGACATGGACGGCGACAAGCCGATCAAGGTCCGCGGCCTGTGGGACCGGATCACGCCGACTTCCTGCCGCTGGTCGCAGGCGCTGTCGTACGACGACGGCAAGACCTGGCAGGACACCTGGCGGATGGACTGGAGGCGCGCATGAGCGGGCGCGACTTCGACTTCTTCATCGGCGACTGGCGGGTGCGCCACCGTCGCCTGCGCGCGCGACTGGCGGGCTGCGACGACTGGGTCGACTTCGACGGCACCTGCAGCGTCCGTGCACTCCTCGGCGGCGACGGCAATGTCGACGACAACGTGCTCGCACTGCCGGACGGCGCCTACCGGGCCGTCACCCTGCGCGCGTTCGACGCGGCGACGCGGCGATGGTCGATCTGGTGGCTCGACGGCCGCCATCCGCATCGACTCGATCCGCCGGTGGTCGGCGGATTCGACCGCGGCATCGGCACGTTCTTCGCCGACGACCGCTTCGAGGGCCGGCCGATCCGCGTGCGATTCCTGTGGCGGGCCACGGACCCGCAAGCGCCGCATTGGGAACAGGCGTTCTCCGCCGACGGCGGCAAGACCTGGGAAACCAACTGGACGATGGATTTCGCGCGCGCGCATTCATAGCCCGGGCGATCCCGCCGGCGCATCGGCCCGCCCGCGCATCGATCGGAAACGAAAAAACCCGCCTTTCGGCGGGTTCTTCGTGGAGGCTGGATCCCCGCTGTCGCGAGGATGATCCGCGTCAAGCGCGGATCACTTGATCTTGCCTTCCTTGTAGATCACGTGCTTGCGGACGACGGGATCGTACTTCTTGATCTCCATCTTCGCGGGGGTGTTCTTCTTGTTCTTGTCGGTCGTGTAGAAATGACCGGTACCGGCCGAAGAGATCAGGCGGATTTTGTCGCGCTTGGAAGCCATGGTGAATTACTCCTCAGATCTTTTCGCCGCGGGCGCGAAGCTCGGCGAGCACGGCGTCGATGCCGTTCTTGTCGATGGTGCGCAGGGCCTTGGTGGAAACGCGCAGTTTCACCCAACGGTTTTCCGAAGCGACCCAGAAGCGGCGCTCGTGAAGATTGGGCATGAAACGGCGGCGGGTCTTGTTGTTCGCGTGCGACACGTTGTTGCCGGTCGCGACGCGCTTGCCGGTGACTTGGCATTCGCGGGACATACGTACCTCTCATCGAAAGAACGCACGGGCGTGCGATCTGCGGTTGTTTCCCATAGCCCGGGAGACGGCGGCCCCGGCGTCGGTCCGGGCCTTGCGGCCGGAACGTCCACCACGCGATGCGGGAAGGCAGGTATCGCGACGATTTGCGGACGGGATCGCGTTCCAGTCCTCCGTCCGGGGAGTTCCACGCGGGAATTCCTCGGGCCGGGCGCAGCGAGCCGGGCATTATGCCGATCTTTTCCAGCGCAGGCAATTACTTAGGGCCGATCCGACATCCCGGCGGCCCTGCAGCAGCGCCGGCAGCGCGCCCTTCGGGCCGCGAAGCCCGGCGGGATCGTCGAGACGGCGGCCAGAAGGCCGCTCGACCCGTGCGGTCGCCGGAGATGTCGAAGCCGATCTGCGGCCACGGCGGTTCCCGCGGATCGAGGCGCGGGAATCGCGCCGATCGGCGCAATCGTCGTCGTCGCCACCGGCTACCATCCGGATTTCGACGCCCGCCCGAGGGAATGACCGGCATGAAGGACCTGGACCACATCACCATCACCCCGGACGCGCTGCCCCGCGAGGTCTGCGACCGGATCGTCGCGCGCATGCGCGCCGACCAGGCGTCCCTGCATCCGGGCCAGGTGGGCGGCGGGGTCTTCCCGGAGCTCAAGCACAGCCGCGACATCACCCTCACCGGCAACGCGGCATGGCAGGACGTCGAGCAGACCCTGAACATGGCGATGCTCGGCGCGCTCATCCGCTATCTGCGCGAATACCCGTCTGCGCTGATATCGCCGCTGATGCTGCAGCAACCGGGCCCCGACGGCACGCTGCGGCGGCTGTCCGCGGAGGACGTGGCGACGAAGGACGACGCCGGGCTGATCGAACTGATCCGCACCTGTCTGCGCCCGGGCCACATCAACCTGCAGTGGTACCGCGCCGACGATGGCGGCTATCCGTACTGGCATTGCGAGCTGTACCCGCGCGACACCAGCTGCGAAACCCTGCACCGGCATCTGCTGTGGACGCTGTACCTCAACGACGCGTTCGAGGAAGGCGAAACCGAATTCATGTACCAGGCGCGTAAGGTGAAGCCGCGGACCGGCTCGCTGCTGATCGCGCCCGCGGGCTTCACCCATACGCATCGCGGCAACCGCCCGAAAGGCGGCGACAAATTCATCGCGACCAGTTGGGTCCTGTTCCAGCGCGCGGAAACCCTGTTCGCCCAGGGCTGAAGGGTCGCGCGACGCCCGCCGCGATTTTTGCCGCGGACGACATCGTCCGATCGCCGGTCGATGCCGATCGCCGGGATGGCCGTGCGGTACTCGGGACGCCGTTTCACGACGGTGTCGTTCCCGTCAGCGATCAGCGGTGATCGACAGCGTCGCGTACGCATCGCGGAAACCGCCGAAAAGCGGCGACAGATGCATCCCGCCCCGTTGATCCTGTTCCCGCGCGGAAGTCCTTCTGCCGACCGTGGCCGCATGGCCAGGAGCGGCGGCCACCGGACCGGTACGGTCCGATCGGGCGGACACCCGACGCGTATTTCATTCCCGATACCGGCATGGTTACACTCCGTGCCTGCGACCACGTTCCAAATCAAGGATTGATGGAGGGCGCTTGAAAATTCTGTTCATCCCCAATGCCGGCGCGGTCGTCCCCCACCTGGCGCCGCTGATGGCATTGGCGCTGAAGCTCGATCCCGTGGCGCACGAGGTCGGATTCCTGGCTCCGGCCAGATTTCATGCCTCGGTCAGATCGCTCGGCAAGCAAGTGCTGGACATCGATTACCGTCCCGAGCGCGCATTCCAGGACGAGATGTCCGCCTGCACACGGTTCCGTCCCGATGTCATCGTCGACGACTTCAGCCTGGTGACGCTTCTGACCGCGACGCTCATGGACCTTCCGAGAGTGACGATCGCCAGGACGGGCGCGTTTCCCGGATACGTCCCGCGGGACGCGAATCACTGCCACAGCTGCGAATCGATCGCGCGCTTCGACTTCGCTGCCAACTTCAGCGAGAGCGAGTCGTGCTTCGGCATTCCCGCACCGGAATCGTTCGCCGATGTGTGCGCCGCGCATGCCAGCATCGTTCCCGGCATCGCGAGCATCGAACAACTCCCGTTCGACGCAGACGACAGGCCCGATTTCTTTTTTTCGGGCGCACTGGACCTGCCCGACCGCCTGATGCCGATCCCCGACGGGCGCACTCGGCCCGACGAAGCCGCAGTGTCGGAGTTCTTCGAACGCCATGCGCAACGACGCATCGTATTCGTCACCCTGGGCTCGGTGCTGGCGCCAAGCGATTCGATCCGTCGGGCGATCCTCCACATGCTCGACGCCGGCGTTGCCGTCGTTTCGACCGTCGGGATGACGGATCTACCGGCCGGATACGATCGACTGTTCCACTACGCGCCGTTCGTGCCCATGCACGCGGTCTGCTCGCGTGTCGACATGATGGTTCATCATTGCGGCAGCGGTACTTATCAGTACGCGATCCTGCATGGGCTCCCTTCGCTGTGCATCGGGTCCGGTTTCTACGACCGCGACGATATCGGGCGCCGTCTCCACGAACTGGGCGTCGGCAGATTCATTCCCGGCGACGACGCGACGCTGTTCATGGAGAAATTCCGCGATGGGTTCGATGCATGCATCGACCCGTCGAGCGCGTGGCATGCACAGGCGATGCGGCGGCTGGAGGCGCTCAAGCGCGAAAACGACCTTGCCTCCCGGCGTTTCGATCTGGAATCCATACTGAACGAAGTCGTGCGGACCTGTGTGTGATCGGTCGGGCCACTCCTTTTCAGATCGCGATCGGCGATACTCGCCGGCACCGTACGGGCGGCAGGAACCCGGGATGCATCGGGTTCGCCGCATCGTGTGCGGTTGTGGAGAGCGAGAGGATCAGGAGATCAGGATGTTCACGCGCAGGCTTTTCATCATTTCGATTGTCATGGCGGCATCGATCATCAACGGAGCAGGTATGGCGGCGACCAAGGCAGGTATTCTCGAAGGCAACTGGAAACTGGATGGCGCTTTCGCGCCGTCGGGCGAAACGTTGACCGCAACCATCGTCGAGCTGCCGGAGCAGCAATGGCGACTCGTCCTGCCGAAGGACGTGAAGCCTGAAGGCATGAACGGCGATGCCGTGCTGCGTCAGGCAGAAGACAACGTCTTCGTTTCGACCTCATCGGACGATGTCAGGATCCGGATCACGGTGACTGCGCCGGGCAAGGCCCAGATGACGATCAACATCGACAACAGCAAGGGCTTCGCGCGATTCGCATATGGAATGACCCGCATCGGACACTGACGGCGGGCCGCGCCTCCCGGGATCGGACACGCGGCTTCCGTCCTCCCGTCGGGTGATGGGGCGCGGCCGCCGCAGGGCGGCCGTGCCGCGACGTCCCGGGCCCACGCGTGCGTCAAATGCCTCCGCTGCGATCGGCAGCCAAGGCGCTCAGAACAATTCGCCCTGCGGCGATGCGGGCCTCCGAGGCGAGGGCGGCACGAACTTCGATGCATCCAGCGGCGGCAGGCGGCCGAATCCGATCCGCCTGTACGCCTTGGCGAAACGCATCGCGATCAGATCGGCGAACGGCCCTTCGCCGCGCATGCGCGTGCCGTAGGCGCTGTCGTAGTCCTTGCCGCCGCGCATCTGCCGGACGAGGCTCATCACGTGCGCGGCGCGTTCGGGATAGTGCAGCGCCAGCCACTCGCGCCAGACCTCCTTCAACTCGTGCGGCAGGCGCAGCAGCACGTAACCGGCGGCGCGGGCGCCGTGTTCGTATGCGGCTTCGAGGATGCGCTCGATCTCGACATCGGTGATCATCGGGATGACCGGCGCCACCATCGTCCCCACCGGCACGCCCGCCTCGTGCAGCGCCTGCACCGTTTTCAACCGGGTGTGCGGCGCCGCGGCGCGCGGCTCGAGCTTCGACGAGAGCCTGTTGTCGAGCGAGGTGATCGACACGTAGACCGTCACCAGGCCGTCGCGCGCCATCGGTGCGAGCAGATCGAGGTCGCGCTGGATCAGCGCACTCTTGGTGATCAGGCTCACCGGATGCCGATGTTCCGCGAACACTTCCAGCAGCTGGCGGGTGATGCGCCAGCGGCGTTCGATCGGCTGATAGGCATCGGTGTTGATGCCGAGCGAGATCGGCGAGCAGCGATACCCCTTGCGCGCGAATTCCCTGCGCAGCAGTTCCGCGGCGTTGGTCTTGGCGTACAGCTTCGTCTCGAAGTCGAGGCCGGGCGAAAGGTCGAGATACGCGTGCGACGGGCGTGCGAAGCAATAGACGCAACCGTGCTCGCAGCCGCGATAGGGGTTCAGCGATTGGCTGAAGGGGATGTCCGGCGAATCGTTGCGGCTGACGATGCTGCGCGCACGCTCTTCGGTGACCTGCGTGGGCAATTTCGCCTGCGCGGTACCGGTGGAGTCGTCATCGTCCGCGTAGACCGAACCCCAACCGTCGTCCTCGGCTTCGGCCACGGTCTTTTCGAATCGTCCGCGCACGTACGAGGCCGCCCCGCGTCCCTTGATCGGACCGCTGCGCACCAGGTTGTGCGTCGCCTCGTCGACTTTGCCGCGGTGTGCCATCCGGTTAGGCTAACGCGCACGGGTCGCAATCGCTGCGACGGAGGTCTCCGGATGTTCGCAATGTGGGACTGGATCGACGGCATTCCCGGATTCGGTCCGTGGCTCGGGCTGGCGCTGTTCATCGGCTGGGTCGTCTACATGATCGTGCTGGGCGGCTGGATCGTGCTGCAGAAGCGCGAGCCGGTGGCGACGCTGAGCTGGCTGCTCGGCCTCGCGCTGCTGCCCTACGTCGGTTTTCTGATCTATCACCTGCTGGGCCCGCAGAAGATCCAGCGCCAGCGGCTGCGCCGCGCGCGCAGCCGGCTGGAGCGCGACGTGATCGAAGGCGGTCTGTGCCCCGCCGCGAGTTCACCGGAAGCGCAGGAGCTGGCCCGGCTGGCGCAGGGCGCGACCGGGCTGCCGCCGGGCACCGCCCGCGACGTGCGCCTGCTGGTGGATGGCGCGGCGAAATACGACGCGCTGATCGAGGACATCGGTCGCGCCCGGCATCAGGTGCATCTGGAGTACTACATCTACACGCCCGACCAGAGCGGCGCGGCGCTGCGCGATGCGCTGGTGGCCTGCGTGAAGCGCGGGGTCAAGGTGCGGCTGCTGCTGGACGCGATCGGTTCCGGCGCCTGCACCCGCGGCTTCCTCGCGCCGCTGGTCGACGCCGGCGGCGAGGTGGCATGGTTCCATCCCACGCGCTTCTGGCGATTCTGGTGGCGACCGTGGCTCAACCTGCGCACGCATCGCAAGATCGCGGTGATCGACAGCCGCATCGGCTACACCGGCGGCATCAATGTCACCGACGACGAGAACGAACGCGTCCGCGCGGACGCCTATCGCGATCTGCACCTGCGCATCGAAGGCGATGCGGTGCGCGCGCTGCAATTGGTGTTCGCCGAAGACTGGGTCTACGCCACCGGCGATCGCAGCTTCATCTCCGAGATCGCACGCACTTTGCCCGCGCCGGAAAGCGGCGCGATTTCTGCGCAGGTGCTCACCTCCGGCCCGGATTCCTCCTGGGAAGCGATCCATCGTCTGCAGGTCGGCCTGATCCACGCGGCGCGCGAACGCGTGTGGCTGGTCACGCCCTACTTCGTGCCGGGCGAGGCGGCGATGATGGCGCTGACCTCGGCCGCGCTCGGCGGGTTGGACGTGCGATTGATGGTGCCGCGGATGAGCGATTCGAAGCTGGTGACGCTGGCCGCGCGCTCGTACTACGACGATCTGCTGGCCGCGGGCGTGAAGATCTACGAGTACGGGCCACGGATGCTGCATACGAAGGCGCTGCTGGTGGACGACGCCTCGACGATCGTCGGCAGCTCGAATTTCGATCACCGCAGCTTCCGCCTGAACTTCGAGGTCGCGATGTTGTTCCAGGACCGCGATCTCGGCGCGCGGATGGCGAAGCTGATCGAAGGCGAATTCGTCCGCGCCCCGCGGGTTCGCAACGACCGTCAGCGACGCCTGTTCCGGACCCGCCTGCCGGAGGCGCTGGCGCGGCTGATGTCGCCATTGCTGTAGGGCGGCCGCCGGTCGGGCCGACGGCGGTGTCGGACACGCACGGACGACGGACGGCAGGCGCCGACCGGCCCGGCGGCCTGTCGGCGACGAGGGCGCCAGGAGTAGACTGACGCCCGCCCCTCAGTCCCCCGTGAAGGACGCCCTCATGCCCTGGTTGCTCCTCCTCATCGCCGCCGCCCTGCTGATGGTCGCGCTGACGACCACATCGATGGCCCTCCTGGTGGTCTGCGCCCTGGCGTCCCTCGGGCTCACCGTGTTCAGCGTGATGTCCCTGCTGGCGCAGCGGGTGGACAACAGCGCCCGCAGCGAGGCCATGCTGATCGATCCGCAGGAGCTCCGCCGTCTGCGCGAACAGGCCGAGGCCAAGCGCGCGGAAGCTGGCAACGGTCAGCAGGCCGACCAGAACGCGCCGCAGTCCTGAATCGTCCCGGCACCGTCTTGACCGTTCTCAGCGTCAACGTCAACAAGATCGCGGTCCTGCGCAATTCGCGCGGCGGACGCGATCCCGACGTGGTGACCGCCGCCCGCGCCTGTCTCGACGCCGGCGCCCACGGCATCACCGTGCATCCACGACCGGATGCGCGCCATATCCGCACCGACGATGTGTTCGCACTCGCCGAGCTGACGCGCGGCTACGGGGTCGAATTCAATCTCGAAGGCAATCCGTTCGCGCCGCCCCGCGACGGTTATCCCGGCTTCCAAGCGCTCTGCGCGGAGGCGCGGCCCGCCCAAGCGACCCTGGTCCCCGATGGCGACGGCCAGCTCACCTCCGACCACGGTTTCGATTTCGCCCGCGAGCGCGATGCGCTGCGCGGCCAGGTCGCGGCATTGCAGGCGCTCGGATGCCGGGTGAGCCTGTTCGCCGACGCCGGCGCGGACCTGTCGGCCGCGGCCGCCAGCGGCGCCGATCGCATCGAGCTCTACACCGGTCCCTACGCCGAAGCCTTCGCATCGGGAACGCCGGACGCGCCACTCACCCAGTTCGCGGAGACCGCACGCGCCGCGGCCGCGCACGGGATGGGCGTGAATGCCGGCCACGACCTGAGCCAGGCCAATCTGGGTCGATTCCTGCGCGACGTCCCGGGCGTACTCGAAGTCTCGATCGGCCATGCGCTGATCGGCGAAGCCCTGTATGCCGGGCTCGACGCCACCGTCAAGGCGTATCTCGCCATTCTCGACGGGCGTTGAGTGCTGCGGGCGGCGAGTCGCCGCCCGCGCACATTCGAGCGCGATGTCTTATTCGAAGCGGATGTTGGTGAGGCCGGCGTTCTGCGCGGCGGCCAGCACCTTGGCGACGGTCTGGTAATCGGCGTCGCCATTGGCGTCGATGCTGAGGATCGGCGGCTGGCCGCCGGCACGTTCGAGTTCGGCCGAGAACACCGACGGCAAAGCCGACATCGGCATCGGCTGACCGCCGAGGAAGAGTTCCCCGGACGCCGCGATCCGCAGTTCGAGCGGCGCGGGGGGATTTTTCAACGGCGTTCCGCCCCGGCCGATGTCCAGCGGGATCGGCCGGCTGAAGACCGGTGCCGCGATCATGAAGATCACCAACATCACCAGCATCACATCCACCAGCGGGGTGATATTGATCTGCGAAAGGCTGTCCTGCCGGGTCTGTGCTTGGGCGAAAGCCATGGCGACGCTTCTCCGGTGTGGGTGACGGCTTCACCTTATGCCTGTCCCCGCGGCGTCGGCAAGCCCCCGGCCGGATCTCCGAATGGCCACAAAAAAACGCCGCCCCGTGGGGCGGCGTCGAAAAGAGGCAAGCGGTTGGAGGCGCGGAGGCGGGCTGCAGGTCCGCCTTCGGCCGATGGTGCGGTTAATTCTTGACGAAGCCGATCTTCTTCATGTCCGAGTCCTTGGCAGAAGCCAGGACCTTGGCGAGGATTTCATAACGCGCATCCTCGTTCATGTCGATTTCGAGCGTGGGCTGGTTGTTCGGATCGCGCTCGACTTCGGCCTGCATCATGCTGCGCAGGGCGGAGATCGGCGTGGTGCTGTCGTTCCAGTACACGGCACCGGCGGCATCGATGCGAAGCTTGATCGGCGGCGGCGGTTCCGTATCCGGCGGCGGCTGACGGTTGGGCTGCGGCAGATCGATGTCGATCGGATAGGACAGGATCGGCGCGGTCACCATGAAGATGATCAGCAGCACCAGCATCACGTCGACCAGCGGCGTGACGTTGATGTCGGCCATCGGGCCCGAACCGGAGTTGGAAGCGAATGCCATGGTTCAATCTCTCTCGTCGATGCGCGTCAGTTGCGTTCGCGGGTGGCCACGAAACCGACCTTGCGCATGCCGTTGGCCTGGGCGAGATCGACCGCCTGTTTCACGTAGCGATAAGGCGTGGCCTTGTCGCCGCGGACGTTGACCTGCGGCTGCGGAGTCATCTGCGCCTGGGTCGAGAAGCGGCTGCCGAGCAGGTCGAGGGTGACCGGCTCGTCGTTGTAGAAGTACTTGCCTTCCTCGGTGACCGCGATCGTGATCGGGGTCGCCTGGAGCGGTTTTTCTTCCCGCTTGTCGTAGTTGGCTTCGGGCAGTTCGACCTTGGTTTTGTGCGACATCAGCGGTGCCGTGATCATGAAGATGATCAGCAGCACCAACATCACGTCCACGAGGGGCGTGACGTTGATTTCGGACATCGGGCCGCCGCTGTCGTTGCCGGTACTGAAGGCCATGACTGTGCTCCGTCAGGTGTTCGATCTGGGCGTGCGGATCAGCGCTTGCCGGCGACTTCGCCGACGCGGGCGCCGGTCGCGAAGAAGTCGTGCAGATCGTGGGCGAAGGTGTCGAACTTGTTGTTCGTGATGCGGTTCAGGCGCACGAAGAAGTTGTACGCGAGCACCGCCGGGATGGCGACGAACAGACCGACGGCGGTCATGATCAGCGCTTCACCCACCGGGCCTGCGACGGCGTCGATCGACGCCTGGCCGGTCGCACCGATCTTGATGAGGGCGCCGTAGATGCCCCACACGGTGCCGAGCAGGCCGACGAACGGCGCGGTCGAACCGACGGTGGCGAGCACGGTGAGGCCGCTTTCCAGGCCCATCGATTCGCGGATGACGCCCTGGCGCAGCGCGCGGTCGACGAACTCGGAACGGTTCAGCGATTCGACCAGACGCGAGCCTTCATGGCGCTGGTGATGCGCGGCGGCCTGGGCGGCGTCGAGGGCGATCTTCGAGAAGGGCTCGCTCTTGGGCTGCTCTTCCATGAAGCGGATCGCGTCCTGCGCGTTCGGGGTTTCCCAGAACGTCTGCGTGACGGAATCGCCACGGCGACGGAGGTTGGAGTTCTTGATGAAGTTGACCACGATCCAGTACCAGGACATCGCGGACATGATGACCAGGGTGGCGGCAACCACGAGCTGGACGACGTAGTCGCCCGGGTTGCCGAGCATTTCGCGCGCCAGATGGTCGACGCCCATCTGCTTCAGAGCGGCGGCGTTGCCCCCGGTTGCGGCGGTGGTGGTTTCCTGCAGCATGACGCTTACCTTTCTTGTGTGTGGAAGGATCTAACGAAGGGTACGTGGAGCGGGATGGAACGGATTTGCAGAAGCTGAATTGCAGAAGCGGGTTTTGCTGAATCGGGATGACGCTTTGACTTATTCGGTCGCGAACGAGAACGGCAGACGACCCTGGCCGGCGGAACCCGGGCACAGCTTGGCGCGTTTCGCCCACGTCTGTGCGGCGCGGTCCAGATCGCGGTTGCGGCTGCTCTTCACGATGTCAACGTTGGTGATGGTGCCGTCGGCCTGGTAGGTGATCATCAGGGCGAGGTCGGCGGCGACGCCGGCGCGGCTGGCGGCCTGCTGCAGCGGCGCCAGCGACGGACGCACGCACAGGCTGGCGCGCAGGTCGTTGTCGTTGCGCGGCGGACCGGTCGGCGCGGGCGGGGTCGGCGGCGCGGGCGGAACCGGCGGCGGGGCCGGCTCGGCCATCGGCGACGGTTCGTCGAAGATCACCGGCGGCGGCTCGGGCTGGGGTTCCGGCGGCGTTTCGCGCGGCACTTCCTGCGGGGTGAGCTTGATTTCCTTCGGCGGCTCCGGCGGCGGCGGCGGCGGTTCCGGCGGCTTCGGCGGCGGCTCGATGATGACGACGCTGGTGTTCTGCTCTTCTTCCTGCTCGGCGCCCGGCGGAGTGACCGGCACCAGCAACAGCATGAGCGCCGCGATATGCAGCGCGATGGCGAAACTGATGGCGGTGATCCGCGGCCAGTTCAGGCCGGGTTCTTCGCGGTCGCGCTTGTCAGGGGTCGGCAACGGTTGGGTCATGCGCAGCAGGCTCGGTTTAGCGGACTCGTGGTGCTGATTCGGTATCGCGTTCGCGATCAATCCCTGAAAGTGAACCCGACCCCCAACCACGACACCCCGGAATGGTCGAACCGCGGCAGGCCCTCGTAGTGAGAACCGGTCGCGGGAATCTGTAAGCTTATACCAATCGCAGCAGGACTTACCAACACCCCTGCCTGAAACGCCGCCCGATACGTGACCGTATCGGGCGGTTTCGCATCACTTGCCCGGCAGCGCCAGGATGTCGTTCGCATCCTTCGGCTTCTTGACGCCTTTGGCAAGGGCCTCGCGAGCGGCCGCCTTGGCCTCGCCGATGCGATTCTCGTTGCGCAGCACCTTGGCCAGATTGAGCGCGGCTTCGCCGTTGGTGGACACCTTGGCCGCGCGGCCGTAGAAGTCGATGGCCTGGGCCACCTTGTCCTCGGCGAGATAGTTCTGGGCGATCACCGCATAGTCGTTGGCCAGCGTCTGCGATGCGGGAATCGAGCCCTTGGCCACGCCGTCTTCCAGAACGGCCTGCGCTTCCTTGTATTTGTTGGCGTTGATGTAACCCACGAACAGCGTGCGGAATTCGTTGGCGTCCTTCAGCAGGCCCTGTGCGCGCGCGTTCTCCAGCAGCGCGTTGGCCTTGTCGAAATTGTCCGCCTGCTGGTACAGCGACACCGCGTTCATCAGGGTCGCGCGGTCGCCGGGGTTGGCGGCCAGCAGTTTTTCGTACAGCGCCGCGCCTTCGCCGGCGCGATCGAGCTTGCTCAGCAGATACGCCTTCAGGCCCAGCGCCTGTTCGGATTCGTTCTTGGTCTCGGCGAGGTAGCGGTCGATCCAGGTCATCGCTTCGGCATCGCGATCCAGTTCGTTGAGGATCACCGAAAGGTTGAACATGATCTGGTAATGGCCGTTGTTGTCGAGGCCGTTGGCTTCGATCGCCTTGCGGTAGTAATCGACGCCCTTGGCGCGATCATCCTGCTCGATCGCCGCGCTCGCGGCCAGCTGGTAGAAATAGCTGAGCAGATAGGCGTTCTGGCTGCTTGCGGCGTAGGCGTCCACCTTCGCGATCACGTCGGGGAACTTCTTGGCGTCGAAATCAGCCTGGATGCCGTTGGCGACCTTGGCGTCCTTCTGCGACACCTTCTGTTCCGGCGGCTTGCGGGTGGCCTGCGGGAACATCTCGGGCTGCTGGTTGGCCTTGGCCGCCGCTTCGGCCTTGCGCTGGCGCGCACGATCGGCCGCTGCCGCCGCACTTCCGCTCATGCGATCCGATTTCGGCTTGTCGTCGTAATCGTCGTCGTCCTGCGCCAGGGCGCTGCCGGCGAAGGCGCAACCGAGGAACAGGGCGACGGTGGCGGCGAGGACGGTGGTCGGAAAGCGGCGGATGGAAGCGGTCATGGCGGTTCTCGGAGGCTGTTGAGCATCGTTCACGGCACGGCGGCCGTTGCGGTGGGCGCGGACGGGCCGCGTGCGGAATGGCATGGAAGCGGACAGGGATTCGATGGCGGGGCGCTCAGCCGCAGGCCGGTTTGCGGCCGGCGGCGCGCGCCTGTTGATACACCGGCATCAGGCTTTCGGCGCGTTTGCGCAGCTCGCCGATGCGGGACTTCGGGTCGGGGTGGGTCGACAGCCATTCCGGCGGACGGCTGGCGCTGGCGGCGAGCATGTTCTGCCACAGATCCACCGCCTGGCGCGGATCGAAGCCGGCCTGGGCCATCAGCCGCTGGCCGACGACGTCCGCCTCGGTTTCCTGCTCGCGGGTCCCGGGCAACAGGAACCCGGTCTGCGCGATCACGCTGCCGCCCTGGCTGGCGAGCTGGGAACCGCTCTGGCCGTAGCGGGCACCGGCGAGCACCGACAGCAGCTGGACCGCGCCGGCCGCACCCATCTGCCGGGTGACGCGCTCGTCATGGTGACGCTCGATCACATGACCGATTTCGTGGCCAATCACCGCGGCGAACTGGTCCTGGTTGCGGGCTACATCGAAAATCCCGGTGTAGACGCCGACCTTGCCGCCGGGCAATGCGAAGGCATTGGGATTCTTGTCGACGAACACCGCCTCGTCCCAACCACCCTGCCGCCACTGCGGCGGCAGCTCGCGCACGATCGCGTCCACCACGCAGCGCACATAGGCGGACTGCTTGCCGTCCTGGGTCAGCGGTTTCTTGGCCTTCTGTTCGTCGAAGGCCTGTGCGCCCAGCTGATCGAGCTGCTGCTGCGAGACCCCGCCGACATATTGCTTGCGCCCGGTGGAGGACGTGGTGGTGGCGCAGGCGGTCACCAGCACGGTGCAGGCCAGCCCCAGAACGACGCCAAGCGCGGCAGACCGGTGTTCTGGTTGGGGCATGGCGGCAGCTCCGGGGTGGATGGGGCGACTGTTGTAATCCGAAGAGGATTAAGGTTTCGTCAATCGACGCGAGGGATCAGTGAAGACGCGACGAAGGTCGCAACCTGCGGGCCGTGTCGGGGGGATGCCGCCCCCGCTTCGGCACGCATTGGCGCATCGTGGCTTCCTGCGCACGGCTTGGAACGCGCGGTTGCGCCGCCCGGGGTCGAGCCCCGGGAGCGGATCTCCGGCTCACACGTCGAGGTTCGCCACCTTCAGCGCGTTGTCCTCGATGAACTCGCGGCGCGGCTCGACCACATCGCCCATCAGCGTGCTGAAGATCTGGTCGGCGGCGACCGCGTCCTCGATGCGCACCTGCAGCAGGCGGCGGGAATCGGGATTCACCGTGGTTTCCCACAGCTGCTCCGGGTTCATTTCGCCGAGACCCTTGAAGCGTTGGATCTGGCGGCCTTTCTTGGCTTCGTCGAGCAGCCAGCCGTGGGCCTGGGCGAAACTCGCCACCGGCTCCTCGCGGTTGCCGCGCAGGATCTTGGCGCCGTCGCGCAGCAGTTCGTGCAATTCCTTCGCCGCTTCGCGCAACGGACGCAGTTCGCCGGTTTCGAAGCTCGCCGCCGGCAGCACCTGCACGATGGATTCGCCCATGTGGGTGCGGGTGACGAGCAGCGCCGCCGCCTGGGCGTCGGTCGCGGCCTGCACGGCGATGCGGTAACGCGGCCGACCGAGGCCGGTGCGGTTGAGCCGGGCTTCGAGGGCGTCGAGCGCGCTGCGATCGACGGCGAAACCGGCGATGGCGGCCGCGTCGATCGGCACGAAGTCGATCAGCATCTCGAGCAGCGCAGGATCGAAGCGATGCGCGTTGCGGGCGATCGCGTCGCGCGCGCCTGCGTAGACCAGCAGCAGTTTTTCCAGATGCGCGCCGAGGATGGCGCCCTCGCCCGCCGCCGGGACCAGCGATGCGTTCTCCACCGCGTTGCTCGCCAGGTAGGCGTCGAGCGCGGCATCGTCCTTGAGGTACAGCTCGTTCTTGCCCTGCTTGATCTTGTACAGCGGCGGCAGGCCGATGTAGATGTGGCCGCGCTCGATCAGCTCCGGCATCTGCCGGTAGAAGAACGTCAGCAGCAGCGTGCGGATGTGCGAACCGTCGACGTCGGCGTCGGTCATGATGATGATGCGGTGGTAACGCAGCTTGTCCGGGTTGTATTCGTCCTTGCCGATGCCGGTGCCGAGCGCGGTGATCAGCGTGCCGACTTCCGCGGACGACAGCATGCGGTCGAAGCGTGCGCGTTCCACGTTGAGGATTTTACCTCTGAGGGGCAGCACCGCCTGGTTGCGGCGATTGCGGCCCTGTTTTGCCGAGCCGCCGGCCGAGTCGCCCTCGACGATGAACAGTTCGGACAGCGCCGGATCCTTTTCCTGGCAGTCGGCGAGCTTGCCGGGCAGCCCGGCGATGTCGAGCGCGCCCTTGCGGCGGGTGAGGTCGCGCGCCTTGCGCGCGGCTTCGCGCGCGCGCGCGGCGTCGACGATCTTGCCGGTGATCGCGCGGGCTTCGTTCGGGTGCTCCTGCAGGAATTCCTCGAGGCGCGCGCCGAAAGTGCTTTCCACCACCGGGCGCACTTCCGAGCTGACCAGTTTTTCCTTGGTCTGCGAGGAGAAGCTCGGGTCGGGCACCTTCACCGACAGCACCGCGATCAGACCTTCGCGCATGTCGTCGCCGGACAGCGTGACCTTGGCCTGTTTGGCGATGCCGCTCTGCTCGATGTAGTTCGTTAGCGTGCGCGTGAGCGCGGCGCGGAAACCGATCAGATGGGTGCCGCCGTCCTTCTGCGGAATATTGTTGGTGAAGCAGAACATCGTTTCCTGGTAGGCGTCGGTCCACTGCAGGGCCACGTCCACGGTGATGCCGTTCTGCTCGCCGCTCACCGAAATCACGTTCGGGTGCAGCGGCGTCTTCAGCTGCGCCAGATGTTCGACGAACGAACGGATGCCGCCTTCGTACTGGAACACGTCCTGGCGGGTGTCGCCGCGCTCGTCGCGGCGTTCGTCGATCAGGGTGATCTTCACGCCGGAATTCAGGAACGACAGTTCGCGCAGGCGCTTGGCGAGGATGTCGTAATGGAATTCGACGTCGGTGAAGATCTCGACCGACGGCTTGAAGCGCAGGCGCGTGCCGCGCTTGTCCGACGGTTCCAGCTGCTTCAGCGGATACTGCGGCTCGCCGAGCGCGTATTCCTGTTCGTAGTGATGACCATCGCGCCAGATCTCCAGCCACAGATGTTCGGACAGCGCATTCACCACCGAGACGCCGACGCCGTGCAGACCGCCTGAGACCTTGTAGCTGTTGTCGTCGAACTTGCCGCCGGCGTGCAGCACGGTGAGGATGACCTCGGCCGCGGACACGCCTTCTTCCTTGTGGATGTCGACCGGAATGCCGCGGCCGTTGTCCGACACCGAACACGAGCCGTCTTCGTGCAGGGTGACGATGATGTCGTCGGCATGGCCGGCCAGCGCCTCGTCGACCGAGTTGTCGACCACTTCGAACACCATGTGATGCAGACCGGTGCCGTCGTGGACGTCGCCGATGTACATGCCCGGCCGCTTGCGCACGGCCTCCAGGCCGCGGAGCACGGTGATCTTGCTGGAGTCGTAGGTGTTGTTGGCGCCGGGCTGCTGGGTGTCTTCGGTCATTCGCTTCGGTCGGCTGCTGGGTTTGGCTGCTGTTGCATCGGCTGCGGCAGGCTGATGGCCGTGCGCTGCACGACACATTAGCTATGGGTGACGAGGGCGGAATTATAGCGCGCCGGGCGGTTCGGCGGGTCCACCGCATCGACAGGCCCGCAGGCGCACTGTGCCGCGCGCTACGGCTCGAGCAGCAGATATTCGCCCTTGCGACCGTATTTGCGCGGGGCGTCGCCCACGCGCGCGCACAGCGCCTCGCCACAGCGGGTGATGGCGCCGCTGCGGGTGGCTTCGAGCACGTCCTCGGCGAAATCGGCCCGTTTGAACTGCTGCAGGCTGCGCCAGGCGATGAACGCGGTGCCGCCCGCCGCGAGCACGGCACCGACCACCAGGGCCAGCGCGGCTTTCCACAGCATGCCTTTCTGCGCCTTCTGCAAGGCCTGGGCCTGATCCGCGATGAGCTTGGCGCTCTGCCCGGCGCTTTCGCTGGCCAGGCGCAACTCTTTGCGCAGCTGTTCGAGCGATTCGGCGGTGCCCTGTTCGATCGACTGCCGGGCCTGAGTGCCGATGGTGCCGAGCGCATGCTCGGTCATCTGCCGGTGCTGCTGCACCAGACTTTGCGCGACCGACTGCAATTGCTGGGCGCCCTGCGCGGCCGACTGCGCGGCCTGCGCGCTGCGCTGATCCAGCATGTCGGCCACCGCGGCCAGTTTCAGCGCGAAGTCCTGCAACGCCTCTGGGGTCATCGCTCAATCCCGTGTCGATGTGATGGCGGCGATCATTGGACCGTCAGCGCGCCATCGCCGGCTGGCGCGCGGGCTCATCGACCGTTGGCGGCGGCACGGCCGCGGCCTGATCGCGCAATCGCGCCTGTTCGAGATTGAAGGCGCGGCCTTCCTGCAGCCAACTTTGGCCCGGGCCGGTCTCGAGGAATTGCTGGCCGATGCCGCGCGTGCCGTCGGCATCGCCAGCCAGTGCGGCGCGACCGAGACGGTCGAACGGACTGGCATCGCGTGCGGGATCGAGGGCCCCCTGGCGCGCGTCCAGCGGGCCGGGAATCGGCGCCAGGGGCAGCGTACGGTAATCGAACCGTTCCGCGAGGGATTGATCCATGGGCTCGCGCGTGCGGTTCTGCGCGCTGGGCGGTACCTGATAAGGCATGCCATCCATGGTCACGGCGTATTCCGGCGCGCCGACCTGATGATTCACATCGCGGACGCCATCCCGATCGAAACCGCGCCGGGTATAGATCCAGGAGTTGTGGCCTTCGGAGTCGTGGATGACGTTGCTCGGATCTCCGAACGCCGGCTCGGTCCGCAACCGCAGCAAGGGGCGATCGTTGTCGACCAGACCGTTGAGATATTGCGACGCCATGTTGGTGTTGCGGATGCCCAGACCGTTGGCTTCGTAGCCGTCCCCGATGTTGCTGTGCGCCCCGGGAACCGTGATGTTCAAAGCCCGCCGATCGTCGCTGAGGCCGGCCGGCAGATGCTGCGTGCCGACGAACTGATCGCGGGTTTCGTCGCGCGCGGTGATCTGCATCGCGGAAATCACGCTGGGCGGCAGGCGGCGGTCGTAGTTCCGCGGATCGCCCGTGGCGACGGGGTCTTCGAGTACCGCCGCCTGCGCCACCTGGCCCGGCGCCACCAGCGGCGGCCTGGTGTAGCGGACGCCGGTGACCAGACCATCGTCCCCGGTGGTGTAGACCGCGCCGGTCGGGTCCTGGATCCCGCGTTCGTCGACGAGACGCGTGAAATACGCGGCCTGCTCCGCGCCGCGACTGAAACCGATCGCGGCCACGCGGATATCGGCGTCGGGATTCTCGCGCAACCAACGCGCCGATTGTTCGATGAACTGCCGGTACATCGTTTCGCCGCGTTCTTCGAAGGTATGGCCGCGGGCACCATCCCAGGTACCGAACGAGCCGGTACCCGGCCCCTGGAGGTAACCCGCGGCGACATTGGTCAGTTGCCCGGCGTTCTGCTGATCGCGGATCTGCGCGAAGATCTGCGCCGGCCCCGTCGGCGGTCCCCTGCCGGGGTCGTTCATGTCGTTGCCGGTCCCATCCAGCACCGCGACGAACAGCCGTTCGTTGGGCCGATCGTCGCTGACCATCACCGGAACCTGCATGCGCCCGAGCTCACGGTTGGCATCGGTGTACGCCTGCAGATCGGCACGGGTGACCGGAGCGACATCGACGCCATCGGACTGCCGGGGACGGACGGGTTCGTTCATGGGATCGCTCCGGATCAGTAGCTGCGGCTATGGACCTTGATGAGATCGTCGCGGAACTGGCTGTGCTTGTTGCCCGGGACCTGCTCGCGCTTGGTCGGAATCAGGGTCCGGGTATACACGTTGACGGTACGGTCGTTCACTTCGATCAGGACATGGGTGAAGCCCATGCTGACGCCCTCGGCGATGTCCTCGCGCGGAACCTCGTGGCGGATCAGGCCATCGCCGAAGATCTCGCCGAGATCGACCTCGGCGGTCAGCTCGGCCCCGTCCTTCGCACGCCAGCGCAACTGCGCCGGGCCCGGAAAATTGGGAAGATCGCCGTAACGGGCGATCATCAGCGCATCGAAACGCCCGGGCGGCAGGCTCGACACCGACGGCGTATCGGCGGTGGTGCCATGCTCGCGGCCGTCGTAGCGCACGCTGCAGCCGTGGGTATCGAAACAGACGGCACCGAACAGGTGGCGCTTGAAGGTCAGCGGCCAGTCGGCGACGGTCCCCGAAGCGGGGCGATCGACCGCCGAGGCGACGGCATTTTGCGAAACCGGGGAAGTCATGGCGGGGTGGCACCCTGAAATCATCTGCACGAACGCAGCGACGGCCATGGCCATGGCGCTGCGCCGACCGCGCGGGAGGATCGACGAAAACACGTGAGACGACAGACTGAGCATACGGCCATCCTGAAGGCCCAAGCCACAGCCTAACGGGTCCCCGATGCCGGTGCCAAGCGGGCTTGAGCGCGATGCGGGTCGTCAGTCCAGGGGCCTGAGCTCGGACCCCGACCCGCGATGTTCCACGTGGAACAAGCGAACCGGAACATCCAGTGTCGACACACTTGGGGGCATCTCGGTCCCGGTGATGAAGACCTGCGCACCCGAGAGGATCAAACGCTCCAGGACGCGTCGCTGGTGGTTCCGGTCCAGCTCGGAGGCCAGGTCGTCCAGCGCCACCACCGGCCACTCGCCGCAGCCTTCGGCATGCCGCTCGGCCTGCGCCAGCAGCGCCGAGAGCGCCGACAGCTTGGCTTGTCCGCGGGAAAGGGTTTCCCGTCCGGGCAATGCGGCGTAATCGATCCGCCAGTCCGCGCGATGCGGACCGACCGACGTGAAACCATTGGCCAGATCGCGGTCCCGGGCGATGACGAGGGCATCCGCCAGGGACAGCTGGTCGCGGGACCACCCTGGCTGGAAATGCAGCGACGCGTGACCCAATCCGGGCGCAAGGTCCGCGCTCGTCGCCTGCAACAGCGGTTCGAGCGCATCGAGGTAAGCCTGACGGTGGCGGGTCAACGGCTCGCCGGCATCCGCGAGCTCATGGTCCCAAGCATCCAGCTGCCGGTCGCGGACCTTGGCCTTGAGCAGGGCATTGCGTTGTTTCAGCGCCCGCGCATAGCGACGCCACAACGGCAGGAAATCAGGTTCCACGTGGAACAAACCCCAGTCCACGAGTCTGCGGCGCGGCTCGCCGCCCCCGGTCACCAGGGCATGGCTGCCGGGCTCGAACGTCACCACGGCCAACGCCGCACACAACTCTCCCAACTGGCTGACGGATGCCCCATCGAGCCGCCCTTCCCAGCGCTGGCCGGCGTGGCGCAATCCGGCACGGCGGGTCCGGCCACCGTTCTCTTCCTGCCATTCCGCGAAGACTTCAACCGCATCCGCCCCGGTGCGAATCAGACCGTCGCGGACCCGGCCGCGGAAACTGCGGCCGTAGGCGAGCAGATGCAGCGCTTCCAGCAGACTGGTCTTGCCCGCGCCGTTGTCGCCAGTGACGAGATTGATGCCGGGCGCCGGTAGCAACTCCACGGCCGCCAAACGGCGGACGTTCGCCACCTGCAAGCGGGTCACCCGCATGGATGAGCCCGCTCTTCGCGAGAGCGCAAACGAATACGCCCGGGAAAGCCCGGGCGAATCGTATGCGTCTCATTATGTTCCACGTGGAACCCATCCTCCATCACGGGGGGCCCGTTCAGAGGCGCAGCGGCATCACCACGTGACGGCACTTCTCGCTGCTGGCCTCACGGACGAGCGCCGAGGAATTTGCGTCGCGCAGCTGCAGCACGACATGCTCGTCGCGCAGCGCGGACAGGGCGTCGAGCAGGTAGTTGACGTTGAAACCGATGACGAGACTGTCGACCTTGGTGTCGGCCTCGATTTCTTCCTGCGCTTCTTCCTGCTCAGGATTGTGGGCGTTGATCTTGAGCTGGCCGGGCGACACTTCGATGCGCACGCCGCGGTACTTCTCGTTCGAGAGGATCGCCGCGCGCTGCAGCGAAGCGCGGAACGCCTCGCGATCGATGCGGACTTCGCGATCGGCGCCGATCGGAATCACCGCTTCGTAATCCGGGAAACGACCGTCGATCAGCTTGCTGGTGAAGGTGACGTCGTCGCGCTTCACGCGGATATGGCTGCGACCCATCTCGAGTTCGAGTTCGCGGTCGCCGCCTTCCAGCAGGCGTTGCAACTCCAGCACGCCCTTGCGCGGCACGATGATCTGGCGCTTGGTCTGCACCGCTTCGTCCAGGACCGCTTCGCAGAGCGCGAGACGATGACCGTCGGTGGCCACGCAGCGCAGCGCCTTGTCGCGCAGATCGAACAGCAGACCATTGAGGTAATAGCGGACGTCCTGCTGGGCCATCGCGAACGCGGTGCGTTCGATCAGTTCCTTGAGTCCGGCTTCGCCGACCTTGACCCGCTCGGTCGCATCCACTTCGTCCAGCGCCGGGAAATCGTTGGCCGGCAGGCTGGCGAGCGTGAAACGGCTGCGTCCGGCCGAGACCGTGACCTTGTCGCCCGACTGGCTGACGGTGACCTTGCTGCCGTCCGGGAGGGCACGCACGATCTCGAACAACTTGCGCGCCGGGATGGTCGTTTCGCCGGCTTCGGCGTCGTCGATCTTCGTGCGCGCGACCATCTCGACTTCGAGATCGGTGCCGGTCAGGGAGAGCAGGTCGCCTTCGACCCGGGCCAGGAGATTGGCCAGGACCGGAAGGGTCTGCCGGCGCTCGACCACGTTGACGACCTGGGCCAGCGGCTTCAAGAGCACTTCGCGTTGCAGACTGAAACGCATGTGAGTGGATTCCCCTCGTTCGACCGACGTGCCGGCCAAGCTTCAAATAGATGGAAAATCTTAAAAGATGGTGGTGATGGTGTCGCCAGAAGCCGGGGGTAACGCATCCAGGCCCTTGAATTCAATAACAATTCCAAACTTGCAAAGGTCTGTACAACCGGCCGGAGACGGTGGGGACACCCTGTGGACAACTTCGGGCGTGGTTTTGCGCCTCGCACTTATCCACAGATTGTCTCCAGCCTGTTCTCATTCTCTGAGACCCGGCTGTGCACAACCCTTTACTCGCTGAGCTTGCGGATCAATTTGTCCCAGTCCTCGCGCAGCTTGCCGTCGCTCTCGCTGAGCGTCCGGATCTGGCGGCACGCGTGCAGGACCGTGGTGTGGTCGCGCCCCGCGAACGCATCGCCGATCTCCGGCAGGCTGTGCTCGGTCAGTTCCTTCGCCAAGGCCATCGCCACCTGCCGCGGGCGAGCCAGCGAGCGGGTCCGGCGCTTGGACAACAGATCCTTGATCTGCAAGCCGTAGTAGTCTGCCACGGCCTTCTGGATATTGGCGATGCCGATGGCCTGCTGCTGCGCGCGCAGCAGGTCGCGCAGCGTTTCCTGCGCGAATTCCGGGGTGATCGCGCGGCCGGTGAAGTTCGCCCGCGCCGACAGCGTGTTGAGCGCGCCTTCGAGATCGCGCACGTTGCTGCGCATCTTCTTGGCCAGCAGGAAAGCGACATCCTCGGGGAGGTTCACGCCGCGCTCGCGCGCCTTCGACAGCACGATCTGGGCCCGCGTCTCGAAGTCCGGTGGTTCGATCGCCACCGACAGCCCCCAGGCGAGACGCGACTTCAACCGCGGCTCCAACCCTTCCACCTCGCGCGGATAGCGGTCGCAGGTCAGGATGATCTGCTGGCGCCCGTCGAACAGCGCGTTGAAGGTGTGGAAGAACTCTTCCTGGGTGCGGTCTTTGCCGGCGAAGAACTGGATGTCGTCGATCAGCAGCGCATCGACCTGCTGGAACTGGCGCTTGAACGCATCCATCGTCTTGTCCTGCAGCGCCTTCATCATCGCGCTGAAGAACTGCTCGCTGCGCAGATACATCACCCGCATGCCCGGATTCTGCCGGCGCATTTCGTTGCCGGCGGCGAACATCAGATGGGTCTTGCCCAGCCCCGTACCGCCGTACAACAGCAGCGGATTGTGGGCGCGGTCGCCGGGTTTCTGCGCCGCCTGCCACGCTGCAGCGCGACCCAACTGGTTGCTGCGACCTTCGACGAAGTTGTCGAAGGTGTAGTGATTGTCCAGATTGCCGCCGTAACCCTCGGCGGAGGCAGGCCCGTTGGCGCGCGCGGTCGCCAGCGCCTGGGTCGGCGTGGGCGGTGCAGCGGTCGGGCGCACCGCCGAACCGATTTCCAGCGATACCGTGCCGTTGCCGGCGTAGTGATCCAGCAGCTCGCTGATCCGCGGCAGGTATTTCGCCTGCACGGCGTCGCGCACGAACGCGTTCGGGGCGTACAGCACCATGCCGTCGTCGCGCAGGCGTGCCTGCAGCGGCTTCAACCAGGTCTGCACCTCCTCCACCGGTAGTTCGGCTTCGAGACGTTCGAGACAGCGGGGCCAGGCATCCATCGGTATTCGGGAACTTGCAGAGACGGCGGGAGCGCACCGGGCCATGCCGTGGGCCGTCGGGCCGGCGCGGCGGCCGTGTCCGGACGCCAGACGGAGCGGGGCGGTGGGAGTCGGCCAGACTACCACCCCGCCGAGCCACCCGCACCCGTCGCGCTTCGCCGGGTCCGCAGCCATTTGACCCGCCTGCGCCCACGCCTGCATAATTGCCGGTTCTTGCGGTTTCGCAGTCGCGCCAGGCGCGATCCAGTCGACTCCGCGTCACGCCACACGACATGCAACGAGCCCGATCATGGCCACCAAGCGCACTTACCAGCCCAGCAACCTCAAGCGCAAGCGCGACCACGGTTTCCGTGCCCGCATGAAGACCGCCGACGGCCGCAAGGTCCTCGCCCGTCGTCGCGCCAAGGGCCGCAAGCGCCTCACCGCCTGACGGCAACGGCCATGGCTGCGCCCTGCCGCAGCCTGTCCGACGCTTCCGGCCCCGGCGTGCGTGTTCCGGCACGCCGTTCATGACCACCGGTCGCCCTGCCGCCGTTTCCGCCCGATACCCGCGCACCGCGCGGGTACGCGCGCGTCCGGAATTCGACGCCGTCTTCGCCGGCGGCCGCTGTGCCGCCAATCCGGTCTTGGCCTTGCATTACCTCGCCGACGAGCGCCCGGCGCGCTTGGGGCTTGCAGTGTCGCGCAAGGTCGACCGCCGCGCCGTGGTCCGCAACCGGATCAAGCGCGTACTCCGCGATCACTTCCGACGCAGTCGCGCCGAGCTCCCGGGCGGCGCCTACGTGATCGTCGCCCGTGCGCCCGCCGCGCGCGCCAGCGGGCCCGAACTCGCCAGTGCCTTCCGGCATGCCTTGCGCAGGCTCGCGTTGCCCCCATCCATCGCGAACGGCACAATGCCGCCCGCCTCCCCTCCTCCTTCCCCAGCGCCGCATTCCGATGGCGCGACGAGTCCCGCCGCCCCATGAATCAACTGCGCACCTTTCTGATCTTCGCCTGGATTCTCGTGGCGATCATCCTGTGGATGGAATGGAACAAGGAGCAGCGCCAACCGGCGCAGGCGGCCGCGACCCAGGTCACCATGCCGACCACCCAGCCGCAGGGCCTGCCGGCGCCGACGCTCGCGGGTGCCGTGCCGTCGGCAACCGTACCGACCGCGCAGGGACAGCCGGCGATGGCGGCGACCCCGGCCGCGGAAGCCGCGGCGCCGACCTTCACGCTCACCAATGACGTGCTGCGCATCGTCCTCGACGGCGGCAACGTGCGCCGCGCGGAGCTGTTGAATTACCGCACCAGCCGCGCGCCCGATGCGCCGCAGGTGCGTCTGTTCGACGACACGCCGAAGAATTTCTACATCGCGCAGAGCGGCTGGACCAGCGACCAGGGCGCACCCGGCCACAACGGCGGCTTCGTCGCCGAACAGTCCGCCACCGATCTGCGTCTGGCCGACGGCGCCAAGGACGTCAGCGCGCGCTTCGTATGGACCGGTGCGGACGGCGTGACCATCCGCCGCACCTACACCCTCGCGCGCGGCGAATATGCGCTGAAGGTGCGCGACGAGATCGTCAATCGCGGCGCCAAGCCGTGGACCGGCTATGTCTATCGCCAGCTCACGCGCCTGCCGCACGATTTCAAGCGCAGCATGTTCAACCCGGAGACGTTCGCGTTCAGCGGCGCCGCCTGGTACACACCGGCGGAAAAATACGAGAAGCGCGGCTACGACGCGTTCCTCGACGACGAACAGATCGAACAGATCGATGCGAAGAACGTCCAGGGCGGCTGGATCGCGCTGCTGCAGCACTACTTCTTCGCCGCCTGGATTCCGCAGACCGATCAGAAGGCGAATTACGAGCTGGCGCAGGGCGCCGACATGTACGGCATCAACGCGACCGGTCCGCAGTTCACCGTGGCCCCGGGCACCCAGACCAGCACCGAAGCCAAACTGTGGATGGGCCCGAAACTGCAGGAAAAGCTGGCCGCACAGGCGCCGGGTTTCGACCTCACGCTCGATTACGGCATCTTCACGTTCCTCGCCAAGCCGATCCACTGGCTGCTGGCGCAGTTGCACAAGCTGACGCACAACTGGGGTTTCGCGATCATCCTGCTGGTGCTGCTGATCAAGCTCGCGCTGTATCCGCTGTCCGCCGCGCAGTACAAGTCGATGGCGAAGATGCGCAAGTTCCAGCCGCGCATCCAGCAGCTCAAGGAACGCTACGGCGACGACAAGCAGAAGTTCCAGATGGCGATGCTGGAGCTGTACAAGAAAGAGAAGATCAACCCGGCCGGTGGCTGTCTGCCGATCCTGATCCAGATGCCGGTGTTCCTCGCGCTGTACTGGGTGCTGATCGAATCGGTGGAACTGCGCCAGGCGCCGTGGATGCTGTGGATCCAGGACCTCACCGCGCGCGATCCGTTCTTCATCCTGCCGGTGATCAACGCCGCGGTGATGTGGTTCACGCAGAAGATGACGCCGATGGTCGGTGTGGACCCGATCCAGCAGCGCATGTTCCAGATGATGCCGATCATCTTCGGCGTGATGTTCGCGTTCTTCCCCGCCGGCCTGGTGCTGTACTGGGTCACCAACGGCACCCTGGGCATGCTGCAGCAGTGGTGGATGATGCGGCTCTACGGCGACAAGTCCACGCAGACCGTCGCCAAGTCCTGACGCAGGACCCGCGCCGATCCGACGACGAAGCCCGCCGAAAGGCGGGCTTCGTCTTTCTCGAAGCGAAGGAGTAACGTGATGCCTTGCATCGCGTCTGCGCCGGATGCGGAACATGGGCAGCCTCACCCCACGAGGCCATCCACCATGAACCATCGCTTCACTCACTCCCCCAATCCCTGCGATCCTAAGGGCCGGCATTTCCGTCCGAGAACCCGCGCCAACCCATGCACAGCAAAGACACCATCGCCGCCGTCGCCACCGCTGCCGGAGCCGGTGGTGTTGGCGTCGTGCGCGTGTCCGGCGTGCGTGCGCGCGAGATCGCTGAAATCCTCTGCGGCAGACGATTGAAGCAGCGTTTCGCGCACCATGCCCGGTTCCACGACGCGCATGGCGAGACCCTGGACGATGGCATCGCCCTGTATTTCCGCGCACCCGCGAGTTACACCGGCGAGGATGTGGTGGAGCTGCAGGCCCACGGCAGCCCGGCGGTCCTGCGCGCATTGCTCGACCGCTGCTGTGCGCTGGGCGCGCGGATGGCGCGGCCGGGTGAGTTCAGCGAACGCGCCTTCCTCAACGGCAAGCTCGACCTGGCACAGGCGGAGGCGGTGGCCGACCTGATCGCGGCCGGCGATGCGCGCGCGGCCCGCGCGGCACGGCGATCGCTCGACGGCGTGTTCTCGCGACGGGTGGATGCCTTGGCCGATGCGCTGCTCGGACTGCGGGTGCATGTCGAGGCGGCGATCGATTTCGTCGACGAACCGCTCGACACGCTCGGCGGCGCGCAGCTGCGCGCCGGGCTGGCACAGGCGGCGGCGGATCTCGATGCGCTGCTGGTGGAGGCCGAACGCGGGCAGAAGCTGCGCGATGGTCTGCATGCGGTGATCGTCGGCCCGCCCAACGCCGGCAAGAGTTCGCTGCTGAATGCGTTGGCCGGCAGCGAACGCGCCATCGTCAGCGACATCGCCGGCACCACCCGCGACCTGCTGCGCGAAACCGTGCGCGTCGATGGCGTGGAGCTGACCCTGGTCGACACCGCCGGCCTGCGCGCCGGCGGCGATGCGATCGAACGCGAGGGCATGCGTCGCGCCGAATCGGAATTGACCCGCGCCGATCTGGCCATCGTGGTCCTGGATGCGCGCGATGTCGCGGCGGGACGGGACGCGGTCGCCGCGGCCATCGCCGGGGTGCCGCAGCGACTGTGGGTGATGAACAAGGCCGACCTGCTGCCCGGTCCGCCGGCGGACACCGCCGACGCGGTCTGGGTTTCGGCCCGCACCGGCGCCGGTCTGGATGCGCTGCACGCCCGCCTGCGCGCGTTGGCGGGTCTGGAGGCCGAAGGCGCCGAAGGCGCGTTCAGCGCGCGCGGGCGTCAAGTGGACGCCTTGCGCCGTGCGCGTCATGAATTGGCCGCTGCGCGGCAACAGCTGGAAGCGGATATGCTGGAGCTGACCGCCGAATCGTTGCGCGCCGCCCACGACAGCCTGGGGGAAATCACCGGCCGGGTGGCTCCGGACGACTTACTCGGTCACATTTTTTCGCGTTTCTGTATCGGAAAGTAGACAACGAAGCCGCCCGGGGGATGCGGGCGTGCGCGACAGGGGGTGCGCTGGCACAGGATGTGCTTGCAAACCAAGACCAGCCTGCAGGAAACCAACGTGATGTCCGCCGCCCAAGACACCGCCAAATCTCTGAATCCCCCGTTCCGGAACGCCGTGCGTACCGCCGCGCTGTCCGCGGCACTGGTCCTGGCCATCGCGGCCTGCGGTGGCGACAAGCCGGCGACCGACGATGCCGCCGCCGCGCCCGAGGCCGCTGCCCCGACCACGCAGGCGCCCGCCCAGGCCGTTTCGGCCCAGGTCGCCGCGATGAGCGTGGACCAGCTGCGCGAAGCGGCCCGTGCCGCCCAGGCCGAGCAGCGCATGTACGCGCCTTCCGGCAACAACGCGATGGAGTATTACCTCGCCCTGCGGGACAAGCAGCCGAACGACGCTGCGGTCGCCAGCGCGCTGACCGATCTGATGCCCTATGCGCTGATCGCCGCCGAGCAGAGCATCGCCCGCGACGATTTCGCCGAGGCCCAGCGCCTGTATGCGCTGATGGAAAAAACCGACAAGACCGCACCGGCGCTGCCGCGCCTGAAGCAGTCGCTCACCGATGCCCAGGCGAGCTTCGCCCAGCGTCAGCAGCAGCAGGAAGTCGATGCCGAAGCGGAGAAGGCGCGCCTGGCCAAGCTCGAAGAGGACCGCAAGAAGGCGCAGGAAGAAACCCAGCGCCAGGCCGCGGAACGGCTTGCCCAGCAGCAGCAACAGCAGCAGGCCGCCGCCGCCCAGGCGCAGCGCGAAGCCGCCGACCGCGAAGCCGCCCAGCGTGCCGCCGCGCAGCGCGAAGCCGCCCAGCGCGAAGCGGCGGAACGCGAAGCCGCGCAGCGCGCCGCCGCCGCGCAGCCTGCCGCCGCCACCGCCAGCGACCTGCGCGCGATCAGCACGCCGCCGCCGCGTTATCCGCCGGAAGCGCTGCGCGCGGGAACGTCGGGCGAAGTGCTGGTCGAATTCACCGTCGCCACCGACGGCTCGGTCAGCAGCGCCCGCGTCGTGCGCGGCAACCCGCCGCGCGTGTTCGATCGCGAAGCGGTCGCCGCGGTCAAGCGTTGGCGCTATCAGCCGGTGGCTTCGCCGGTCACCACGCGCCGCACCATCGGCTTCAAACCGGGCGGCTGAGGCAGGCTGCTTGCGCGGCATTGCCGCGCGCCTGCCGAAGGCACGGACATGGATGTGCGGGCGGGAGCCTCGACTCCCGCACCGCGTCGCCACGGATCGCACGACGAGCTCACGAAAAACCCGGCGCAAGCCGGGTTTTTCTTTGGAGCGGATGGATCCTCGTTCGCGATCCCTTCACGCCGCGCGGTCCACGCGCACCGGTGTTTCGATCGCGGTGGCGACGTCCTGCGCATGCGTACGCAGCAGTCCGTCCGACAACCGCGGCAGATCGGCATCTGCCGGATACCGCGATACGCGCCGGCCGTAGCGCAACGCGCGAACACCGTACTCCTGCCGGGTTCGGGGCGGATGGAGGAAGATCATTTCGGTCTTGAACAATTGCATGGGTCTCTCCTTGGACAGGGTGCGGGGGAATGTGCGGTGATCAACGTGGTTTGCGATCGACGTGCGGGCTCGCGGCATGCGGCACGCACGCGACAAACCGTGGCCGGTCGCGGTGCATGCGTCGGATGCCGCCGCCTTGCGCGACGGCTGTGCGGGGACGCCGATGCGCCTGCGGCGCGAATCGGCGTGTCGGGGCGCGATGGACGGGGATTCGTCGGGGTGCCCGGCGGCACATCCTTGTGCCCGGAAACGTCTTTCCCGCCCGCGCCTCTGCGGCTGCGTCGCGGCGTTTCCTGTTCCTGGCGCATCCCTGCGAACCGGACGATCAGTGTCTCCCGAGCCCGTCTCGCGGACTGCGACGGCGTCGATCCGCAGCGCGTCCGGACCGGGAGATCGTCCCCTCGAAAAACCCTTGTTTTAACGGGATTTTCGTGTTTTCGTCATGGGAGGAATGATAGGACTTCGAGGTCTCACGGACTGCGATTGCGCGGCCCGCATTGACGTACACTGCCCTCATGTCGCTGCCGCCCGCCGCTCCGGTTTCCGACACCGCGCAACGCGCGGCGACGCTGATCGCCGGCGGTTTCGACGACTACAACGCGCGCTTCTCCGACATCACCCGTCGCGCGCGCCGGCGATTCGAGCGTCGCGACTGGAAGCACGCCCAGACCGACGCCACCGCCCGGATCGATCTGTACGAACAATGCGTGCGCGAAACCCTGTCGGGGCTGGAAGCGTTGCTGGAGGAACGCGTGCGTTCGCGCCCGTTGTGGCGCGCGATCCTGCCGGCGTATGCCGCGCGCATCGCGGCGCGACCCGATCGTGAGCTCTACAAGACCTTCTACAACTCGCTGGTCCGCCGGTTCTTCCAGATCGATGGCGTGGCGCCGGACGTGGAATTCCTCGCCCTGGAGATCGTGCCGACCGGCGACCCCGCATGTCCCGGCGAATTGCGCCACCACGCGTTCGACGAGGATGGGGTCGGGGTGTGGCGCGAGATCTTCCGCGCGCTCGCGTACGGCAACGGCTGGGCCGATCTGGAGGCCAGCGCGGGCGCGGTGGCGGAGGCCTTGCGATCGCGCGGCGTGATCGGTGTCTCGATGCTGCGCACGCCGTTCTATCGCGAACGGCGCGCGTATCTGGTCGGACGCGCGCACGGCGCCTCGGGTGCAACTTATCCGGTGGTGGTCGCGCTGGTGAGCGACATCGCCGGCGTGCGTGCCGATGCGGTGATCGTCGACGATCAGCAGATCTCGATCCTGTTCGGTTTCTCGCGCAGTCATTTCCATGCCGACCTCGCGCGGGTCGGCGATGTCGTCGCCTTCCTGCATCAGCTGCTGCCGCGCAAACCGCTGGACGAACTGTTCACCGTGGTCGGCCGGATCAAGCAGGGCAAGACCGAGCGTTATCGCCAGGTGTTCCGCCATCTCGCGGAGCATCCGGACGAGGAACTGGTGCTGGCCGACGGCGAGCGCGGAATGGTGATGGCGGTGTTCACGCCGCGCGGGTATCCGGTGGTGTTCAAACTGATCCGCGACCGCTTCGCCTATCCAAAGGACATGGTGCGCGCCGAAGTCGAGGAGAAATACCGGCTCGTGTTCCGTCGCGATCGCATCGGCCGGCTGGTCGATGCGCAGGAATTCCTGCGTCTGCGGTTTCCGAAACGGCAGTTCGCGTCGGCGGCGCTGCAGGAATTGTTGAGCGAATGCGCGCAGACCGTGCAGTTGAACGGCGACGAAGTGCTGATCCGCCATTGCTACGTGGAACGTCGGGTGCGGCCGCTGGATCTGTACGTGCGCGAATCCGCGGTGCCCGCCGCCGAACGCGCGGTGCTCGACTACGGCCAGGCGATCAAGGATCTCGCGCGCAGCAACATTTTTCCGGGCGATCTGCTGCTGAAGAATTTCGGCGTGAGCCGCCATGGCCGGGTGTTGTTCTATGACTACGACGAGCTGTGTCTGGTCGAGGAATGCCGGTTTCGCGCGGTACCTGCCATGCGCGAAGAAGACGAGACGCGGCCGCTGGACGAATGGTTGTACGCCGGCGCCGACGATGTGTTCCCGGAATTGTTCCCGCAGTTCCTGGGGATCGCCCCCGCGCTGCGCGCGCGGCTGCGCGCGGTGCATGGCGAGATCTTCGATCCGCTCTGGTGGCGGGATGTACAGGCCCGGCTGGCTGCGGGCGAGCACTTCGATGTGCCGCCGTATCCGGACGCCGTGAGGTTGACGTCCCGCTGAAAACAACGATCCGCGCCGACGCGGATCCCAAAAAGTGAACCCGCCGAAAGGTGGATCGCAAAAGTAGTGAACCCGCCGAAAGGCGGAGCACAAAGAAATGAACCCGCCGAAAGGCGGGTTCAGGCGGCCAGCGATCCGATGTTCGCGAGGGCTTCGCGGTTGTGGGTCGGGGCCATCGCGGCGGGCGAGTCGCTGAGGTGCAGCTCGCGCGGCAGCGATGTGGGTTGATCGGTCTCCACCGGACGGCGGCCATAGGTGCGGCCGTAAGTGCGGGTGTAGAGCCGGGTGGCGAGCGGACGCTCGCGGGGGGCGTAAAGCCAGGTGCAACGGAACATGGTCTGTCTTCCTGTGTGGGGTGAAAGGCGCGGTGCGCCTGCGATTCCTTCGATGCGTCGTGAGACCGGACATCTTTGGCATTGGAACGTTGCAGCTTCATGTTGCAACGCAGCATAGGCTGCCGATTTTTGATGCGCTGCACAATTCCACGGCTGTCACCGCTGTCACCTGACCGGTCGGCCAAACACTGGCGGGTGTGCGGTGCATCGCGGAGAATCGCCGGCATTCCCCCCACCGGAACACCGCCATGCCCGCGATTTCCCGCCTCGCCGTTTCGCTGCTGCTTGCCCTGCCGTTGATGGCGGGGTGCGCGACCGCGCAATCGAACGCTGCCGACAAGGCCGAACAGGCCACGGCGTCGACCTTCACGCTCGACGCGGCCATCGCCGGCGCGTGGCGCGACCCGAAGAACGCCGCGCGCGATGCGTACCGCCATCCGCGCGACACCCTGCGCTTCTTCGAGGTGGCGCCGGACCAGACCGTGGTCGAGATCACCCCCGGCGGCGGCGGCTGGTACAGCGAGATTCTCGCCCCGTATCTGCGCGAGGACGGCACCTACATCGCCGCGCTCGTCGATCCGGCGGCCGTGCCGGAAGGCCGCAGTCGCGACAACCAGCAGAAGACGATGGACGCGCTGAAGGCGCGGCTCGCGCAGCATCCGGCGCAGTTCGATCGCGCCCGCATCGCCGGTTTCGACCCGAAGCAGCCGGTGTTCGCGGCGCCGGGCACGGCGGATACCGTGCTGACCTTCCGCAACGTCCACAACTGGGTCGCCGGCGGCACCGTCGACGGTTATTTCGCCGCGTTCTACGCTGCGCTGAAGCCGGGCGGCACGCTGGGCGTGGTCGACCATCGCGCCAAGCCGGGCACCGACCTCGAAACGATGAAGAAGTCGGGCTATCTCACCGAGACGATGGTGATCGAACTGGCCACCAGGGCCGGCTTCGAACTCGAAGCGCGCAGCGAGATCAACGCCAATCCGAAGGACACCGCCGATCATCCCAACGGCGTCTGGACGCTGCCGCCGACCAACCGCCACGATCCGGAAGAAGCGCAGAAGTATCAGGCCATCGGCGAAAGCGACCGGATGACCCTGCGGTTCCGCAAGCCCGCCCGGAAGTGACGGGACGGGACACGATTTGCCGGCCGCGCGCGCGGCCGGCGGAAACGGATGACCGGTGCGTTCGCTTCAACGAGCCCCGGCATTCACCCGTGCCGCGCTCCGAGTAATTGCTGCAGCAGCGCGATCTGTTCGCCCTGCGCGACGAGGATCTTCTCCAGCTGCTCCACCCGCAGCTGGTCGAGCTTGTCGTGCAGCGCCATGATTTCCAGTTCGGCCTTCAGATTGACCTGGTAATCGTGTTCGGCGGCTTCGCGGTCGCGCTCCGCATGCCGGTTCTGGCTCATCATGATCACCGGCGCCTGCAGCGCCGCGAGCATCGACAGCAGCAGATTGAGGAAGATGAAGGGATAGGGATCGAACGGGTGCGCGCGCAGCAGCCAGACGTTCGTCGTCACCCAGGCCGCAAGAAAGACCATGAACATTCCGATGAACGTCCATGAGCCGCCCAGTCGCGCGACCGCATCGGCGACGCGTTCGCCGAAGGTGCGGTCGTCCTCGCCGGCGATCGCGGGCGCCCGCGTCGTGCGTTCCCGCCGATGCATCTGGGTCAGCACCGCGCGTTCGGCGGCGGTCGCATGTTCCCAGGCCTTGCCCAGCCAGCGGGTGGAGAGTCCGGTGAGTTCGTGGTTGCCCATGGCGGTGCTCGCGAAAAAGTGGCCTGCGCACAGCATAGGCCCGGCGCGCGATGGTGGCGGCCGGCGATGCTGATCGCGTTCAACAAGCCGTATGGCGTGCTCTGCCAGTTCACCGACCGCTCGCTGCCGCCGCGGCCGACGCTTGCGGGCTTCGGATTGCCGGCTGGCGTGTATCCGGCCGGGCGGCTCGATCACGACAGCGAAGGCCTGCTGCTGCTCACCGACGATGGCGGGCTGGCGCACCGCATCACCGATCCGCGGCACAAGCGCGCGAAAACCTACCGCGTGCAGGTGGAGGGCGATCCGCAGCCGGAACAGCTCGATGCGCTGCGTCGCGGCATCGTGCTCAACGACGGTCCCACCCGGCCCGCGCAGGTCCGCCGGATCGACATCGATGCCGAGATGCCGACGCTGTGGCCGCGCGACCCGCCGGTACGGGTGCGCAAGACCGTGCCGGATGCGTGGCTGGAGATCGCGATCCGCGAGGGCCGCAACCGCCAGGTGCGGCGGATGACCGCGGCCGTGGGATTGCCGACGCTGCGGCTGGTGCGCGTGGCGATCGGCGACTGGTCACTGGGCGATCTGGCGCCGGGCGCCTGGCGCGCGGCGCGGGATTGAAGCAACAGGTTCGGCGCGCCGGTTCCGGAGGCGCGGGGTCACGCCTCGCCGCGTGCGGCCTTCGATGCCGTCGTCTTGCGCTGCGCGCGCTTGCGCACGGCCCGCACTTCCCTGCTCTTGTTCTCCGCGGCGACGTCCGCCGTCACGCCGTCGTCTGCCGTCGCGGCATCGAATGCGTTCGCGCGCTTGCGGTACATGCGATACGCCAGCACGCCGACGCCGAGCACGCCGATCGCCACGGCCGCCGCCGGATTCCGGCGCACCAGCGTGGTGGCGACCTTGGTTCCGCTGCGGGCGAGCGACAGCGCCGCGCCCGCGCTCAGCCATTGCGGCAGGTGGGAGGACGCGGCCTCCAGGCCGCTGCGGGTGCGATGGGCGAGTGCGATGCTGTGGCCGGAAAGCCGGTCGATCGTGTTCATGGCGATGGGACTCCTCGTACTCGGTGCGGCCATGCCGCGGTGTGGTCGCATTCTGTCGCGGGATCGCACGCGTCCGGATGCGGCACGTTTCGCATGTCCGTGATGATTCAGATTGGCGCCAAACGCGCGTTTTCATGGCGATTTTCGTGCGAGCTGCCCGTGCTGATCGTGTATTTCGCGCGACGTTCGCGGCGTCGCGTCGCGGAAATCACGTCCCGCGCGGCTTCGCCCGATGCGTCGCGGTCGCGCTCCAGGGATCGTCCGGCCACGGATGCTTCGGATACCGCCCCTTCATTTCCTTCTTCACTTCCGGGTACGTGCGTTCCCAGAAGCTGCGCAGGTCGCGGGTGATCTGCAGCGGTTTGCCGCCCGGCGACAGCAGGTGCAGCACCACCGCGACGCGGCCGTCGGCGACGTGCGGGGTATCGGCGAGGCCGAACAGCTCCTGCAGTTTCACCGCGAGCACCGGCGGTTGCGGCGCGTCGATCGCGGCGTCGTAGGCGTATTCGATCTTGCGCTCCATGCCCGACGGGACCACGATCCGGGTCGGTGCGAGCATGTCGATGCGCTGTCGCAGCGACCAGTCGATGCCGGATTTCAGCGCATCGCCGAGATCGTCCTCGCTCAGCGCGTCGAGCCGGGTCTTGCCGGCGAAGGCGGGCTTCAGCCACGCGTCGAGCGAAGCGAGCAGCGCGTCGTCGGACAGATCCGGCAGCGCGAGTTCGGGCATCCACGCGCGCAGGCAGCGCACCCGCGCGCGCCACTGCGCCAGCGACTCGCGCCACGGCAGCGCATCGAGCCCGAGCGCGCGTACCGCATCGGTCAGTGCCTGCGCCGCCTGCGCGGGATCGACCCGGCCGGCGGGCCGCGCATCGAGCACGATGCTGTCGAAGCGCTGCACGCGTTCGGCGACCAGGGCGCGTCTGCCGTCGTCCCAGCGCACTTCGTCGCGATCGGAGAACCGCGACGGGAAATCGCGGCGCAGCCGCAGTTCGTCGACCGGCGCGGCGCGCAGCACTTTCGCGTCCTTCGCCTCGAAGCGCAGATCGCAGGCGACGATCCATGGTTCGCCGATCAGCGCGCTGTCGTCGAACAACTGCGCCATGCGTCCGTTGGCCAGCGGATAGCGGCGAAGATCGCCGCCGTGGCGATGGCCGATGCGGTCGGGAAACGCGTGCGCGAGCAGGTCGCCCAGCGCATGCGCGGGTACGCTCGCCGGCGGTTTCGTGGTGCAGCGCAGGCGACGGCGCCACTGCGCCGCCGCCGCATCGATCGCCTGCAGCGACGACCGCGAAGCCTCGGCCGGTGCCCGCCCGCCACGGAATGCGGCCAACGCCTGCCAGCGTGCGGCCAGCGCATCGCTGCGGCCGGTGCCCGGCGGCGCGCGCAGCGGATCGCGCGCCTCCACCAGCGCGGCGATGTCGCATGCGAGCGCGGTTTCGATATCGTCGTCGGTCGACAGCAGCATCGCCGCGAGTCGCGGATGCGTGCCGATCGTCAGCATCCTGCGTCCGAGCGGTGTGATCGCGCGAGCGGCGTCCAGCGCGCCGAGCCGCTGCAGCAGATCGCGCGCGGCGGCCATCGCGCCGGTCGGCGGCGGGTCGATGAAGCACAGCGCATCGCTGCCCCAGGCCGCGAGTTCCAGCGCCAGCGCGGCCAGCTCCACCTGCGCGATCTCCGGCCGTCGCTGCGGTTCCAGCCGCTGCGACTCCGGCCACAGCCGGTAGGCCCAGCCTTCGGCGACGCGGCCTGCGCGGCCTGCGCGCTGATCCGCGGAAGACTGCGCGATGCTCACCACGTCCAGCCGCGAAAAACCGCTGTTGGGGTCGTAGCGCGGCTCGCGCGCGAGACCGCTGTCGATCACCACGCGCACGCCCGGCAGGGTCACGCTGGATTCGGCGACGTTGGTCGCCAGCACCACGCGACGTCGGCCATCCTCGGCCGGCTGCAGCACGCGCGACTGCTGTTCGACGGGGAGCTCGCCGTGCAGGGCGAGCACGTCGACGGCGGCAGCGGCGGCGACATCGGCCAGCAACGCCTGCACCTTGCCGATCTCGCGCTGCCCCGGGAGAAACACCAGCACATCGCCGGGATGCCCGGCGAGCGCGTGTTCGACCGCGCGCTTCACCTGATGCTCCAGCGCTTCGTCGCGGCGCGCGGCGAAGTGGGCGATGCGCACCGGAAAGCTGCGGCCGGCGCTGGACAGCCGCGGCGCGTCCAGCACCTTCGCCAGGCGGTCGCCGTCGAGCGTCGCCGACATCGCGACGATCCGCAGATCGTCGCGCAGACCGGCCTGCACATCGAGCGCCAGGGCCAGGCCGAGATCGCCGGCGAGATGGCGTTCGTGGCATTCGTCGAACAGCACGGCGCCGACCGCCTCGAGCATCGGATCATCCTGCAGCATCCGGGTCAGGATGCCTTCGGTGACCACCTCGACCCGGGTCTTCGCCGAAGTCCTGTTCTCGAAGCGGATGCGGTAGCCGACGGTCTCGCCCACCGCTTCGCCGAGCTGTTTCGCCATGAACTGCGCGGCCGCGCGCGCCGCCACCCGGCGCGGTTCCAGCATCACGATCCTGCGGCCGCCCAGCCAGTCGGCATCCAGCAGCGCCAGCGGCACCTGGGTGGTCTTGCCGGCGCCCGGCGGCGCTTCGAGGACGAGCCGCGGATGTTCGGCCAGCGAACGCCGGATGTCCGGCAGCAGGCTGGCGATGGGAAAGGCGTCGTGCGGGGTCATCCGGACAAGGCTAACAGCCGCGGCAAGCCCCGGTTCCGGCGCGGTGCCGCGCCTGCCGTCCGTCGGGCCGATACGGGCCGGTATGCGAATCCGGTGGCGGCTGTCACAGACCTCGGCTAGATTGCCCCGTCCTTCATCGGGAGCGTGACGCTCCCGATCGATCGCGGTCCGCCGGGTGCGGACCGCCCGCGCGGTCAGGGGGCCGCGTCGTCAGTCCTGCGGGCCGGGGGTTGTCGGGCCTGCAATCGGAACACGCCCAGGACGTGCCTGTTCCATCCATCCCAACGAAGAGACCCAGCTTATGTCGCGTGTGTTGTCCACGGTGTCACCCTTGGCCTGCGCCCTGCTGCTCGCATCCGGCGCCGCCCAGGCCGATGTTTTCATCAACGAATTCCACTATGACGATTCCACCTCGTCCGGCGATACCGGCGAGCGCATCGAAGTCGTCGCCACCGCCGGCGAAACGCTGAGCAGCTACCGCGTCTATCTGTACAACGGCTCGACGCCGACCGCCGCCGTCACCTACGACAACGACCTCGTGCCTGCCGGCAGCCTGGTCACCTGCGGTTCGCAGGTGCGCATCGCGACGCTGAGCTACGCCACCAACGGCATCCAGAATGGCTCCAACGACGGCATCGCCCTGGTGAACCCCAGCGGCCAGGTCGTGCAGTTCATCAGCTACGAAGGCCAGATCAAGGCCAGCAACGGTCCGGCGGCGGGTCTCACCAGCACCAATCTGTCGGTTTCCGAAACCGGTTCCGATCCGGCCGGCCGCTCGCTGCGTCTCGCCGGCACCGGCACCAGCTACAGCAACTTCAGCTGGCAGGCCCCGGCCACCGCCACCTTCGGCGCCTGCAACACCGGTCAGACCTTCAGCTCCCCGAACACGCCGCCCACGGTCGTCTCGACCACGCCGGCGAACGGCGCCACCAACTTCCCGGCGGCCGGCGACCTCAACATCACCTTCAGCGAAAGCGTCACCACCAGCCCCAATCCCTTCACGCTGACCTGCGCGACCTCCGGCGGCGTTTCGCTGATCCAGCCCGCCAGCGGCACCAGCTTCAACATCAGCACCGGCACCGCGCTGGTGGCCGGCGAAGCCTGCACCCTGACTGCGGTCGCCAGCCGCATCACCGATGCCGGCGGCCTCAATCCGACCGCCGACACGGTGGTGAACTTCAACGTCGCCTCGGGCGGCGGTGGCGGCACCGGCTACTACTCGAAGGTCAACACCAGCAGCCCGTCGCAGCTGCGCTGCTCGCTGCACGCCACGATCAAGGGCCACACCGCGTATCCGTACAGCGGCGGCACCACCAACACCTGGACGATCCTGGAAATCGCCGACGAAGATCCGTTGAACTCGGGCCGCATCCTGGACGTGTATCGCAACCGCAGCTACGCCAAGGTCACCGATCGCGCCGGCGCCAGCTCGACCAACAAGTACAACCGCGAACACACCTGGCCGAAGTCGCTGGGCTTCAGCGCGGAAACCGGCAATCTGGGCCTGCCCAACTCGCCGCACACCGACACCCACATGCTGTATCTGTCCGACGCCAACTACAACGCCGATCGCGGCAACAAGCCGTACGGCAATTGCAGCGGCTGCACCGAACGCGTGACCGAGGTCTACAACGGCGCGGGCGGCGGCAGCGGCGTGTATCCCGGCAACTCCAACTGGTTCAACGGCAGCGTCTTCCAGACCTGGGGCAAGCGCAAGGGCGACATGGCGCGCGCGGTGCTGTACATGGCGATCCGCTACGAAGGCGGCACCCATCCGACCACCGGCCAGAGCGAACCGGACCTGGAACTCACCGACAACGCCAGCCTGATCGTCGCCACCTCCAGCTCGCCGGCCTACATGGGCCTGCTGTCCACGCTGCTCGCCTGGCACCAGGCCGATCCGCCGGATGCCGCCGAAGTGGAGCGCAACGAAGTGATCTACAGCTTCCAGGGCAACCGCAACCCGTTCATCGATCACCCGGAATGGGCCACCTCGAGCCTGTTCACCTCGGCCAAGCCGGCATCCTGCCAGCTGAACTGATTCGCGGGACATCGCGATGCACGACGAAACGCCGGCGGGTCACCGCCGGCGTTTTTCGTGGACGTCTTTTGTAGAGGTTTTTCGTGGCCGCTTCCGTGGTCGCATACTGTCCGCGACATCCGCACGGATACCTGTCGACCCGTTCGAGGACCGCATCGCAATGAACACCCTTTCCCCGCTGCCGACCCTGATGCCGGGCCGCTACCGCCACTACAAGGGCGGCGAATACGACGTCGTCGACGTCGTCCGCCACAGCGAGACGCTGGAACCGCATGTGCTGTATCGCGCGCTCTACGGCGAGGGCGCGCTGTGGGTGCGGCCGTACGCGATGTTCGTCGAGCGGATCGAGATCGACGGCCGCCTGCAACCCCGGTTCGCACTGATCGATCCTGCGTCGTAGCAAGGATGTGACGGAGGGGATCCCGCCTCGGGCGTGATCCCCTCCGCGTCGATGGACTCAGCGCGTCTGCGGCACGCGTGTCCGTACCGGGGACTTCGCGGGTGTCGCGCTCGACGACGGACGCGCCTTCGGCATCGCGATCCGGCGGCCCTGGCCGTCGGCGGTGACGGCGTTGACCATCAGCCGGATGTCGGTGATGTCGTCCGAGAGACGGGTGTTCACGTCGTCGACGAGGAACACGCCGGCCACCTGGGTGTTGCGGTCCACCCACGGCGTGAAGCCGAACGCGCCGGGACTGGACACGATCAGCGGCGAGCTCGGATCGATCCACTGGCCGAGGCCGTAGCCGAAGCCGGTCGAGGTCGGCGGGCGCGAAATGTCGACGGTGCCCACGGTGCGATCGCGCGCCATGAAGTCGATGGTGGCGCGGCTGAGGAAACGACGGCCCGGCAGGCAACCTCCATCGATCCGCAGATCCAGACAGCCGTACGCCAGCACCATGTCGACGACCTTGCCGTAGTCCTCCAGCGTGCTGCGCACGCCGCCGGCGATGCGCGGATTGTCGGTGCGCACGTAACCCGGTTCGGTCGAGGACGTGGCGAAGTCGGTGGCGCCGAGGTTCAGCGGCGTGGTCATCTCGGCGATGAAGATGTCGTCCCAGGCCTTGCCGGTGGCGAGCTCGGCCATGCGTCCGGCGACCTGCATCGAATTGCCGCCGTAGGAGAAGACCTTGCCCGGCGTGCCGATCATCGTCGAGGTCAGGATGCGGTTGGCGCAGGTCTCCAGCGTGTACAGCGGATTGGACATGCAGAAATCGTCGCCGCCCGGCAGTCCGCTGGTATGCGAGAACAGTTGTTCCAGCGTGATCGCGCGCTTGGCCGGTTCGACGTTCGGGAAATACTGGCCGACGGTGTCGCTCCAGCGCAGCTGGCCCTTCTCGACCACGCGGGCGATGGTCAACGCCGACAGCCACTTGCTGGCCGAAGCGATGCGGACCCGCGTGCCCAGCGTGTAATTGCCGAAGGCGCGGCGGTAGACGACATTGCCGGCCTTGTTGACCCGCAGCGAAGCGCCGTCGAGCGAATAGGTCTGCACGAAACTCTGCATTTCGGCGGTGACCGGCGTGAAGTCGTAGACCGGCACGGCGCGCGCGATGCCGGCGGCGCCCAGTCCGGCGGCGAGGGCGGCCGTGACGATGAAGGTGGCGGAAAGGGTTCGGAACATGTTGCGTCTTCCTTGTGGTGGTGGGGACGCGCCCGTGAACGCGGGGATCGGTTGCGGCGTTGACCTTCCTGCACCGCGAAGTTGTGAACAGTTGTGTCTGGCCCGTCGCCCGGCTTACGTACAATGGTCGCCACCTTCCCTGCCGCACGCGCATCGCATGACCCTGATCGACATCGGCGCCAACCTCACCCACGAAAGTTTCGACCACGACCGCGAGGCGGTGCTGCAGCGCGCGCGCGCTGCGGGCGTGGCGAAGATGATCGTCACCGGCGCCAGTCGCGAGCATTCGCCGCGGGCGCTGATTCTCGCGCAGACCTTTCCCGGCGAACTGTTCGCCACCGCCGGGGTGCATCCGCACCACGCGGTCGAGTACACCGACGAATGCGATGCCGAGATGCGCGAACTGCACGCGCATCCCGAAGTGGTGGCGGTGGGCGAATGCGGCCTGGATTATTTCCGCGATTTCTCGCCGCGTCCGGCGCAGCGGATGGCGTTCGAGCGCCAGCTGCAACTGGCGGCCGACCTCGGCAAGCAGCATGCCTTGAAACCACTGTTTCTGCACCAGCGCGACGCGCACGACGATTTCGTCGCGATGATGAAGAACTTCGACGGCCGCCTGGGTCCGGCGGTGGTGCACTGCTTCACCGGCAGCCGCAAGGAACTGTTCGACTGTCTCGATCGCGACTGGTACATCGGCATCACCGGCTGGCTCTGCGACGAGCGTCGTGGCAGCCATCTGCGCGAGCTGGTGAAGCACATTCCGGCGAACCGGCTGATGATCGAAACCGACGCGCCCTATCTGTTGCCGCGCACGGTGAAGCCGCAACCCTCGCATCGGCGCAACGAGCCGATGTATCTCGCGCACATCGTCGAAGAGCTCGCGCGCGATCGCGACGAAACGGTGGACGTCGTCGCTGCCGCGACCACGGCGACGGCGACGGCGTTCTTCCGTCTAGGCGGGCGCTGAGCGCAGCGATGCACGGCCATCCGCCCCCGACAGCACCGTTCGATCGACGCGCGGCATAAAAGCGCTGCGCTCAGCCCGGCCCGCGCCGGCCTGCCGAAGCCGCCGTCTTCGCAACGATGAAGATATGCCGTGGATCTTGCCGGGACCACGGAGACCGGCGGCATCACACCGGAGCGCACCACATCAGGCACTCCTCGCGCTGCATGGCGCAGATGTCCGCGAATTCCGGGCCGGCGTACATGCAGCGACTGTACGCCCGCCAGCACGCGTCCGCGCAGGGATTCGGCGAAGGCGGGATGGCGAAGGACGTTCCGGCGCCGAGGCCGGCCGCGACCGCGAGCAGCGAAGACATCAGGAAGGTTCTGGGCTTCATCGGGATCTCCTTTTTCGACGACGTGCGGGCACGCGGGACACGAGTCCTGGCGCATGCCACGGGGATCAGCAGTCGGTGACGCAATTCTCGTAGTTGGTCTTGCACAGGTCGTAACACCAGCCCTGCCCGGGCGTGCACGAATACCAGCAGGCCGTGTACTCCGCCTGGCACGCGCGGATGCACTGGTTGCCGGCCGCCGCCGTGGTCGAGGACATCGACATGCCCAGACCCGCCGCCATCGCCATCATCGCCGTCAGTGCCCATGTTTTCGTCTTCATGGTGGTTCTCCTCGGTATGCGCGACCCTGTTGGAAGCCGGATCGCCGGGCCCTTCCCGGCCGTGCGGACATCACCGCGCGGCCCGCGGATCACTTGCGCAGCGATGCGAGGGCGTCGCGGATGGTGGCTTCGCGGAAACCGTCGATCCTGCGCTCGCCGATGTACAGCAACGGCACGCCGATGCCGCCCTTCGCGGTGAACTCCGCGTTCGCCGCCTCGGACTTGTCGATCTGGTATTCGGTGTACGCCACGCCCTGTTCGGCGAAGAGCGCGCGCGCCTTCGCGCAATACGGGCAGGTGGTGGTGGCGTACATCACCACCGGATGCCCGGCCTTGGCGAAGAGCGCGGTGTGATCGCCGGTGGTGTACTGCGCGGGCGGGAACACCGCGTGGTAGGCGCCGATCAACCGGGGGCCCGCGTACAGGCCGACCAGAAAGAATGCCGGAATCAGCAGCAACGGCAGGGATGTCCGGGCCGCGCGCGACAATCGGTCCTTGAGCGTCATGTTCGACATCGCCTCGTCCTTGTGTTCAGGCGCCGGCGCGCGGCACGCCACCGCGCATCCGTTCCCACCTTACTCCCGTCGTGGCGCGTCGTGCATGCCGCATGCAGCAGCAGCGCCGGCCTGCGCCGGCGTTGTGCGGGTGCCGTCGAGTGCGATTGCCCGCGGATGTCCCTCAGCTCCGCAACCCCACGCCGCGCTTCAACAGCCACAGGCCCAGCCCGCCGAGCGCGACCACGAAGCCCAGCATCAGCGCATACGCGAGCCACAGCGGCACGTCGGAGACGCCGAGCAGGCCGTAGCGGAAGGCGTTGACCATGTAGAAGATCGGGTTGAGATGGGTCGCGGCCTCGGCCCAGCCGGGCAGCAGCTTCACCGAATAGAACACGCCGCCGAGATAGGTCAGCGGGGTGAGGATGAAGGTCGGCACGATCGCGATGTCGTCGAACTTCTTCGCGTAGACCGCGTTGACGAACCCGGCGAGCGAGAAGATGGTCGCGCCCAGGATCACCGTGCTCAGCGTCACCAGCGGATGCGGCACGCGGACCTTGGTGAAGAACATCGCGATCACCAGCACGATCGCGCCGACCATCAGCCCGCGCAGCACCGCGCCGGCGACGTAGCCGCCTAGGATCACCCAGGCCGGCATCGGGCTGACCAGCAGTTCCTCGACGTGGCGGCCGAACTTGGCGCCGAAGAAACTCGATGAGATGTTGCCGTAGCTGTTCTGGATGATGCTCATCATCACCAGGCCGGGGACGATGAAATCCATGTAGCGGATGCCGTCCATCTCGCCGACGCGCGAACCGATCAGGCCGCCGAAGATCAGGAAATACAGAGTCATCGTGATCGCCGGCGGCACCAGGGTCTGGCCCCAGATGCGCAGGATCCGGCTGACTTCGCGGCGGACGATGGTGAGCAGCGCGATGCGGTGGCGCTGGCCGATGGTCATCGATTCGGTCTTCATGCCGCCACCGCCTTGTCGCCGCCGTGGTCGTTGCCGGTCAATCGCACGAACAGTTCCTCCAGCCGGTTGGTCTTGGTGCGCATCGAACGCACGCGGATGCCGGCGGCATCGAGCGCGGCGAACACGCCGTTGAGGTCCATCGCGCGCGGCATGTCGATGTCCAGAGTGTGGTCGTCGGCGGCGACCAGGGTCGCGCCCGCGATCGCGGGCAGCTGCGCCGGCAGGTTGCCGTCGATGTCCAGCAGGAAGCCTTCGACATCGAGTTTCGCCAGCAGCGCCTTCATCGGCCCCTGTTCGACGATCCGGCCCTTGTCGATGATCGCGAGATTGCGGCAGAGGTTTTCGGCCTCTTCCAGATAGTGCGTGGTGAGGATGATGGTGGTGCCGGAGGCGTTGATCTCCTTCAGCGTCTTCCACATCCCGCGGCGGATCTCGATGTCGACGCCGGCGGTGGGTTCGTCCAGGATCAGCAGCCGCGGCGAGGTCATCATCGCGCGCGCGATCATCAACCGCCGTTTCATGCCGCCGGAGAGCGTGCGGCTCATCTTGTCGGCCTTGTCCCACAGCTGCGCGTCCTTCAGCACCTGTTCGGCGCGCGCCTTCGCCGCCTCGCGCGGCACGCCGTAGAAACCGGCGTAGTTCACGCAGATATCGAACGGCTTCTCGAACATGTTGAAGTTGATTTCCTGCGGCACCAGGCCGATCAGGCGCATCGCGGCGTCGCGGTCGGCGACGATGTCGACGCCGAAGATCCGGACCTCGCCGGCGGTCTTGTTCACCAGCGAACTGGTCACGCCGATCAGGGTCGACTTGCCGGCGCCGTTGGGGCCGAGCAGGGCGTAGAAATCGCCCGGGGCGACATCCAGCGAGACGCCCTTCAGGGCCTCCACGCCGTTGTCGTAGGTCTTGCGCAGATCGCGGATCGACAGCGCCGGGGCGTCGTGTCCGGTGGCGGGCCCGCTGGGCGGGGAGGCGGATGCGGCAGTCATCGGGGGTCCTCTGCGCCGCGGACGGGAGCCCGCACGGGGCGTGCGGCAGGGGGCGCGGCGGAACGGTTAGTATAGGCGCCCGGCCGGGATCGGCCGGACAACACTCCATTCCAAGACATCACCGTGCCCGCCCATTTCCCGCTCAAGCTCGTCGGCCGCAGGATGCTGGCCCCCACCGTCGCCCATCTCGGATTCGTCCGCGACGATGGCGAGCCGCTGGACTACATCCCGGGCCAATTCCTGCAGGTGCATTTCCACTATCCCGACGGCACCGCGACCAAGCGCAGCTATTCGCTCGCGACCCGGCGCGACCATGGCCGGCCGCCGGACGAAGCGGTGGAGATCGCGGTCAGTTACGTCACCGGCGGCGCGGCCACCGCGCTGTTCGAGGACCTGCCCGAAGGCGGCACCATCCAGGCCAGCGGCCCCTACGGCCGGTTCTGCCTGATGCCGAACGACGCCAATCGCCGCTATCTGCTGATCGGCACCGGCACCGGCGTCACCCCGTATCGCGCGATGCTGCCGCAACTGGCCGAACAGATCGCCGGCCGCGGGATCGAAGTGGTGCTGCTGTTCGGCGCGCGCACGCCCGAAGAGCTGCTGTACGGCGACGAATTCCGCGCTTTCGCGAACGCGCATCCGGGCTTCCGTTTCGTGCCGTGTTTCTCGCGCGAACTGCCGGCGGCCGATTCGCCGCACGCGCACGCCGACGTGCGCAAGGGCTACGTGCAGGACCAGCTGGCCGAATTCGCGCCGCAGGCCGACGGCGACATCGCCTACCTCTGCGGCAATCCGAACATGGTCGACGCCTGCTTCGAGACGCTGAAAGGCCACCACCTGCCGGTGCCGCACATTCGCCGCGAGAAGTACGTCAGCAGCAAGTGAGGCTGCGGGCGGTCACAACCGCCCGGAATCCTCGTCCTGTCCACAGGCGGACGCCATCCGGCGCCGCAACGCGCCAGGAGTCCATGCATGTCCGACGATGTCACGCCCGCCGCGCCGGGCGCCGCGCCGCCGCCTGCCGCACCGGCATCGCGCGCACGCCGGTTCGCTGCCGTGCTGTTGCCGGCGCTGGCCGGTGCCGCCCTCGGGTATGGCGGCATTCTGGTCGGCAAGCGTCTCGCGCACGGCGGTTGGCTCGAGCACGGTCTCGGCGCCCTCGGCGGATTCGATCTGCTGCTGTTGCCGCTGACCTTCTTCGTCGTGATCCTGGTGCACGAACTCGGGCATCTCGCCGGCGGCCTGTCGCGCGGCATGCGGTTCCTGCTGTTGATCGTCGGTCCGCTGCGCCTGCGGCGCACGGTGTCGGGCGTGAAGCTCGACTGGTTCTTCAGCGGGCAGACCATGGGCGGTCTCGCCGCGGCCCTGCCCGATCCGCAGCGGCCGATCCGCGGCCAGTTGTTGCCGCTGGTGATCGGCGGACCGCTGGCCAGTCTGCTGCTGGCGCTGTCGGCGTTCGCGCTGTCGAACGCATTCGATGGCCGCGTGTCCGCGCATCTGCTGATCCTCGCCCTGATGTCGACGATGATCTTCGTCGCCACCGCGCTGCCGATGCGCGCCGGCGGGTTTCTCAGCGACGGACGACAGTGCATCGAACTGCTGCGCGGCGGCGCTGCGGTCGAACAGCGCGCGATGCTGATGGCCGCGTATGCCGAAAGCCTGTCGGGCGTGCGCCCGCGCGATCGCGATCCCGCGCCGCTGGCGCGTGCGCTGGCGCTCGCCGGCGACGAACCCCTGCGCGACACCGGTGCCGCGCTGATGGCCTATCAGGTCGCGCTGGATCGCCGCGACCTCGCCGCCGCCGCGGAATGGATCGATCGCGTGGCCGCCGGCCACGACGCCTACCCGGCCGGATTCCGGCAGGCGCTGGCGAACGAGATCGCCTACTTCTCCGTGCGCTATCGCCATGATCTCGCGACCGCGCAGGCCTGGCATGCGCGCGCCGGCGGCGGCGTGGTGGAGCCGGCGTCGCGCGCGCTCACCGAAGCGGCGCTCGCGCTCGCCGCAGGCGATGCGCAGGCCGCGCTCGCTGCGATCGCACGCGGCGAACGCGGATTGCAGGCCTGCAGCGACGCCGGCAGCGTGCCGTTCCTGCAGGACGAACTGGCGTCGCTGCGGCAGGAGGCCGAGGCGGCGTCCGCGCGGCCGGCCGCGGCATGACCGCGGCGATCTTCGCGCGTTGCGCCCATCCATCCCTTCACATCTGTCCTGATCACAGCCGTCGTGGTCACATCGGCCACCGTTCCGCGTCATGATTCCCGACGCCGGGCCCGAGGGCCCGCACACGATCCGCACCGGAGTTCCCGCAATGCTCAGACCCCTGTCCCTGACCGTTCTCGCCCTGGCGCTCGTCGCCTGCGGCGGGAAGGCCGAAAAACCCGTGACCCCGAAGACCGACGCCAAGGGCGATCTGCGCTACGGCCGCCTGGTGTTCAAGCCCTGCACCCTGGGCGGCGACACCGGCCAGAGCGTGGACGCGCAGTGCGCCACGCTGATGGCGCCCGAGAATCCCGCGGCGCCGGACGGCCGCAGGATCGGCCTGGCGGTGGCGATGATTCCGGCGAAGAACCTGGCGGCCGCCGATCCGGTGGTGATCATCGCCGGTGGCCCGGGCCAATCGATCCTCGACAGTTATCCGATGCTGCACGATGCGCTCGGCGACGTGCGCCGCAGCCGCAACGTGCTGCTGATGGACGCGCGCGGCACCGGCGGTTCGCATCTGCTGCAGTGCGAGGAGCTGACCGGACTGGACGACACCTCGGCCGAATCCGAAGATCCCGCGCGGATGCGCGCACTGACCGAACGCTGTCGCGACCGCCTGGCGAAGAACGCCGACCTGCGTCTCTACGGCACCGCCGAACACATCCGCGATCTCGACCTGCTGCGCGAATCGATCGGCGTCGACCGGCTCAACCTCGCCGGCATTTCCTACGGCACCCGCGTCGCCCAGCAGTACGCGGCGCGCTATCCGAAGCACACGCGCACGGTCACACTCGATTCGATCGCGCCGAACACGCTGGTGCTGGGCCAGGAACACGCGCAGAACCTCGATGCCGCGATCAAGCGCCAGTTCGCGCGCTGCGTCGCCGATGCCGCCTGCAAGCGCAACATCGGCGATCCGGCGACGCTGCTCGCGCAGGTGCGCGCCACGCTGCAGGGCGGCGGCCTGGCGGCGGTGCGCTATCGCGACCCGACCAGCGGCGAATGGCGCGAGGAAGTGCCGCGCTTCGCGCATCTGGGCGCGCTGCTGCGCTTCTACGCCTATCGCCCGGAATCGGCGTCGATGCTGCCGCTGATCCTGCACGACGCCGCGCAGGGCCGTTACGAAACCCTGTTGTCGCAGGCGCGCGCGCTGAGCGGCGATGTCGGCGATTCGATGGCGCTGGGCATGCATCTGTCGGTGAGCTGCACCGAGGATCCGGAGATCCGGTCGCGGCCCGAAGACGAGAACACGATCATGGGCAACAGCATCGCCGAGTTCATCCAGGCGCAGTGCGCGGTGTGGCCCAAGGGCACGCGCGATCCGGACTTCCGCAAACCGCTGTCGGGCGATGTACCGGTGCTGGCGATCAGCGGCGAACTCGATCCGGTCACGCCGCCGCGCTATGGCGACGAAGTGGTGAAGACCCTGCCGAAGGGCCGCCATCTGGTGCTGCCGGGCCAGGGCCACAGCGTGCTCACCACCGGCTGCATGCCGAAGCTGTACGCGCAGTTCGTCGAAACCGCCGACGCGAAAGCGCTCGATGCCGAGTGCCTGAAACGGCTGAAGGCGTCGCCGCCGTTCGCGGGCTATTACGGCTGGGAGCCTTGATCGAATTCGACTTCGCTTGAACGGTCGTCGCCCCGGAAGCGCCGACGTACCTCCAACCCCCTCGCGCCGCGTTGCGGCGCGGTCCCCCGACTCGGGGGACACTGCCGACCTCTTCGCTCGCGCTCGGCGCCGACCGATGGATCGGTGGCCCGGCCACGAAACATCATCACGAAGCATCCTCCAAGCATTCCGAGGTTCCCATGATCCAGGTCCAGAATCTGCACAAGGCGTTCAAGACCAAGACCGGTCTCGTCCAGGCCGTGCGCGGCGTGAGTTTCGACGCGCGCGACGGCGAGATCACCGGTCTGCTCGGCCCCAACGGCGCCGGCAAGACCACCACGCTGCGCATGCTCTACACGCTGATGTCGCCCGACGAGGGCAGCGTGAGCGTCGACGGCATCGACGTGGCGAAGGACGCGACCGCGGTGCGCCGCCGCCTCGGCGTGCTGCCGGATGCGCGCGGCGTCTACAAGCGCCTGACCGCGCGCGAGAACATCGCCTATTTCGGCGAATTGCACGGGCTGGACGCGGCGACCATCGCGCAGCGCACCGCGCGGATGTCGGAAGCGCTGGGCATGGAGGATTTCCTCGACCGCCGCACCGAAGGCTTCTCGCAGGGCCAGCGCACCAAGACCGCGATCGCGCGCGCGCTGGTGCACGATCCGAAGAACGTGATCCTCGACGAACCCACCAACGGCCTCGACGTGATGACCACCCGCGGCCTGCGCAACTTCCTGCTGCAGCTGCGCGCCGAAGGCCGCTGCGTGATCTTCTCCAGCCACATCATGCAGGAGGTCGCCGCGCTGTGCGATCGCATCGTCGTGATCGCTGGCGGCGAAGTGAAGGCCACCGGCACGCCGGACGAACTGCGCGCGCGCGCGGGCCACGACAATCTCGAAGACGCGTTCGTCAAACTGATCGGCTCGGAGGAGGGCCTGCACGCATGAGCACCTCGTCCTTCTCCGCATTCGTCACCGTGTTCCGCAAGGAACTGCGCGACTTCGTCCGCGACCGCCGCACCTTCCTGATGGCGCTGCTGCTCGGCCCGCTGGTCTATCCGCTGTTGATGCTGGGCATGGGCAAGCTGATGGAAGCGCGGGTCAGCACCCAGCTGGAGAAACCGCTGGAGATCCCGGTGGTCGGCGCGGACTACGCGCCGAACCTGATCGCCTTCCTCGCCACCCAGGACATCCGCGCCAAGGCGCCGCCGAAGGATCTGGTCGCGGCCATCCGCAACCAGGACGAAGACGTGGCCCTGGTCATCGCACCGGACTTCGCCGAAGACTGGCGCGCCAGCCGGCCAGCGAAGGTCGAGATCGTCGCCGACACCACCCGCACCAACGCCGATGTGCCGGTGGAACGCCTGCGCGCGGCGCTCAACGGCTACAGCCGTCAGGTCGGCGCGCTGCGGCTGGTGGCGCGCGGCCTGAATCCCGCGCTCGCGCAATCGGTGATGGTGGCGCAGCGCGACGTGGCCACGCCGGAAGCGAAACAGGGCCGGCTGATGTCGATCATCCTGCCGCTGATCCTGGTGCTGTTCGCGTTCATGGGCGGCGCCAACCTGACCATGGACGTGACCGCCGGCGAACGCGAACGCCAGTCGCTCGAACCGCTGCTGGCCACGCCGGTGTCGCGCGCCAGTCTGGTCAGCGGCAAGATGGCCGCGGCGGGCCTGATCGGCGTCGCCAGCGTGGTGCTCACGCTGTTGTCGTTCAAGCTCAGCGCGGCGTTGTCCACCAGCGCGATGGCCAGCGCGCTCGACGTGTCGTTCCCGGCGATCGGCCGCATGCTGCTGGTGCTGGCGCCGATGGTGCTGATCGGCACCGCGCTGCTCACCTTCATCTCGGCCGGCGCCAAGAGCATGAAGGAAGCGCAGAGCCACATGGTCTGGCTGATGTTCATGCCGATGCTGCCGGGCTACGCGCTGATGGCGTATCCGCTGAAGGACCAGGACCTGTGGCAATACGCCGTCCCGTTCCTGTCGCAGAACCAGATGCTGGTGAAGGCGACGCGCGGCGAGACCGCATCGCCCGAACAATGGGCGATCTATCTCGGCTGCGCCTTCGCGCTGGCCGCGGTGCTGTGGATCGCGGCGATCTGGCGCTACCGCCAGGAAAAGCTCGCGATTTCGGCGTAAGCCGCATCGTGGCGGAAGCGGAAAAAGCCCGGCGAATGCCGGGCTTTTTCTTGCGTCTGCGCTTCTGCCCGGCAGAGTGGTCTTCAGGCCGCTGCTCTTTTGGGTAGAAACAGCGGCCTGAAGGCCGCTCCACCGGCACTGAATGCAACAGACAGACAGTCAGTCGCCCGGATAAGGCCGAAGGCCACACCCGGGCCTTTTGATCATGAACCATTACCGATACTTGACCGCTTGCGTTCTCCCGGGTGCGTGCCGTGCACGTACCCGGGCAATTCGCTCATGAAATGCACGTATCCCCTGGTGCACAATGCAGTGCCTCGAATCGATCTGGACGCACCATGGATATAAAAGCCCTTCTGACTGCGGCCTTGCGCGAAGCGGGTTACGGGCCTGACGCCATCGGCTCCGCGATGCCCAGGCTGCTGCGCATTCTGGAAGCCGAGGATGTGCGTATCGAGATGGGCCGCAAGCTGTCGCGCAAGGAGCGCGAATACGTGCGCCTTCAGCTCGAGCTGGGACTGAGCGTGTCGGAAGTGGTCGCAGGCTTGAAGAAGTGAGCGATGGCAATGCACTTAGGGAAGCGTCGCCCGTTGCTTGATGGCGGAATCGCCTTCGGCGGTTCCACCCTACGATGGACGTTTTATTGCCCTTTCGTTCATGCGCTCGTTTGCGATCGTAAGACCTTGGCTTCGAGCCGATGGGGACATCGCACAGGGCGGGTCAAGCGGAAAAAGCCAGGCGATCGCCGGGCTTTTTCGTAAACCGTCGGTGCGTCGATGCGGTAGAGTGGCCTGACCAGTCTTTCGACTGTTGAAAACCAGGCCGCTGTTGTTTGCGATAGAAGCAGCGGCCTGAAGGCCGCTCTACCGGCACGACATGCGACAGACGCCGCTCACATCGGCAGCAGCGGGCCGCCCAGCCAGATCCAGCGCGCGAGCCAGGCGGTGGTCAGCGCGATCAGCAGCGTCAGCGGCGCGCCGACGCGGAGGAAATCGCCGAAGGTGTACTGGCCTGGGTTGAGGATCAGCAGGTTGCCGTGATGGCCGATGGGCGTGAGGAACGAGGCCACCGCGCCCACCGCCGTGCACACGACGAACGGCGTCGGCGGCAGGCCCAGGCCTTCGGCCAGCGCCAGCGCGATCGGGCACAGCAGCACGGTCGTGGCGGCGTCGGAGAGGATCTGGGTCAGCAGCGCGGCGGCGCCGAACATCACCAGCAGCAGGGTCAGCGGCGACCAGTGCGCCGCGTGGCCCAGCAGGTAGTCGGCGAACAGCGATGCGGTGCCGGTGCGTTCCATGGCGATGCCCAGCGGAATCACGCCGGCGATCATCACGAAAATGCGCACGTCGATCTCGCGATAGGCCTGCTCCACGCCGACGCAGCGCGTGAGCACCATCGCCGCCGCGCCCGCCAGGAACGCGATCTGCGGCTGCAGCAGTTCGGTGGCGGAGGCGACGATCGCCGCGGCCATGATCAGCAGCGCGAGCGGCGCGCGGCTGCGGGTCTTCTTCTGCCCGTCGAACGGCATCAGCATCAGGAAGCCGTGATGCGAGGACAGCTGTTCGTAATTCTGCTGTCGGCCCCACAGCACCAGCAGATCGCCTTCCTGCAGCGGCATTTCGGACAGTTCGCCGTGCAGCCAGCCTTCCTTGCGCCACAGGCCCACGACCACCACGCCGAGGCTGCGCAGGAAGTCGACGCTGGCCACGCTGCGGCCGATGAATTCTGAGTGCGGCGCCACGATCGCCTGCACCAGCTGTTCTTCGCCGAGCAGTTCGGGCTTGTACGCGGCGTCGGGCTGTTCGCCGTACTTGGCGACCGCATGCAGCGCGAGCCCGGGTTCGTCCTTGATCGACGCGATTTCGTCCGGCGAGGCGCGCACCAGCAGCACGTCGCCGGCCTCGAACGGACTGTCGGTGTGCTGTTGCCTGCGGCGCACGCCGTGACGCAGCCAGTCCACCACCTGCAGGCGGTCGCCGAAGGTCTTCTCGAAAGCGGCGCGGGTCTTGCCGATCCAGGGAGAATCCGCTTCCACCAGCAGTTCGGTGTAATAGCGTTCCAGGCGCAGGTAGTCGGATTGCGTGGATTCGCCGCTGCGCTTGGGCACCAGCCAGCGGGCCAGCAGCATGTACACGGTCCCCAGCAGCACCAGCACCACGCCGATCGGCGTGATCGCGAAGATGTCCAGCGACGGTTGCCCGTCGCGTTCGAGCAGATCGTTGGCCAGCAGGAACGCGGGCGCGCTGATCAGCGTCAGCGTGGTGCCCAGCGATGCGGCCAGCGACATCGGCATCAACAGGCGGGAGGTCGCCAGCTTCTGGTCGCGCGCCAGTCGCATCAGGATGGGCAGCATCATCGCGGTGACCATCACGTGATGCGAGAACGCCGCGAGCGCCGCGGTCGCGGGCATCACCACCGCGATCGTGCGCCACTCGCTGCCGCCGGCCGCGCGCGCGATGCCGGCGCCGATGCGGTCGGTGATGCCGGTGGCCGACAATCCCGCCGATAGCACGAACACCGCCGCCACGATGATCGCCGGTTCGCTGGAAAACCCGGACAGCGCCTGCTTCGGGTCCAGGATGCCGGTCAGGGTCAACGCCAGCAGGGCCAGCATCGCCACGAGGTCCACGCGCAGTTTTTCGCTGACGAACAACGCCAGCGTGGCGGTCAGGATGACCAGGAACAGGGCTTGTTGCGCTTCCATGAGCCAACCCTAGCCGATGTACGGCGTCATACGTTAGTGCATCCCCCCGGAACCGGCGCGGATGCGGGGAATGCGGGTGTCGTTCCATCGCCCGCAATGCAAAGCGCCCGGCGTTCGCCGGGCGCTTTGCGAACCGCTTGCGGCATCAGAGATGCTTGATGATCTCGTCCGCGAACTCGCTGCACTTCACTTCGGTGGCGCCGTCCATCAGGCGGGCGAAGTCGTAGGTGACGCGCTTGCTGGCGATCGCGCCGTCCATCGCCTTGATGATCGCGTCGGCCGCTTCGGTCCAGCCCATGTAACGCAGCATCATCTCGCCCGACAGGATCACCGAACCCGGGTTGACCTTGTCGAGGTCGGCGTACTTCGGCGCGGTGCCGTGGGTGGCTTCGAACACGCCGTGGCCGGTGACCGTGTTGATGTTCGCGCCCGGCGCGATGCCGATGCCGCCGACCTGCGCGGCCAGCGCGTCGGACAGGTAATCGCCGTTGAGGTTGAGCGTGGCCGAGACGTCGTATTCCTTCGGGCGCAGCAGGATCTGCTGCAGGAAGGCGTCGGCGATGGCGTCCTTGATCACGATGCCGGCGCCGGGCCTGCCCTCGGGAATCACGTGCCACGGGCCGCCGTCGAGTTCGACCGCGCCGAAGAAGTCGCGCGCGACCTTGTAGCCGAAGTCGCGGAACGCGCCTTCGGTGAACTTCATGATGTTGCCCTTGTGGACCAGGGTCACCGACTTGCGCTTGTTCTCGATCGCATACGCGATCGCGCTGTGCACCAGACGCTCGGTGCCCAGGTAGGACACCGGCTTGATGCCGACGCCGACCTGCACCGGGAGGTCGCGCGCCGGGGCGCCGATGCCTTCGAGCGCCTTGTTCCACTCGTCGGTCTTCGCCTTGGTGCCGAAACGGATCTTGTCGAAGCCCTTGGGGAATTCCTTCTGCAGGAAATCCAGCACCTTCTGCGCGTCGGCCGAGCCCGGTTCGAACTCGATGCCGGCGTAGATGTCCTCGGTGTTCTCGCGGAAGATCACCATGTCGACGTCGCCCGGCTTCTTCACCGGCGAAGGCACGCCTTCGAACCAGCGCACCGGGCGCAGGCAGACGAACAGGTCGAGCATCTGGCGCAGCGCGACGTTGAGCGAGCGGATGCCGCCGCCGACCGGCGTGGTCAGCGGGCCCTTGATGCTGACGAGATATTCGCGGCAGGCCTCGACGGTGGCGTCGGGCAGCCAGTTGCCGGTGGCGTTGAACGCCTTTTCGCCGGCGAGGACTTCCATCCACTCGATCTTCTTCGTGCCGCCGTAGGCCTTGGCGACCGCGGCGTCCAGCACGCGCACGCTGGCGCGCCAGATGTCCGGACCGGTGCCGTCGCCTTCGATGAACGGGATGATCGGACGATCCGGAACGACCAGCCCGGTCGGTGTCTTGGTGATCTTGGCGCCGCCAGCGGGCACCGTGGGGGTGAAGTCGGCCATACGCTCTCCATGAAGGCCGACGGTGGTGTCGGCCAAGACCGCTATTGTCGCGGGTCCGGGGGGTGGGGGAAAGGCCCGCGCCACGGCACGCGATGCGCCGCATGCGGCATGCTCGCGCCTGCGCATCGCCATACGCACGCGGATTGCTGCGCCGCACACGCGGCCAGGCATATTGAGATGCATTTTCGCTTGCATGCGTTCTGAGAGCGCAGGCACGTCCTGGCCATCGGCGCATGCGGTAGGGTCGCGCGGTGCCGGCGACAGGATGCCGGCGCCGACCGCCGCCGGCATGCCCGGACGCGCGGCCGATCTTCCGCGATGCCACATCCATCGATGCCACATCCATTCAAGGAGCGAAGTCCATGTCTCATCCGCATCACCGCCGTCCCGCCCGCCGCACCGCCATCGCGCTGTCCCTGGCCGTCGCCGCGTTCGCCATCGGCAACGCCTCCGCCGCCGAACGCGAGCCGGTTCTCAGCAAGGTCGTCGCCAACGCGATGAAACGCGACCTCGGCATGAACGATGCGCAGCTCGCGCAGTACTTCAACGCCGAGCGCACCGCTTACGTCAACGAAGCGCGCGTGACCAAACAGCTGGGCGACCGTTACGCCGGCAGCTGGCTGGAGCGCGGTGCCGACGGCAATTACCGCTACGTCGCCGCGACCACCGGCTCGGCCAAGGCCGCGAACGTGGGCGGCATCGAAGTGCGCCAGCATCGCTACACCCTGCGCCAGCTGCGCAACGCCGCGGCGGAGCTCGACGCCATCCATGCCGGCACGTTCCAGAAGAGCCGCCTGAGCGGCGTGCATGCCTGGGCCGTGGACGTGCCGAACAATCGCGTCGTGGTGACCGTCGCCGCGGGCCATGCGCTGCGCGCGGCCGACTTCGTCGCGGCCAGCAGCATCGATCCGGACATGATCCGTTTCGAACTTTCGCCGTACCAGGCGCCCACGCCGTTCCTCAACGTGGTCGGCGGCGCCGAATACCAGTCGGGCGGCGGCCTGTGCTCGATTGGCTTCGCGGTCACCCGCGGCGCCACCAAGGGCTTCGCCACGGCTGGCCATTGCGGCGGCGTCGGCACCCAGGTGCGGCTGTCGGGCACGCTGGTCGGCTCGGTCCAGGGCCAGTTCTACCCGAGCGGCGACCAGGCCTGGGCGAATGTGCGCAGCACCGACACCCTGTTCGGCCAGGTGACCAAGTACAACGGCACCGTGCAGCGCGTGCTGGGCCGCACCGTGGCGCCGATCGGCGCGGCGGTCTGCCGGTCCGGCCGCACCACCGGCTGGCGCTGCGGCACCATCGTGTCCTACAACAACTCGGCCAACTACGGCACGGGCGTGGTGAACGGTCTGACCCGCTCCACCGCCTGCGCCGGCCAGGGCGACTCCGGCGGTTCGTGGATCACCGGTGCCGGCCAGGCCCAGGGCGTGACCTCGGGCGGCCAGCTGCCCGCCGGTAGCAGCAACAACTGCGGCGTCGCCAGCCCGATCACCTGGTTCCAGCCGATCAACCCGATCCTCAGCCGCTTCGGCCTGACCCTGGTCCTCGGTTGATCGTTCGCGTCGCCGACGCGTCGATGCACGATGCCCCGGAGCGATCCGGGGCATCGTCTTTCCGGCCCCGCCTGTCTTGGGCAGGGCTATCCCGGGCAGGCCTGTCCCGGGGAGGTCGTTCGCGCATCGTCATCGCGCGCGCTGACTTCCGGCACGGGCCGCGGGCGTTGTTTCGGAGAACGATGCGGCATCCGCTTCCGTCATCGATCCCCGGAGCACCCGCATGACGCTGCAACGACGCGATGTCCTGAAACTCGGTGCCCTCGGGCTGGCCGCCGCCGCCGTCGGCGCGCACGCCTCGGCGCAGCCGGTCGCCCCGGCGAAGGCCGGCGCGCCGCTCGACCTGCTGATCCTCGGCGGCACCGGTCTCACCGGTCCGCACCAGGTGCGCTATGCGCTGGCGCGCGGGCATCGGGTCACGATCTTCAATCGCGGCCGCAAGCAGCGCGAATGGCCCGGCCACGTCGAACAACTGCTCGGCGATCGCGACGTCAACGATTACGCCGCGTTGAAGGCCGAAGTCGCGAAGGGCCGGCGCTGGGACGTGGTCATCGACAACCCCAGCAGCGTGCCGGCCTGGATCCGCGACGCGGCGAAGGTGCTCAAGGGCCACGTCGGCGCCTACACCATGATTTCCAGCCTGTCGGCCTACGCCGGCAACGCGATTCCCGGCGAAGACGAGGACGCGCCGCTGGCGCCCTTCGACGGCGATCCGCTGAAGGAAACGATGGCGACGCTGCGCGCCGACATGGGCAAATACGCCGGTTTGAAGGCGGCGACCGAAGCCGAGACCCGCAAACACTTCGGCGCGAACGCGACGATCATTCGCCCGGGGTTGATCGTCGGCCCCGGCGACGAGACCGATCGCTTCACCTATTGGCCGCTGCGCATGCGTCGCGGCGGCGATGTGCTCTGTCCCGGCGACGGTCGCGACCCGGTGAAGTTCATCGACGCGCGCGACCTCGGCGAATGGATGATCCGCCTCGCCGAACGGAAGGCGCGCGGCGCGTACAACGCCATCGGCCCGGACTACGCGCTGGACACCGCCGCGATGCTGTACGGCATCCGCGCCTCGACCACGCAGGGCGCGCGTTTCGTCTTCGTGCCGACCGATTTCCTCGAAGCGCAGAACGTCTCGCCCTGGGGCGACATGCCGGTGTGGGTGCCGGCGGCGGGCGATTCCGCGGGCTTCCACACCCGCAGCAACGCGAAGGCGATCGCCGCCGGCCTCACCTTCCGCAGCCTCGCCGACACCGTCGCCGCCACGCTCGACTGGTACGACGCGCTGCCCGAAGACCGCCGCAAGGCTGGCCCGCGCGCGGGCATCAAACCCGAGCGCGAAGTCGAAGTGCTGGCGGCGTGGCGCGCGAAGCAGCCGGCATGATCGGCCGGATCCGTTCATCGATCGCCGACGGGCAGGATCTTCGATAGAGAAGGTCTTCGATAATGCGCGAAGCGATCGAAAAACATCGATGATCCGCGCCGGAATACGTGGAGGAAAGCGACCGCGCAATTTTTGCGCTCCACGTCGTCGCGGCATATAGTCGAACCTCCGCTTGCGAGGCCCGATCCTCCAGGGTTGCGGGACGTGGAGTGTCCGATGGATACGAACGTGCAGCGCGATGCCAAATGGGTGGAAGCACGATTCCGGGACCTTCTGGAGTCCGTGCCGGACGGCATCGTGATGGTGAACTCCGACGGTCATATCGTGCTCTCCAACAGCCAGGCCGAGCGCCTGTTCGGATACGAGGGCGGCGAGCTGCAGGGGCAGCCGATCGAACGCCTGTTGCCGCACGGCCTCCGCGCCGCGCACATCCGGCATCGCGATGGTTATTTTTCGCAGCCGCGGTCGCGCACGATGGGCATGGGCATGGAGTTGTACGGACTGCGCAAGGACGGCGCCGAATTTCCGGTCGAGATCAGCCTGAGTCCCATCGCCACCGACGACGGCATGCTGGTGATGAGCGCCATCCGCGATATCGGAGACCGCAAGAAGGCGGAGCAGAAATTCCGCGGGCTGCTGGAGTCCGCGCCCGACGCCATCGTCATCGTCAATCGATCCGGCGACATCGTCATCGTCAACACCCAGACCGAAACGCTGTTCGGCTATGCGCGGACCGAGTTGATCGGCGAGAAGGTCGAACTGTTGTTGCCGCAACGCTTCCGCGGAAGCCATCCGCGATGGCGCGACGGCTTTTTTCGCGCTCCCCGGGTCCGGCCGATGGGCGCCGGCCTCGATCTGTTCGGCAGGCGCAGGGACGGTTCCGAATTCCCGGTCGAGATCAGCCTGAGCCCGCTGGAGACCGAGGACGGGACGCTCGTCTCGAGCGCGATCAGGGACATCACCGAGCGCAAACGGATCGAACAGCGTCTCCATCAGGCGAGCCGGATGAAGAGCGAGTTCCTCGCCAGCATGTCGCACGAGCTGCGGACGCCGCTCAACGGCATCATCGGTTTTTCCGAAGTGCTCGTGGACGAGAAGGTCGGACCCTTGAACGCGAAGCAGAAGGAGTTCCTGGGCGACATCCTCAGAAGCGGCCATCATCTGCTGCAGCTCATCAACGACGTGCTGGATCTGTCGAAGGTCGAAGCCGGAAAGATCCAGCTGTACCCGGAGCGGTTCGATACCGGCAAGGCCATCGCGGAAGTGTGCGCGGTCATTTCGCCATTGACCCGGAAAAAAGGCATCGTGGTCCGAACGGAAGTCGCCCCGGCGGTGGAAACCGTCGTGCTCGACCTGCACAAGTTCAAGCAGGTGCTGTACAACCTGCTGTCCAATGCCGCCAAGTTCACCGACGACGGCGGCGCGATCGCGATCACGGCCAGGGCGAACGGACCGCGGTTGCTGCTGGCCGTCCAGGACACCGGCATCGGCATCGATGCGGAGCACATCGGACAGTTGTTCCAGGAATTCAGGCAGCTCGACTCCGGCAACGCGCGCCGGTACGAAGGCACGGGCCTGGGCCTCGCGTTGACGCGCAAGCTGGTGGAGTTCCAGGGCGGAACGATCTCGGTGGCCAGCGCACCCGGAGAAGGGAGCCTTTTCACGGTGGACTTGCCGCAGGCGGAAGCGCCATGAATGCAACGATTCCGACGATCCTGATCGTCGACGACAACGCGACCAACCTCAAGCTGGCTTCCATTGTCCTGGAAATGGAGGGACATGCCGTCGTACGCGCCGTCGACGCGGAACAGGCGCTGCAGCTTCTCGACGATCTGGTGCCGGACCTGATCCTGATGGACATCGGATTGCCCGGAATGGACGGGTTGACCCTCGCCAGGCGATTGAAGGCGACGGCTTCGCTGAGCGGCGTTCCCATCGTCGCCTTGTCGGCCTTCGCGATGAAGGGCGACAAGGAGCGCGCGATGGCCGCGGGATGCGATGGCTATATCACCAAGCCGATCGACACCCGGAGATTCCCGCAGCAGGTCCAGTCCTATTTCAGGTCGGGAGAGCCCGCTTGAAACTGTTGATCGTCGACGATCACGACATCAACCTCAGAGTCCTCCGGGCGCAACTGGAGGCGGAAGGGCAGCAGGTGGTCGAGGCGGTCGATGGTGTCGAAGCGCTGGAGATCCTGCGCCGGGTGCCGGTGGACGGCGTCATCTCCGACATCCTGATGCCACGCATGGACGGCTATCGCCTGTGCATGGAGGTGCGCCGGGATCCGGCGCTGGCGGCGTTGCCCTTCATCCTCTACACCAGCACCTACAACTCCCCCAGCGATCGGAAACTCGCGGAGTCCGTGGGCGCCGACGCCTACATCGCCAAGCCGGCGCCGTGCGGACGCCTGATCGACGCGGTGATGGCTGCGGGCAAGACGCCGCGTCCGCCCGCGATCGATGCGATCGAACCGGAACAGCCCGCCCCGCTCATGAAGCAATACAGCGAGGTGTTGATCCGCAAGCTCGAGGAAAAGGGCCTGGAACTCGAACGCACGCACGAAGGGCTGGTGGAATCGAGGGCGCGGCTGTCGGGACTGATCGCTTCGGCGATGGACGCCATCATCGCGGTCGACGAACGGCAGGACATCGTCCTGTTCAACGCGGCTGCGGGCGAGATGTTCGGCTGCGACCCCGAGCACGCGATGGGCAGGCCGATCGGCGATTTCATCTCGATGCGCTCCGGCAGGGCATCCGCCCTTCCGTTGGCCGCGCTCGCCCGGGAGGCCCAGCGCGGCCGGACGCTGGGGCGCGAAGTCCAGGCCATGCGCGCCGATGGCACGACATTCTCGATCGAGGCGAAGATCTCGAGATTGCCCACCTCGCAGGGCGACGTCTTCACCTTGTTCATCCGCGACGTCACCGAAAGGCTGAAGGCGGAGGCGGCATTGGCGGAAAGCGCGGCCGGGCTCAAGCGGGCCCAGGACCTCGCGCAACTGTCCCACGCCATCGTCGATGCCGAGGGCCTGGTCGAAAGCGGCTCCGAGTCCTTCGCCCAGCTGCTCGGAATGGAGCGTCGCTCGCATCCGCGCAGCATCGCCGAGTGGGTGCGGCTGGTGCATCCCGACGATCGCGCCCGCGTCGCCGAGCTGATGTCCAAGGCGCGGAAAGAAGCCAAACGCCTGCACTTCGAGTACCGGCTCAACAGCGGCGGAAAATGGCGGAACATCAAGCACATCATCGAGCCCCTGGAAAAAACGCCGGGCGGTTCCGCGGGGATCCGTACCTTCAACACGCTGCAGGACATCACCGCCCAGAAGAAGATCGAGAAACGAATCCTCCGGCTCAATCGCGTCTACGCGGTGTTGAGCGGCATCAACAGCCTGATCGTCCGGGTCAGGGACCGCGAGGAACTGTTCCGGCAGGCATGCAGGATCGTCGTCGAAACCGGAGGTTTCTCGAAGGCCTGGATCGGCGTCGTCGACGAAACGTGCGCGCCCGTGCGCATCGTCGGCTGGGCCGGTGCGGAGGATGCGTTCTTCGAGGACCTGCAGCAACGCCTGCAGACGATCGGTCCCGAGATCGGCGGGGTGCTCGGCCGCGCGCTCTCCGGCAAACGGCCGGTGGTATGCAACGACATCGCCAACGACGTGCGCGTGCTGGCGCGGAAGAAACTGGTCGCCTCCGGATCCTCGGCACTGGCCCTGCTCCCCCTGGTGCTGGAAGACGCGACCATCGGCATCCTCTCCATCCATTCGCCGATCGTCGGGTTCTTCGACGACACGGAAATGCAGCTCATGCTGAAGCTGGCGGACGACATTTCTTTTGCATTGGATCATTTGATGAAATCCGATCGCATCAGATACCTCGCCCACCACGATTCGCTCACCGGGCTGCCCAATCGCCTGGCGTTCCTGGACGCCCTCGCCAGGCGGCTCGCGGACAGGGGCCGGGACGCGCCCGATCTCGTCGTCATGTCGCTCGATCTCATCCGTTTCCGCCGCGTGAACGAGACCTTCGGACGGAAGGAGGGCGATGAGCTGTTGCGAATGGTCGCGACCCGCCTCCATGCGCAGGATCCCTCGGTCGCCAGGCTTGGGCCGGACCTGTTCGGGCTGCAACTGGAAGGCCGTCACACGGCCACGGAACTGGCCCGGGAATTCGAGCGCTTGTCCGAACGCTGCTTCGGCGAACCCTTCGTGGTCTTCGGCGAAGAGATCCGCATCGGTTGCAGGATCGGCGCCGCCGTGTTCCCCGGCGACGGTGTCGACGCGGAGAATCTGTTGCTGAATGCCGAGGAAGCGCTGCGCCGGGCGAAGAATACGCTGTTGCCGTACGTGTTCTACGCGCCGAAGATGAATGCCACCGCGGCCCAGGCGTTCGGCTTCGAGAGCAAGCTGCGTCGCGCCATGGAGCGCGATGAATTCGTGCTGCACTACCAGCCCAAGGTCGGTCTGGTCGGTGGCCGCATCTGCGGGGCGGAAGCGCTGATCCGATGGCAGAATCCCGAGAAGGGCCTGATTCCGCCTGCGGATTTCATCTCCGTCCTCGAAGAGACCGGATTGATCCGCGCCGTCGGCAGATGGGCCGTCGAGCGGGCGATCGCGGATCGCAACGGCTGGCTGCGCGCGGGGTTTGACCCGGTCCGCATCGCCGTGAACGTATCGCCGCTGCAACTCAACCAGCCGGACTTCGTGGCGCAGATCGCGTCCGCGGTCGGCGAGGCCGGCGGCGGCGCGCTCGAACTCGAGATCACCGAGAACGTGATCATGGACGACATCGACCGGACGATCGGCATGCTCGACGCGCTGCGTCGGCTCGATGTCTCGGTGGCGGTGGACGATTTCGGCACCGGCTACTCCTCGCTGTCCTACATCGCGAAATTGCCGATCACATCGCTCAAGATCGATCGCACCTTCGTCGCCGGGATGACCGACGGCCCGCAGGGATTCATCATGGTCTCCAGCATCATCGCGCTGGCGCATGCGCTCGGGATCAAGGTGACGGCCGAAGGCGTCGAAACCCGGGAACAGGCGCAGATGCTGCTGTTGCTGAAATGCGATGAGGCCCAGGGCTATCACTTCAGCAGACCGGTTCCGGCGGCCGAGTTCGCGCGGATGCTGTCCCTGTCCGCGCCGCTGCCGCAGGCATGAACGTCCGGGCGAGCGCGGTCGGAAGACACCCGTACATCGACTGCATGGGACGACCTCATTGGCCGATACCCGACGGAACCGGCGTTGACGCATTCAGGATCGTCCGGCAGGACGCAGGCATCGCACGCTGGTCCAGCCGGCACTCGTATCGTGATTTCCGGACCGTACCGGAGACAGGGAGGGCGTCATGGGCACGCTGGTCGCATTCCGTTATCCGACCCAGTTGTTCCTGAAACTGGCCGATCACACGTATGTCGCCTGCGGCACGCTCGGCAAGGCCTGGGGCTGCTGGGGCGGCAAGACCGGTGGAACCGAATTGCGGCGCGCGCCGGGCAGCACCCGGCGCGCGGACGCGATCGCCGAGCCGAACGAACGGGCGGGCATCACCTGTTACCTCGTCAACGGAGTCTGCCATCAGGCCGCCAACCGCATCCTGCTGCCGGCGGGCATCACCGTGCAGGGCGCCCGCGGTTATTCGGTGTCGTCGGCCCTGTTCGGCGCGTACGGCCGCCCGCGCGGCATCCTGGGATTCTGCCGCGCACCGTTCGATCGCCACGCCGGCGTCGGCGGCGATCTCGATGCCTGCATCGAAGCTGGGCGCCGCGACGACGCGGAGGGTGCCGGCGCGCCGGGCGGCACCGACGGCGGCGACCCGCGCGAACGCGCATACCTCGAACGATCGCTGCGGCTGTACGCGGGTTCGGAAGAGCGGCTCGCCGCGGTTTCCGGCACCGACGAGATCGTGCGTTTCCAGCTCGCGCAGTTCGAGCTCTTCCTCGAATACAAACTCGGCGACGATCCGCGGAATCGGGAAGTCGTCGACGGCGGCGCCCGCGGCGCGCTGATGGAGATCCGCGAAAAGACCGAGCACGAGCGACTCGCGGCGGAACAGCGGTTCGCGTCGTCGGGCGATCTCGACGCCTTCCGGCGCGACGACGATGCCCTGACCCTGCAGTTCCAGAACCAGGTCGGCAAGGTCCTGGACGGCGCGCGTTACGCCGCGCTGCTCGACCTCGAAAAAGGGGATGATGTGACCCTGGCCGATCCCGAGATCCTGGAGAATGCCTACCCCCGTCGACCCGCAGGCGCCTGAGCACGGAGCGAAGCTCTCCGCCGAGGAATACGAGCGTCGGATCGTCGCGCTGCATGCCGACGGTCCGGCGATGCCGGATCGCGAGGAAGAGCTTCGATTGCGCCGCGCGGAATTCGATCTGGCGATCGATCATCGCCTCGGCGTGGCGTTCCCGGCCGAGCGTCGCGAGCGGCTGTGGGCGGCGCAGCAGGGCGTCGACCGGCGCCGCGCCTGGTACCTGTTCAAGGGGCTGTTCGCCCGCAGCGGCGATCCTTCCGGGCCGATCACCCGCGCCCTGATCGAGGCGTGCGCGAACGAACTCGATAGCGGGGAGTTGCGCGACTATTTCGAACTCTCGGCGGACGACATGCGCGGACTGCGTCGGCGCTGAGGCCGGCACGTGCATGGCTGCACGGGATCCCGGCAGCCGTCGTATCGCGCGGAATATCGGCCGGGGATGTCATTTCCCGGGTTGGCCGGCCGCGTCGTCGAGAACCGCTGTCCTCTACCCGGCTACGCGCCGTGGCATTTCTTGTATTTCTTGCCGCTGCCGCAGGGACACGGGTCGTTGCGGTCGGGGGTGATCGCGCGGCGCCGCGGGACGCGCGGGGTGAGGGCGTCGATGCGGTGGTGGTGCAGGTCGGACAGCATGCCGGGCAGCGCGGCGATGATGCCGATGCGCTCCTTGTAGTCGAGCGCGACGGGTTCCGCGGTGGGATCTTCGCCGAGCACCTCGCCGCTGGCGATGCGATCGAGCAGATCGAAGATCTCCTCGATCCAGTCGTGCTGGTCGAGCCAGGCGTCCCAGGCGGCTTCGCGCAGTTCGACGCCGCGGAAGAAGCCGAGGGCCCAGTCGTGGCCGACATCGAGTTCATCGTCGTCGTGTTCGGACGGATCTTCGGGCAGCCACAGCAGCGGTGCGAGGTGGTCGGGCAGGTCGTCGCCGTCGAAGCGCACCCGCTGTTCGACCATGCGCGCATGCGCGGCGATCAGCGCGTCGACCTCGGCGGCTTCCTCGGCGTTGTCCCAGCGCGGCGGTTTGCCGCCCCAGACCGCGGGTGTCCACTCTTCCGGCGGCACGGTCTCGGGCGAGACCGCCAGCGCGGACAGGAAGCCGTCCAGCGCCTCGAGATTGAAGCCCTTGAACGGCACCGCGCGGGTGTCGAGCAGGTCGGAGAGGCGTTCGAGGCGGGCGTCGTCGAGGAGATCGGTGGCGGACATGGCGGTTCTGCGGCGGAGACGGCGGATAGGGTAATCGACCCGGCGGCGGACGCGAGCGGCCAAGGCGGATCAATCGCGGCGCAGCGGCGGCGGTTACGCTGAACGGCGTCTCCGCCGCGGACTCGCCCATGCGCATTTTTCGATCGTTGCCCGTCTGCGCGCTCGTCGCGCTGGCCGTCGCCGCGCACGCGTCCGCACAGTCCCCGCCGCCGACACCGCCGCCCGCCTGCGAGGCCCCGGAACATCGTCAGTTCGATTTCTGGCTGGGCGAGTGGGACGTCATCGGCGGCCCGCAGCGCGACCGCATCGTCGGCCGCAACACGATCGTGCGGGTCGCCGGCGGCTGCGCGCTGCGCGAGCACTGGGTGAACGCGGGCGGCAGCGACGGCCACAGCCTCAACGTCTACGATCGCGCGTCGCGGCGCTGGACCCAGTTCTGGATCGGCGCCGACGGCGTGGTCCTGCGTCTCGAAGGCGGCCTGCGCGCCGACGGTGCGATGGCGATGGAAGGCGCGCTGCCCAACGGCAAGGGCGGCCTGCAGCGTCAGCGCATCGTCTGGACTCCGCAACCCGACGGCGGCGTGATCCAGCAATGGGACACGTCGGACGACGACGGCGCGACGTGGCAGACCGCGTTCGTCGGCGCGTACCGGCGCGCGGCGCGCTGAGTCGCGCTCAGTCGTGCGGCACGTCCGCGGGCGTGTCGACATCGCCGGGCGGATGCGGCGCGGGATGATCGATGGGGTCGTGCTCGTCGCGCAGCAGCGTGCGCGCGCCCTGGTCGCCGCGCAGGGCCGCGAGCGCGGCGAAGGCGGCGCGCGGGAACACGGCCGGCACGCCGCGCACGCCGTCGTAACGCGACGCGATCATCCGCCGCGGATGGGCCTCCGCCAGCGCCAGCAGCGCGCGCAGCCAGGCCGCGTCGACGGCGTACTGATCGGTCAGCAGCACCAGCAGGCGTTCGATCGCCGGGTCCGCATCGACATGCGCGACCACCGCGCGCAGCGAGGCCGACAGGCCGTCGTCGGCATCGCGCACGTCGACGCGCGTGACTCCTGCCCCGCCGGCCGGAAGGACCAGCGTGCGCCACAGCGCATCGCCGTCGGCGCCGAGCGCCACGATCACCCGCGGCGAGGCCGCAACGGCGGTGTCGAGCGCGCGCTGCAGCAGCGTACGGCCGCGCCATGGCACCAGCGCCTTGGGACGACCGAGGCGCGAGGAGCGCCCGGCCGCGAGGATCGCGATCGCGGTGTTCATGCGTCGATGGATGCTGCGGAGGTTGCGCGTGGTTCCGTGCGCGCTTCCGCAGGATGGCAGCGCTCGCGATGGGCCTGCATCGCTTCGGCGAGGATCGAGACCGCGAGTTCGTGCGGATCGCGCGCGCGCGGCAACAACCCCAGCGGGCTGCGCAGGCGCGCCAGCGATGCCGCGTCGACGCCGAGCGCCTGCAGCCGTTCCAGGCGCAGCGCCTGCGTGCGCGGGCTGCCCATCGCACCGACCAGACAGGCATCGCTGGCGAGCGCGCGCTGCAGGAACGGCAGTTCCCAGTCGTGATCGTGGAACAGGGTGATGGCGGCGGTCCATGCATCGAAGGCGTGGGCCTCGAATGCGGGCGGCGGCAGGGCGTGCCGCGCCTGCAGGACATGCAGATCCACGCCGAGCGCCCCAAGCGGCGCCTGCAGGTCGCGCTCCGGGCTGAATGCGATCGTCTCGATGTCCGCCGCGCGAGCCATCCGGCACATCGCCAGCAGGGTGTCGCCGGCGCCCGCCAGCATCAACCGCAGCGCGGGCATGCGCTGGACGACGACCGCGTCCGCATCCGGCATCCCGTCGGACACGCATGCCGGCGGCGATGCCGGATCGCGCCAGCGCAGTGCGAACGGCCTGCGCCGTGCCATCGCCTGCGCGATCGCGTCGACGGTCGCGGCCGGCACCGCGCCGTCGAACTGCAGGTCCAGTCCGCTGCCGCAGGGCAGGACGATGTCGACGTAGGGCGAATCTTCGCCGTAGCGCACGCGACGGCTCACGCCTTCGTCCAGCGCGCGCCGCGCTTCCTCGATCACCGACCAGTCGAGACAGCCGCCGGAGAACGAACCGGCGACGTCGCCGTCGGCGGTCACCGCCATCTGCGCACCGATCCGGCGCGGGGCCGCACCGTGAAGCCCGACCAGCGTGACCAGCGCGCAGGCTTCGTTCCGCCGCGCGCTGGCGATCAACAGCTCAAGCGCATCCGGCATCGCGCACCGGGGTCATGCCCGAAGGAACGGCAGGTCGCGCACGCGCTTGCCGGTGGCCTGGAAGATCGCGTTCGCGACCGCGGGGCCGATCGGCGGCACCGCGCATTCGCCGATGCCGGTCGGCGATGCGGTCGAAGGCAGCATGTGCACCTCGACCGTCGGCATCGCATCGATCCGCAGCACCCGGTAAGCATCGTAGTTGAGTGCGGTCGGCGCGCCGTTCTCCAGCGCGATGGCTTCGCCGAGCATCGCGCTCAGGCCGAAGCCGGTGCCGCCTTCGATCTGCGCGCGCACCACGTCCGGATTGATCACGGTGCCGCAATCGGAGGCCACCACGCAGCGCTCGACGCGGATGCCGCCGTCGGCGGTCTTCGAGATTTCCGCGACGGTCGCGACGTAACTGCCGAACGACTGATGCACGGCCACGCCGCGGAAGCGGCCGGCCGCGACCGGCTGCGACCAGCCCGCCTTCTCGGCGGCGAGCGAGAGCACCGCGCGTTCGCGCGCCTCCGCCGGCAGCAGCGCCAGCCGCAGCGCCACCGGATCCTGCCCGGTCGCGGTCGCGATCTCGTCGAGCATGGTCTGCATCACGTACGCGGTGTGGGTGTGGCCGACCGAGCGCCACCACAGCACCGGCACCGGCGATGCCGGATGGGTCATGCGCACGTCGATGTCGGGCAGCGCGTACGGCGTGTCGGCGACGCCTTCGGTCGACGTGGGGTCGATGCCGTCCTTCATCATCATCGCTTCGAACGGCGTGCCGGCCATGATCGACTGGCCGACGATGTGATGCTGCCAACCGCTGATGGTGCCGTCGGCGCCGAGACCGACGCGCACCCGGTGCAGGTGCAGCGGGCGATAGCGACCGCCGCCCATGTCGGCCTCGCGCGTCCACTGCAGCTTGATCGGCGCGCGGAAATCCAGCGCCTTGGCAATCTCGGTGGCCTCGACGAACACGTCGCAGTCGGCGACCGCGCGCCGGCCGAAACCGCCGCCGGTCTTCATCACGTGCAGGTCGACCTGTTCGGGCTTCACGCCGGCGATCTGCGCGCAGGTGGCCTGCACCGCGTCTGGCATCTGCAGCCCGCCGTGGATGTGCAGGCGGTCGCCGTCCTTGTGGATCACCGCGTTCAGCGGCTCCAGCGCCGCGTGCGCGAGATAGGGGAAACGGTAGGTCGCTTCAAGGGTCTTCGCGGCCTTGGCGAGTTTGCCGGCGGCATCGCCGCGCTGCAGCGCGACCTTGCCGTCCTGCTTCGACAGGGCCTCGTATTCGGTGAACATGGCATCGGAAGAGCGCGTCTCCGCGCCGCTGTCGTCCCAGCGCACCTGCAGCGCCTCGCGGCCCTTGATCGCGGCCCAGGTGTTGTTCGCCACCACCGCCACGCCGCGGGAGATCTGTACCACGTCGACCACGCCCGGCACCGCCTTGGCGGCGGTGGCGTCGAACGACGCGACCTTGCCGCCGAAGCGTGGGCTGTGGGCCACGGTGGCGACCAGCATGCCCGGCAAGCGGATGTCGATGGTGTAGGCCTGGCTGCCGTCGGACTTGGCGCGCGCGTCGATGCGCGTGGTCGCGTCCTTGCCGATCAGCGTCCACGCCTTCGCGTCCTTCAGCGCGACCTCGCCGGGCACCGGCAGCGGCGCGGCGGCGGCGATCAGGCTGCCGTAGGGTGCGCGGCGGTCGCTGCCGGCGTGCACGACCTCGCCGTTCGCGGTCGAGAGTTCGCTGATGGCGACCTTCCACTGCTTCGCCGCGGCCTGTTTCAGCAATTCGCGCGCGGCGGCGCCGGCCTTGCGGTAGCGCTCCCACGACGAGGGCATGCTGCTGGAACCGCCGGTGAGCTGGAACGCACCGCCCATCGCGAGATTGCCGTACCACTTCGGATTGCCGGCGCGGCCTTCGACCCGCACCTTGTCCAGCGCGACGTCGAGTTCTTCGGCGACCAGCGTCGCCAGGCCGTGGTAGGAATTCTGGCCCATGTCGAACTGGCTGGAATACACGGTGACGATGCCGTCGGCGGCGATCGCGATGTAGGCCTCGAAGGGCGAGCCTGCCGAGGGCTTGACCGCGCCACCGGCGGCCGGCGCATCGCTGTCGTCGGCCTGCATGCGGCAACCGACCAGCAGCGCGGAACCCAGCAGGCTCGCGCCGAGGACGAACTGGCGGCGCGACAGCGTGGGCGTCGCGGTGGCGGTGGCCAGGGCGGAGAGTTTGCGACCGTTGAACATGATCCGTTCTCCCTCAGGCGAGCGTGGCGGCCGCGGCCTTGATGGCCGCGCGGATCCGCTGGTAGGTGGCGCAGCGGCAGAGGTTGCCCGCCATCGCCGCATCGATGTCGTCGTCGCCGGGATTGCGGTTGCTTTCCAGCAGCGCGACCGCGGCCATGATCTGGCCGCTCTGGCAGTAGCCGCACTGCGCCACCGCACCGGCGATCCACGCGTCCTGTACCGCCTTGGCGACCGGCCCGGTGGCGGTCGCCCCTTCTATCGTGGTGATCGGTTGGCCGACCAGCGCGCTCGCCGGCGTGATGCAGCTGCGCATCGGCTGACCGGCGACATGCACGGTGCAGGCGCCGCACTGGGCCATGCCGCAGCCGTATTTGGTGCCGGTCAGTCCGGCGATGTCGCGCAATACCCACAGCAGCGGCATGTCGTCGGGCGCATCCACCGACACCGGTTTGCCGTTGATCGTCAGCTCGAAGGCCATGTCGCACTCCTGGGTGGGTCTGAGGGGATCGGCGCAAACCGCAAGAGCAGGGCGGCCGGGCCACACTATTCCAATTGTCGGAGGCGTTCCAGTGCGTGGACGGCACGGGTCGTTGCGCCCGCGGGTACGAAAGACGCACAGCAAAAAGGGCGCGACCGAAGCCGCGCCCTCTCGCCGGAATCCGTGACGGAGCGGATCACTTCGCGACGTCGAATTCCTTGGTCTGCACGACGTTGCCGTCGAGGCTGATCGCGACCTTGTACTTGCCGGCCGGCCAGCCGTCGGGCTTGGCGAACTGGAAGTTGGTGGTGCCCTTGTCGGTCATGTTGAGGTCGCGGGTTTCGTCGCTGACCACCATTTCCTCGGTGCCGTTCATGTAGGTCAGCTTGGCGCCGACCTTGCCGGCGACGGTCGCGGCCGGGTCGCTGGTCGACGTGGCGATCGACACGTGCACCGTATCCTTCGGCTTGAAGCTGGCGGTGGGGGCGGTGACCTTCATCGTCGCGTCGACGGCGCTGCCGACATCGACCGATGCGATCGATGCGGTCGCCGCAGGCGCGGGGGCCGGTGCGGGCGCGGGTTCGGCGGCGACCGGCGGCGGGGTCGGCGCGGCTTCTTCCTTCTTCTTGCAGCCGACGACGGCGACGCTGCCGATCACGGCGATCAGCAGAGCCTGGGAAAGCGTGTTCTTGAACATGTGCGTGCGATTCATGGATGGGTCCTCGATGCGTCTTGTGGGAATCCTGGGGCGGCGATGGCCGCCTGATGCGATCGATCCGCGATCGATCGGCGATCAGTCGGCCGAAGGGTCGTCGAGATCGCCGTCGCCGTCGACATCGATCGCCGGCAGCTTGATCGTCTGTCCCGGGAAAATGCGGTCGGGGTCTTCGATGGTGTCCCGGTTGGCTTCGTGGATCTGGCGCCAGAACTTCGCCTTGCCGTAGAAGCGTTTGGCGATGTGCGACAGCGTGTCGCCCTTCTCGATGGTGTAGGTCTGCGCGCCGGTGCCGCCACCGCCGCCCTCGCCGCCGACGATCTCTTCGGTGGAGGTGACCGTGGTCTGGACGTTGCTGAAGTCGGGGCGGACCTGTTCGGTGCTGGTCACCGTGGTCTGCACGTTCGAGAAATCGGGTTTCTTGTCGGGTGTGGTCATGGCGGAAGGTTCCTGCCTGGAGGGCGTGTCCACATTGACACGCAGGATGTTAAGAAACCATATCGATGGCGTGTTTTTTTCGCCTCCCCGCGCGACCGGAATCCACGCGATCGGCGCTATTGCCGCGCGTCGCGCCCGGCGGCCGGTGCGTCGACGTCCGCCGTCGCGCGCCAGGGGTTGATGTCCAGCCCGCCGCGGCGGGTATAGCGCGCTTCCACCGACAGGGTGTCGGGGCGGCAACGGGCCATCAGGTCGACGAAGATGCGCTCCACGCACTGCTCGTGGAACTCGGCGTGATCGCGGAACGACACCAGGTAGCGCAGCAGTCCGGCGCGATCGATCCGCGGCCCGCGATAGGCGATGCGCACGCCGGCCCAGTCGGGCTGACCGGTCACCGGGCAGTTGGATTTCAGCAGCGCCGAATGCAGGGTTTCCTCGACGCGCTCGCCGTCGTCGGCCGCCAGCAGGGTGGCGTCGGGCGGGCCGTAGCGATCGATCGCGATGTCCTGGCCGTCGATCGATTCGGCACCCTCCGCGGCTTCGGCGAACGGCGGCAGGCCGAACACCACTTCGACCGTCGCGCCCGCGGCGGCGGAGAGGTCGGCGATGATCGCCGCGCGCACGTCGCCGGTGGATTCGAAGCGCGCGCCGTTGAGCGAATTCAGATAGAGCTTGAGCGATTTCGATTCGATCAGCTGCGGCGAAGTCGCCGGCACGGTGAGCGTCGCGGTCTCGACCACCGGTTTGCCGCGCGCGTCCAGCCAGCTCAGTTCGTAGGCATGCCAGCGATCGTGGCCGACGAACGGCGGCGCCGCATCGTCCACGCCGATCTCCGCGCGCGCCTGCGCCCGTGGAATCGGGAACAGCAGCGACGGATCGTAGCGGTCGGGATACGCGACCTCGCGGCCGAGAGGGATGTCGGTGTGCTTGATGTCGCCGTGTCGGATGTCGTTCTGGTTCATGCCGGCATTATCGCGCACCCGCTTTACTGCGCGCCGTGCAGGTAATCCAGCGCCACCTGCAGCATGCCGCGGAAGCCGACATCCAGCGCCGATTCGTCGAGGAAGAATTCCGGCGAATGGTTCGACGGCGCCGTGTTCGGATCCTGGCCCTTCGGCGTCGAGCCGACGAAGAAGAAGAAGCCCGGCACTTCGCGCGCGTAGAACGAGAAATCCTCGGCGCCCATGTTCAGGCCCATCTCGACCACATTGTCCCTGCCGGCCGCGCGCACCAGGCTGGGCAGCATCTTCGCGGTCAGCGCCGGATCGTTCGCGGTCACCGGATTGCCCTTGGTGTCGGGGATCTGCGCCACCGCGGTCGCGCCGTGCGCGGCGGCCACGTGTTCGGCCACGTTCTGCAGGTCCTTGAACACCGCGGCGCGCATGCCGTCGTCGAAGGTGCGGATGGTGCCGATCAGCTCGACCTGGTCGGGAATGATGTTGTAGCGGATGCCGCCCTTGATCGCGCCGAAGGTGACGACCACCGGCAGCTTCGAGATGTTCTGGCGGCGGGAGACGATCGTCTGCGCGCTGCCGATCACGTCGGCCGCGGCGACGATCGGATCGACCCCGCCCCACGGCCGCGAGCCGTGCGTCTGGCGGCCCTTGATCACGATGTTGAAGCGGTCGGAGGCGGCCATCGCCGGGCCGCTGCGCCAGCCGATCTGGCCGGCGTTGAGGGTGCTGAACACGTGCAGGCCGAACACCGCCTCGGGCCTGAAGTCGCGGAAGATGCCCTGCTTCAGCATTTCCTCGGCGCCGCCTTCCTCGCCGTCCGGCGGGCCTTCCTCGGCCGGCTGGAACACGAACAGCACTTCGCCCGGCAGATCGGCCTTCATCGCCGCCATCGCCTCGGCCACGCCCATCAGGATCGAGGTGTGGGCGTCGTGGCCGCAGGCGTGCATCACGCCGACGGTCTCGCCGCGGAAGGTCGAGGTGGCCTTCGACGCGAACGGCAGGCCGTTGCGTTCGGTCACCGGCAGCGCGTCCATGTCGGCGCGGATCGCGATCCGCGGACCGGGTTTGCCGCCCTTGAGCACCGCGACCACGCCGGTGGTGGCGACGCCGGTCTTCACCTCCAGCCCGAGCGCACGCAGATGGTCGGCGACGAGCTTCGAGGTGCGCACTTCGCGGTTGCCCAGTTCCGGGTGCTGATGCAGATCGCGGCGCCAGGCCAGCACCTTCGGCTGCAGCCACTGCGCCTGCTGCGCCACTTCGGGCCGCACGGCATCGGCGGCGTGCGCGGTCGGGGCGAGGGTCGCGCCGAGCGCGGCGGCGAGGGACAGGGCGAGCAGGGTCGTGCGCATGCGGGGTCTCCGGTGAATGCGCCCGATGCTAACCCGAACCCGCTGCGGATCGTGGCGGGGCCTGATCAGCCCCCTGTAGGAGCGCCGG